>CAIKVH010000034.1 GCA_903830725.1 uncultured Burkholderiales bacterium | reverse complement strand
TGCAGGACTACTCGCAGAAGGATTTTTAGATTCAGCATGTATAAGGCTCATACTCAATATTATGGACGATTCCATTAGAATGAAAGATGTACAGCGTGAACACGTTGAAAAAACTTGTTTGCATCGGAAATGGCACTTCTTTAATTTAATTAAGCTGATTTAATTCAACTGATTTAATTCAGCTGATTTAATTCAGCGAATTTAACCCCATAAACAAATTACCTTGGCTAGCCAACCTCAATCTCAGCACCCCCAATCCCAAATTGCCTCAAGCATCATTCTTGGAGCGGGTCTCTTGGGCAGACTTCTCGCCTATCAATTGGCGAGCATGGGTCATCAAGTTGCAATCTATGACAAGGGGGACGCACAGGGTCTCGGTTCTGCTGCGAGGGCAGCTGCAGCCATGCTGGCACCCCTGGCCGAATCGGTTATTACTGAGCCTTCGGTTGTCAAAATGGGGCACTACGGATTAACACGCTGGAGGGAGCTTTTACGAAACCTAGACGAGCCCGTCTTTTTTCAGCAAGAAGGCACCTTGATTTTGTGGCACCGACAAGATCTTCACGAAGCGAAGCGCTTTTCAACCGCATTGATGCGAAACCACGCGCTCATGGATTTTTTAAGAAAACCAGAGGAATTAACTGCTGAAGGACTCAAAAAATTAGAGCCAGGGATACCCGATCAGTTTCAACACGGCATTTACTTACCAGGTGAGGGCCAGTTAGATAACCGTCAGTTGCTATCCTCACTGCATACAACCTTAATCAAAATGGGCGTTGAGTTTCACTGGAACACGCCTAAGTCACTTGACGAATTTGATACTTCAAAGACTGAGCGTTGGATATTTGATTGCAGAGGATTAGGGGCCAAGCCCGCTTGGGATGGATTAAGAGGGGTTAGGGGCGAAGTCATTAGGCTGCATGCGCCTGAGGTGAATCTGAGCCGACCCATGAGGCTGATTCACCCCAGGTATCCAATCTATATTGCTCCTAAAGAAGATCATGTGTTTGTCATAGGAGCAACGGAGATCGAATCTGAGGATCTCTCCAATGCAAGCGTTCGTTCAACCCTAGAACTCCTTAGCGCAGCGTACACAGTGCACTCAGGTTTTGCGGAGGCCAGGATTTTGGAGATCTCAACGCAGGCGAGACCAACACTGCGAGATAATTTGCCTGCAGTCAAACAGATAGGTCCTAAAGCTCTTCAAATAAACGGCTTGTACAGACACGGCTTTTTGATTGCCCCTGCAGTTGTCGATTCAGTCGTTGAGTTTGTAGACAAGGGGCTGCGCAGCAAAGCAGACGGGTTTGAAATATCATTCACGTGAACACGAACACGAACATGAGCATGAGCACAATGAATTCAGTCACCCTACACGTCAAGATCAATCAAAAGGAATTCCAACTCAATGGGGGCGCAACCCTTCAAGACGCTATTGTGTTGTTCGGTGCAACCCCTCCTTTTGCGGCAGCAGTCAACACTGAGTTCGTGCCCAAATCAAGTTATTTGCAAAAACGCCTTAATTCCGGGGATGAAATCGAACTTATTTCCCCAATTACAGGGGGATAATTAGGTATTGAAGACTCACACTACTCGGACATTAGACCCCATACCACCAAGGCTACCCCTTTTCCTAAAACTATGAATGCGACTAACAAAGAGGCAACACCACCCATCCATGCGGGGATAACTTTGTACGGCGAGACATTCCAATCCAGATTACTTCTTGGTACATCGCGCTACCCCTCCCCTGAGATCCTCGCTCAAGCAGTTGAGGTGTCCAAGCCTGCAATGCTAACGGCCTCGCTCAGACGGCAATCTAGCGACAAAGAGAGCTCTAAAAGTTTTTGGAATCTACTGCAAAAATTAAATGTTCCGATCCTTCCCAACACTGCAGGCTGTCACAACAAAGACGAAGTCGTTGCCACGGCGCAAATGGCTAGAGAAATCTTTGAGACCGATTGGATTAAGTTAGAGTTGATTGGGGATGATTACACACTTCAACCCGATACGGTAAACCTCGTCAGTGCAGCGCAGTCCTTAATTGCTCTTGGATTTAAAGTGCTTCCCTACACAACGGATGATTTGGTCTTGTGCCAAAGGCTAGTTGACGTTGGATGCCAGGCTGTTATGCCCTGGGCAGCGCCCATCGGTACTGGGAAAGGCCCCATCAACCCTTATGCGTTGCAAACACTAAGGGAGAGAATAGCAGTGCCTATGCTCATTGATGCAGGCCTTGGACTTCCCTCTCACGCCTGTGCGGTCATGGAGTGGGGTTAC
>CAIKVH010000033.1 GCA_903830725.1 uncultured Burkholderiales bacterium | reverse complement strand
CTTGGGCACTGGGCAGCCATTGTCAACTTGGATTTGGAGAGGCGAGTCATTCGAACTTCCTTTGAATTAGCCCAAGTATAGGACGCTAGACCAACTTATTATGGCCACTTTAATTTTTGGAAAACTAAAAAAGATAGGATAGGCAGGAGCTTAGAGCACCCCACAGCCGATTAGAGCCAATTAGAGCAGATGTCAGTACCAAAAATCATCAACACTAATTAGCCAAGACTTTAACCATCCGATTGTCAGGACAAAAAGGCCTTAAAGGTTCGGTCTGACATCTGCAATTTGATCGGCGATATGTGCAGTCAAGTGCATCATATCCTGCAAAATGCCGTATTTGTATGCGCTAAATATAACGATTGCGTACACGAAGGTTCGTATCATCTGGATTCTCCCTTTAGTTAAATTGTTCTCTGAAGGATTAACCCCAAAGGCCACTGGACTTTTGGAGTTAATACATTTCTTACTGGTTATTGCTCTTCGCTTGCGAATTGAGTTCATTAAAAGCATTGGGAGCACGAACCTTAGCCTCCTCTTGCAAGTCACGAGCAGCGCGAGCACTTTTGACTGTATTTGCTGAGCCGGTTGGTAAACTGACCAATACGTAGCTACGGTACCGGCCTCCCTCAGGAATGTGTTTAACGGATACGGTCTCAACTCCGCTTATATCTACACCGGGGCAGGAACTGCGTGAGGCCATCTCTGAGTGCTCAGACGAACTTGCATCACCGTCCAATCTATAGATCTTGACTTGAGAGCTAACTTTGCCTCCAGCGGACATACAAAGTTTTGAGTATGCGATTGTTTTTGCCTTTAAATCGGCCATAGCCAAATCAGTACTGACTGCAGTACCGTTTTCGTAAATAGCATTTCCACTTTGGGGGAGGGTAATCATCCAATTCGGCATTTCATTCACAGTTTTAGTCGCCAGCTTTTCAGAACGCTCTTGCTCCAAGCGGACTTTTTGGTCATAAGAATTGGAAGTAGTAGAGCAGCCTACGCTCAAAAAAACAATGCTAGCTGACAATGAATACAGAGCTATGCGGGTTGTTAAAGCGTAGAGGGGAGATTTAATGTTGTTAGTCATGTTTAGTCCTTGGTGCAGTGGGTTATTCATTCATCGACCTTGATCTTAAACGGAGCAATAGATATTTATTGTCTATCTGCAGAGCAATAATTTAAGAAAATGATAAATAGAAAGTTAAATGGTAAATGTTGTGATAGACAAATTTCGACTATAAAGAGAAATAGACTAATAGCATGAAAAAATTAAAGATTAAAAATAAAGTTATTTTCTGCTGGCTTGGAGTGCTTCTCATCCTTGTGAGTGGGTGCGGCCCCAGTAGTAAGAATGAACGCTCTAACTCTACAGTTTTAAGCTACCAAGAGCTTGTTAATTATCCAACGAGTTGTGAGAACAAAGACAGTCAGCTTTCGCAGTTGCATGAACTTCAGAAATTAAAGAATTTTGCGGATGACCCTGATGAATTGAATGATGAGGACCATGCGTATAACGGACGTCTTAAAGCGACGATTTGGTGGTATTCCTATAGGTGCGGGGAAGTGTAATGAAAAACTTATTCAATTATTTCCCTCTGATTTTGCTGTTTGCGGGAGTGTCTGCCCTTGCTGAGTGTGAGGTTCGCTCTGCAAGTTATCTTGCGAATGATCATGAGGTGGGTGCCGTTCAAAATTTGATCAAAACGCCGATGAGTGGAAGTTGTCATGTTGCCTTTGATCTTAGCGTTGACGGTACTGTTCACTCCCTCATACACGAGTCAACGGGGTTGGGATCTGAGGAAAGCTTATGCCAACAGGCAATACAGGAAGCTAGAAAGGAATTGCTGCTCACCCTTGGTGGCACATTCAAAACGGAGGCGACAACGGTCTGTGGTGACGGGGCCAACAAAATTCAGAAAATCCGCAAGGGTGATGTTGTGCTGGAGAGCGAAGTCGGCCCATCAGCGATTAGTAAGTACTTCAAGCATAATAATTCCCGTTGTCGCCTATTTTCAAATCACATTGAGCGTAACCGTAATTTGGCCGTTTACTACGGCGTGATCTGTCAGCTAGATACAAACGGTCCAAATTGGATCGTGGTTGATATTTGGTAGATAGTTAGATGATTGCGTACATAAAGAAAAAGATTGGCGAGGTAAATATGAAATGGATGCTCTTATTATTAACGTTGGCTACGGCTATTGCTCGTGCAGAAGATTGGCAAAACGGCGATAGTTTGTTTGACGCTACAAAACGGAATCACGCACAAATCAATATTAAATGGGTACTTGTAGAAAACGTTCAAGCCGCATGCAATGCTGAAACGGTGCGTCGAGGATATAAAGCATTTAGTTACGCAATAGATGCGTGTAGTTTTTGGAAGGGCAATGTCTGTATTGTCTATTCACAAAAAATGACAACACAACATACACTGGGTCACGAAGTACGTCATTGCTTTGCTGGATCATTTCATCCAACATAATATTTAATAAATACTTGTGATTTACTGAAATTGATCTAGGGGTATCTATTCAAAAGATAATTTAATTATTTACTCTTTATACGCCGGTGTATTTTAACAATAGTAATAATAGTAACGATACTAACAATACTAACAGTAGTAAAGTTAATAATAAATATTTCTAACTTGTTTAACTAAACTACTTCGTCATTAAATGTCTATTGATGCATTGATAATAAAGAATCTGGGTGATAGATATTAGCGACTTAGAAGCTGCATAGACTTAAGTGTATTTTGTGATTGTGATTTGCAATAAGGCGGCCCCCTCAATCGCACAGACGAGCTGGAAGAAAGAGTTTCTAATTAGAAAAACCATTTATTTGTGAAAAACCAATTTTTTGCAATGAAAATACAAGGAGAAAAGTATGTCAGAACATCAAAATAATGCATATATTAAGCAATTGCACGATATCTTCCTCAGCGAAGGGGACTTTGAGACCGCTCGAGCAATTGAAGCCCAATTGAGTCAATTTAGCGGACGGGATTTGACAGACGACGAGGAGTACGATCTAAAGAGGTCAATCACGGGAGTTCGCAAATCAAGCTCCTTTGGTGACTTTGCATATGCATCCAATGCCCAGCACACGGTTGTAAATTTAATGGAAATTCGTTGGGGACAGACTCATATCAAAACACTGAAAGCAATTGCAAAATTGGGGCAATTGCAGCTTCAAAACAGAGAATTCGAAGAAGCGCAGGAATGTTTTCTTAAAGTTTTAAGATTGGCATCACTGCATTGGACACAGGAGCAAGATCTCATCAACGACTCAAGGGAGGGTATTCAAGCCTGCACCGACGCCATTTCAATGTTTGCAAGTACAAAAAATTTATCACAATCTATGAACGAGATGATGAATATAAACCGTACTCCTCAAGACACAGATATTTTGCAATCCATGGAGGGATTAAATCAGCAATCAAGTCGTTATATCTGTGCGGGCCAGTATTTAAGAGCAGCAGTATGTATCCGACGCGTACTAAAACACTACAAGCAAGCCCTCAAGCAGACAGACCAAATCTATATCGACAAACTGTATGCCTATGCAGAGGTTCTTCGCAAAGCAGGTAAATTTCGAAAGGCGGCCATCGTTTATGCTGAAATGATTCAAATACTCCAAAACGAGCACGTTGTTACCCAACACAATAAGTCGTTAGAAGATGCTGTTGAAAATTGGCGAGAATGTCTCTCATTAAGCGGAGATCTTGCATATACAAGCAGTTTACTCAGTACTTTAAACGTAAATTTGTAATGTTAGTACGAACAAGCAAAAACCTATATTGATTCTTGGAGCACCTTTAATGGCAAATATTAACGATTCAACTGTAAATGCACCAATTCAAAAAAAGCAATTATTAAAGCAATTGCCTCCGCCTTTGTATGCCGTTAAATTTTTAAACGATAACGCTACTACGTTTGACTTTGTAGTCTGGATTTTAGTTGATGTATTTCAACAAGATTTTGTATTTGCAGACCAGTTTGCTCAAGAAGTGCATATGACTGGATCCGCTCTTATTGGAGCCTATACATCTGATGTTGCCAAAACAAAGGTGCAGCGAGTTCATGATAAGGCTCTGCTTGAAGGTTTTCCTCTTCAGTGTGAAATTGAACCACTTATTTGATAGGATTGTTATGCTAAAGAATTTGAATACAGACGTTGTCAATTCCATTGGTTCAAGCATCAAGTGGAAGGCTTTGCCTGATAGTGCTGCTGTAAAGCGCTGGGCTTTTGAGATGAGGGAAATCGCCCAACAGCCCTTTAACGTTGAACGTTGGCAACTCTTAGGCCACGCAGTGATACTCGAATCAGATGATCGTCAAGAAATATCTGAGATTGCGCCGACGATTGCAAATGTATCTGGATTTGAGGTCGTTACAATTTCAAGGTTTGAGATGTTAGAGGATGAGGTAAATATTTTTGATGTTGAAATATATAAAAAACCAACCTTGATATTCTTGGAATCCGGTCCCTGGATTAGCCATAAGGACGTCGACTCAGACGACGCACTGCCCGAACATGCTAATTTTGACGCGGATAAGGCATTGTCATTTCGCTTAAAACTAAGAAAATTCTTGCTCGAGGAGGTTCCTCAACTCCCTGTGATTTTCGCAACGGGAGTAAGGACCCCTCGTAGTGTGGACCCAATACTGCGAATCTGCGGTTGCTTTGACAGAAAAATCGCCATACCAGAGCTCAAGGCTCCAGCATTTGCAAAAGTCTTTATTGAGGAAATGGGAGAGGAAATGCTCTCACAAGATTTAATCAATGATCAACCTCGTCTGGGGGCACTTCTAGCTAGCCAGTATTACAACTCGGGAAAATTAAAACTAATGCAACTGGCACTAAGACGATTAGCTCGAGGGGGAAAGAAAATTGAATTTCAGGATATCTTACTCTTCGCACTTTACGGAACCACAGAAATGGACGAGGAGGTTCTTCCGACTCCCCAAAGGACAAGAGACGCTGTCCATGAGGTGGGTCATGCACTTATGTGGATTTTGAATTCCAAGGGTACGACATATCCAGATTACTGTAGCGTCATCAGTCGCGATCGCAATCTAGGAATTACTGCGCCAAACTATCAAAGTCGACACGAGAGTGCTGGAGATAGAAGTTTTCAAGAGCATATCAATCATATGAAAATGCAGTTAGGAGGGCGCGTTGCAGAGCATATGGTCTATGGAATACCTAATGTCAGTGCTCAGGGGAGCGGCTCAGATCTCGAAGGGGTCTCTAAAACGACGTGGCAACTCTTTGCTAAACACGGACTTCCCAGCGATATGTCAAGTGACGAAAATGCTGCATCAAATATCTTGGTTGTGGCCGGTGACCCCTCGCCTAGCGAGAGCGAGCGGTATGAGCGAGTAGCACGTGAATTTGTTGCTAATCTGTATCAACAAGTTCTGGGTATTCTCAATAAAAATAGGGTTATTTTTGATGCTCTAGTTGACGCACTGGTGGAACAAACTTTTTTAGATCAGCACGGCATGCGAGGTGTTGTAGAGGCTACTTGCATGCATAAGGGTATTGAGATTGAGTATTGACTTAATGCAAACGCTGTATAAGGGATCATAAAGTGAGCATTAATGCTTAAACGAGATCCTATTAAGAGCCCCTCACACCTAAGCAATCTGTATAGCCTTAAGTGCTTGATTTAATTGCAAAGCAAAATCAGGATCTTTAGTCCCGATTCGCTCGGACATACTTAACATTGCTTTTGGGGTAATTGGTTCTCCGAAAGCAATTTGCCAAGGAATTGCGATCCGCCTCAACAAATCCTCAGCGCACTGGATCTCAGCAAGTGAATCAAGCTTGATCTTTTGCCTGCCCTTGAGAACACCCCTCGGTTCATGATCAAAGGAGACCAAGTACCCCTTGGCACTCCGAGTCAAAAAGACAGACCAACTAAGGGTGTTGGGTAGACTGACATCTCGTTCTTGATAGTAAATTTCAAATTTTTTAAATAAACGGTTATGTTTTATTACTTTGCGCACGCCTTCAATAGTTCTTTGGTCATATTCCACTAGAACGTCCGATAACTTTGACCAATAAGCCTCTCCTTCCTCAGTATCATCGATTGCTTTGTATGTGACTTTAAGAGAATGCTCTTCATCAAAATTAAACTGCCAATAGGTTGTGTAGGAACGATCATTTAGTTCGGTGTTTATCCTACGAGCAACTTTGAACCCTGAAACTATTCTGTTCCAAGACGTAACAGCCATCGGGCATGTCCAAACCATACGGTTCCATTTCGCACTGACTACGACTGGGGAGGTTTCAGTATTTGCTTTTGTATTTGCTTGTATCGTCGTTTGTAGCGCAGGCATGATTTGTTCTCTGAGTTAGCAACTTTTAGCTGTTTGCCATGGACGAGACTTGTAGATACCCCAGGCGGTGGTGAGCATGAAACCAAATTGTTGAATCAGGAGGGCATTTGCTTTAATCGAAAAAGCAAAAAAGATCATTGCAATATTCGCAATCAAATACGCAACCCAACCATATTTTGAAAGTTCGCTATGCGAGGCTAGTAGGAATGCGCCCAATAAACCAGAAATTGAGGCGACCCATTCAAGTATAGACTGCATAGGTATGGTTTGGATAAGCTGAAACGCATGGGACAAGTTCTCCAGCCAATTTGGCAAAATCATTCAGAGTCCTTAATTATGGATTGCGGGCGACAGTCTGCACAAAAGAACTGATTACAGCCAAGTAACCGCTTAAATGAGCCACTAATTCGCGGTTTGTGTCTTCCGCATTTAAAGCAGCTCATAGTCTCCATAGAGCCTAACTTAGCCGAGAATGGACTGCCAGCTACTTTGGATTTATACCTCAGCCCCGTATTTGTGATCTGAGTTGATTGATCTCGCTTGCTCATAATACAATTCCTTGGTTATTAACAATTATGAACTCATTAGAGCTCATGGAGTGATCCTTTAAATGCACTGGGTGTATTAAAAGTTTAAGAGGCATAGTTCTTAGGGTTTGTTCACTTGTGAAAGCTACCCTGGAAACAGTGTCTAATTTCATGGCCAACCGTATGAAAATTTGGATTAGCAGAGGTGACAATGGTGCATTGATCTTGCCCATTGTGAGAACTCCAAAAAGAGCATGCCTCTAAGGCGTAGCCAAATCCGCCGAGTCCTCTGCTACGACTCTCTTTTTCGCATGCCTCTTGCACATTTGCAACATAGCGCCAGGCAATCAAAGATTGATTGGTGAAGTTATTTTTTGCAGGAAACGGAGCATGTGGGTCTTCGTAATATCCCCATGCATTGCTTGCTAAAAAAGCAGCAAGAAGTAAGATCCTAATTTTCATATAACTCCTAAAGTAATATTCGCGAGTTGCCATTTGTGCGTTGATGTTTAATATGAATTATCGTTTCGTCATTCGACACAATTTGTCTTTCTAAAATTAAAATAGGTGCTTGATTAGCCATTTCAGTGCAGTCAGGGAGGGGTTAAGCGGGGACGCAAAGAGGGCCTGCAAAGTCTTCATAATTCCATGAAATCCACCAGTCAAATAGGCTGTAAGAATGCTGTAACTAAACACGTTGAGGAAAGGCAAAGTCATGATAGAGAAGGGTATGCCACTCTCGATTAAATCGGGCTGACTTAGCTCGGTTTCAACCAGGGTTGAGAAGAGTTGGTAGGCGATTGATGCGCCAAGACAAAATTCTGCAAGCCATCTCCACTTTGGATCCCAAAACTCTGTAAATATCCCGACTGATAAGGCCACTGTAGGAAAAAAATAGGGTGCAAGTGATATTAGCCAGTTAGCTGTGCCTTGGTACTCAAGTTTCCCGCCGTTCTCGAATACCTTTAAAGCCGTGACCTTGTTCCCGGTAAGAGCTGCGAAGACACCGTGATTGAACTCGTGTTCAAAAGTCATGAACAAATTAAAAATGAAATGACTAAAGACCGCTAGAAGGATAAAGAAACAGTAAAACCCATGAAAAAAGGGTGAGCGATAGGATAAAGAATGAAATAACGGTTTGAGTTGCAAAAAAAGTTGCATGCAAGTTGCAGGAAGCAATAAAACGCAACAAATAGCAAATGGCCATTTGATTTCATCTAGTACGTAAGCAATTCTGGCGTGAAGCATTACCACTTCCCTTTAAGTTGATCATGTAGATATAGGATTGGTACTTTAAAGTCTTAAATAGACGCTTATCGTCTATTAAGGTCTGTAAACTGATTGCAATATGATTGAATATTTGATCGTATATCCTGGGCTAATTTGGAGCCTACAGCTCAAATTTAAATAAAATAACGCATTAAATCAGACACGAAATTAGGGAGTATGCGAATGAGGACAGAATCCTATTTACAAAGCCATTATTCAGAGCCTGTCCCACAGTGGCTTGCTCAATTCGAACCTGGAGGTCCTTTTGATGCAGAAGCTTTTTTTGCCTCACGGGTTGTTTACTACCCAGGGAGTGGTAATGACGGGCATGCTGTCCAAGTCTTTGCCGGTTCTCACAGCGCACACTGCTTTGTTTATGCAGATTATGTTTATCCGGCTAAGGATATTAAAAATGAATTGAACGCACACGGTTTTAGAGGGTATTCAACTCTTGCGCGCATTGAGTTGACTCAGTCGCAGTTGGGTTCGCTGCACTGGACCAAACATATTACCCCTGATGAATTTGAATTAGCGAAGCAGGCTGTAAGCCGAACTGGAATTGCTCATCAACCTAGCCGTTTTGGATTTGTCGAAATCTTGGAGCGAAACAGGGAAGTGGGTGACGAGCACGGCGCCCACCGGATAGCTTTGTTATTTCTTGGGGCAGATGGGCATGCCACATTTGACGCATTGTTTTGTCAAGACGGTAAAAACGCTCCATTTGCTATCTTGTTACAGGATCACGGTTTTGGGGGGGATTACAGTGCGTTTGGCGCGGAAGGTTTAATGGCCCGAATCGCCCAGCGCACTGAGCGCTTCCCTAACTTGCTACTTGTAGCAAGAAACACGAACCCATGGGAAAATTATGAAGCCGTGTCAGACCTTGAGCCAACTTACGGGGGAATGCACAATGAATCGAGGCAATTGTTCTGTCGAGTTATAAAATAATAGATTGAATTTAGTAATTTTAAAAAACCTGTGACAACCACAACGCGAGCTGCTTCCAGGAGGCCGGATAGTCAAAAAGCCAACGTAGCTAGTATTTCAATTAGGGTTTGATAAAGAGTTATATCCAGAAAATGAAGGGAAATCATTATAATTAAGCGATCAAGTCAATTTCTCAACCAACTCTGTCTTAGGTGATATAAATAACTTCAAGACAATTCAAAACAAAAAAATCAAACATGCTAGCAAACGAAAAAATGATTTCAATAGTAAATCGTGGAGAAAATTTCTATGAAAATTTTCGTAATGAAGTTGATCAAAGATTTGATAAGTGCTTTGAGTGGCTAGGGTTTGGTTTCACTAAAACAGGTCATGTCGCGATTGAAGCGAACGTTTTGCATTCACCAGTTAGGTTTCAATTTGTGTTCAGCTTGAGATCAGATGTTGATGCAATGTGTGTTATGAACATTCGAGTTCGTGCTGATCAGTTCGATGGAACAAGATCACAGGCGGATGAGGTTTCTTACTTCAACCTACTGAGATCTCCGCAAGTTTTCGGTCCAAACGCTAACATCAAAAATCCCGAGGGCGACTCCTATTACAAGCCTTTCGGTTATTTACCAAAAGGGGTAAAGCAACGGGATGTATTTTTTGATGCTCGGACCCCTAATATGAATCCGCAAACTGTGCATGCCTGCTCGGTAGCTGTAAATGGCGAAGAATTCACATTAGTCGAAGCAATTCACAGAGTTTTGTCCCATCTAAGGTTGTGTGGTTGTACTAATACAGAGAAGGTTATTGGTTCTGGTCACGATGAACAAGCAATTACGCTAGACAATATTGCAGGAATGGTTGATTTTAATGAATTTACTAAACAAGCCAAGGACCTTGGTTACAGAGCAATTCAGCAGGCAGATCGTGCTGAGCTTTTGTATATCCGTACAAAAAATAGAGTGAGAGTTGAAGTAAACACCAAGCAAGGTACGTGTATTGCTGGATATGGATTGACTAGTGAACAACTTGAACAGTTGGCTAACAGTCTATTTCATCCTAGCAATGAGATTAAGTTTAAAAGAGTTCACCAATCGCAAAACCTAATCTACATCCAGTACGGCGGTATGCCTCAGTATTGGTCGTTTGTGAACGCTATTGAGAGTATTAATTTAAAATCTAGTACTCTTGCGGAATCTGATGGCCCAATTGTCGATAGTCAACTTGCTCTTGCAGATAGCTCGGCTAATGCGACACAAGTACAAATGATCGACTTTGTTGAGTTTTCTCGTGAAGCTAAGGTACATCGCTATGAGCCTAAGCAACAGTCTGATAGATCAGAACTTTTATTTGTTAAAACTCGCAACAATGTTAAAGTTGAAATCAATACTAAAAGTCGTTCGTACATAGCAGGTTATGGCTTGAGTGAAGAGGAAATGGGAGCCTTAAAGGCCTGTTTGCTTGATGCACAAGAACAAGGCGAAATTAAGCTTAAATTTTTAAACCGAGCACTTGCCTATGCAGAATATGAGGGGCTAGATAAATTCTGGTGGTTGGTTAACCTTATCGAAAACATTTCTGGGATAGTTGCCAGATCACGCGGGCTTGCCTATCGTCCATTCAAAGATGTAGCAAGCAAGGATATTTTTTTGAAAATTGCAAAAACGTACAAATTTGCTATTGAAATTCAGCATCAGAACCTTCTCGATACTGTTCGTGTTTTACTTGAGGGGGACAAAATAGATGATTTGATTGTCAAAGGATGTTCAATTAGTCACCGAGAGGAAAACTCATATCGCGAGCACGTAGTTCCTTGTGTGATGATTCATAACGAAGTAATTCGTATTTTTCTCAATGAAGGTGTGGGCGATGAAGTCGTTAAAAAAGTTGCAAATTTGATTGAAGCAAATCTTGTAATTATCAAGATCACTGATGAGGAGCGAGTCATGTTGGATGTGACCTTGGGCTTACGAACAACTATGCCAACTGATTGGGTATTTGGAGATGATATTTACGCTCGTTTTGCAGCGGGCAATATTGAAATCGACTTCTTTGATCAGGAAGAAGATGACAGTGATGCTTGAGCAGATCCTGTGTAAATGACTAATTTTTACTTTTATTTTCTAGAAATCAAGCTTTAAACTTTTTGACTTAATTTAAAGCGCGACATGACTTTTACAGTCCATGGCGCTTGTGGCCGACTTTCGGGAGTTCGGAAACCAGTTGCGCCAAGCGGGCCATGGCGGATTGATATACGGCACTGTCTTCGCGCTTGTCTACAGCCATTACCATCACCATCAAAATGTCGTCCTGCACACCATAGACCAATCGGTAACCTTGCTTGCGCAATTTGATTTTGTAATGACCGGCCAAGGCACCATGCAACTCCCCGCCTGGTACATGGGGGTTAT
>CAIKVH010000032.1 GCA_903830725.1 uncultured Burkholderiales bacterium | reverse complement strand
CGGTGATGATGTCTTATTTGCATATCGCATCACAAGCGACTATTCACCGAAAGCTATCGCATTTGGTCGCCGAGGGTTTCGTCAACTCTAAATGCATTGGAACCAATCGGCGAACTAAGCATCTGACCATTACCAAGGTGGCCCAACGTTACTATAAGTCACTTTCCCAGGCAATGAACAAAGCCTGCGTCGCCTAATTGAGTAGGTGCCATTGTCAGCATCTCTAAATGCTAATAAGTCGACCTAGTCTCACACCAGTTTAATTTGATAGGCCTAATCGAAGCCTTTTTGCAAATAAGGTCGCTAAAGTGGAAGAAGGCGGTGCGAGAAACTTATTCAAAGACTTGGTCGCTTGCTACCCCAAATGTGATCCAAGGGTCACTGTAACTTCCCTAAATATTATGAACGCAATCACCTTTTTTCTAACAAGCCTATCCCTCGCTTTGGGTGCGGTATCTCTAGTTTATTCAAATACACCTCTCTCATTACTATTTTTGATGCTTGCAATATTGATATCTCAATCTTTAAAGATGGCGAATGTCTGGGAAAAATTTGTAATCCTGCGTGCCGGAAAAATTCATGCTGTAAAAGGTCCGGGCTTATTTTTAATTGTTCCTGTTTTGGACCGAATAGTCATGGTTATTGATGAGCGGATACAAACGACTGCCTTTAACGCAGAGCAAGCTTTAACGCGTGACACCGTACCCGTGAATGTAGACGCAATTATTTTCTGGCATGTTCACAATGCTCAGACAGCGGCTCTGTCTATTACTAACTTTATGCAAGCTATTGACCGGGTCGCACAAACATCGTTAAGGGAGATGATCGGATCCTCTATGTTGTCTGATTTGCTTTCAGACCGAAGGGCTGTAGATGCACATTTGTGTCAAGAGATTGGAAGAAAAACAAGTGATTGGGGCATAACAGTTACATCTGTGGAAATAAGAGATGTCGCAATCCCAGAGGCATTACAAGACGCAATGTCAAGGCAGGCCCAAGCAGAGAGGGAGAAGCAAGCTAGGATTATTCTTGGAACAGCTGAAGCTGAGATTGCAGGTAAATTCGTAGATGCGGCTAAAATTTATGAAAATCAGCCAGGAGCATTGCAACTCAGAGCAATGAATATTATTTACGAAACTACTAAAGAGAGGGGTACAACTATTTTGATTCCAAGTTCAATGGTTGACTTTATGAACCCTACTGCGCAAAATAAAGTAAGGGACATTTAGTTAACGATTAAGTTCTGTTTGCAAAGAGGGGAAATGAAATTAATTCGTCTAATGCAGCTGTGAAAGACATTGTCTAATTTGGGCGCAAGTAAATTGTTCGGTATTAGAGAGCCAAATTTGAGGGTGCAAAGCAGCATTTCTTTTGAGTTGTGAAAGCTCAATCTTTGTCATAGCAAGTTTAAACATCCCTGACATGGCGGCACCAATGGCTCCGGTCAGCGTATCCGCCTCCCATTCGGTTAAGTATCTATTTTGGTTTTCAATGCCCAAAATAGCCTGATCTATCAGGTGCAGAACGAGTGCCTTTTGGTCCGAATTGGGGAGTAAGTCAAAATCAATGAGTTCAGAATCTAAGGATGTATTTTGACGCGTCTGTTGAGTTGAAGATATTTCATCAGGGGATATGAATTGAATGGGTAAATCTAGCATAGGGACCTCCTTAATACTGTAATTATATACATATTATTTTGCTCTGCATAATTTCAATTCGGACTTAACACTCTACCGAATGAACCCCGTGCGTAGGCGATGGACTAAAGTTCCAAAAGAGCCCAACCAGTGCCCAAACTAATTCCGGGATGAAGGCTATTAAATCTTCAATCCAGATGAATATTGGCTGATTTGATGATCTTGTTCCAGAAAGGTAATTCTTTTCTCAGGAGTGTGTCTAGACCAACTGGCGTGAGGTAGCTCAACTCTACCCCTGCGGTATCGGCGCGTTGTTTGACCTCTGGGAGCTCAAGACTTCTCTTGACGGCATCTGTTAGTTTGGCGATCACTGCCGGGGGTGTGTTGGCTGGGGCGTAAAGAGCAACCCAGGACTCAAGTTGAAAAGAGGGGACACCGGCCTCTGCAGTTGTTGGTACGTTGGGGAGCATCGGGTGGCGGGTTTTTCCAGTTACAGCAAGTGCTTTCAATTTATCAATTTGTATGTGTTGCATCACCGAGGGAGGTGTCGTAATAAAAACTTGCACCTGGCCTGATAAAACGTCTTGAATAGCAGCGCCAGACCCTTTGTAAGGAACATGTACTAAATCAACATTAGTAATTTGTTTAAATATCTCAGTACCAATGTGGGACACCGATCCGTTACCTTGGGATGCATAGTTTAATTTTCCCGGATTGGCTTTAGCGTAACTAATAAAGTCTTTTAAATTATTTGCAGGAATGGAGGGGTGAATTGCAATGACATTGGTTGATGTGGTTAATAAAGCGATGGGAGTGAAGTCCTTGATGGGGTCCCAAGGCAATTTGTCCATTAAGGATGGATTGCCAACGTGATAGCCTGAGTAGGAGATCAAAAGGGTATAACCATCGGGCTTGGCTCGCGCCACATATTGATAAGCCGTATTGCCACTTGCACCAGGCCTATTGTCAATAACCACGGGTTGGTTGATGAGTCGAGCCAACGGCTCGCTCAGTAACCTGGCTGATGTGTCTACGAAGCCCCCAGGTGGATTAGGCACCACGAGTGTGATTGCGTGCTCTGGGAAGTTCTGTGAAAAGCTCAGGGACCAAGAAAGGCTAGCGAGAAATGCAATCATTAAATTGCGCGTGATCAGCGTAAATTTATTTAATGGATTGGCGAGAGATTTGTATTTGGATAAGCAGTTCATTTTGGATTTAATTAAACAAAATTGAAGTAATTTGGGATGGTTGTCAAACTTTGACGACCGTCACTCCTTCTAATGAGCATATTAAGTACTTTTTATACAAAATTCAATTAGTGGTAATAACGAGGTTCAAGCAAAAAATCCATAGAAACGCTGGGAGGCGTCTCTATGGATCTAGAGGGGATAACTTAAATCAGTAGGTTTAAATTATTTGATTCCTGCAGCTGCTTTTAATGCCGCTGCTTTGTCAGTTTTTTCCCAAGTGAACTGCGGCTCCTCACGACCAAAGTGTCCGTAAGCAGCTGTTTTCTCGTATATCGGCTGGAGCAAGTTGAGCATTTGAATAATCCCTTTTGGACGCAGATCAAAATGCTCATTAATGAGTGCTGCGATCTTTTCATCAGAAATTACGCCTGTTCCGTGAGTGTTCACAGTGATGTTCATCGGCTTTGCAACACCGATGGCGTAGGCGACTTGGATTTGACATTGAGAGGCCAGGCCAGCCGCAACAACGTTTTTCGCCACGTAACGAGCCGCGTACGCAGCAGAGCGATCCACTTTGGTTGGATCTTTACCCGAGAAAGCCCCCCCTCCGTGAGGGCAAGCTCCGCCGTAAGTGTCCACAATAATTTTTCGACCCGTTAATCCACAGTCGCCTTGTGGGCCGCCGACAACGAAACGGCCAGTAGGATTAACCAAATATTTAGTGTCCTTTAGCCACTCTTTAGGCAAAACAGGTTTGATGATTTCTTCAATGACCGCATCAACAAAGCTTTGTTTCATTTTGGAGCCATCGCTTTGCTCGGGGCTATGTTGACTAGACAGAACAACCGTGTCGATGCTGTGAGGTTTGCCGTCAACGTAGCGCATCGTGACTTGGCTCTTCGCATCAGGGCGTAAAAAGGGCAATCTGCCGTCTCGCCTTAGCTCGGCTTGACGTTCAACTAAACGGTGTGCGTAATAGATAGGTGCAGGCATTAGAACTGGGGTTTCGCTACAAGCGTAGCCAAACATCAGTCCTTGGTCACCTGCGCCCGTGTTTAAATGGTCATCAGAGGCGTGATCAACGCCTTGGGCAATATCGTTAGATTGCTTGTCATAACACACCATCACCGCACAGCCCTTGTAGTCTATCCCGTACTCGGTGTTGTCATAGCCGATGCGTTTGATGGTGTCGCGTGCAACTTGAATGTAGTCCACGTGTGCATTCGTTGTAATTTCGCCTGCCAACACAACCAATCCGGTATTTGTAAGCGTCTCCGCTGCAACGCGCGAGCGGGGGTCTTGCTTGAAAATTGCGTCAAGAATAGCGTCTGATATTTGATCTGCTACTTTGTCGGGATGGCCCTCAGAAACGGATTCAGAGGTAAATAGATAGTCTTTAGACATGTACAAAAAGCTCCATAAAGTTGAATTGTGCTGGGCGTTGCCAATTCAAAGTGAGCTTTGGCGAACGCTTTAGCAGAAATGGGGGCCGATTTGACTCGAATTCCCATACACAGGTTTCCCTGTATGTGTCGCCCTGCAAGTTGCTTCATTAACTCAGCGACAATCTGCATTGTATCCAAAATCAGATAATCTAAATTTCTAAGCATATGTTCCGTATTTTTAGAGTCCTATCAAAACTTCCCCTGAGCTTTTTGCAAGCCTTAGGTGTGGTCGTGGGTTGGGTGGTGTGGTTTAGCTCAGCTCGGTATAGAAAGCAGTTTCTTAAAAACATTAAATCAGCAGGGCTTTCATGGGCGCAGACCAAGGGAGCCGTTTCGGCTGCGGGAAAAATGGTGGGCGAGATCCCCTGGCTTTGGAGCATAGGACCCACAAAAAGAGCACTTGATTACGCAGACATAGGAGATACTGGATTTGTCGAGCGTGCTCTGCTTGATAAGCGCGGCGTTATTTTTTTGTCTCCGCATTTGGGTTGCTGGGAATTGGGGGCACAACTTTTAGGTGAAACTTTTGCGCCAAATTACGGTGATTTAGTGGCGCTTTACAGGCCTGCTCGTAAAGCGTGGGTTGAAAGGCTTTTGTTGCAATTCAGGCACAGAAAAAATTTAAGTTTCGTGCCTACCACTTTGTCAGGAGTTCGGGCTTTGTTACGTCATTTAAAGTCGGGCGGATTTACTGCAATACTTCCTGATCAAGTTCCTCCAAAGGGACTTGGCGTGTGGGCCCCATTCTTTGGAAGGCCTGTTTATACGATGACTTTACTGCCTAAGCTAGCGCAGCAAACTGGGGCACTTATTGTTCTTACATGGTGTGAGCGACTTCCCCGAGCCCGATATAAGCTTAGCTTTAGGGATCTCAGCGAGCTAGGTATAGGAGATAAGTCAATATCTTTAGAGGAGGCTACAACAAGGATGAACAAAGCCGTTGAGGCCTTAGTGCTTGAGTTCCCTGATCAGTACTTGTGGGGTTACAACAGAGACAAACAACCCAGAGACTTACCCGGGCAATCCCCTTCAGGGTCGCAGGAATCTTAAAAATGCGTAATTGGCTTTTGAAATTGTTAGTCGTCCTGCGCTTTCTGCCATTGCCTGTTCTTAGAGGGTGCGGCGACCGGCTGGGGCGACTATTGTGGGTTTTTGCGAAAAGGAGGCGTCATATTGTTTTAACCAATTTGAGTTTGTGTTTTCCCAATCTTGACAAGGATGCCAAAACTCAACTCGGTAAACAGCACTTCATAGTTGTCGTTCAAGCGCTTTTGGACCGGAGTTGGTTATGGCACGCGCCGCAGTCAGTGGTAAGGGCACGGCTTAACATTTTGGGAAACACGAACTCATTGGAATTGCTGCGCACTAAAAGCGAAGAGCCGCACCCGGTAGTTATTTTTGCCCCCCACTTTGTGGGGCTAGATGCGGGTTGGACTGCTTTGGGACTGGACACGCCTAGGGAGCTCGCTACGATTTTCACCCAGCAGTCAACTGCTGAGATGGATGATTGGGTATTCGCAGGTCGAATGCGGTTTGGAATGGTGCGATTGTTTAGAAAAATTCAAGGCGTTACTGAAATTGTGCGCGCCCTTAAAAGGGGTGCGATGCTTTACTTATTACCCGACATGGATTTTGGTGCTCAGGACACGGTCTTTGCAACTTTTTACGGGCAACGTGCTGCAACGGTTACTTCCCTGTCTAGATTCTCTCGGGTTAGTAAAGCAAAGGTCTTAAGTGTTGTCACTAAACTCGTACCCGGGGGCTACGAAGTTCGGGTGAGCAAAGTATGGGATGAATTTCCGACAGATGATTTGCAAAAAGATACTCAGCGAATGAACTACGAATTAGAGGACTTAATTCAAACTATGCCAGAGCAGTACTACTGGGTGCACAGGCGGTTTAAGACTCGTCCTCCAGGGGAGGCGTCTCTATATTGAGTGGCTCGGAGTGGACCCAATCCCAAATGATTTGACTTGCTTCGGCCACGCCTTGTTTTTTAAGGGCTGAGAAAAGCCTGACTGTGCCCCCCGAAGATTGCAATTTAGCAATGGAGAGCGCCTTTGAGGCCTCTGTTTTATTTAGCTTATCTGCTTTGGTCAGTAACACCAAAAACTTAAGTCCCTCCTCAACTCGCGGTCTAAGGATGTCCAAAAGAATGTCATCCAACTCGGTCAAGCCGTGCCTAGGATCGCACAGCAGCACGACACCAATAAGGTTAGGTCGTGTAATTAAGTAATTGGCCATGACCTGTTGCCAGCGGATTTTGTCGCTTTTTGGCACCGCTGCATAACCATATCCGGGTAAGTCGGCCAAAACAGCGTCTGATTGCCCTTGTCGACCTAGTGCGAACAGATTGATGTGTTGTGTTCGACCGGGTGTTTTGGAGGCATAGGCTAATTTTTTTTGTTGGGTTAATACATTAATGCAGGTCGACTTGCCCGCGTTAGATCTTCCTACAAAAGCTATTTCCGGCAAATCGTAGGCAGGTAAATGATGCATTTGAGCCGCGGTTGTCAGAAAACGAGCAGTATGGAACCAGCCCATGGCTTCTTTAGCCTGTGTTGTCTCACCTGGAATGGGTCCTTTGGGTGCTACGGATAACGGGCTTTTGCGCGTCTGGCTAGAGTTGTTGTTTGGAGTAGGGGACATATTTTGTGGGGTATTTAACCCTTACAACCTAAAGTCAGGGCACCGTACATTGTAGAATCTAAAGTTTGGGGTTTCCCCTGACTCAGAATTTGAACATCATGAAGCATATTGCATCTTTTATATTTGTCGGTGTAGTGAGTTTATTCACACTAAGTCATTCCTACGCGGCTGAAGAGGCCAAGACTGCGGCTCCTGCAAAGCCCGATTTGGCTAAGGGTGAAGCTAGTTTTGTTGCTTGTGGCGCTTGCCACGGTGCTGACGGTAACTCTGCAATCACGACCAACCCTAAGCTCGCCCATCAGCACCCAGAATACTTGGTCAAACAACTGCAAGAATTTAAATCTGGTAAGCGTGCCAATGCGGTGATGTCTGGAATGGCTGCTACGCTCTCAGAAGACGACATGAAAAATGTTGCCGCTTGGTTAAGCACTAAAGAAGCAAAGCATGGATTTGCCAAGGATAAAGAGTTGGTGGCCCTTGGAGAGAAAATTTATAAGGGCGGTATTGCAGATCGGCAAATTGCCGCATGCGCTGGCTGTCACAGTCCAACGGGTGCAGGTATCCCCTCACAGTACCCCCGTTTAAGCGGTCAGCACCAAGACTATACAACCGCTCAATTAACGGCCTTTAGAGGTGGTGTTCGAAACAACAGCACTCAAATGACGATGATTGCCGCAAAACTCAACGACAAAGAAATCCAAGCCGTATCGGATTACATCGCTGGTTTGCATTGATTTAGCATTTGTAGGAAAAACCAAACCGCTCCTTAGACCGAGCGGTTTTTTTTAGTTCAAAATAGACCCACAGGAACAAGGGGCTAGGTAGCGACCATGTGTTGGGCTGAAACATTTCGGTACGATCTAAGCTTAAGCATTTTTTAATTTTTGACTCTTGAACGAAACCAAAGGGACATCTATGTTGATTAAATCATCTCAAATGCTTGAGCAAGATGCCTTGTCAAAAGAAGTTACGTCACGTGATATTTTTCAGAACAGGCGAGCCCTTTTAAAAGGGCTGACGGGGACAGGATTGTCTTACGGGGCAGTTGGCTCATTGGGATGGATGAGCGCATTGGGTTCATTGAGTTCGAACTCGATTGCGCAGTCTACTCAGTCCGCAAGCACGGTTGGCTCAAAACTAGCCCCCTTGTTAGGTTCTCATTCAAGCGTGAGCGGGGCCTATGTAATGGAGAAACCTACATCTGTGGGCGACGCATCCTCCTATAACAACTACTACGAGTTTGGAACGGATAAGGGCGATCCCGTTAAAAATGCGCATACCCTTAAGACGACCCCATGGAGCGTTCAAATTGAGGGGTTGGTGAAAAAACCAATGAAAATCAGTTTGGAAGATTTGTTAAAGTTGCGGCCCATGGAAGATCGCATTTACCGAATGCGTTGCGTAGAGGGGTGGTCAATGGTGATCCCGTGGGTGGGATATTCTTTCTCCGATTTGGTGAGCAAAGTTGAACCCCTTGGCAGTGCAAAGTTTGTGGAGTTTGTAAGCTTGGCAGATCCAAAGACAATGCCTTTTGTAGGCTCCAGTATTTTGGACTGGCCTTATACAGAGGGGTTAAGGCTAGATGAGGCAATGCACCCCTTAACGCTATTGACCTTTGGCATGTACGGCGAGGTGCTGCCCAACCAAAGTGGCGCACCCGTGCGTTTGGTTGTCCCTTGGAAGTATGGTTTTAAGAGTGCAAAGAGCATTGTAAAAATTCGATTTGTAGAAAAAATGCCCTCAACCGCTTGGAACAAGGCTGCAGCAAATGAATATGGTTTTTACTCCAACGTTAACCCAGGCGTGGACCATCCCCGTTGGAGTCAGGCAACCGAGCGTCGAATTGGGGAAGACGGGCTATTTGCAAAGAAGAGGAAAACTCTCATGTTCAATGGATATGAGTCTCAGGTTGGGCAGTTATACGCTGGCATGGATTTGCAGAAGAACTTCTGATTTAACTCTATTTTTGAATTTATGAGAACTTGGTTCCTTCATCCGCATGCCAAGAAAATACTGCTCATATTTTGTCTGACACCCTTCCTTCTCTATCTGTTCAAAGTAATTGCTGATGATTTGGGGCCCAATCCGACTGAGGCCTTGATTCGAGGGACTGGGGATTGGAGTATTCGGTTTTTATGCTTCGTTCTCCTTGTGAGCCCGCTAAGAGTCGAGACGAATACGCCTGCCCTCACACGCTTTAGGCGGATGATTGGGTTGACGGTTTTTTCTTATGCAACGCTTCATCTGCTTTGTTACGCTGGATTTGATATGGGTTTCGAATTGGAGGATATCTATAAAGATATTCTTAAACGCCCCTTTATTTTGATAGGATTTTTAGGGTGGATATTTTTAAGCTTGATGGCTCTCACCTCCACAAACGCTGCCATTAAGTGGATGGGGGTGAAAAGATGGCAAAGACTTCACAAACTTGTTTACGTAGTAGCTTTTTTAGCTGTTATTCATTTTTATTGGATGAAGTCAGCCAAACACAATTACAACGAAGTTATTGTTTACGCCTGCGTTTTGGGGAGCTTGTTGATATGGAGATTGGTTCGGGCGACTAGAGGGCGCGGAAATAAGAGTGTTTAAAGCAATTCAGCGTAGGTCTTAAAGCTCCTGTCGCATTAAGTCTTCAATTGTCTCGCGACGTCTGATGAGTTGGATGTTGCCTTTATCAATTAACACTTCCGCAGCGCGTCCCCTAGAGTTGTAGTTGCTAGACATACTCATACAGTACGCGCCGGCGGAGAGGATTGCTAGCCCATCCCCGACGCAGACATTTAATGTGCGGTCCTTGCCTAGCCAATCGCCGCTTTCACAAACGGGCCCTACGATGTCATACACCGTATTGGAGGCTTGGTTGTCTTGTTGCAGTGGAACGATGGCGTGAAAAGCCTCGTACATTGCTGGCCTGGGGACGTCATTCATGGCAGCGTCAACGATACAAAAATTTTTGTGTTCACCCTCTTTGAGATATTCAATACTCGTTAAACACACACCAGCATTGCCGACCAAGGAGCGTCCGGGCTCGACAAAAATAAACCGATCTCCGTACCCCCTGGCATCAAGGAGTTCAAAGAGTCTTCGCCACAGCGCATCCGCCTTGGGCGGTGTTTCGCCCGAATAATCAATGCCAAGTCCGCCACCAAAATCCAAGTGTTCAATGGGGATGCCACTGGCTTCAATGGAGTCAACGAGATCTAACACGCGCGAGACAGCGTCCTCATAGGGAGAAATCTCCGTGATTTGTGAGCCAATGTGGCAATCAATGCCTTTGATTTTTAGGCCTCTTAGTTTTGCTGCGCGTTTGTAAGTCTCTAGGGCGTGATTGTGAGCAATGCCAAACTTATTATCTTTTAGTCCCGTTGAAATATAGGGATGGGTTTTAGCGTCCACATTGGGATTGACTCTAAGACTAATTGGTGCAACGGTATGAGCGCTCAGGGCAACCTCGTTAATAATGTCCAGTTCGGCTTCACTCTCTACGTTAAAGCAACAGATGCCAGCTTCAAGTGCGGCGCGGATTTCAGCCCGCGTTTTACCCACGCCAGAGAATATAACGTGCTCCGCTTTGCCACCAGCGGCTAAGACCTTGGCCAACTCTCCAGCGGAGACGATATCAAACCCACAGCCACTTTGAGCAAACACCCGTAACACTCCCAGGGAAGAGTTGGCTTTCATTGCGTAGTGGATTCGTGCTTTGCGTGACTCAAATGCACGCGTGTACTCTTGAAGTGCACCGAGCATTGCTGCCTTGGAATAAGCAAAAAGAGGGGTACCGTATTGAGCTATAAGTTCTGCTAGGGCAACTTCCTCCATCATGAGTTTTCGATTCTTATACCCAATGTAGGGTGCGCCGGGGAGTTTGAGGTCAGACATGCTAGTTGGGTAGTTGAGAGTACGGGGATGTGCTTGTAAAAATGATGAGGTGCTATTTTTTAGGAATGTTGTTGTTCTCGTCTTTGGCAGGTGAGGACGGCTTTGCCGTTGAGTCTTGTTGAAAGATAATCTGGGGCAAAGAAGCCCTGTTCCTGGCCTCATCGTCAGTGGGAAGTATCAGCCCAGAGCGCTGACCGCATGCGCAGAGCAATGCGCCAAGGCATGCGCCAAGGCATCCCAATTGGACCCACGCACTCACTCTAAGGGCTCCGTTGGTCTTCAGGCTGGTTTGTTTGTTCACTTTTTGCACGCAGACATGAGGATATGTCCCTTTTCAAGACGGTGGTAATTTTCGTTGCTTAGAATACAGCCTTACGATTTGTAAATTGTACTGACTCCAACCCAGGTAAGCTTTTTTTCTTTAGGGTCGAGTTCAACTCTATTTTGGTTCTTATTATTTTCTATCACTTCCAATTGGTTTTCTTATACCCGGGCAAGCAAATTTATGACTGATCTTGAATTTTTGGAGCACGCAGAGACACTGCTTAGGGCTTTAGAGCAAAACTGCGATCTTATCAACGACCAGTCTGATGCGGATATTGATAATCAGAGAGTGGGTTCGATGATTACCCTGACATTCACAAACAAAAGCCAAATCATTGTTAATTTACAAAAACCCCTTCAAGAAGTTTGGCTGGCCGCGCGCTCTGGGGGGTATCACTTCCGCTTTAACGGGCAGGGTTGGGAGGATACTAAGGGGCAGGGCGAATTTTGGGGGCAACTCACTAAGGATGCCTGCGCACAATCAGGACTCGGGCTTTCTTTTAAAAGTAAGCCCCTCTAGATTTGGATCAAAAGTGTTTAATTAGGATGAATTGGATTATTAATTCTTAAATATATCAAGTATCTTTTTCCGCTCCTCGCTTGCCGCGTTTGACTCCGCAGCAGCAGCGTTACTGCCCTCTAGTCCCAGACTTGTCACGCCAGCGCCACGGGCATATTCTGTAAAGTACCAATCCCCTCCCTCTCGAACCACGCCGCTTGGCGGCGGAGCGATTTCACCAATGGGTACGTTTCTAAGAGCGTGTTGCATATATTTAATCCAAACGGGCAGGCTTAGCCCCCCACCCGTCTCGCGGTCTCCAAGCTTTCGCGGGGTATCGTAACCAATCCATGTGATGGCGGCTAGAGTAGGTTGATATCCCGAAAACCAAGCATCCAGTGAGTCATTTGTAGTGCCCGTCTTACCGTAGATGTCAGGTCGCTTTAAAACTGCTTGAGCCCTTGCTGCGGTTCCAACTCTTGCGACCTCTTGCAAAAGGGTAGACATTAAGAAGGCATTGCGCTGATCTATTACGCGGGCAGACTCCTCTTGTTCAGCGGGCATATATTCAGTGAGCACCTTCCCCATTGGATCCACCACTTTGGTGATGATATAAGGATTCATCAAAAAACCGCCGTTTGCAAATACTGAGTAGCCAACAGCGAGTTGTAGCGGTGTAACGGAGCCTGCACCTAAAGCCATTGTTAGGTAAGGGGGATGTTTTTCTGCTTCAAATCCAAACCGTGTTATCCAATTTTGCGCGTACTTGGTTCCAATGGCATGCAAAATACGGATAGAAATCATATTCTTAGATTTAGCCAATCCCGTTTTTAAAGGCAGAGGGCCTTCAAAGGTGCCCTCATAGTTTTTGGGCTCCCAAGCTTGACCTCCCGTTTCACTGGCATCGAAAAATAAAGGGCCATCATTGATGATGGTAGTCGGGGTGAATCCCTTTTCTAATGCCGCTGAGTAAATGAAGGGTTTAAATCCAGATCCCGGTTGCCTCCAGGCCTGCGTGACGTGATTGAATTTATTCTTCTCAAAATCGAACCCTCCCACCAGTGAGCGAATAGCTCCGTCGCGTGGGTCTATGGCCACAAATGCGCCCTCAACTTCAGGGAGTTGCGTTACCGCCCAAGTATTCTTTGTTGGGTCTTTAACGATACGAATTAACGCGCCTGGTCGGAGTTTGATGTTGGGCGGCGCTTTATCACTGAGTCCGGACTGAACAGGCTTTAAGCCTTCGCCTGTAATCTCAATGAGTTCACTGTTAAGACGCATTGCTCGGACCATTTTGGTGTTGGCTTCGAGTACGACGGCTGATAACAAGTCCCCCTTGTCTCCTTGGTCAACTAAAGCATCATCTATAGCATCTGCTAGCTCTGAAGGTTCAGCAGGTAAGGTGATAAAGCGCTCTGGGCCGCGGTAGACCTGACGCAGTTCGTAATCCATGATTCCACGGCGAAGGGCTTGATAAGCGACCTCTTGATCTTCTGCTTTGATGGTGGTGTAAACATTTAGGCCGCGGGTGTATATATCAGGACCGTACTGCGCGAACATCAGCTGACGAACCATTTCGGCAACATATTCAGCATGCGTTTGTGTAACCACTGCAGCAGTGCGGATATGGAGCTCTTCTTCTTTTGCGACTTGAGCCTGCTCTTGAGTGATAAAGCCATTTTCTAACATCCGCTCAATGATGTATTGTTGGCGAGTGCGTGCGCGCTTTGGATTATTGATTGGGTTGTATGCCGATGGGGCTTTGGGTAGCCCAGCCAACATTGCCGCCTCGGCAATGGAGATCTGTTGAATAGGTTTGCCAAAGTAGGCCTGAGACGCAGCAGCAAAGCCGTAGGCTCTGTTGCCTAGAAAAATTTGGTTTAAATAGATCTCAAATATTTGATCCTTGGTCAACATATGCTCAAGTTTCAGAGTCAAAAGTATTTCGTAAATCTTGCGAGTAAAGGTTTTCTCAGATGAGAGGTAAACGTTTCTGGCAACTTGCATCGTGATAGTGGAGGCGCCTTGGCTTTTGGCATGGCCTAAATTTGCAATGCTAGCCCGAAGTAAACCAACGTAGTCAACCCCACCGTGTTGATAAAAGCGTGCGTCCTCAATGGAGAGCACCGCATTTTTCATGACCTGAGGTATATCTTTGAACGCTGTCAGAGTTCTTCGCTCCTCACCAAATTCACCAATCAATTTGCCCTCAACAGAGTAAACGCGCATGGAGAGTTTGGGTCTGTAATCGGCAAGGTCAGATATATCGGGTAGTTGTGGATATGCAATTGCAAGTGAGATACCAACCACCATCCCTAGCGCAAGAGCGCCTGCAACGCCGAGCCCAATGGCCCATGCAAAAAATGAAATCAACAGTCTTCCCAAAGTCGACTCAGGGGGCCGCTCTGCAGCAGGGTCGTTATTAGGGGCAGGTTCGGATTTTTTGGATTTAAATGAAAACAAAGGCATGGGTGGAACGCTTACGTCGTATTTGAAATATAGGAGGTAATAAGGGGGTTGTATTTATCCTTGCCCTAGTTTAACTCTTGCATTCGAATTCACGTGGCCCAATTCCTGGATTTTGTGAGTAAATAGTGCAAAAGAATAGGGTTCAGCCCTGCTTAAGTTGCATCTTGGTGGGCTGATGCACACTAACCCAATTAAAATAACAGGTCAGATTACTTCCGGATGTTGGTCATAGTTAGCGCCAATATGTGACGCCGCTTAGCTGGGGGAGTAAACAGGTATCAATGCATCTCACTTAAGTTTTGTGAGAAGCTTTAACAAGAAAGCATAGACTGTGTTGGCTTTGGTGGGACTTCCGGGGAGTGGAAAGTCTACAGTAGGTAGGCAACTTGCCCGTCGGCTTAATTTAAACTTTATCGATTCGGATCATGCGATTGAGGAGCGTCTGGGCTGCTCAATTCGAGAGTTTTTCGAGGTCGAGGGGGAAGACCGCTTCAGAGATATTGAGTCACAGGTGATTGAAAAACTTTTGCAAGGTGATTACGGTGTTATTTCAACAGGAGGAGGGACAGTTGTAAGAAGTATTAACCGCGAGGCCCTTCGTAAGCGAGCTAAAGTTTTCTATTTGAGAGCAACCCCCGAGGAAGTGTTTAGGCGTTTAAAGCATGACCAAAATAGGCCGCTTCTGCAGGTTGCAGATCCCTTGGCAAGGCTACGCGACATATTCAACATTCGCGACCCCCTTTACCGTGAGACTGCGCACCATGTTGTAGAGACGGGTCGTCCGAAAATATCAAATATGGTGCATAACATCATCGCACAGCTCGAGCAAGATCATTACGCAGGCGTTGAAAATGGCCCCGCTTAACCAACTACATCTAGGTACAAATTGATGAAAGCCTCTATAGCAACGACCTCTGTTCCCATTTCGCTTGGGGACAGGAGTTACTCAATTTTGATAGGAGAGAATTTGATTTCTACTCCAAGCACTTGGCTGGGACTGAGTAAGGCAGCCTGCGCGTTAATTGTGACCAATGAAACGATTGCACCCTTGTACGCCTCAAAACTTAAATCGGCATTAGAGCCTTTGTACGAGAGGGTAATGGTTCTCAGCTTACCCGACGGAGAGGGATATAAAACGTTTGAGACATTAAATCTGATCTTTGATCAATTGTTGGGTAGTGGGGCAGACCGCAAAACGGTTTTGTTTGCTCTAGGGGGCGGGGTGATAGGAGATATGACTGGGTTTGCCGCGGCTTGCTACATGCGGGGTGTCCCCTTTGTGCAAGTGGCGACTACGCTTTTAGCGCAAGTCGACTCCTCGGTAGGAGGGAAGACCGCAATCAATCATCCCATGGGTAAGAACATGATAGGGGCTTTTTATCAGCCAGAGTTGGTCGTTTGCGATTTGGATACGATTCAAACTTTGCCCCAAAGGGAGTTGAGCGCGGGGCTCGCTGAAATCATTAAATACGGTCCTATTGCAGATATGGATTTTTTGGATTGGATTGAGGAGCATCTTGATGCATTGATCGCCAAAGAACCACAAGCCTTGGCTTATGCTGTCCAAAGAAGTTGTGAAATCAAGGCGGCTGTAGTTGGTGCAGATGAGAGAGAGGGGGGGGTGCGCGCAACTCTTAATTTTGGACACACTTTTGGACATGCGATAGAAGCAGGACTTGGTTTTGGTGTTTGGTTGCACGGAGAAGCTGTAGGTTGCGGAATGGTTATGGCGGCTCATCTCTCTCACCAATTGGGTTTGGTCGAGCTATCCTTTGTTCAACGCTTGACTCGCCTTGTAGTGCGTGCGGGCTTGCCTGTGCAGGGTCCTAAACTGGGGGCGCCTGAATATCTTGAGCACATGCGAGTTGACAAAAAAGCGCAGAACGGTCAAATCCGCTTTGTGCTAATTGATAAGCCCGGGCACGCGGTAGTCATGGGCGCGCAAGATAGTCTAGTGACGAGCGTTATTGAGCAGTGCTGTTTGTGAGCAAAGGACCGAAGCCCGCTTTTGCCAATCCGGCGCTGTTTGCCTGTGACCCGCAGCACTCCAAGGGGAGAAGATTCGATGAGCCCCCTGCCCCCACACGCAACGCGTTTCAACGTGACAGAGACAGAATAGTTCATTCAACTTCCTTTAGGAGGTTGGTTTACAAAACGCAGGTTTTTCTAAACCACGAAGGTGATTTGTTTAGAACGAGAATGACGCATTCCCTAGAGGTGGCTCAACTCGCTCGCTCGATCGCAAGAGTTCTTGGGTTGAATGAGGATTTAGTTGAGGCTATTGCCTTGGCTCACGATGTTGGGCATACGCCGTTTGGTCACGCGGGCCAAGATGCATTAAATGGTTGTATGGAGCAGCACGGCGGTTTTGAGCATAATTTTCAAAGTCTGCGAGTGGTTGACTCCTTGGAGTCAAGGTATCCACAGTTTGAGGGGCTTAATTTAAGCTTTGAGACGCGTGAGGGTATCTTAAAGCACTGCTCACTTAGGAATGCGCAGTATTTGGTGGATACTGAACTTGGGGCAGGGTCTCAGAAAGCGATACAAAATAGTGTTTTAGTAAGTGTGGGCTCCCGGTTTTTGGATCGCAAGCAGCCTAGTTTAGAAGCCCAGTTATGTAACTTGGCCGATGAAGTTGCATACAACGCGCACGATATTGATGACGGCATTCGTTCGGGGTTGATTGATATAAATAAATTATCTGCAGTCCCGCTTTTTGATAATTTTAGGTTGGAAGTGGAGCGAGAGTTTGGCTCGCTATCTACACGTAAGATTGCGTACGAGACGATTCGCAGGATGCTCAGTGCGCAGGTGTATGACATTATCGATTCAACCCAGGTAGCAATTGCCGAGAACAAGATTGAGACCCTAGAGGATGTTCGCAGTGCCAGACCTTTGGTCTGCTTTAGTGTGACCATGCGAGATCAATCAACGCAGTTAAAACGATTTTTATTTCAAAATCTTTACCGACATCCACAGGTTGTCGATACAACGAATTGGGCAAAAGGTGTCGTAACAGATTTGTTTAATGCGTACACAAGTAATCCCAAAGAGATGCCCACCTACTATCAGTCTAGAACAAATTTGTTTCGGGCCGTATCGGATTACATTGCAGGAATGACAGACCGGTTTGCAAGCGCTGAGCACGCGAGGCTCTGCGTCCAAAGATGATGACGGTTTTGCAATTCTGAATCCAGAATTACTAGGACTCCAAATTGATTAGCCAAGATCAGGATTTCATTATTCATCAAACCCAGAACTGGGTTGAGCGAGTGGTGGTTGGCTTGCAGTTATGTCCCTTTGCAAAACCAGTTTTAAGCAAGGGACTCATTCGGTACGTGATTTGTGATGAAATAGACCAAGGACCCATAATAGATTTATTGGACCAAGAACTTGAGTTTTTAAACGGTGCTGACCCCTTGGAGGTTGAGACTACCCTGCTAATCCTGCCTTTGCTAGAGGGTGATTTTTTGGATTTTCATTTTCTCGTTGAGGCTTGTCGCAAAAGACTCAAAGCCCTGCGACTAAAGGGAGTCTTGCAATTGGCAGATTTTCACCCTAAGTACGAGTTTGCTGGGGCAGATTCAGGGGACGTTGCTAATGCAACGAACAGGGCGCCTTATCCAACATTGCATCTTTTAAGAGAGGATAGCGTTGAGCGCGCGCGCGGATCGGGCTTGGCAGTGGATTCAATTGTCCAGCGCAATCAAAGAGTGTTGAGAGAGTTAGGCTGGGCGGGACTTGGTTTAATTTTGCAGAGCAATAAAGAGACAGATGAAAACATCTAGCATTCAATAAATGGCAAAAAATAAAATTCAAAAGCATGCACTCAAAAAGGGAGGGGAAGAGGAGCGGACAAAAGAAAATAGTCTGGAAGAGATGCTAGGGCTTCGCTCGGGGCAGTCCCTAGAGTTGTTGAAGGAGTTGCATATATTGACACGTGAGGGGAGAATAAATCAAGACTCTCGTAGAAAGCTCAAACAGGTCTACCACTTGACGCAGTTTATCGAAAGTGGCATGACAGAGATAGTTGCGCGTAAAATGGCCGATACATCTGGCGCCACAGCAACGATTAGCTTGGCGGATCACGGTGCTGGTAAATCGTATTTGGGTTTTATTATTTACGATTTGCTTATTAAAAATAAATGCGACCGTGAGGGTGACCCGTTGAGTGCGCATGTTTACGGGATTGAAACTCGCACGGATTTGGTAGAGGCTTCCCAGGCTTTGGCGGCTAAGTTAGCCTTTAAGCATATGACTTTTTTGAATATCAGTGCCGAACAAGCTAGGTTCAAAGAGAGTTTGCCCCCTCAAATAGACATTGTCACGGCACTTCACGCCTGTGATAGCGCAACAGATGATGCAATTGGTTTTGGTTTGGATAAGGGGGCGCTCTTTATGGCGCTTGTGCCTTGTTGCCAGGCAGAGATGGCGGGGGTTCTTCGAACCTCTAAAGCCCTTGCGCTGTCACGCACCCCACTTGCTGAATTGTGGCGTCACCCATTGCATACCAGAGAGTTTGGAAGTCAAATCACAAACGTATTGCGGTGTTTGTACTTAGAGTCCCAGGGTTACAGTTTGACTGTGACAGAGTTGGTGGGATGGGAGCACAGTATGAAAAATGAAATAATATTGGCGCGATTTACGGGACAAAAGAAGAAAAGTGCTGCCGAGCGGTTAAAGGCTTTGGTTGTTGAGTTTGGACTCGAGAGCGCGGCGCGGGTGCGGTTTGCAAAAGCATTTGAATGAACTGAACGATTCAATTAAGGACTAAGTTTTGGCTCGACTGCCTCGATTAATCATCCCGTTACAAGCCCACTATGTATTATTGACGGGTAATGAT
>CAIKVH010000031.1 GCA_903830725.1 uncultured Burkholderiales bacterium | reverse complement strand
CCCTTAACGTGTCCAACCGCTCTTGGTAGCAATCTTTTTTTAGCCCAACGACCATTCCCGTCCATGATCATTGCTATGTGCTTAGGATTGCTATTCATGGTATTGGGTTCCGTTAACTGACAACTGGCTTCAGCTCATCTAGTGAGACGTGGACCTTGTGCGATTGGTTGATCAACTCTATTAAAACCATCGCTCTGATATCACCGTCTTGTTGCTCAAAAATTCCTGTCATCCCCTTTAATGGACCCTTGATAAACTCAACAACATCTCCTTTGGTCAAAATGCGTTTTGCATCTTGCAAAGGAGCTAGGCGTAGAACATCAATTAACTCATCGGGCACGGCCGCAGCTTGATTACCAAACGTGACCAGTTTGCTGACCCCAAGAGTAGATCTGATCGGACCCCAGTTGGAATTAACATGATCGAGTTGAATAAAAAGATAGCGACTAAACATAGGTTCTACAACCTTCGTTATGCGCCCACGTCTAAATTTCTCAATTTCCATCCAAGGCATCCAAGCCGAGTACCCTTGTCGGGTTAAATTCTCTAAAGCGCGCTCCTCTTGCCTAGGCCGAGTGTGGACAACATACCATCTCATGAAATAACTTTTATTCTCAAAATAAGCAACCTCTTATTGTAGACTCTAGATTGGATTTCTCCCTAAGTGCAAAACGCCCAACGCCCAACGCTCAGCGATTACCCCTCAACGATTACCCCTCACCGTTCATCCCTCAGCGCCCAAGCCCATCAGCCCATACAGTTTTGTACCGTGGATTGACTAACCCGCCCCGCCGCTTGCAGTCAAATCATTTTCACCACTCGAAAACCGCGGGAACCTAAAAATTAGTATTCGCGCACTAAACAATCCAAAGATTTTGATTTAAAGTATCCGTTACTAAACCCACTCGAGGCACTTAACATGTCGACAAAACCCCCTCATTTTGATCCAACCGCATTTACTGACAACATGAAGGAGTCGGCCCAGCAAATCTGGCTTGCCGGCCTAGGAGCGTTCTCCAAAGCGCAACAAGAGGGCGGCAAGGCTTTCGAAACGTTGGTTAAGAACGGACTCGATATGCAGCGAAAAACGCAGGAAACAGCCGAAGCCAAACTACATGAGGCCACTCAAAAAATGACGGGAATCGCTCAAGAGCTCAATCAAAAAGCGACCGGCCAATGGGATAAGCTAGAAACGATTTTTGAAGACCGTGTGGCCAAGGCCCTTTCACGTATGGGCATTCCAAGCGCCGAGCAGTATCAGTCTTTGCTCGATCGGATCGAATCATTAGAGCAGCAGCTGGGCACCGCTCAGACCAAAAAACGTAAAGCCAGCCCAGAGAGTGGTGATCTTTAACAACAAGACGCTCTTTTGGTCTGCATCTTGTTAACACTGGTAAGAACCCGAGTTTCTTTTTCTGGTATCTGAGTTAGAGTGATTTTTCTCATCACAACTTAGAATTTGGCTCTTATCCCATGGCAACCAAAGCGCCTAGACGCACCGCTCAACGAATTTTAGACGCATCTCTTGCGCTCTTTAATCGTTACGGAGAGCCAAATGTTTCTACAACCCTTATTTCCTCTGATCTAAACATCAGCCCAGGAAATCTTTATTATCACTTCCCCGCCAAAGAGGAGTTGGTTAATGCGCTTTTTGAACGCTATGAAAAATCTCTAATACCTTTGCTCGCTGCGGCCCCCGACATCCGAAACATAGAAGATGCTTGGTTTTTTATTCATTCTATTTTTGAGATTGTTTGGGAATATCGTTTTTTATACAGAGACTTAAACGACTTGCTGAGTCGCAACAGACTACTTGAGTCTGAAATTAAAGACATAATACTTCACAAAACTAGCGCCTTTAAATCGCTGCTTCAAGGCCTAGAGCGCTCCAGTGCTCTAGAAATAACTTTTGAGGAACAACAAGCTCTTGCAGTTCATATGGTTGTTATCTTAACTTGGTGGCTGAGTTATGAGTACGTTCGTGATCCAAGAAATGCCCTTGAAGACGCCAATGCACAACAATCTGTCCTCAAAGGTGCAGTCCAATTACTTAGACTGTTACTGCCTTATTTAGAGACACAAGAAAGAGCCCATTTGCAAACCTTGTTAAAGGCATACGACACTCAGGACCGTCAAGGCACTTGAATGGTCTTGAGGTTTTGAAGAACTACTTGGCTAACAAAGACTCCACCAACCTAACCCAAACCGTTCCCCCCAAGGGAATTAAATCGTCGTTAAAGTCATAGCTTGGATTGTGCAACGTACACGGGCCCTCACCGTGACCAACGTGACGGTGCTCCCCCTCGCCGTTGCCAATAAAGAAGTAAGCCCCTGGCAGAGCCTGCAACATGTAGGAAAAATCCTCCGCCCCCATCGTAGGCTCTTGATCGACTATATGCTCAGCTCCAACCACTTGATTCAGGACCTTTCGAACCTCGCCCACTGCACTTGCATGGTTGATCGTTGGTGGATAATTCCGGCGAAATTCGAACTCGCACTGCGCGTCGTGCGCAGCACACACGTGCTCAGCAATCACTTGCATGCGCTTTTCAATCAAATCCAACACTTCTATCGAAAAAGTCCTAACGGTGCCTTGCAGCTCACAAGCATCTGGAACTACGTTGGTTGCATGTCCCGCGTTGATCATCGTCACCGAGATCACTCCCGCATCAACTGGTTTTTTATTTCTAGTAATGATGGTTTGAAAAGCTTGTACCATTTGACACGCTATCGGAACCGGGTCAATCCCGTTATGCGGCAACGCCGCATGCGATCCCTTGCCTTTGATAACAATCTTAAACTCATTGCTAGATGCCATCACTGGACCGGGACTCACCGCAAATTGGCCAACACCCAAGCCTGGCCAGTTATGCATTCCGTAGACTTGGTCCATGGGGTATTTTTTGAACAGACCGTCCTTAATCATCTCCCTTGCACCACCTCCCCCCTCCTCTGCGGGCTGGAAAATCAGATACACGGTACCATCGAAATTTCTATGCTTCGACAAATGTTGCGCCGCAGCCAATAGCATTGCTGTATGCCCGTCGTGCCCACATGCATGCATTTTCCCTTCATGTTTGCTAGCATGTTCAAAGGTGTTCTTTTCATGAATGGGTAAAGCATCCATATCTGCGCGCAAACCAATCGCCTTTTGACTATTGCCCGATTTAATAATGCCCACCACGCCCGTTGTTCCCATGCCGCGGTCAATTTCAATGCCCCACTCGGTCAATTTCTTTGCAACCACATCGGCAGTTCTGTTTTCTTCAAAACATAACTCGGGATGGGCATGTATATCCTTACGCACCGCAACGATAGAACTGGCTTGGGTCAGAATTGAGTCTAGGACATTCATTGTTTAAACCTTCAAAAAAAACAAATTGGGTTAAAAAATTTCAAATAAAGAATTTCAAATAAAGGATTTCAAATATTTCCAAAATTGGGAAAAAACAAACGTTTTCAAATCAACTCGCCACGCTCAAAGTCAATTTCTGTTCAAACATACCGATTACTGGCCGTATGCAAAATCCCATCAAATATCAACCCGTCAATCAACTCAAACGGCGTTGTTAAATAGGGCTCCATTTTCCACCCAGCTCCGCCCGTCATCATACACAAGGGTTCTGTCCCCGTTCGGGCTCTAAGATGCAGAACCATTTGCTCAATAGCACCCGCGATTGCGTATGTGCCCCCGCTCGTCAAAGCATCGCTGGTATTGGTTGGAAAGGTTTTAACTTCCCCCGTGGGTACGTGCAAGCCCGCAGTGCCCGACTCAAGGGCCCTGAGCATGATTCCATGTCCCGGGAGTATGAACCCCCCCATGAAATGACCTGTTGCGTCTACAGCGTCCACCGTTACCGCCGTCCCAACCATCACCACCACCAATGGTCTTTGCTGGGCCCCCAGGAGTCTTGATCGGTGGCGAGCCAAAGCGCCAATCATAGCCACCCATCTATCCGCCCCTAAACGGGTCGGATATTCATATCCGTTTGTAAGTCCCGCCTCCGCACTCGAGGGAACAATCCACTGTGGCTCAAGGTCCCAAACCTCTAACTGCTCTTCAACCCGTCTGCGTATGGCCTCTCCCGCCACAATACAACCCAACATGCGTAAAGGCACAGGCAGATGCTTCCAAACCTCCTCACCCAAATGGTCAATGTTCTCTAAAAACACCGCCCCTTGTCCCAGTAATTTTGCCTCAGGATGATGACTATCGTATTGAGCCCACTTTAAGCGGGTATTACCTACGTCTAGCGCTAAAAATGTCATACTTTTATACCCATCACAAACCATCCAAACTATTTTCTAGAGCGTTGTAGCATCACAATAGGAAATTAACATATCGTCAACTGACGCCTTTAAATTCAACAATTTGATCTAAGATCTATTTTCCTTCACTTTACGATACTCTTGGGCCAACTCCATGCAAATAATTGATTTATCTGCCAACGAACTATCGTTGGCCATTCACTCTAAGGGGATATCCTGTGTAGAGGTGATGAAGGCTTATCTCAACAGAATTCAAGAAGTAAATCCAATTCATAACGCCATCGTTAGTTTATTACAGCGTGAAGCACTTATTGATCAAGCTAAGGATAAGGATAAGCAACTTGGCAAAGAAGGTTCTATGGGATGGATGCACGGGATGCCCATAGCGATCAAAGACTTATCGCTTACCCAGGGCATTAGAACCACCATGGGATCGCGGATTTTGAAGGACTATATACCCGCAAATGACAGCTTAATGGTGGAGCGAATAAAAAAGGCAGGAGCCGTAGTGATTGGCAAAACCAATACGCCTGAATTTGGCCTAGGCTCACACACGTTTAACGATCTATTTGGGGTAACCGCCAATGCCTTTGACCCCTCAAAATCTGCAGGGGGAAGTAGCGGAGGCGCTGCAGTTGCCCTTGCTCTAAAAATGCTCCCCGTCGCTGATGGATCTGACTTTATGGGGAGTCTGCGAAATCCCGCTGGCTGGAACAATGTCTTTGGTTTGCGCCCCTCTAGTGGGCGTGTCCCCATGTACCCCTCTACGGACGTTTTCCTATCCACACTGAGCACTGAAGGCCCAATGGCACGCAACGTCACCGACTTAGCCTTGTTGTTAGAGGTTCAGTCAGGACACGACCCTCGCTTGCCTTTCGCACGACCCGACAGCGGGGAATTACAAAATCTATCAGCATGCCTTCAAGCCCATCCAACCGTCATTCGCGTTGGTTGGTTAGGGAATTTGAATGGCTACTTACCCGTGGAGGCAGGAATACTTGAGGTCTGCGAGAAAGCACTAAACAACTTTGAGACTCAAACTCAGATTGCACGCATTGAACCTATACCCCCGCGCTTTGATCCTGAACGCGTATGGCAGGCGTGGCTCACTTGGCGTAGCACCCTTGTTGGGGCTCGTTTGGATCCCTATTTCATCAATCCGAACAACAAAGCACTTATCAAACCTGAAGCGATATGGGAGTTCAACCAATCACAAGGCTTAGAAGTAACTGCACTCATGCAAGCAAGCATTGAGCGCACTACTTTTTATCAAACAATGCTTGAACATTTCAAACACCACGATGTTTTAGCTCTCCCCGTATCACAGACTTGGCCTTTTGATAAAACATTGCGTTGGCCTCAGGAAATCATTACCCCTCAAGGCACCGTAGCCATGGACACGTATCACAGGTGGATGGAGGTGGTGATCTACGCAACTTTTGCGGGTTTGCCCTGTATCAGCGTCCCTGCAGGTTTTAACGAAGCGGGAGTGCCCATGGGTTTGCAACTCATTGGGAAACCCGGCGCGGACAAAGAACTCCTACAAATTGCACATCTGTACGAAACGACTTGCTTATCTGGACGTTAGGGTCTCATTTGACTGCAAGTTATTGCGCGCACTAGTCAGCGCACCGCGAATAGGTTTGCAATCTCATACTAAAATATTCCGTACTGATAACTCTACGCCTATTCAATACATTTTTAGCTACCCACGAACTTATCGAAATACATTTAGATGCCTAGAGTTAAATACGAAATCTTTTTGCTGACCCTACTTGGAGGAGTTCTCTACGGCTTCTCTCATTACTTGAACAACTGGATTTTTAAGCTTGTTGAATTCTCCGGTCATGTCAACTGGATCTACTTACCAGCGTTTTTAAGGTTAGCAAATGTTTTAATCTTAGGCCCCGTATTTGGCAGTATGGCAACGGCTATTGGCGTAAGCATAATTTGCCTCGTTCAGGGTGACCCTCTAGTCGTGACCGCTCTCAATTCACTCGCCTCAGTGCTTGGACCTTTGATATCGTTTCAAATCTTTAAAATCTTTACAGGGCGTGAGGTATATATTTCACACCTGCGAGATCTTCTGGTATTGGCTGCAATTTATTCTGTTTTGAATGCATTAATTCATCATATTGCTTGGGCCCTCGTAGAGCCTGATCAATTTTTGAGCGTCTCGCAACTCCCGATCATGATAATTGGAGACTTAGTAGGCGCCTGTCTCGGAGCTCTATTATTTGTGGCTCTTGCTAATCGCTTAGGTATATTGGATTTCGTTAAAAAGCGAGTTGTTGAATAACTTCAAGTAAGGCAACATTAATCAGCCAACAGTTCGTTTGCCCTTAGACAAATCAACCCCTAGTTGTTTGAGTTTTCTATAAAGATGAGTGCGCTCTAACCCCGTTTTCTCAGCAACACGGGTCATAGATCCCCCCTCTTGCACCAAATGATATTCAAAATAAGCCTTCTCAAAAGCGTCTCGTGCATCTCTTAAAGGCTGATTTAAATCGAAACTTTGTAAATTTGACCACGGCACACTATCATTTGAACCAACATTATTTGAGTGTGCGTTTTGAATCACTTGCGTGTGCACTGCACCCGTTGAATAACCCGTAGTACCCGTATTCGCCACTCTAGCGCTTAAATTTGTTGCAACTGGACTCCCGCCCAAAGCTTTGGGTTTGCGCGCAAGTCCTTGCTCCACTGATTTAATTAGTTTTTGTAAAGTGATGGGCTTCTCAAGGAAAGCCAAGGCCCCTATTCGTGTGGCCTCTACGGCTGTATCAATTGTGGCGTGTCCGCTCATCATGATGACAGGCATCGTGAGCAACCCCGCCGCAGACCACTCCTTTAAAAGACTTACGCCGTCTGTATCAGGCATCCATATATCTAGCAGTACCAAATCTGGCGCACCCTTGAGCCGGGCCTCGCGAGCTTGAGCCGCATTCTCAGCCAACTCTACGTTATGCCCTTCGTCATTCAATATCTCTGACAAAAGATCCCTTATTCCTAACTCATCGTCAACCACTAATATATTTGCCATATTACAGTATCAGGCCTTTTCGTTGTTTGTAATAGATATGTTACCCGGCTTTTGCGCCTGGAAAGAAATAGACACTTTTGCACCTAATATCGTTCCGTGCTCTTCCATGTTTCTAATCTCAATTCTCGCATTATGCTCGTCCGCAATTTTCTTTACAACTGCCAATCCCAAGCCAGTCCCCTTTACCTTAGTAGTCACGTAAGGCTCGAAAGCTCTTTGAAGCACAGATTCAGAAAAACCTGTACCCGTATCTGAGATCATCATCCGTACTCGATTAGAGAGCTCTCTCCACCGCGTTTGTATCACAACCTCTTGCAATTCAGAAGTTTCGCTCGCGTCCTGCGCATTTTGCAATAAATTGTGAATGACTTGTCTAAGAAGTTGCTCATCCCCCCAAATTAGGGGACATTTTGCATCAAGTTCTGATTTTATGACAACCCGGTCGTTCTCCATCTCATAGAGGTTAAGAACATCTTTTATGATTTCATTCAGATCTACCAACTTTAACTCAGCTTGAGGCATTCTCCCAAACTCTCGGAATTCATTAACCAATCTCTTCATCGCTTCTACTTGGTCAACAATCGTTTTGACGGACTTGGTCAAAAGCAACTGTTCTGGCTCAGCTACTTTGCCGTGTAATTTAACAGCCAATCTCTCAGCAGAGAGTTGGATAGGCGTTAGTGGATTTTTAATTTCGTGAGCCAAGCGCCTAGCAACCTCACCCCAGGCCTGAGTACGCTGAGCTGAAATAATCTCAGATATGTCGTCAAACACCAATAGCCAATCTGAATTAGGCAGTTGTGCCCCCCGCGCCACTAAGGTAACGGCGCCACTCGCACCCATCTCCCCCACACCTTGCCCACTGAGCTCCTCAGCGCTGGGCGGCATAAACTCAAATGAATCTTGCCAGTGATCCAAGTCTTGAACCATCCGGTCGTTCACAAAGTTTTCAAACTGCAGAATTACAGGCTCTATAAAAGAGCTGATTTCACCGATCGAATGTACGTTTTGACGCACATAAGCTCCTAGCGGCACTTTCAAAATTCTTGTAGCGCTTGGATTGGCTGAGAGAAGCTCCCCATTTGGTCGCATCACCATAACGCCGGCGGTTAAGTTATCTAAAATGGTTTGTAAATTGGCTCTGGCTAAATTGACCTGATCCATACTGCCTTGGACTGCTGACCTTGAGCTAGCGAGCTGCTCTGTCATATCGGCAAACGCACGCGTCAACCCGTCCAACTCATCACGCCCGTCAAGAACCTGTTTTGGACTCAAATCCCCAGCGGCAACATCTCGAACCCCCATAGCCAAGACGAGGAGGGGTTTTGCTAATTGATTGCCCAAAATTGCGGCCAACAAAACAGCCCCAAACACAGCCAGAAATAAAGTTAGCGTCAAAGTGCCTATATACATACGCTTTAAGCCGTCCCTAGCCAAAGCTCTTTCTTGATACTCTCGATTGGCCTCTAAAACGGCTAACGCATTAGTGACCAAATTGGTCGGCAGGTTTTGGGTGACTTGTAAAACCATTTGCTCTGGTTTGATTCTAATTTTATTCACAGTGACCAGGACTAGCACCTTAACTCTTGGAGCAAATCCAGTCCCAGATAGCCCCTCCTCCAACCCCTCTACTCGCCAGGTGTATCCCTCCGCTCTAACGCGTTTCATCTCCAAGATGTTGGGGGGTTCCGGAAATAAATCATATTTGGAGGCGCCAACGCTGGCGACGGGCTTTAAGTCTGACGACCACAGGACGACATCCTCTGCGTTGCTTAATTCTCTGATTTTTTCTAAATTGGGGACCTCTGCAGTTTCATTAACATTCACATTCGCCAGTAACGAAGATGCACTTTTGACTTTGTTGCTTAAGTCCTGAGATAAGTTATCAATCGTGGCTCGCCCTAAACTTAATCCTGCATCTAGCGCACCTTCCACCTTCACATCAAACCATGACTCAATAGATCGAGACACGAATTGATATGAAACGGTGTAAATCAATATGCCAGGGACGATACCGACTAGTGCAAAAATAGCGGCCAACTTGAAAAGCAGACGACTACCGAATTTGCCCGCTCTTAAGCGCTGAACCAACCTAACTCCAGCCCAACCTATAACAAGCAATAGAGCCGCAGCTACAACCGCATTTAAAGTGAATAGTAATTCATAATTTTGTTCATAGAGCTCCCACTTTTGCGTCGCTTGTGTCAGCAAAAACAAAAGCACAAGCGACAAGGCAAGCACAGCAAAAGTCACAACT
>CAIKVH010000030.1 GCA_903830725.1 uncultured Burkholderiales bacterium | reverse complement strand
TTATCCAACGCGCAAGCGCAGGCTTTGAAACATCAAAGACCTTGCTCCAATGGGTGACCTTAACCAGAACTTTACAGTTATCGTTGTCGGGTTGGATCTCGCTTTTTAATTCTTCTAGAGTGGGTGCCTCATTCAAATCGATGTTTGGAAGGTTTGGAAGGTCTTGTTTATCTAATGCATATTGAACCGGATAAAAGCAAGCTACGCTGGACCCTTCCTGCGTTTGCATCAACGGCGCATGTTGCTTGCATTGCTCACTCGCCTCCTTACAGCGCGGTGCAAACGCACACCCACTTGCTCTCATTCCGGGTCTTGGCATAGCGCCTTGTATTTGCGCAAGTTTTGTCCTAACGCCATCCATCTCAGGAATACAAGCCATTAGGCCTTGCGTGTAAGGATGGCGTCCTCTGTGTATGACTCTAGCTACCGGCCCAAGCTCCACTACCGCGCCTGCATACATCACTGCAACCCGGTCACAAGTTTCAGCAATGACGCCCATATCATGCGTGATAAGCAAAATGGCTGTGCCCCTTTGCTTACAAATCCTTTTAAGGAGCGCCATGATTTGCGCTTGAATGGATACGTCCAGCGCTGTGGTTGGCTCATCTGCAATGACGAGCCCCGGGTCCCCCGCCAATGCAAGCGCAATAACCAAGCGTTGTCTCATGCCGCCCGAGAACTGATGGGGGTATTGGTCCAAGCGTTCGCTCGCACCACTTATTCCTGTATCCGTTAATAGCTCAATGGCTCGCCTAACTGCGCTCGCCTTATCTAGGGGTAAGTGTCTTTGGATCGTCTCTACGAGTTGCTCACCTACCGTGAACAGCGGATTTAAGGAAGTTAAGGGATCTTGAAATATAAATCCAATTTCTTTCCCTCTTATTTTGCAATACTCCTTCTCGTCTAATCCCTCGATTGCTCTCCCTTTGAACAGGATCTGACCCCCGACAACTTTAGCGTTTGGAGGCAACAGTCCAACAACTGCGGCGCCGCTCAAAGATTTTCCTGCCCCTGACTCACCCACAACACCAAGTATCTCGCCCGCACTAAGACCAAAAGATACACCGTTCAAAGCCCTAATCGACTCGCCTCTTGAAGTTGTGAAATCAACGCTTAGATTTTCAACGCTTAGTAAATTTTTCATCTTCGAAATAAGTATTCAAGAATAGCCAATCAAAATTTAGCTAAGCCGTGGATTGAGCGCGTCTCTTAACCAATCTCCAAAGAGGTTAATGGATACAGAGATGAGAACCAACATAAGTCCCGGAAAAATTGATATCCACCACTCTCCTGAGAAGAGATAGTCATTGCCCACTCTGATCAGCGTACCCAGGGAGGGGGAGGTGGGCGGGGCTCCCACCCCTAAAAACGATAGAGTGGCCTCTGTAATGATGGCCGTTGCAACTTGAACGGTAGCGAGCACGACTACGGGACCCATGACATTGGGGAGGACATGCAAGCGCATGATTCGCGCGCCGCTCACCCCGGCTATGCGAGCGGCTTGTACATACTCCTTCTCTTTTTCAACCAAGGTGGAGCTTCTTACTGTTCTTGCGTACTGGACCCAACCGGACAAGGAAATAGAGAGAATAAGAACAACAAAGGCAACTGCGTCACTTTGCTGGGGAAAAAGAGCTCGCCCAACACCTGAGATTAAAAGGGCCAGCAATATGGCGGGGAAAGACAACATGACATCACAAATTCTCATGATCAGCGCATCCAATTTACCCCCCGCGTAGCCTGATATGAGTCCAAGTGACATTCCGATTAAGACCGAGAAAATCACAGAGACAAAACCGATGATGAGGGAAATCCTAGAACCATACATTAGTGCAGACAAGATATCTCTACCCTGGTCATCGGTTCCTAAAATGTATTTGGCAACTGCACCCTGCATCCCTAATGGTGGAAGTCTTGCATCTGATAACTCAAGGGAGGCCAAATCAAAAGGATTGAAAGGTGCTATCCAAGGCGATAAAAATGCTGAACCCAGACATATCAGCATCAAACTACTAGAAAACAAAGCGACAGGGGAATGGATAAAGCGGTAGTAGAGATCGCTTTGAATCCAACCCTTAATCGCCGAGTTTAGTTTGGGCATATGCTATGAACAGCTATCAAGAGCAATGAAGTGTCATTTATTGCACACCGCTCAAGGGCGAATCTTTACATATCTCCACTGGGTGAAATTGTCTGGGAACTGGAGCATGTCAATATTAGATTTAACTCCCCAATTAAGCGCTTGTTGATGCAAAGGAATATGTCCAATATCATCCTGGTGGATCTTCATTGCTTCTTTGATGAACTCGTTTCTTTTCTTGTCATCCGTTTCGGATTGAATTTTCTCAGTGAGCTCATCAACCTTTGGATTGTTGTAGGCTCCTAGGTTGTATTGACCGCGACCGCCGTCTCCGGGAGAGGAGAGGATCGGATACAAAACGTTATGTGCATCCACAGTACTTGCGGTCCACCCAAGCATGTAAAAACTTGTATTTCGACTGAGTATCTTTGGGAAATAAGTCCCCTTGGTCTCAGCCTCCAGGTTGATCTTGACGCCAATCTTTGCTAAGTTCGCGGCTACGGCCTGACATATCTCAGCGTCGTTTACGTAGCGGTCATTTGGACAATTCATTTTGACCTCAAACCCGCTTGGATAGCCAGCATCGGCCAGGAGTTTCTTAGACGCCTCGGGATCAAAGGGCAAGCGCTTCGCAAGCTCAGCCGGGTAGCCTCTCACCTGGGGTGGGATCATGAGTGCTGAAGGCGTAGAGGCCCCGCGCATTACCCGGCTCTTGATGGTGTCGACATCAATGGCTTGGTAAAAGGCTTGCCGAACACGCTTGTCTTTAAATGGGTTCTTGCCTTTAATGTTTGAATAGAGTAGCTCATCCCTTTTTTGATCCATACCTAAGAAAACAATTCGAAGCTCTGGGCCTTGCAGTACTTTCAGTTTAGGCGTATTTTTTATACGCTCAACATCTTGAACAGGTACGGGCTCCATCATATCGATCTCGCCGGACAAAAGAGCAGCAACGCGGGTTGCATCGTTACCGATCACGTTATAAATGACCTCATCCACATTGCCTGGGAATTCACCCCAGTACTGCCCGTTCTTGCCGAATACTGTTCGCACACCAGGTTGTCGTTCGCGCACTCTAAAGGGACCCGTGCCGTTGGCCTTGAAAGAGGCCGCATTCTCAATACCCTTGCGCCTATCCACGGGCTTAGTCGCAGCGTTATCTTCACACCATTTCTTGCTCATAATAAACCACTGCGTAATCAGCTCGGGCAGGATCGGAAAGGGTGCATTGGTGATAACGTCGATGGAGTGATCACTCAGTTTTTTGACCTCTTTGATTTGTCCTACATAAGCCTTAACGTCCGAGCCCTCGCCCTTGGCTCGCTCATAACTAAAGATCACATCATCTGCAGTGAATGGTGTTCCGTCGTGAAATTTAACATTCTTTCTCAGCTCAAAGTGCCAAACCGTTGGCGCTGATTGTTTCCATGAGGTCGCAAGTCCTGGAGCCAATTTGAAATCCTTATCTCTCATCACCAGTGCTTCATACACCTGGGAGTTAACCATTAACTGAAGGGATTCATTTAGGGAGTGCGGATCCATTGAGAGCGCGTCCCCTTGATCAGCAATTTTAAAGGTCACAGCATTTGCGAGCTGGGGCTGGAGCGCAAAATACAGGGAGGAGAAAACAAAAAGTGCGCTATATATTGCGTGCACGGCTTTTGATCTTTGGCGAGTCTTTGTAGTCATAATGGTTGCTCTATTCTTAGTGTAGGAAAGTTTTAGATCATTCAATAACGTCATGTTTTAAGTACCTCATCTTGATTTAAATTTTATACCCCAAACAATACCCTTTTAAGATCTTAAGCTTAACCTGGGATCGACCCAAAAGTAGAGTACATCGACCAAAAAATTAATAATGACAAAAACCAATGCTATTAAACATAAATACGCTGCCATGACTGGAATGTCGGCAAACGCTACGGCTTGAATAAATAGCAACCCCATCCCAGGCCATTGGAACACAGTCTCAGTGATGATCGCAAACGCTATCAGCGAACCGAGTTGGAGGCCGGTGATCGTGATAACAGGGACCAGGGTATTCTTTAGTGCGTGCTTTAGGTGGATAGTACTCGAGGGAAGACCTCTAGCTCTTGCAAACTTAATATAGTCCGTTCTCAAAACCTCTAACATTTCAGAGCGCACCAGTCTTGTGATTAATGCCATTTGAAAAATAGCTAAGGTACAAGCCGGTAGCAACAAGTGTTTGCAGCCATCCCATGTCATCAAACCACTGCCCCAGGAACCAAAACTCACAATCTCTCCTCGCCCGAAACTGGGGAGCCATCCGAGTAAGACACTAAAGATCAGTATGAACAAGATACCAATCACAAAGGTCGGCAAAGACACGCCGATGAGGGAAAGCGCCATTAAAGCCCGACTGCTCCATCCGTCTCGCCTTAGAGCGCAGTAAACGCCAATAGGCACGCCAACCAAAAGCGCCAGGAACGCGGCTGTAAAAGCCAGCTCTAGAGTCGCTGGGAAACGCTCAGCGATGAGCCGTGATACTTTGGCTCCCATACGAAGGCTGAGTCCAAACTCACCTTGCAATGCATTGATTGCAAAATGCCAGAACTGAATAATAAAAGATTGATCAAGCCCGAGTTGTGCTCTAAGCAGGTCCTTATCCGCGGGGGTGGCATCTTGGCCAAGCATAAAGACGACTGGGTCACCTACGTACTGAAAGAGTAAGAAGGCTAAAAAAGCCACACAAATCATGACAGCACAGGCCTGGAGAATACGTTGGACTAAAAATGAAATCATGAAACTTAATTAATCTCCAAACGTTGACCGCTTCATGTTTACCGTTTCATTTAACTGTTGAACAACGAGTAATCAACAACGAGTAATCAACAACGAGTAATCAACAATGAATACTCATCATTTAACATCTTACAAGCCACGCATCTTCTCGGTCAATAATTACTCCACGCTTACCGTTACATCATAGCCATGGGTTTTAAGCAAGGCGTGTTGACGGGCCTGTGCCAAATCAGTCTCCACCATCTCTTTACACATGTCTTGAACTGTAATCTCTGGTACCCACCCAAGCTTTTGTTTGGCTTTTGTCGGGTCACCCAGCAAGGTTTCTACCTCAGTGGGTCTGAAATAACGCGGATCGACTTTTACAAGAACATCCCCAACGTGCACAGCAGGCGAGATGTTGGAGTCCACTTTGCTTACAACACCTTGTTCGTTTACGCCTGTGCCCTTGAACGTCAACGTAATACCCAACTCCTCAGCAGTCCATAGTATGAACTGCCTGACA
>CAIKVH010000029.1 GCA_903830725.1 uncultured Burkholderiales bacterium | reverse complement strand
GTGCTTTGCAATTAAGAAGTGTGTAATTTTAAGAGTGCTTGCGCCAGTGCGTTTTGACGAGCCTCGTCAATTGCAACTCCAATTTGTTGCGCAACTAGCCCGTCTTTGATTGCACGGATTGCAATATCTTTGTGATCTACGCTGAGCGCTACTTGTTGCATTTGTTTTAGAAATGCTTTAGGTGAATTTGATTCATTTGCACGGAAATCATCTAAGACTTCGCTTGTACAAGCGTGCGCCGTCAATAACTCAGCGAAGCGCTCCGGTCTTCTTAGAGCGTCACATGAATGTAAGAAAGAAAGTAGGCCACTTGCATCTAAGGTAAATGCAGTTGAAATGGTCGGGTGTGAGGCAATGAGCAGTTCAGCTAGGTCTGTACACTCCTTAGGTGCCTTGAGATCATGTGCAACTGGCCAGATAAAGTTGAGAATGGCAAACCGAACAGCTAGCGAGGTGTTTAATTTGGCGGCGTTCGCTAAAGAGTCATTGATAATTTTTAAATGCGAGGCATCTAAGCTGGAGTGCTTTATATTTGGAAAGAGTTTTGTCAATGCACCGCACTCCAGTAAAACCTCTAACATGCGGTAGGGACTCTTCGCCATCAGGCCCTTGGATAGTTCCTGCCAAACACGCTCGCTCACCAATGCGTCGACCTCTCCGTCCTCACACATTTGGTACAAAAGAGTTTGGGTCTCTAAAGCAATTGTGAACTCAGGGTATCGAGCGGCAAAACGTGCGAGTCTTAGGATTCGAACGGGGTCTTCTTTAAACGCGGGTGAGACGTGTCTGAAGATACGGTTGTTAATATCCTCTTGTCCGTGAAAGGGGTCAATCAGCTGGCCGTCCAAATCCTTTGCAATTGCGTTCATTGTGAGGTCACGGCGAGCTAGGTCCTCCTCTAACGTGATGCTAGGATCTGCATGAAATATAAAGCCGTGATAGCCTGGGGCCGTTTTGCGCTCCGTTCTAGCAAGCGCGTATTCCTCTCCAGTTTCGGGGTGCAGGAAAACGGGGAAATCCTTTCCCACTGGTGTATATCCTTCAAAGATCAAATCCTCTGGGGTTGCGCCAACAACGACCCAGTCTTTGTCGGCATCTCCGACCCCCATCAACTCATCTCTAACAGCGCCGCCAACTAGGTAGATCTTCATTCAAGGAGTTATTAATTAACCAGTGGTATCTCAGACTCGTTGACCCCAAAGACGCCAAAGATTGATTGAGCCTCTTTGACGCCAAGGGCTTGCAGACCCGGTAACTTGTTGGAGAGGACGTTATCAACTCTCATAGAGAGTAGATTGTCACGGCTCATAACTGTTGGACCAGGAAGGTGTTCCATTAGAAGAGCCTGCAGGTAAGAAGTAAATGGGGGAAGTCCAAAGACGGGTCTTGGGTGATGACTCCATATCCCAGCAAATTGGACCAACTCACGTAGGGTGAAAACGCGGGGCCCGCCTAATTCAAAAGTTTGTTGAGCGGTGTGAGGATCCACCAAGCAATGCGCGATCGCGTGCGCTACGTCGACCACCCAAACTGGTTGAAATTTCGCTTTAGCGCCCGCTAATGGGACAAAGGGAAAGACTTTTTGCAGTTTCGCAAAGAGATTAATGAATTGATCGTCCACTCCAAATATGACACTTGGTCTGAGGAGGGTTAAATTCAACCCCTTCGTTTTTGCAATGCTATGCAGGGTCTGCTCCCCTCGAGCTTTGGTCCTTAAATACATGGAGGGGGCGCTTTGATCGGCTCCTAAAGCGCTGATATGAATCAAGCGTTTGACGCCTAGTTCTGCGCATGTATTGGCAATAGATGTGGGTAGGCGTTCGTGAGCTTTCTCAAATTCGTTTTCGCTACCGTGAAGGATTGCAATTAAATTAATCACAGCCGTGTGACCACGAATAGCTTCTTTAAGGACTAAGGGGTCATGCGGATTGCCTTGAATTACATCAACAAAAGGCAAATGTTTTACGGATTTTGCTGAGCCGCGGCGTGTCATAACCGTCATCTTCACGGCCAGTTGATTTAAGCGTTCACAGACATGTCGGCCTACGAAACCAGAGCCGCCTAGAATTAATACTTTTTGTGTCTTCATATTTTTAGTTGTAATTTTTTAATCTTCATCCCAATGATGACCTGCGCTTGCAATCATGACCTTGGATTGACTTGGGCCCCAAGTTCCGCTTGGGTAAGTGTGCAGTGGTGCATCTCCCGTTTCCCAGTCCTGCAATATAGGCTCAACCCAGGCCCAAGCAGCCTCTTGTTCGTCACTTCGAACGAACAAGTTTAAACGCCCACTGAGTGCGTCTAAAAGAAGTCTCTCGTAAGCACCTACACGGTCAGAGCCAAAACGTTTGTCAAAGTCTAAATCCAATTGAACGGGGGACAAAAGGGGTCCAAGAGTACTAGCAGTGTTCTTAGGTGTTGCAGACAACGCTTGACCTTGGGCAAACAAATGAAGTGCCATGCCGTCCTTGGGTTGGAGGTGAATGACGAGTTGGTTGGCTGCGCCGTTTGGTGTTTGAAAGATGGGGTGCGGGGTTGGGCGAAAGTTGATGACAATACGGGCATCTTGCTCAGCCATTCGTTTACCCGTTCGCAGGTAAAACGGGACACCCGCCCAACGCCAGTTGTTAACCTCAGTTTTTAGGGCAACGAAGGTCTCGGTCTGACTGTTTGCAGCAACCCCGACCTCCTGTGCGTACCCCTTGACGGCAACTCCCGCAACAAGTCCCGCACTGTATTGACCTCTAACGATGTCACTTCGAAGCGTTTGAGCAGTCCAAGGCGTTAAAGAGCGTAGTACTTTTAATTTCTCATCTCGAATTGCGTCAGCATGCGCGTTGATAGGGGGCTCCATCGCTATTGCGCAAAGCAGTTGCAGGGCATGATTTTGAATCATGTCTCTTAATGCGCCCGTTTGCTCATAGAACGGACCTCTGGTGCTTATACCGATTTGCTCGGAAAGCGTGATTTGTATGCTGGAAACGGTGTCTCGACGCAATAAGGGTTCGAAGAGTGAGTTTCCAAACCGAAGAGCAAAAAGATTTTGTACAGAAGGTTTACCGAGATAGTGATCTATGCGAAAGATTTGCTTTTCTGAGAAAAAGTTTTTTACGGTTGCGTTAATTTCCCGGTTGGTCTTTAAATTCTGACCTAAAGGTTTTTCAAGAACAATGCGCGTATTCTCAGTGTTGAGCCCAGTTGCACCCAAGTGTTCGCAGATGGTTGTAAATAAGTGCGGAGCGGTTGCTAAATACATGACGCAAAGGTCTGTAGGGTGCTCTTCTAGCTTTTGTTTAAGTGCCCCGTAGTCGCTTGACTTGTTCAGGTCGCAGGATTGATAAAAGAGTTGTTTTGCAAATTCGGTGAACTCCGCTAATTCTGGTCGTTTCTCGCCTTCAACGTTTTGAAGTCGCTCACCGATGAGGGTGCGAAAATCTTCATCACTCATCTTGTCTCGGGCAACACCTATGATTCGCCCATCTTTGGGCAGCGTCTGGTGACGATAGGCTTGGAAGAGTGCGGGTAAGATTTTGCGCCAAGCAAGATCCCCGGTTCCACCAAAAAGTACGAGCTGAAAACTCATTGATTAGGGCCCTTGCTCAAAGTGAGATAAATACGCATCATGGTTTAAGATTTTAATGAGTTGTGAGCTGCCAGTGTACGCCTGCGTCTAGAAAAGCAAGGTTGCTCTCATGATAGGCTTAAACCTTAGAATAAGTCTAATTTGTGACCTGTTGTGCTAATTTTTAGGTATTTCTCTGTGTTTAATCTGGAAATACTAGGGTGAGTCTTGTCATAATGTTGATTATGAACGATCTAGAAACCCTAAAGCAATGGACAGTTGTTGTGGCTGATACTGGCGATTTAAGCCAAGTAGCAACTACTAGGCCCCAAGATGCGACAACCAACCCCTCATTGGTTCTAAAGGCTGCGCAAAAACCAGAGAGCGCTCAGTTAATAAGTGACCTTTGCTCGCGCTACAACAAAAGCCCGATTGACGAGTTAGTAGACCGCTTATTGGTAAGACTAGGTTGCGAGATCCTTGCCCTAATTCCTGGTCGCGTGTCCACAGAGGTTGATTCCAGACTAAGTTTTGATATCCCGGCAACGATAGCGCGTGCTCAGCGAATTATTGCTATGTATGCGAGTGAGGGGATAGACTCATCTAGGGTGCTCATTAAGATTGCGGCAACGTGGGAGGGCATTCAAGCCGCTAAAGTGCTTGAGCAGCAAGGGATCCGTACCAACCTCACGTTGCTGTTTAATTTTGTTCAAGCTGTCAGTTGCGCCAATGCCAGAGTCCAGCTTATCTCACCTTTTGTGGGCCGAATTTATGATTGGTATAAAAAATCATTAGGAGCTTCGTGGGACGAGACTGCTTATAGCGGTAAGAATGATCCAGGCGTTCAGTCGGTGGCGTCAATCTATGGTTTTTTCAAAATGCATAATGTAAAAACGGAAGTCATGGGGGCGAGCTTTCGTAACATAGGGCAAATTAAAGCGTTGGCAGGCTGTGATTTGCTGACTATAAGTCCAGATTTGCTCCAGCAGTTAGCCCAAGGAGGCACCGTACAAGGTGAGTCGGCATTTATGCGCGCACTCCATCCAGGAGCAGACTCTGTTTCAAATAATTTGCGCGCAGAATTGCTGGGGGTTAAGACACTCCCGGAGCAAGCATTGGCCTTGGGGTTGAGCGAGTCTGAATTTAGATTGTCCCTTAATGAGGATCCGATGGCGAGCGAAAAGTTGGCTGAGGGCATACGCGCCTTTTGTTTAGATACTGTCAAATTAGAGGCGCTTTTAAAAGCTTAAAGCACATGCAAATCTCCCACAACCGTTGTGACCGAGTCCAGGCATGGAGAGATTTGCAGCAACTCAAAATCGATAAAGCGTCATTGGATTTGCGCGTTGCATTTGATACAAACGAACGTCGGTTTGAGCATTTCACGATGGCTGCACCCCACGTGTTTGTGGATTTTTCAAAATGCATGTGGGACGAGGAGATTGAGAGCGCACTGCTAGAGTTGGCGCAGCAGACAGGTGTTTTCAGCCTAAGAGACGCCATGTTTAGAGGTGAGTTAATCAACTCAACTGAGCGCAGATCAGTCATGCACTGGTTACTGAGAACACCCAAAGAGGTGAGCGTATCCAAGGCGCTAGACACTACGCATCAAGAGGTTCTAAACACTTTAGAGAGTTTTCTCTCTTTTGCTGAAAATGTTCGTGCCAACCATAAAATTACTGATATCGTCAACATCGGTATTGGCGGTTCAGACCTAGGACCGCAGTTGGCCGTACAAGCTTTAGATGAGTATGTGATACCCAGCAAGAAGTTTCACTTTATCTCTAACGTAGATGCGCATGAAATTGACCGATTGCTGAAAACTCTGAGGCCGGAGAATACGCTTTTCTTGGTTTCCTCAAAGTCCTTCTCAACTGTGGAAACAATGACCAATGCGCAGTTTGCGAAAAACTGGTTTCTCGATGGAGGCGGGAAAGAGATTGAGAAACATTTTGTTGGGCTGACCTCTAACACCGAGTTGGCTAAAGCGTTTGGAATCACGGCGACGTTTGGTTTTTGGGATTGGGTAGGAGGCCGTTATTCGATGTGGTCCTCTATTGGATTGGCTATCGCAATTGCAATTGGAGAGTTTAACTTTAGAGCATTTTTGCAGGGTGCATTTGAAATGGATGAGCATTTCAAAACATCAGATGCTGAACACAATGTACCTTTGAAACTGGGTTTGTTGGATATTTGGTATCGTAACTTTTTGAGCTATACCTCTAGATGTATAGCTCCATATCACAGTGGTTTAAAGCGCTTGCCGGCCTATTGGCAGCAACTGGAGATGGAGAGTAACGGCAAGTCGGTTGATAAATCGGGGGGGCAAGTTAGTTACTTGACAGCCCCGGTGCTCTGGGGTGAGCCAGGTACTAATGGGCAACACGCATTTTTTCAAATGCTGCACCAAGGTACAGATATTATTCCAGTCGAATTTTTAGTGGTCAAAGAACCATCCCACGCATACCCTGAAAACCATAAATTACTTTTAGCTAATGCAATTGCGCAGGCGCAGGCATTCATGGTTGGAGAGTCAAGGTTGAGTGACGCGCAGGATACACCCCGTCATTTCCCAGGTAACAGGCCTAGTTTGTTTACGGTCCTAGAGCGATTGACCCCTCAAAGCCTAGGCGCTTTGATTGCATTGTCTGAGCACCGAACATTTGTGGCGGGTGCTGCATGGGGGATTAACTCATTTGATCAATACGGAGTTGAGCTTGGGAAAAAACTTACCCAAAATATTATGGATCAACTAGGTGCATCTTCGCCTGTTGCTATGGATCCATCTACATTAGGACTAATTGGTAAATTAGAGATCAATAACTCTTCTGTAAAGAATTAATAAGCATTTCCGCATACCTTATTCAATCCGTGCTGACCATGCAAACTCAAGTTGTTAATTTTGTATTTGACTTTGGTGCGGTTGTCTTTGAGTGGGATCCAGTTAAGCGAGTAGAGAAATATTTTTCAAGCGATTTGTTCGGTTTTGAGACCGCACAAGCACTAGCTAAGAATATCTTCGGTCATCAGACTTGGCATGAATTTGATCAAGGCTTAGTGAGTATGAGTGCTGTAATCAGTAGCACATCAAAGCGACTAAGCATAGGTGCGCAGGCCTTACGCGAGCTTATAGAGCCTATAGGCGAAGATTTGGAGCCCATTAAGTCGTCGTTAAGAGTTTTGGAACTACTGAGGTACCGCCGAGAGCGGGGAGAAATGTGCCGTCTATTTTTCCTCTCTAATATGCCCGAGCCATTTGCCAGAGTGCTTGAGGTGAAGCATCCATTCCTAAACTGGTTTGATGCGGGCATTTTTTCTGCTGACGTCAAACTCGCCAAGCCTGACAGACAGATTTACCAACTCTTGGCTAAGGAGAATCATCTAAACCCAGAGAGAACACTTTTTATTGATGACCAAATCTTGAATGTACAAGCCGCTGAGTCCATGGGTTGGAGGGGGCTACACTTGACTCATCCATCGGAATTGACAGAAAAAATAAAATTCTTTTTGTAATCCTTGCTGTATGCTGAATCTAAAAGCGATCTAAGCAATAAAAAACCCGCAGACTTTTGATCTGCGGGTTCTTGATGTAACTTACTTAGCGCTAGGAAATGACTCTGTACGCTAAGTGGGTTTACAGGGTTGGTGGAATTACATTCCCATGTCGCCCATTCCGCCCATACCACCCATGCCGCCGCCAGGCATTGCAGGAGCGTCTTCTTTCGGTGCTTCTGCAACCATGCACTCTGTTGTGAGCATTAAAGCTGCAACGGAAGCGGCATTTTGTAGTGCAGTGCGGGTAACTTTAGTTGGATCCAAAATACCCATTTCAATCATGTCACCGTATGTGTCATTGGCTGCGTTAAAACCGTAGTTGCCTTTGCCAGCAAGAACTGCGTTCACAACAACACTGGCTTCACCGCCTGCGTTGTAAACGATTTCACGAAGTGGTGCTTCGATCGCTTTCAAAACGAGTTTGATACCAGCGTCTTGATCTGCATTGTCGCCTTTGATTGCGCCGGCTGCTTGTTTAGCACGCAAAAGAGCGACGCCACCACCAGCCACAATGCCTTCTTCAACTGCAGCACGAGTTGCGTGCAATGCGTCTTCTACGCGGGCTTTTTTCTCTTTCATTTCAACTTCTGTAGCTGCGCCAACTTTGATGAGTGCAACGCCACCGGCGAGTTTTGCAACGCGCTCTTGGAGTTTTTCACGGTCATAGTCAGAAGTAGCTTCTTCGATTTGAATGCGGATTTGCTTAACACGCGCTTCGATGTCAGCAGCTTCACCAGCACCGTCAATTAAAGTTGTATTTTCTTTGCCAACTTCAACGCGTTTGGCTTGGCCGAGGTCTGTGAGTGCAACTTTCTCAAGTGTCAATCCAACTTCCTCGGCAATAACTTTACCGCCAGTCAAAATTGCGATGTCTTCTAACATTGCTTTACGACGATCGCCAAAGCCAGGTGCTTTTACAGCTACAACTTTGAGAATTCCGCGGATGGTATTCACCACCAAAGTTGCAAGAGCTTCGCCCTCTACTTCTTCAGCAATGATCAATAGTGGACGACCTGCTTTAGCAACCTGCTCAAGTGTAGGAAGGAGGTCACGGATGTTAGAGATTTTCTTGTCGTACAAGAGAACAAACGGGTTCTCAAGAATTGCAACTTGCTTCTCTTGGTTATTGATGAAGTAAGGAGAGAGGTAACCGCGGTCAAACTGCATACCTTCAACGATATCGAGCTCATTGTTGAGTGACTTGCCGTCTTCAACTGTGATTACACCTTCCTTACCAACTTTATCCATTGCTTCTGCAATGATCTTACCAATGGATTCATCGCTGTTTGCAGAGATGGAACCAACTTGAGCAATTTCTTTGGAAGTTGTCGTTGTTTTTGTGGCCTTTTTGAGTTGCTCAACAAGTGCTGTAACAGCTTTGTCGATGCCGCGCTTTAAATCCATAGGATTCATGCCGGCTGCAACGTACTTCATGCCTTCGCGAACGATGGCTTGAGCAAGAACCGTAGCGGTTGTTGTTCCGTCACCAGCGATATCACTAGTTTTGGAGGCAACTTCCTTAACCATTTGAGCTCCCATGTTTTGGAGCTTGTCTTTGAGTTCGATTTCTTTCGCAACAGACACACCGTCTTTGGTGACTGTTGGTGCGCCGAAAGAGCGCTCTAAAACTACGTTGCGACCTTTAGGGCCTAGTGTGACCTTTACTGCATTGGCGAGAATGTTTACACCTTCGACCATGCGGGCGCGTGCTTCGCCACCGAAAATTACGTCTTTTGCTGCCATTTAAATATCTCCGAATAAAAATTAATTACTTGCTGTCTACAACTGCAAACAAATCTTCCTCTTTCATCACGAGGAGCTCTTCACCGTCAACTTTGACAGTTTGGCCACTGTATTTGCCAAATAAGACGCGCTCGCCGACTTTTACGCCAACGGCTACTAATTCGCCTTTGTCGTTTTTCTTGCCAGGACCAACAGCAAGGATCTCGCCTTGATCGGGCTTTTCTGCTGCATTGTCTGGAATAAGAATTCCAGAAGCGGTTTTAGTTTCGTTTTCAATGCGCTTTACGATCACTCGATCGTGAAGGGGACGAAGTTTCATGAAATCTCCTAGTTGATAAAAGTAAGAAACAAAAATGAGAACTAAAGAATTCTCACTACTGGATCGGTGCGGCCTAGAGCAATAATCTATGTATTAGCACTCTTTAAGGACGAGTGCTAATGATAGTGGCGTTTCAATATTTTTCAAGGGGGGCGATGCTAAATTTCTTGTTTATTGTTAATTTGATTCGAGGTAAGAAGTCAAATAATGAGTATGTAAGTACCAATTTATTTTTATTTAATTTAAAAAATGAAGGTTATTAATTTAAAAGTATTATTTAATATTGTAATGTAGCGAAGAACAATTCGCATTGATGTAAGGTGGGGATGAAATTACAAAAAAGAATAAAAATTACGCAGAGGGGCTGATTTCCTGGCGAGGAAATTAATTGGCGACACTAGGATTATTCATTCCTGGGTGCGATTCCGCACATAACAAAGCATGGCAATCTGACACACTACTTCCAAATATATAAAGAAATCTGGGTTGGGGGAGACAAAACCTATGGAGAAAATTTAGGTTATAGCCTTCTTTGTTTCGAGGGGCAGCAAACAATTGCGATAAAAATTATTTTGAACGCTTATGCAAAAGAATACAAATCATGAAAACAGATTGCTTCGAATTTATAAGACAGTATTGAAATCTAGCAAAGGTTCTTTGCAAAATATCGAGACAACCAATCTTTATGATCGTGAATTGGATAACAACATACTAAATGTAATGATCAATAACAAACTCACATTAATTTCAATATCACAGTCAGACTTGCTCTCAACCGAGGATTACTTTGAAAATACTGTTCTGGAAAATATTAGGCAAACACTTATGAATTAAAGAGATAGCAAATCGTTTAGAAGCCTATTCATTTAGCTTCCAAATAATCGCTCAACAAAAAAGCCCACGGCCGTTAAACCATGGGCTTTTGAGAATAATTATTTCTAATTATTTAGAGCTTGGGCCACCTGGTTTCTGACCGCCGCCAGAGCTTGAGCCACCTGCACTTGGGCCAGATCCGCCGCCACTTGAGCTTGGACCACCTTGACTACCACCGCCGGTTGGGCCACCTTGCTTTGGACCACCAGCACTTGGACCTGATCCGCCACCACTAGCGCTCGGACCGCCTTGGCTGCCGCCGCTGCTTGGGCCACCTTGCTTTTGTCCGTTAGCACTTGGGCCAGAACCTCCGGCACTTGGGCCAGAGCCACCTGCGCTTGGTCCAGAACCACCGGCGCTTGGGCCTGATCCGCCGCCTTGTTTTTGTCCGCTAGCACTTGGGCCAGAGCCACCTGCGCTTGGTCCACCTGGACCAGGTCCAGAACCGCCTGCACCAGGTCCAGAACTTCCACCTGCGCTTGGGCCTGATCC
>CAIKVH010000028.1 GCA_903830725.1 uncultured Burkholderiales bacterium | reverse complement strand
TGTTCTAAAGATCTCGGAGGAGGTGTCCTCAATTTTTCTTGGACGATCTAGGGGGACATTTATCTTTCGATCAATCCTGCCCGGGCGAGCAGACATTACATAAATTGAGTCTGCTAAAAACAGGGCCTCATCGATGTCATGGGTAACAAAAATGATTGTTGGCTTTAATTTTTGCCAAACTGACAAAAGCAATTCTTGCATGCTGAGTCGCGTTTGTGCATCCAAGGCTCCAAAGGGCTCGTCCATCAAAAGAGTTTGAGACCCCAGGGCTAAAATCCTGGCAATACCTACTCTTTGTCTCATACCGCCAGACAGTTGGACTGGTAAATGGTCTCTAAAGTCCTCTAAGCCAACCATTCGTAACATTTGATTAGCTTTGTGTTCAAATTCGTGGCGAGGGATGTTGTTAACTTGAGGTCCGAAAATGACATTGTCCCAAACGCTCAGCCATGGAAATAATGCTGCCTCTTGGAAAACAACTCCTCGGTCGGGTCCAGGAGCATGAATAGATTCATTGTTAACCGTGAGTGAGCCAGATGTGGGAAATTCAAATCCAGCGATCAAGTTTAATAAAGTGGATTTCCCGCATCCTGATGGACCCAAGAGGGCCACAAACTCCCCGGATGCAACACTAAGAGTTATATCTTCTAAAGCGGTGACAGGGGACTTAGAGTTGTAGGTCTTACTAAGGTTTTTAATTTCTATATTGGACATATCGATTCTTGAGTGTTAGTGACTTTGGAGAATGCGCCAACTTAAGAATTTATTCTGTATGAGAACAATCAACTGGTCACTAATAAATCCCATTGCTCCAATGGAGGCCATATCGGCAAGCACAATATCCATTCGGCCTACATAGTAGGCGTCCCAAAGGACGTATCCGAGTCCAGATTTAACAGCTACCATTTCCGAGACGATAACTGCTGTCCATGAAATGCCGAGTCCAATCCTAAGTCCGGTAAAAATGGATGGCGTGGAGGCGGGGAGGACAACTCGGCGTAGCAACTGAAGAGGACTTGCACCCATCATCATGGCTGCACGTACAAGGTTTTTCTCAATATCGCGTGCGCCTTGGGTTGTGTTGACGACAATTGGGTACAGACCGCCTAGGAAAATTAGAAAAATGGAGCCAAAGTCCCTAATTCCAAATATGGCAATTGAGAATGGGAGCCAAGCAGTAATTGGAATAGGCCTTAGACTCTGAATGAGCGGGTCTACGATACTGGCTACCAATCGACTCCACCCAATCATGAGTCCCAAGGGAATCCCAATAAAGCAGGCCAGCAAAAAACCTTGAATAACGCGAGACCCAGAATAGGAGACGTTTGCAAGCCAGGTGCCCAAGTATGGATTGAGCCCCAGGCCTGGTTTCGCAAAAATCCAGTCTCCCCACCCCTGAACAACCTTCAAGGGCGTGGGAAGGATTCCTGCAAATTGCGGTAACTCACCCAGGTACTCCCAAATCAGACAAATAATGATGGGGAGAGTCAATCCAAGTATTAATTTTCTAAATTGAGGATTGATCATGGGAAATTATTTTTTCAATTCTTTAACTAAGGAATCATCATATAAATCTGCGGCTTCTTTGGACACAGATTTTTGGATAATACCTTGTTTGAACTGCGCCTCAGCAAGGTTGAATATCTGTTCTTTATTCAAAACACCACCAAGCTTAATAATCTTTGCGGACTCTTTTGTAACGCTCATCGGTAGTCCAGTATATTTTGAGTAGGAGTCAGCGAACAAGTCGTTGTTTTTCTGGAGCTGCTCTTCAGCCTTTAGATATGCCCACAGGAAACGTTTTACGAGCTCTTTCTTAGTCGCCATAGCCTCGCCTGATGCAGCGAGCATACCTAATTCTGCGCCCACGGATTTAGATTGACTGTAATCTAAATTTTTTGCAAAAACTGTGTCGCCTTCTACTACTGATTGAGACTCAAAGGGCTCCCATAAAACCATAGCATCAATTTCACCCCGCTTCATAGCTTGAACAAACGCAGTTCCACCGCCCTGAATATTGACAGGTGAAAACGTTGTGTAAGGAATATTCTTTTCAATTAAAGTCATTGCAAACTGCATCCACACCGCAGAGCCAGGGGCAATACCAATTTTTTTATCCTTGATGTCAGCCCAAGAGTCAATTTTCACGCCCTTATGAACAACCAAATATTTTGCTGAACTTCCAACACCAGTAAGACCAATTAAATTTTTACTTCCCTGGGAAGCTGCAACAGCTAAATCTCCTGGGGCAACAGCAGTAACGTCAACAGAGTTGGACAGTAATGCAGTCCTTGCATCTGCATATCTGACAAACTCTGCTCTCTTAACTTCTATATTGAGTTTTTTCAGCTCTTCCTCTACGAAAAGCATAGGAGAAAGATGTCCTACCTTGACATAGCCAATAGTTAGTATTTCATGCTCTTTCATTGGACTTGGGGCGGGTCCAATCGCAAAGGCGTTACAAGAAATAGTCACTGAAAGGGTCAGGCAAGCTTGGGCGATTTTTTTAAAGTTCATGAATACCTCTTAGATAAGTTGATTGATATTTGAAAAGTATGAAAAAATTTTATTTTCAGTTCAAGGGTTAAATATTTATCTAACGCCATCAAACAGTGAAGGCCAGCAATTGGTGGCTATCGTAAGAACTATTATTAACAATGATGCAGAATTATGTTTCACTATCTCTGAACGGATTGATGATTAGGGGGGCTCACACTGACAAGCAATTACTCTGCCAATGAATAGCCTTGAAACCGGGCTTAATGATGATCATTGATAAAAGCAGGCTCTTTATTGGTGCTTAATTTGCACCAATAAAGGGTATGCATTATTTTAAGAGGTTGAAACTTGGTTAATACTAGGTAATATACTTAGTGAAATTACTAGCTCACAAGGACGAATTCGATGAAAACTCAAGACACATTAGATATCGATAACGCCATCGATCGAATTACTGCAAACACGAGTGCCCATTTTGAGCCATTTGGTTGGCATCATTGGCCCGAGTCGCCTTGGTTTTCCTATCAATTTAGGAGAGGCCTGGGGGAAACTCAGGAGGGTGGAGGTGCGGTTAGTGAAGTGTTTCAGGCCGCGTCGCGCATAGACCCCACGAGTGAGGAGAGTTGGCATATTGAGTGGAAGAGAATTGCAGATCGTAACTTTGCGCGAGCAAAAGATGAGGAGTCTAAAGGGCATGTCAAAACTGCCATGAATTGTTTTATGCGAGCTGCTGACTATTACAGACAAGCTGAATTCTTTTTGCAGCCCCACGATCCTAGGCGTTTAGAAACTTTTACCAAGATGGAGCACTCCAGTCACGGGTTCTTGAAGTTCTTGAATCCCCCCGGAGAGGTAATCGAAATACCCTATGAGAACGGTGCGCATTTACCCGCATATTTTGTGAGAGCTCCATTCCCTGGCGCCAAACTTCCAGTTCTCATTTGTATGGGCGGACTTGATTCCATAAAGGATGAAATGTGGTTTATGCAAGCTCATGGATGTTTGCAAAGAGGCATTTCAGTTTTAATGATCGATGGCCCGGGGCAAGGTGGTGCACTTCGTCGTCAGGGCTTGGTCAATCGCCCAGATACTGAGGTTCCAATTGGATACTGCATTGATTATTTGGAGACACGTAGCGATGTAGATACTTCAAAGATCGCTGTGTGTGGATCTAGTCTTGGTGGTTATTATGCGGCTCGAGCAGGATGCTACGAACACCGTTTGGCCGCATGCATATCACATGGTGCAGTTTTTGCTATCACTGACATGTGGGGAAATGCCTCAGAGGACCACGGATTAGCAACACACATTAAATGGGTATTCGGTAAAGACAGTATGAAGACATCTATGGAGAAGGCAAAAGAGTTCACGCTTGATGGACATTTGGAGAATATGAAATGTCCGTACCTTGTGATGCACGGCGGGCATGACGTATTGACAGTTACGCAGGCAAAAAAAGTTTATGACTACGGCATTTCAAAGGGTGTTAAATGTACGCTTAGGCTGTTAGATGAAGAAGAAACCGGTGCCGAGCACTGCCAACACGATAATCCGACCATCGGACAGGAGATACTTGCCGATTGGCTCTCTGATCAATTCAAAATTGATCAAAGAGCTTTATTGAAACAATCTTTTAATCCACTTATATAAAGAAGTAATTCCGATGAATCTTGGTGTGGATCACATGAAAGCCGCAATTGTTGCAATTGATTTGCACAGAGGGCATTTGGATATGGAAGTTGCAACCATGCCCTCAACCCCAGAGGTGGCGAGGCGGGTTGTCGCCACAAACAAGACACTGATGGACTGGGCAAGAACAAAGGCTATACCTGTTATTCACTTAATGACGCGGTACCGGGATTCAGATGAAATCCGTATTAATCCCTTTTGGAGAACTCGATCCGAGGATCCGAACAATCCAAGAAAAAATGTTCTCAAACACAACTTGATTGGGATGCCTGGTTGTGAGGTAATGCCCGGATTGTTTGATGTTGCTCAAGACTATCTTGTCGATACAAAAAAAAGATATAACTGTTTCGTAGGAACAGATTTAGAGCTCCTCTTAAAAGCAAAGCAAATCAACACCTTAATTATTACGGGTGTGAATACCAATAGTTGTATCTTATCAACCGTGACTGCTGCCTGTTCAATGGATTATTCGGTCATAGTGCCGAGTGATTGCGTGGATACTATGGACGATCCGTCTTTGCACGCGGCAGCTTTGCTCTGTATCAAAACTGCATTTGGGTTTGTGATGGCTTCAAATGAAGTCATGCAAATGGCTGAATTTGAATGAATCTATCTATCCAACTAAGCAACCAATTAATTAATTCAATAAACTTTCACTTTAACTAAATAAGTAACCCTCATGACCATGATCCCTAGCGAAAGAGCTCCGTATTCGGCAATCGTAGATCGCCCACCTTTGGTGTTCCCAAAAAATGCAAAAGTTATCATATGGACCATTGTTAATTTAGAGGTGTGGGATATTTCAAGGCCTATGGCAAGGCAAGTTATACCCGCACCGACGGGCGTCCCACTTTTGCCAGACGTCCCCAACTGGGCATGGCACGAGTATGGAATGCGAGTTGGATTTTGGCGGTTTAAAAAATTGTATGACTCCTTAGGTATTAAGCCAACTCTTGCGCTAAACGCAAGAGTCGTTGTTGATTACCCCAGAGTTGCCCAGGCTTGTCTTGACGCAGGTTGGGAGTTTATGGGGCACTCGTACGAGCAGATGCCAATTCATAAAGTGGAAGACCAAAAAGGTATGATTCAGAAATGTATTCATACCATTGAGAAGTTTACGGGTAAGAAGCCTGTGGGTTGGCTTGGTCCTGGCTTAACCCAGACCTTTGAAACTCCGGACATATTGGCAGAGGCTGGTATTAAATATATCGGAGACTATCCATACGATGATGAGCCAACAGAAATCAAAACGGCTCACGGACCTTTAGTGACCCTCCCTTATACCGTTGAAAACAATGACATTCCCATGATGATTGTTCAGCATCATGAGGCTGCGTACTGGACTAAGAAATGTACCGATACATTTGATCAATATTATCTGGAGTCTAACGAGCGTCCCAAAATCATGGCAATTGCTGTGCATCCTTATATTAGTGGACAGCCTTTTAGAATCAACTATCTTAAGCAAATCTATGACTACGTTAATAAGCACGAGGGCGTTATCCATATGAATGGTGAAGAAATTTATAACTGGCATATGGGAAGTAAATGAGTGCGCCAAGCTTTTTATTTGCTCCACCACAGCAGTCATCTTTGCCCATCTCAGGTAATGATTCTAGATTTGCCGTTCGCAGGATCTACTGCATTGGTAGAAATTACCTCTCCCATATCAGGGAGATGGGAGAGGCTGATGAGCGCGATCCGCCAATCTTCTTTCAAAAACCCACCGACTCAATTGTTGAGGAGGGTTCGGAACTTCCCTATCCCACTGCGACCCAGGACTACCAATACGAATGCGAATTGGTAGTAGCTATTGGCAAAAAAGGTAGTCTGATTCAACCTGATCAGGCCCTGTCACATATTTATGGATACGCAGTAGGGTTTGAGATGACGCGTAGGGATTTACAAAAAGCTGCAGCCAAAGCAGGTCAGCCGTGGGAGAACGGAAAGTCTTTTGATGCTTCATCACCTTGTTCCAAAATATATCCTGCAGAAAAGATAGGACATCCCAGCAAAGGGCATCTCACTTTGAACGTGAATGGTGTACTAAAGCAGTCAACTGACCTGTCTAAGCTAATTTGGAATGTACCTGAGATCGTCGTACAGCTTTCAAAACTGTATGAGCTGATGCCTGGAGACTTGATTTACACAGGAACACCAGACGGTGTTGGTCCCGTAGTCCCCGGTGATGTGATTGAAGGCGCCATTGAAGGTGTTGGTACTTTAAGAATGGTTGTTTCTTAATTTCACTTGAAATTTTTAATGCTGTAGTTGAATAAATATCCAAAATAAAAAATAATTAGGAAGTCAAGATGAAGCCACATGATAGGTTGAAATACTCCCCCATTAAAGGGCGTCCAAAATTGGTGTTGCCAGGTGGTGCTCGTATGGCAGTTTGGGTTATTGTGAACGTCGAGGAGTGGGACATTGACCAACCCATGCCACGCACCGTATTGACCCCACCAGCAGGTGGCTCCCCCTCGCCAGATATTCCTAACTGGGCGTGGCATGAGTACGGAAATAGAGTAGGCTTTTGGCGGATGTTAGAGGTTTTCGATCAGTTTAAAATTCCCGGCGTCCTTGCTGTTAATGGTTCTTGTTTTGATACCTACCCCGAAATTGCTGAGGCGGCAAAGGAGCGAAACTGGGAATTTCTAGGGCATGGATTTATTCAGAAGAATATGCAAAAAGTTGAAAATGAGCTTGAAGCTATTCAAAAGACTTCTGCAGCAATTAAGAAGTTTTCGGGTAAAACACCTCGGGGGTGGTTGGGTCCTGGTTTAACAGAGACCTGGGAGACTCCTGATCTTTTAGAGGAATCTGGGTTTGACTATGTTTGTGACTGGGTGTTGGATGATCAACCTGTGCGTTTAAAAACCAGGTCCGGTAAGTCTATTATGAACATACCGTATACCCAAGAGTGCAATGATGTTGCAATGATGCTGATACAGCATCACACTGCAAGAGAGTACTATGACCGGGCTATGGATCAGTTTGATCAACTCTACGAGGACTCAGTGGACTCAGCGCGGGTGATGGCCATTGTGATTCACCCTTACATCATGGGAGTGCCACATCGATTGAAGTGGTTTAGAAAGATTTTTGAGCGACTTAGTGCAAGAAAAGATATTGTGTTTTGGACGGGTGAGCAAATTCATGATTGGTACAAATCTGAGGAAGCTCGATTGGATTTGAATAAATAGTTGCTTTATAGTAGTTACTAAACTGAAATTTTAAAAACATATAAAGTTATGCCATTCACACTTTTTCAACTGCTTAACGGACTCACATTCGCTGCTTTGCTATTCATAGTCGCAAGCGGCTTTACGCTGATATTTGGTCTAATGCGGATTGTTAACCTAGCTCACGGTGCCTTTTATCTTTTAGGCGGGTATTTAGCCTATCTTGCCGCTACGTGGAGTGGCAGCTTTGCTGTTGGCGTCCTCGCGGCGTTGATTGGCATTGCATTACTTGGTTGGTTCGAACAGCAGATTTTAAAACTCGTTAAAGGCGTAGAGCTTCATCAAGTTTTATTGTCTTTAGGGCTGGCTTTGATGATCAATGACTCTTCACTTGTGATGTTTGGTGGAGATACTTTTAGTATTCCCATTCCTGAGTTTCTAAAAGGCCCTATGCCTGTATTTGGTATGCTTTATCCAAAATACCGATTGTTCGTTTTACTCTCAGGGGTCGTGGTATTTTCCTTTCTTTGGCTCTTGATTAATAAGACCAAGTTGGGAGCTTTGATTCGTGCTGGGGTGGATGACCCAGAGACCATTGAGGCCTTGGGAATAGATATTAAGAAAATATTTGTATTTACTTTTATGCTAGGAATGGCTCTAGCCGGAGTTGCAGGCGCCTTAGGCGGAGCTTTTCTATCCCTCTACCCGACTGCGGACTCTGAAATATTGGTCTACAGCCTAGCAATTGTAATCATTGGAGGAAGAGGCTCACTCATAGGTGCTGCCATAGGAAGTCTAGCCGTTGCGATGCTAGCAACTTTCGGACAGGTGCTCTTCCCTGAGTTATCCTATTTTGTTATTTTTGGACCCATGGCTTTATTGCTAGCTTTCAAGCCTACCGGCTTATTTGGTAGGGCATAGACTATTATGATTAAATTACCCAAGACGCTAGTAACCTCTTTAGTTCTAATAGCATTGGCTTTGATGCCTGTGTTTCTAAATAACTATCAGATGAGTCTGATGACCCTGATTCTTGTCTACGCGTTACTTGCCATGTCAGTCGATATATTGGCCGGATACGCGGGAAGAACCCCTTTATGCCATGGAGCGCTTTTTGGGTGCGGTGCTTACTCTGTCATGTATGTCGTAACAGTTTCAGGAGGCAGTCCTTGGATGGGTGCACTCATTGCCTTGGCTGTAGTGCTGCTCGTATCCTTGATTTTTGCTCTTTTAGCCGTCAGAACTTCTGGGGTATATTTTTTGTTATTGACCTTGGCTCTCGGAATGATTGTATGGGGTGTGTGTCAGAGGTGGACATCTGTTAGCGGTGGAGAGAATGGACTAAGAGGTGCGATAAGACCAGAATGGCTACTTGATCCTGTTCGTTTTTATTATTTTGTACTCTGCGTAGCATCTGTGCTTAGTTACTTGATGTATAAATTTGTTTGTTCCCCCTTTGGTTTAAGTCTTAAGGGAATACGGGAGAGCGAGAGTAGGATGCAAAGCCTTGGATATAACACTACGCTTCACTTGACTATTGGATTTTGTTTCTCTGGTTTGATGGCGGGTATGTCTGGCATCTTGTATGCTTTTCTCAATAGTTTCGTAAGTCCAACCACGGTCTCACTGTCTCAATCCGTTAAAGGGCTATTGATGGCTATCATTGGTGGAATTGGAACTTTATTTGGTGGAGTTGTCGGAGCGGCATTAATTATTGTTTTAGAAAATTTGGTTAGTTCTGTGACCGAGCGTTGGTCTATGGTGTTAGGTGCTATTTTTGTGTTGACAATGATATTTGTGCCATCTGGGCTTTTAGGTAAATTCAATTCACTCATGAATAAAGAATCCGATCAAAAAGCGCATTGAGCCAATTTTGTATTTTTTTAAGCAATCAGGTTTTTTATTATTTTTTAATTTATAAAGGGTCGAACAAATGAAACGTAGACAACTCATACAAGCTGGTGCTTCAATGTCCGGATTGGCAACTTTTGGTGCTTTCAATAAAGTAATGGCTCAAAGCAAGGAGCCGATTAAGATAGGTCTTCTTACGCCTCTGACTGGCGTTGTGGCTTCTGGGGGTAAAGAAATAGCCGAAGGTTTTAACCTTTTTTGGGATCAAGTTGGCAAAAAAGCGGGAGGCCGTGAGGTTCAAATATTTATCGAAGATGATGGATCAAACCCTGATATCGCTTTGCAAAAAGCCCGCAAACTAACTGAGCAAACTAAAGTTGATTTCTTGATCGGAGATCTTTTAGCTAATACAGGCTTAGCAGTCGCTGAGTATGCAAAAACAAATGGTATTCCCTATTTCATGCCTGTCATTGCTGCTGATGATTTAACACAGAGAACTCGAATTCCTAATGTAATAAGAGTTGCGGGTTACAGTGCTAGTCAAATGGCACACCCACTTGGCGACTACGCCTACAAGAAGCTTGGGTATAGAAAAATTGTTACTATTTCCCAAGATTACACCTTTGGTCATGAGCAGTGCGGTGGATTCTCGCAGGTGTTCACTGAGCTAGGCGGCACCATTGTGGCCCAGCACTGGCATCCGCTAAATACCCAAGACTTTAGTCCCTATTTGGGTCAAATCATGGCCTCTAAACCCGATGCAGTGTTTGCTATGGAAACTGGCGCGGACGCAAGTCGTTTGATCCAGCAGTGGTCTAGCTTTGGGCTCAAGGGAAATATTCCTTTGATCGGAGCTCAAAACGCTACGGACCAATCTGTCATTAGAACTCTAGGTAGCGAGGCTGAGGGCATTATTTCTTGCGCTCATTTTGCAGAAGGAAATCCATCTGCAGCTACTAAAAAGTTTGTTGCTGATTATGAAGCTGCATTTAAACAGTTGCCCTCTATTTACGGATTCGCACACTATGTTGCTGGTATGTGGATTGCCGAGGCGATCAATAAAGTTAAGGGCGATATAGAGAACAGACCCAAGTTCTTGGAGGCAGTGCGCGGCGTAATCCTTGAGTCCTCTCCACTAGGTCGTCCTGTTAGCTTGGACACTTACGGCAACCCTGTCTATGATGTATACATCAGAAACGTGACCAAGCGTCCAGATGGCAAATATTGGAATACTCCTATTGATAGCTATCCAAAAGTTTCTCAGTTTTGGAATTACAAACCCGAAGAGTATTTGAAACAGCCAGCATATTCACGCAACTTTCAAGGGATTAAGAAATCATAATGTCCACCGCTTTGCTTGAACTCGAACACATTGGAATATCCTTTGGTGCGTTAAAAGCCGTTAATGAGGTCAATTTGTCCTTGAGAGAGGGTGAGCGTGTGGCTATATTTGGGCCCAACGGGGCGGGTAAGACGACGCTGTTTAACGCAATCACTGGATTAAATATCGCCACAGAGGGCGCTATACGTGTTGCTGGCGTTGATATCACCAACTCAACGCCCTATGTTCGGGCTTCAAAGGGTATTGCAAGGACGTTTCAGATTACAAATTTGTTTTTTGGATTGACAGTTGAGGATAACTTGCTCTTAGCCACGAGGGGGCTTAAGAACACGAAATTCTCTTTCTGGAAGTCTTCAAATTCGAATGAATCTGAAAACGCCGTTGTTGATTCTGCCTTAGAGCGTTGCCATTTAACCAAGAAACGCAGCATTCAGGTTAAACACCTCTCTTACGGCGAGCAAAGACAACTTGAACTTGCGATGTCATTGACCAGTTCGCCGCGTATTTTGTTACTGGATGAGCCAGCGGCTGGTCTATCAGCTGTTGAGCGAAAAGTGATGGCTGATGTGATTCGCGGATTACCGTCGGATTTGGCGCTAATCTTGATAGAACATGACATTGAACTCGCCTTGTCATTAGTGGATAGGGTAATTTGTATGTATCAAGGACAGATCTTTGCAGAGGGTTCGCCTGATGAAATTAGAAACAATCCAAAGGTGCAAGATATATATTTAGGGAGACGTAATCGTGCTTAAGATCAAAGGTTTAAGTGCGGCTTACGGAGAAGCCCAGGTCCTTCATGAGGTTTCACTAGACGTTAACGCGGGTGAGGTGGTCGCTTTGCTTGGCAGGAACGGGATGGGTAAAACGTCTTTAGTACGGACAGCTATGGGTTTGGCATTTCCGCAAAAAACCGCTGGAGAGATTACGATGGGAGGAGAATCTTTAGAAGGTCTCCCGTCTTATAAAATTTCTCAAATGGGCATTGGCTACGTCCCGCAGGGGAGAAGGCTCTTTGCATCCCTCACAGTATTGGAGCATTTGAGTGTGCTTGATAAGGGGAGTAAGCGAGGCACCGAGGGCGCATGGACTATTGATGAGGTCTTTCAAGCATTTCCAAGGCTCAAAGAGCGGATTCACCACAAAGGTAATCAACTATCGGGGGGCGAGCGTCAAATGCTAGCCATTGGAAGATCTTTGATGATCGGACCCTCGGTATTATTAATGGATGAGCCTACAGAAGGTCTTGATCCTGTGATGGTTGGATTGGTTGAGGATATTTTAAAGAAACTCAAACAATCGGGCTTAGGAATTTTGCTCGTAGAGCAAAATCTTTACAGTGCACTTGCAGTTGCAGACCGCGTTTTTATTATGGAAACTGGTCAATTGGTTTGGTCAGGCCTACCCTCTGAACTTTTAAATAACGAGGAAACACTTCATAAATATTTAGGTGTTCATTGACAATGAATCCGGAAAGCATGGATTTAACGCAAATTGCGAACGCAATCCTTGCGCGTGAAATATCTTCTACTGAAATTACTCAGTGGTCCATCAAGCGGTTAGGCTCAATTGGTAAATCTTTGAACGCTGTTTTTCGGATATACGAGGAAAAAGCGCTTGAAAGAGCTCGGGAGCTAGATCTTCGGTTAGCTAGAGGTGAAGTTCTTGGCCCTTTGCACGGAGTGCCCTTAGCGCACAAGGACCTTATTGGCATCAAAGGTCACGAGATGCATGCGGGTTCAGCTATTCGAGGTGGCCTTATTGCGGATGAGACCGCCTGGGTTATGCAGTGCATGGATCGCGACGGACAGGTGAACCTGGGTTCCTTGCACATGGCTGAATTGGCGCTGAGTCCGACCGGGTTTAATGAACACTTTGGTCATCCGCGTAATCCTTGGAATCTAGAGCATGTGTGTGGAGGGTCCTCTAGCGGCTCAGGCATTGCCGTAGCTGCTCGACTCGTTTTCGGATCCATAGGAAGTGATACCGGCGGATCAATAAGGCATCCCAGTGCAATGTGCGGTGTGACAGGCCTTAAACCAACGCAGGGTTTGGTGAGTGTTAGCGGTGTATTTCCGCTATCAAAGTCTCTTGACTGCGTTGGCCCCATTGCTCAGACGGCTAGAGACTGTGCTTTGTTACTCGATTCAATCTCTAGGTTTGATAGGTTAGATCCTCTGAGTTCAGTGCGCAATGTAACGAATCAATTAAGCTACTCCGAAATGCTGAGTAGGGCACCTAAGAATGATTTGAAGGGCTTAAAAATCGCTATACCGCAGGAGTATTACCGGGAGGACTTGGATCCAGAAATCGCTAAAGCTTTGGATATTAGCTTGGAGGTCTTAAAAGCCCTAGGAGCCACTCTTCATATTACGCGGGTACCAGACATGGCCAAAATAAATGGCATGATGCAAAAGGTGATGTCCTCTGAGGCTGCATTTTTACACAAGCAGGCTTTGCTGGAAACGCCTCACCTTATCGCCGAGCAAGTGCGTCTGCGCATGGAGCCAGGACTGAAGTGGAGCGCTCTTGAATACCTAGATGCCGTTGAGAGTCGAAATAAAATCAGGGGTGAATTCATAGATCTTGCTTTTGATGGTTGTGATCTTATTCATATACCTGCAGTGATCTCTCAAACGCCAAGTATAGAAGAGTCCACCCGCGGTAGCGTCGCGCAAGTGCTTGCGACGGTATCAAAGCTTACGTACGCAACAAGGGGTATCAATTATCTAGGGCTTCCCGCGATGAGCGTACCTATTGGATTTACTAAATCAAACATGCCCATTGCAATGCAACTTGTTGCTAAACCGTTTGAGGAATCTGTGATTTTTCGGGTGGCTGATCAGTATCAAGGACAAGTGGATTGGCACCGCAGGGTGCCCAGTTGCGGTTGAGGGAAAGGCGGTAGTTTAAGCCTGTGACCCTTGAGATCAGAGCTTCTTAATTGTAATTTTCTTTCTTATGCTCTCTAGTTTCTCATCAAAGTCGTACTCATCATCATTCTCGTAATTAATATAATTTCTTCTTTTTGAGCGGTGTTTATTTTTAAGTTTGTGCTTAATGGGACAAAAGTATGATTCTGTAGCGTTAATGATACCTGCAACTAGGTTAATAACCCCGACTGCGTAAGCGCAGTAGGTGCAGTGAAACTTAGAGGCCCAGTCTAGATATTTAAGCTCCTGCCTATCAAAGAAAATATAGTCTGCTCGTTTAAGTTTTTCAAGCTTATAAACAGGAAAGCATGTCAGTTGATAGAACCAAACAAATAAATCTAGTAATGCAATGGGAAAAATCATTGCATAAATGATAGGCCCTGTAATTAGATTAATAGGCCTAGAGCGTTTAATTAAAGCCCAAATTCCAAGTTGGTTGTTGGTATGCTTGTGTATGACGAAGACTTTATGTTCACGCTTTAGCATCAGAATGAGTGCACCCATAGAAGAAATTGAGCAAATTGGACTTCTAGTCGTATGAGACTAGACAGTCCACGCGGTGGTTTCAATTTTCTTCTGCTGATGCCGCAACCGTGTTGACAAAAGTCACAATGACTTCAGCATTACTGCCCAGTTAGTCTTTTAGCGTATGAATTGGCGTAGGCTGGAGATCTGAATAATAGGACTGGATCATTGGTGGGGGCTATACCGCTAGCCATGACAAGGGGATCGAAATTAATTTTTTCGCACGGTCCACCTATCTGGGGTATTACTTTGTTGAGCGTTAAAACGCCAGCATTTATTTCCTGTCTATTACTTGGCCAGTAAACGGTCGGATCATTTTGCTCATCCCCTGGCTCACCAATGGTGACTATCATGTTCCAACTAATTGACCCTAGACCGACCTTGTTGGTTAGATCGTCATCAAGAAACTTAGCGGGGGAAGTCTTAAGTTCTTCCTCCGTTAGTCTTTTGACTCCTGCTGTTGGCTCAAACCGCCAGCGCACGAGAGTTGTTTTTTGATTGCTGTTAATGAACTTGAAGGTATGAACACTGAAGAAATCACTGTTTGCATAGCTACTAGGCGGATTATGAGTCGCCATGAAGTCGCCTAAAGCTTTTGTGTCCGGGTGTGTATCTCTGAACTCTTTTTGTTTCTGTGGATTGGGCTTGCCAGTTTCAGGGTCGGGTAAATTGGCTTCCATGTTATCTAAAAAGGTCTGAGGCGAGGACGCACCAAACACGGGAACGTTCAGCATCGTAAAGTGCTGAAAACTATTTTTGTTTAATGTAAATTCAACAGCTAGGCCTCTAGGACTTTTTGCTGAGTCAGGCGATTTTGGATTCCCGCCTGCTAATGAAAATCTGGCAACCACTGGTATTTGCCTGCCAGAAAAGAGTGCAGATGATGTGTACTTCCTGAGTTCTTTGGAGCCAATAAAACTGCCGCTCGCACATATACCAATAATGTGGTTGCGTCTTGCACCTGGTGTCACGCCGTTGAGTTTCTCCATGGTGCTGACGACAATATCAGCGGTGGGTTGTTCACCAGATGCAGAAAAGCAGGCGAAAGCACTTAAGACGGTGCAAATGGTATTCAGTTTGAGTTTCATATACTTTTTAGGTAGACCAATATGGGTTCATTCTAAGTTGTTATGCAGTTTTAAGACCTTAGACGCTCACTTTTTCTTGTTCGTGTTTTAAAGTCAATTGGCTTTGTTTTCACCCATGCTATAAATTTTGCAAACTCTGGGTGCCTCAGTAAAGCGTCTGCTGTGTTAAATTGTTGAGCTAATTCTGCCTCTGTAAATAGAGCATGAATTTGTCGGTGACAAATACTGTGCAAGTACTCAGTCTGAACGCCTCCCTTTGATTTGGGTATGAAGTGGTGGGCCTCCATTTGGTGATAAGGTATCACCCTTAGACAAAGAGTACAAGTAACTGGGACCTTGGGAGTCCCAAACTCCTTCTCTAATAGTTCCTTGCGTTTGATCTTACCCAATTGTATTTAAGCTACATTAATTACGCACAAGTTGTTCTGTGCAGTTTAGCAGCCTGCTTGATGCTTTCAATCTTCTCTACATCTAAGCGCAAAAGATTCTTCATTTGCATACCCATCCGAGGGTTCTTTGCCAAGAGCTTTTGGTGTCTAATGAGGAAGTCCCAGTAAAGAGTTGTCATCGGACAAGCCTTTTCACCCGTAGACTGAGCAGGATCAAATTTACAAGCGCCACAATAGTTGCTCATCCTGTCAATGTACTTACCGCTCGCAATGTATGGCTTACTTGCAATGATTCCTCCGTCTCCAAATTGTGACATTCCAAGCGTGTTGGGAAGCTCAACCCATTCGACTGCGTCGACATAGACACTTAGAAACCATTCGTGAACCTCTTTTGGATTTACACCGTACATTAAGGTGTAAAGTCCAAGTACCATAAGGCGCTGGATATGATGCGCATAACCTAATTTGAGAGTTTGGTTTAATGATTCTTTCAGACAATTCATATCTGTCTCTGCACTCCAGTATGAGGATGGAAGCTTGAGCTTTGCATCAAGAGCGTTCATTTCAATGTAATCAGGCATGTGAGTCCAGTAAATACCTCTAACGAACTCGCGCCACCCTAGAATTTGTCTTATAAAGCCTTCAACAGATGCAATTGGTGCTTTGCCATCGGTATACGCCTTTTCTGCAGCAGCAACGACCTCCCTTGGACTAATTAGTTTTAAATTAAGAGCTGACGACAGGTGCGAGTGATAAAGCCAGGGCTCCTGTGTCCACATAGCGTCTTCAAAGCGCCCAAACATCTGTAGACGCTCATCAATGAATAGAGTCAAGCAATCTAATGCCTGGCTTCTCGTAACGGGCCATTCAAACTCCTCCAAGGATCCAACGTGCTCTGGAAACATTCGGTTTACGAGTTCAATCACTTGCTTAGTAATCGCATCCGGGGAAGTTTGATGTCTATGGGGAACAGGAGGGGGACCGCTTTTGCCAAAAGATTGGCGGTTATCGGTATCAAAATTCCACTGACCGCCAACGGGCTCATCTCCCTGCATGAGGATATTGAATCTTTTTCTTTGCTCCCTGTACCAATACTCCATTCTTAACTGTTTACGAGATGTAGCAAAATTCTCGAAATCACTTACTGTGGTAAAAAAGTGCTCATCAGGGAGAACGGTCAGCCTCAAGTCTAAGGATTCGCATACATCCTTTAGCTCTTGCAATACTCTAAAGTCCCCGGGTTGAGTTACATGGATTTCTTGGGGGGCGTATTTTTTAATCGCTTTGCTTAATTCGCTCGAAAAGGTACCGCTATTATTGGGAGCCTCAAGTTCCGTGTAGTCAAGTTGCCATCCTTTATTTTTTACCTCTGCTGCGAAGTGGCGCATTGCGCTTAAAAATAAAACGCTCCGTTGTTTTGAGCTTGGGACATGCTGAGACTCATGTTTGACCTCTGCCATCCAAATCACATCAAGCTCTTGATTTACATCTCTTAGGGCAGTAGAGTCAAGATTTAGCTGGTCTCCTAAGATAACAATTAGTCGTTTTGTTGAATTTTTAGACTTCATTTTTTTTGTAATGGCATTTTTGTAAGTATCTTATTTTTTACTTCTCCTACAGGCCTCAGAGCAGTATTTGATTTCTTCCCAATTCTTCGCCCAGGCTTTGCGCCACGTCATGGGTAGCCCACAGTGTAGGCAAATTTTGCTTGGAAGGGTTGATTTATTTCCTTTAAACCCATTTTTTGGGGTTTTATTACTCATTGAATGAATGCGACTGAGGGTCAAAGCAATTGGTCATCGCGGCGGGCGCTTCTCGCGCCTGGCTCGATATGTATTGCCTAATGTAGGGGGCTGCTTTCCAAGGCTTTGTATAACCACTCCAAACCGCGTTGGGTATGACGTGCATTGAGTAAGCATTTAATTTAAGGTTCTGTTCAGTATCTATTCGAATTAGAGCTACCGCGGGTAATAAATCTGTAAATTCAGCCTCGGCGAGAATCCACTCTTCACTTGCTATAACAGTAAATAACTTGACCGAGGACGAGTTGGGTGGGCTATATGACTGTATCAGTTTTTTTGTCTGTTGATACATATCCTCATCTGAAGTTAAAGTTCTTATTCGGCTGCAATCCCTGGTTAGACTTGTCCAGTAGTTGCTAAGTTCACCTTTCACATCAACCGGGCGGTTATCAACCAATAACAGCGTTCCGTTTTCATCACTTTTTAGTCCAAAATGAGATAAACCCACGCCTAAAATAACCATGGCGAGTAGGGGCAGATATGCTTTATTTTTCATTCCTTAGATTTTACAAATTAAAATTACGCATTACCGTTTAGGTTTCCTGGTAATATCAATACTGAACTAATTCTTATTAAGAGGATTCCAAATGTTTTTGAAGTTTTGGTTTTTTGCGATTTTATTTCTGACCTCCATCTTATCGCAGGCTGCTGATCTAATTGGTATTTCTGCTCGTTCTGAGATTTATTCCATTCCAAGTTTGACCTTGTCGGATCAACAATTCTTACTAGGCGACAAGAATGCAAAAGAGGTCAATGTTGGGGGAATTTTAAGATTTCCCCCCACTCCTGTGAGCCCTAAGATACCGGTTATTTTCTTGATTCATGGATCAAGTGGCATGGGTGCAAATATTGACTTTTGGTCGAATCATTTCTTGGAAAAGGGCTATGCCACATTTAGCCTAGATGCCTTCACAGGCAGGGGTTTGACGGTGGTTGGACCCAATCAAGCCTCACTCGGGCGATTGAATATGATTTTAGATAGCTACAGAGCGATTGAGATTTTGGCTAAACATCCCCGTTTAGATTCAGGGAAATTCGTTATGATGGGTTTCTCAAGAGGCGGTCAGGCCACACTCTTTGCGAGCTTGAAACGATTTAATGATACTTGGAACAAAAGCGGAGTTGAATTTGCGGCGCATATTCCTTTTTACGCTGATTGCGGCACCAGCTATATCGATGATTTAAAGACAACTGGTAAACCGATTCAGATGCACCACGGAAAGTCGGATGATTACAATCCCTTATCCTCTTGCAAGCCCTATGTATCAAAGTTAAAAACTGAAAAGCAAAGCGTTGAACTTTACGAGTATGATTTTGGACCACATGCCTTTGACTCGCCCCTTGGAACAACCCCTCCCAGCGTTTCAAAAGACGCACAGACGGTCAGAAACTGTCGTATTGAAGAGAGATCAAAGGGAGTCCTAGTCAATGCCGAAACAAATCAAGAGTTTAAATACACTGACTCCTGCGTTCAGTTAAACCCGCACGTCGGCAAGGATGAAGACGCAACTCAAAAAGCCGCAATCAAAATTGATGCTTTCCTAAAAGAAATTTTTAAATAATCCAGCTGTATTCAAGCCCTGTTAAGGGTGTCTTAATTTGTGACTCCGCATTCTTTAGGGCTCTGGAGTATCCAATGTTTCTCTAATTTGACAATTGTCAACAGCTAGTCTCGCAGTTGAACTATTGTCAGGATATGAAATATAAAGACTATTACGCTGTACTGGGTATTGCGAACGATGCAACACTTGAGCAAATTAAAAAAGCGTATCGTCTACTTGCAAAGGCTCACCATCCCGACATGTCTAAGGAGCCCGGTGCCGAAGAGCGTTTCAAGGAGGCTGCGGAGGCTTACGCCTGCCTTAAAAATCCAGAGAAGAGGGCAGCGTATGATGCGCTGGGTCGGATGCCCCAGGAGCAAGGGTTTGCCCCTCCTCAAGATTGGAGCAATGCTTACGCGCATGGACAAACCTCTTTTAGTGATATGGATTTCGCCGACTTATTTGCTTCTTTGAGGGGTAAATCCCACGGTTACTCGTCTAATTCCCCGCAATCTGATTATTCTCACACTCAGCCCCTGACAGGTCGGGACCTCAAGGATACAGTTCAAATTTCATTGATCGATTCCCTAATGGGTTGCAAGATGGCTTTTGCGCTCAGAGGCGGTGAGCAAGAAAAGCACATCGAAGTAACGATACCTGCAGGCGTTAGGAAAGGTCAAAGTATCAGGCTGCGCGGAATGGGCGGTGAAGGGCGTAGGGGCGGAATTCCAGGCGACATGTATCTGCATGTTGAGTTGCTACCCCATCCAATTTTCAAACCGTTGGGTGATGACCTTTACTTCGACTTAGCAGTAGCGCCTTGGGAAGCAGTACTTGGCGCGGAGATTGAAGTCCCAACCCTGCAAGATCCGGTGATATTGACTTTGCCTTGCGGTACTCGCAACGCTCAAAAACTCAGAATCAAAGGCCGAGGCTTGCCCGCTGGCAGTGGGAAAAGGGGGGATCTGTTCGGTGTCGTTCATTTAGAGAATCCTCCTGATGTCACTGATGAGGAGCGAGTTCTCTATCAATCACTTGCAAAAGTCTCAAACTTTAATCCACGGCATATATAAAAGTAGAGAACCTTACATGACATCTAACTCAATACAACTATTACCCAACGAGGTCGTTGAATATCTCACCTTGGCTCAGGTTTCAAACTTATGCGCCATCACCGAAGAGGAGGCCAATGAGCTAATCGAGTACGGTGCAATACACTTTGACCGGGTTGTGGCAGAGGAGGGGTTGCTCTCAATAACTCGGTTAGAGCCGCTTCGTACAGCCTGCAAAATTAGGAGAGATTACGATTTAGATCTTTTTACTGTTGTTATCAGCGTTGGGCATTTAGAGACAATTGCTGATCTTCAGAGGCAGATTCAGAAATATGAAGCTCTAATAAAGCTTGAGTGAATTTGCTAAAAGATGCGTTTAGTAAATACCGGGACCATTGGTGTATTGATTTAAGTTGCAATTTAGTTCTCATAAAATACAACCTTGTCGAATTAAATTCAAAATAACGTATGAAAAAAAATATTGGTAAAACTGGCCCGGCTTCTTCAGTTCTTGGTCTGGGTTGTATGGGTATGTCCGACTTTTATGGGCCAGCTGACAGAAATGAAAGTATTTCAACGCTCAAGTTAGCCATAGAGTCTGGGATTAATCTATTAGATACTGGCGATTTCTACGGAATGGGGCACAACGAATTGTTACTTGCTGAGGCTCTGAAGGGTGTGCGCAGAGAGAATTACCTGCTTAGTGTCAAATTTGGTGCTCAAAGAGATCCCAGTGGGGCTTGGCACGGGTTTGATGGACGACCTGCAGCTGTAAAAACATCGCTCGCTTATAGTTTGAAGCGATTAAATACCGAATATATAGATATTTATAGGCCAGCCAGACTTGATCCTACAGTACCCATTGAAGAAACCATAGGTGCAATTGCTGATATGGTTAAAGCTGGATACGTGAAACATATTGGTTTGTCTGAGATGGGGAGTGAGACGATTAGGCGAGCAAACTTGATACATCCTATTTGTGATTTGCAGATCGAATATTCTCTAATTTCAAGAGGAATCGAGCAATCGGTTTTACACACATGTAGAGAATTAGGGATAGCTATTACTGCATATGGAGTTTTATCCAGAGGTTTGTTCGACCCGGCATGGGAATCCAAAGTGATCACTGATGGTGATTTTAGAAGTCGTAGTCCAAGATTTTTAGGTGAAAATTTACAAAAAAATTTGGCAACTTTGGAATTTCTTAAAAATTTTGCTAAAGAAAAGAAAGCCTCTATTCCTCAAATCGCCATTGCCTGGGTGTTGGCCAAAGGGGCTGATATTTTTCCGCTAATTGGTTGCCGAAGAACAATGACTTTGAAAGATTCATTAAAAGCGCTAGATATAAAGTTAAGTGCGCAAGAAGTACAAGCCTTAGAAAAAGCATATCCCTTGGGCATAGCGGCTGGATCGCGTTACGCTGAGCCGATGATGTCGCATTTAGATAGTGAGAGGGGTTGATATCAGTCGATTGCCTCAACTTTAATGGGGAGCACACGACACTCAAACTAAATCATGGAAAAAATTAATGCTCATTTTGAAGTTGACATCGAACACCTTCAAAGTCTAGGCGTCGTTGATCCACGGTCTAGTTTAAGCCTAGAGATATATAAGTCAGGACAATTAAACAGTAATGAGCGACTTTATTTTAGTTTATGGGGCTCAAAAGATTTAAATTCCACCACATTTGATTCAAAGACTAAGATATTTCAAAAAGGTGATCAAGTATCCTCGGCTTACTTCATCGTCTCCGGAACCGCCTTAAGTGTTGATGCAGGACTCATTGAGCGTTTGGGGCCGGGCTCAGTTATAGGCTTAGCTGAAGGAATCATTGGACTTGACTACAGTAAGACAGTGGTAGCCGTTACGCCGGTGCAGGCAAGAGTACTTCCTATTAGCAAAATTTTCCATATCATTCCAAAGTTACCCACAGTAGTTCAAAAAATAATTTTAAATATCGCTACCAGATCTGTTCAGCAAGCAAGATTGACGAGCTGATGTCCAGTACTTTTAAAGAAATTAGATTTAAGCCCGGCGAGGTCGTCTTTAATGAAGGTGAACTTGCAGATAAATTGTATTTTGTTAAGAGTGGTCTCTTAGAAATTATTGATGGAACTGGGATCATCATTTCTAGAGTAGGTGCAGGTCAATCCTTTGGCGAGCAAGCATTTTTAAAGGGAGGCATCAGAGGGGCGGGCGTTAGAGCTGTAGACGAGGTAGTTTGTATAGAGATATCTAGTGAAGAAGCCAATTCCCTTCTTTTAGGAATGTCGCCTTTTTTAATACCAATTTTCGAGGCATTACTTCTGCAGCAAAATATGAGTAATGAACTTGTGAAAAGTAAAAGAAACATCACCCAATAAATGCATACGCCAATTAACAGAACTAGGTTTTTGAAATTTTGGTAATCGTCCCTTAGAACCATAGGAGTTAGAAGTAGAATTTTCTTAATTTAGAGGTTCTACATAAAGAAATCAAGATTTACGGATAGTCAGATACTGGTTACGGTAAAAAGGGTCGAGGCCGGCTTTGCGGTTCCTGATATTCGCAGGGATTAGGGTGTCAGCACTGCCACATATTAGAAATGACGCTCTAAATACGGGGGGATGATCGTTACCCTGATGTCCAGGATGAAAGAGCTAAAGGAAGAGAACCGCAGGGATGTTTCAAGAGAATCATATAAAAGTGAAAAAATTAGTTAAAAATTATTTATTTGAATTAGCCTAATAGTTTTATTTTTTTTTGACATCCAAAACATCTTCTATTGTTCCACTATTGAGTTATAGATTTAAGCATTCGTATTATAAAGTTACGCGGTTATTCAAATTCAAACATTTACTTGACGATAGGAGGCTTGAATATTAAAATAATAACTGGACACTAATCCAGGTTGGTCACTC
>CAIKVH010000027.1 GCA_903830725.1 uncultured Burkholderiales bacterium | reverse complement strand
GCGTCAGTGCAAGTTAGGTTTAAAACAAACGCCTAATTTCTTTGCCAATTTTTCTAGCTTTTTGTCCTGTGTCCAAAGTTTGGCATCCGGGGTAATCATGGTAGACGTTAGCAATGAAATGTCTATTGCCCCACAACCTGAGTCGTATAACTTATTGGATTCTATAAAGCTGACGATCTCCAAAGTGGTTGCGCTTTTGGCGTTTTGCAACTTGCCAATATAAGTAAGTGTTTGATTGCGAGGTGCTGGCGGAGATCCACAAGCGATCGCCAAGAAAATAGAAGGATGGCAAAGTACTTGATCTGTGCCTAGAAGGTCAATCAAGGGTTCACTGCGGTGTCTGAAGTGATGTACCCAAACTGAAGTGTCAACAAGCACCATATCAAGAGTCCTGAAGCTCTTTGGATGATCGTCTAGGAATAGATTTCATTTTGGGTGTTTTGCCCCCTAATGCGGCAAGTCGCTTGGCGGATTCCACTCGAATGAGTAGCTTAAGTGCTTCTCGAAAAAGTTCTGACTTTTCAATGTTGGGCTCAAAGACTTCAAGAGCTTGAGCATACAACTCATCATCAATTGTTACAATGGTACGCATATTTCAGTCCTACCATTAGAATCAGAATAGAAGTACTGTAGCATCAAAAACATCATCAGAATGGATTCGTAAAAGTTACATATTCCCGCTTGATAGAATAGCTAAAAACTATAATGAATATAACATCCATAATCAGGAACGATGTTCATTGTCTTTATTTGTGCTGGATTGCTACTTCAATCAAAGATAGCTCAAGTCTTGGCGCTGGCAAAACACATGGCACGAACTTGAAACACGCATAATGCGACCGAAATTTGATCCCTATTTCGGTAATTCTAGAGCCGATGACTGGACGGTTTCTTGTTATGCTGACCGAGGGGCGTAGCTGTTTGTGAGCGTACAATAAATGGGCAAATAGTTTCTAGTCCATCGATTGCATTCAGCATTTCACAAGCAAAAGGTGTAAAAAGAAACAAACTATATCTAATAAAGAAACATTATGAATATGACCCATTACATGGAATTATTAGCTGTCAATCAACCTTGGAATTTATTGATCTTTATGGCGGGCCCTATTGTTCTCGCTGAGACTTTAGCGATAACAGAATTTTATTTGCTTTTCACTCGTAAATTTGCAGGATTTGTATATCAACTGAACCGTTATTCAGGTATGTTGGTAGGCATCTATTTTGCAGGCATCATAGTCTACATAGTTGCAAATGCAGTTATTCCCATAACTCAACGTGAAGAATGGAGATCATTCATTGATGTTATTGCAGTAGGGACTTATGTTGTTGCAGGGATACCTTTGGTTTTTATTGCCATGCAAGAATTGGGTTGGGTGAACGCTGAACTCAGTAAGGAAAGTAAGTTAAAGATACATGCAATTTGTGTTTCCTTATTCCTTATATTCGGTCATATAGCTATGATCACTGGGATGATAGATCCATCTATCTTTGGTTATCAATCGACGAATCAAATGGATACGAGTCGTGAAATGCCTATGGAGCATATGCAACACAATAAATGACGAACCAGAGCAGCAAATTGCTCAATCTGATTTATCGAAGTCTTTGATTAATTGATTAGTTGACTTTAAAGTACCCAAAACCCTTAATACTCCCATCACTACTCAACTTTGTAGATTTTTTGTCTACTAAAGATCGAATACGTAGTTAAAATTTTAGAATCCGTGGAGGAGAAGATATTAGACACACTTGGTTTGAGCTTGGGATAATTCCCCTTGCAAGACAAGACAAGATCTTTAAACGAGATCTATCTTGATTAATGTGTGGTAATTCCTATTTCTATTTAAGCTTGCAACATGTTTCTATCAACTTAATTGTGAACATTAAAGCGCAATAAGAATAATTTTTTAAACCGACCATTAGTCTCAATTTGAATTTAAACAATGCTTGTTCTCCGCTCCATAACTTCTAAATTATTGAACCCAAAAAAAGGGGAAGACAACTCTGCGTCAGTCGAAGTTAAACCCACCAATTTCGCAGTGGTAACGATGGCCGCCATAGGAGTTATTTTTGGTGATATCGGAACAAGTCCCCTTTACGCATTAAAAATCTGCTTTGACTCTAAATACGGAATACCACTGACCGAGGAGTCAATATTTGCGGTTCTATCAATGATTATTTGGTCGTATCTAATCATCGTTACGCTCAAATACGTACTATTCGTGCTCCGCATTAACAACCACGGAGAGGGCGGAGTATTGGCATTAATGGCTATGGCCCTAAGAACTGCGCCCTTAAATTCTAAACGGGGAGAAATCATTCTCGCACTTGGCGTGATTGGCGCATGCCTTTTTTATGGGGACGCTGTGATTACACCAGCAATTTCTGTCCTATCAGCCGTCGAAGGATTAGAGGTTACCTGGCCCAACTCTAGTCATTACGTCATCATGATTACTATCTCCATTCTCTTGGGGCTCTTTATGATGCAGCGCATTGGAACATCAGTCATAGGGCTTGTTTTTGGTTCACGCATGATTATGTGGTTTATCGCTATTGCAGCAATGGGCGTATACCAAATCATTGAGAACCCGAGCATATTGCTGGCCTTTAGCCCGCATTACGCGCTGAATTTGATCAAAGATCACGCAGAACAAGCTTTTGTAGTCATTGGGGTTGTATTTCTCGCCATTACTGGCGTTGAGGCGATATACGCAGATATAGGTCATTTTGGACTCAAACCCGTTCAGTTTGCTTGGATCGCTATCATCATGCCCTCGCTTATCCTCAATTATTTAGGGCAAGGAGCAATGCTTCTAAGTCATCCCTCTCGGATTTCCAATCCTTTTTTCTCCATGGTCCCAGAGAATTTTGTCTTCCCGTTGGTCTTGATGGCAACTTTGGCGACAATTATTGCATCTCAGGCCGTTATATCTGGCACTTACTCTATGACCAGTCAAGCCAGTTTGCTGGGATTATTGCCCAAGCTAAGAGTAGTAAACACTTCAAAGAAAAACGCAGGTCAAATCTATCTTCCAGCAATCAATTGGATACTTTGTATAGGTGTTTTATTGGTTGTTTTAACCTTCAAGAACTCAAGCCATTTAGCACCTGCCTACGGCTTGTGTGTATCTTTGACCATGTTGGTTACGGTAACGCTGGCAGCTATCGTTATTAAAAAAACCTGGAAATTAAATCCGTATTTAGCCAGTTCGCTACTTGTACTGCTTTTTAGTATTGATCTAATTTTTTTAATTTCTAATATTTCCAAATTCATGCAAGGAGGATGGTTCCCCATTTTGATAGCAGGACTTTGTTTTGTGATTCTAATGACGTGGTACGCGGGTCAAAAAATTCTTCGAGCACGCAGTCTAAGCGAAGGCATAACGGTCGAGAGTTTTGTAATGAATAAAATTACTGAATCTAGCCGAAGAGTTGAGGGTCTAGCAGTTTTTTTAGCGGACAACACCCGTCTCATACCTCAAATATTAATCAGTAATTTCAAACAAAATGGTGTTTTGCACAGCCACATTGTGTTGCTAAAAATCAGTATATGGGATGTCCCTCTTGTAGACGAAACAGATCGATTGACCATCACTGAATTAGATAAAGGATTTTTTTCTGTTAGAGCAGTTTATGGATTTACTGAAAAAGTTGATATAAATGCAATTTTGAAGATATTTAATGAGCAATATCATTTTGTAGATGATTTACTAAAAATTTCTATTTTTGCTCCCAGGGTAGCTATCTCCACAAGTCCTAATGGGAGCATGCCTCTTTGGCGACAGAAGCTTTTTGCATGGTTAGTTCAAAATGAAACACAGGCTGTAGATTTTTACGATATAAATTTTTCCTGCGTTGTTCAAATGGGTTCAAAATTTCAGTTATGAAGTTTAGCCAAAAAGTTTGAATTTGATTCATTTGTTACAATGATAAACTGAGGTGTGTGTTCATTGCATCAATCTATCTGAATACCTCTTTGCTTAGGCACACCCAATACAAAACAACATGCAAGCCCCTTTCTTTCAATGCGATAACCTAATTAAAAGTTACTCCAATAATTTGGTTGTGGACGGAGTTTCATTTTCGATACAACCCGGGGAATGTTTAGGTGTCATTGGTCCCAACGGTGCGGGAAAAACCACTACTCTAAGGATGTGTCTTGGTCTGACAATGCCGGACCACGGGCAAGTTTTTGCGTTCGGATACAAAATGCCCGAAGATGCATTAGAGATTAAATCTAGACTTGGTGTGGTCAGTCAATTTGATACTCTTGATCCTGATTTCACATGCGCTGAGAACTTACGGGTCTACGGTGGTTATTTTGGGATCGATAACAATACACTTTCAAGCAGAATACCTGAGTTGTTAGAGTTTGCATCTTTAAGCCAAAAAGCAGATGCTAAACCCTCAGAGTTGTCTGGAGGTATGAAAAGAAGATTAAGTTTGGCAAGAGCATTGATCAATAATCCAGACCTACTTTTGCTAGATGAACCTACCACTGGACTAGACCCACAGGCAAGGCACTTGATGTGGGAGAGGCTTAGTCAACTTGTGCAGAACGGTAAATCTATCCTCTTGACAACTCACTTTATGGATGAAGCTGAGAGGCTTTGTCACCGAATTATTGTTCTAGACCACGGCAAAATCATCGCTGAGGGTACGCCTCGTATTTTATTGAAAGATCACTTAGAACCCGAAGTCATTGAGGTTTTTGGATCTGGGGCTCCTGAACTTAAAAATAAATTTCTCTCAACCTTTGCCTCTCGAGTAGAGGTGACTGGGGAGAGCATTTATTTTTATACATCAACAGCCAACCCTATTTTGGAGGAATTAAAAAGCTATCCTCAGTTACGAGTTCTGCATCGCCCGGTTAATCTGGAGGACCTATTTTTGAAGCTCACTGGTCGACAAATTAGGGAGGGAGCGTGATGCGTCGTCATTCCTTAATGCGGTGGTGGCCTATTTTTGCAAGAAATTTACTTGTTTGGAGAAAGCTTGCCATTCCAAGCCTCATCGGTAATATTGCAGAACCCCTCATGTGGCTTGTTGCCTTTGGTTACGGAATGGGAACACTCATTGGACAAGTCTCAATAGGGGGGGTTAAAGTGCCTTACCTGCTTTTCCTGGCTAGTGGCTCTATTTGTATGAGCGCGATGAATGCTGCCACCTTTGAAGCCCTGTATTCTGCATTTTCGAGGATGCATGTACAAAAGACGTGGGACGGTATATTAAACGCGCCTATCCGTCTTGATGATGTCTTGCTCGCAGAGATGTTATGGGCTGCATTTAAAGCGCTTTTTACGATATCTGCAATCTTGCTTGTAATGTTGGCACTTGGAATATCTCACAGTCCCAAGCTCATCCTGTGCTGGCCCATACTGTTAATTGTTGGCATCACTTTTAGCTGCATAGCACTTATTTTTAATGCTTTAGCTCAGGGCTACGATTTCTTTACTTACTACTTCACGCTTTTTCTAACGCCTATGACATTTTTAAGCGGAGTTTTCTTTCCAAGAGATCAATTACCACACTGGATTCAAGTCATCTCTTGGTACTTACCTTTAACCCAGGCTATTGAGTTAATTCGTCCACTTTTTATGGATCAATGGCCTGCGCATCCCTGGACTAACCTTTTGATACTATGTTCAATAGCAATCGTTGCCTATACCGTTGCATTACATCTAACCAAAAGGAGATTCCAAAAATAACAAAAACGAAGGAAGGCGTTATTGTTATTGGATTTCACCTTGTTGGGATCGTTGAGAATACAGAGGACGAGTGAGTAGTTCGTTCCCACTGGTTCCCCAGTGCTCGCAGGAGTGTTTTTCTTCTACGACTGGGTAAGTATTCAAAGGTACGGGTATTCGTTTCAAAGCAGGTAATGCAAAATAGGTCTGACCACATCTTAGCCCACTCTCAGACGTCTCGGAAAGCAGTGCATTCTTACAATTGAAACACTGCTTGTGAGTGATGAGTTTAGATCCGTCTAAAGCCATACAAAATAATGTTGTAGGTGAATTTGTTTAATTAAATTTCTATTATTTTTGCATATTTTTGAATTCAAAATGCCTAGAAAATATTTATTTAATTTATTTTTTTAAATTTAATTCGAAATATTTATTTTCACATCTGCACATGTGAAATTATGGGTTTTATGTTCCTTTCAGGTGCACATTACTACTTAAGTGGAGATCTGTATAAAAATTAATCACACCCAATGAACCCGCATGAATTCAGGTTTTTATCCTCTAAACAGGTCCTTTCTCCCCAAAAAATGTGAATAACTTTTGCCTCTCATTTTTTAAATTTAGTGAGTAATTCACGCAACAACATTTAAAAGGATATTTACAGAAATTATTTGCACTTGTAAATAAGATTTTTTTGTGCTAACTGCTTAACGGTATGATAGAGGGCTATTGATTTCGTACAAACTTCTAAACACAGATTAATTAGACGCCTCAGAGTTTAAAAAATGTACCTGCCCAACCAATTTAATAATTCTCAATATGCTTTAGACATCATGCGCGAGCATCCGTTTGCCTCGTTGACATCTAATGATGAGGAGGGGTTTCCTTTCGTCACTCATTTGCCACTTCATATTGAGCAAAGGGACGAGAAAGTCCATATTTTGGGGCATTGTGCCCGCGCTAATCCCCACTGGAAGTACCTCCAAGCCAGACCAGAGGCCTTAATCATTTTTACCGGCCCTCATGCCTATATGTCGCCGCGGGTTTACCCTGATTTGGTCAGGGTTCCAACTTGGAATTACATCGTATTGCATGTAAAGGCTAAGGCGAGAATCATTGATGAGGAAATGTCAAAAGATGCATTACTTAAATATCTGATCGCCGACCATGAACCCACCTATGCAGAGCAGTGGCGAGGACTTAGCGAGAAATATACCCAACAAATGCTCTCAGCAATTGTGGCCTTTGAGTTCGAAGTGTCTGATATACAAAGTAAATTTAAACTCAATCAACACCGCCCTGAAGCCCATGCCAAAATGTATGAGATCTACTCCACAGGAGATGATCAAGAGAGAGCGCTTGCAAGTTGGATGCGCAAGCTTCAGATGAAAATTGACTAAGTTAAATGGCACAACATTCTGAAACCTATATGCGCCTTGCTATCGAACAGGCCAAGCACGCGGCCGAGTTGGGGGAGGTGCCGGTTGGGGCAGTTCTGGTTAGGGACGGGAAAGTTATAGCGACTGGCCATAACCACCCCATTGGGTTAAAAGACCCCAGCGCACATGCTGAGATTCGCGCCCTAAGAGCGGGTGGTGTTGCCTTAAATAATTACAGATTGGTTGACTGCGAGCTATACGTGACTTTGGAGCCCTGTTTGATGTGCAGTGGCGCAATATTGCAAGCCCGCTTGAAGAAGGTTGTTTTTGGCGCGTTTGATGAGAAAATAGGGGCCGCTGGCTCTGTAATGAACGTATTTGACATGACAGTTTTGAATCATCAAACTGAAATTGAGGCTGGAGTTCTAAAGGAGGAGTGTGCTGTACTGTTGCAAGATTTTTTTAAGCAAAGACGACTCTCTAAAAAGAACCTAGGTGATGCTCTGTCAGAAGTATCACGAGAACAAGAATAAACTTGACAACTATTCTTGTAATCCAACTTTCGATTCAACTCATACTAAACACAACCCAGTATCCCTATACTTTTGAATTATAAAATAACGCGGTTTTAAACATGACCTCAATATACATTTACTCCCCCTCAGGTGCTGTTAGGGATAAAGCTGCATTCAAGCGTGGTCTAAAAAGACTCAAAAACCTGGGATATGATTTAGAAGTAGACCCATCATCTCTGTCAACCTTTGAGCGGTTTGCCGGAGATGACGCTGAGCGTATTGAATCTATTACTCGAGCAGCAAAGAGTGGGGCAGACGTTGCCATGATCACCAGGGGCGGGTACGGCCTTACCCGAATCTTGGATTCACTACCCTATAAAACGATTGAAAGAGCGGTTAAGTCGGGAACTCATTTCATAGGTCTCAGTGATTTCACTGCATTTCAAATGGCGCTTTACTCTAAAACTAAAGCTAGTACTTGGGCTGGTCCTGCGCTACTCACGGACTTCGGGTCAGAGGCGGAGCCAGATGAAATTATGTTGTCCTGCTTTGAAGATTTGAACAGCGGCAGGGGGGAAGGCACGGGTTGGCGCTTAAACTCATCGTCCTCTAAATCACTCTTCCTTAAGGGTCTAAAGGGTAGAGAAAGTCTTAATATCTCCAATGCCGTTCTTTGGGGTGGTAACCTTTCAATGGTTTGCTCCCTATTAGGAACCCCCTACTTTCCTCAAATCGAAGGAGGTATTCTCTTTTTGGAGGATATTGGTGAGCATCCCTACAGAGTAGAGCGGATGCTAATGCAACTTTATCACTGCGGGGTGTTAACAAACCAAAAGGCTATCATTTTCGGATCCTTTACGGATTACAAACTAACCAGCCATGACAAAGGTTACGGGCTCAAAGGTGTATTCGAATTACTGCAGCAAAAAATTAAGACCCCTGTAATTTGCGATTTACCTTTCGGTCATGTTCCCCTTAAAGTATGCCTTCCTTTTGGACAAAAAGTTACGCTTGCAACTCAAGATCATGAGGTATTTCTGTTTTGGAATCACCATGATCACGCTCATTAAAATGCAAACAACCATCCTATGAAGGATAGCAAAAAATTAGACACCTTATTTGAGAAAGCTGTTGGACTGCATCAGGCCTCTCAGTTGCAAGAGGCTACTGAGATATATGATGAGATTCTAAAAATCGATCCGAATCATTTTGATGCACTGCAACTCTCAGCTACGATACATGCGCACACTGGCCAATTAAGCGTATCTTTAGATTTATTCGCTAAAGCTATTAAGGTTAATGACAAAAACCCCAAAATACTCAATAACTACGGGTATGTTTTAGCCCAAGCGGGGCACTTAGATGTTGCGCAAAACGTTTATGAACGCGCAGTTAAGCTTGATCCCAATTACCTAGATGCGTTAAATAACCTAGCGAATCTTCACCAACAAAAAGGGGACTTTGATAAATCCATAGTTTTATATGACAAAATTACCCAATTAAATAGCACCTATTTACAGGCATACTTTAACAAGGGAGTTGCTCTACAAAGGTCCGCAAGATTGGAGGAAGCACTTCGCAGTTACGATAACGCGCTTCATTTAAAGCCCGATTATTTCGATGCCTATCTCAACAAAGCGACTGTCCTCAAGGACATGAAGAGATATGAGGAATCGCTTAATATGTATCGCCAGATACTTACTGTCATCAACGGCCCCGCTTCATTTGAGGTACATAACAACTGCGGTAATTTACTCGAAGTCATGGGACAACTTGACCAAGCATTGCTTCACTTTGATCAAGCCGTATTGGCCAATCCCTATCAGGCAATAACTTACTCAAATAGAGGAAATGTGATGCAGCGATTGGGAAGAAATCAAGAGGCTATCCTTAGTTATGAGGTTGCTTTGACGATTGATCCCTTGGTCGCGGATTTCTATAGTAACCGGGGTAATGCCCTGCAAAGCATACTTTCTCTTGACTTAGCGCTCTTTGACTATACGCGTGCCATAGAACTTAGTCCCGGGCATGCTCAGGCCTATTACAACAGAGGAAATCTCTTTAAAATAAAAAGAGAATTTGAATTAGCGATTGCCTCTTACACTAATGCTCTCTGCTTATTTCCTAATTATTCAGATGCTCATAATAATTTAGGCAATGTGTATAAAGAACTTAACTTACTAGAGGCAGCAGAGCGTTCCTATGACCAAGCTATCAAATCTAACCCCCTTCAAGTTGATGCCATCAACAATAAGGGTGTAACACTTCAAAGACTTCTAAAGTTAGAGGAAGCTATAGCCTGCTTTGATTTGGCAATTGAGAGGTCTCCTGAAAACATAAAATCCCATATCAATAAAGCAATTATTTTATTTTTACAGGGTAAATTCACTGAAGCTTGGAGACTATACCAACTCCGTCTTATGGATAACGAGTTGATTTCACGACCTTTTAAGACGAACAAGCCGATGATGCATCTACCCATTTGCGAGAACAACGCATCGACTCGCCTATTGGTATGGTCTGAACAAGGCGTTGGCGATGAGGTCATGTTTGCATCTATGTTCCAACGCCTCGCAAGCTTAGTCAGTCAGCTTGTTGTGATGGTCGATCTAAGACTCATCCCATTGTTTCAACGATCATTTCCAAAAATAAGATTTGTTAACAAAGATTGTGACGTAGACCCTGCAATTTATGATTTTCATCTCCCAATGGGCAGTATCGGCTTGGCTCTTCAGATGGATGAATCAAAGATTAAAAGCCTCGGTTCACCTTATCTAAGGGCGGACATAAATGAAAATGTTAGGCTCAAAGCTCAATTAGAGACCTTCACTCGGCTAGGACCTGTTGTTAATAAAAAACCTATATTTTGCGGAATTAGTTGGCACACCAATAATCCGAATAACGGCATAGATCGCAACGTAGATGTCAATAGCTTTCTTGAATCCTTGGCGATACCAGGCGTGTATTTGGTTAATCTTCAGTATTCACCACCGTTGCTTGATGGCCCTCAAAATGAATACCTAATTGGACTCGAGAAACTTAAAGCTGAGGGCTTATTGGTTGCGGATGTTGATAATTACAACGAATTAGACAGATTGGCATCTCTCATAAAAGCTTGCGATATTGTTATCTCGATTGACAATTCCACGGTTCACTTAAGTGCTGCACTTGGTGTACCTACATGGATTCTTCTACCTGTCATGCCCGATTGGCGGTGGATGCTGGAGAGAGTTGATAGTCCCTGGTACGAAAGCGTTCGGTTGTTTCGACAAGAAAAGTGGGGCGACTGGATAAATCCTCTTAAAGAGATTAAAGCCAAGTTGAGCGAATTCGTCCTCGCAAGGACGATGTGAGTCTAAGGCTCTTTGTTAATGAATCTAGAAATTTAAACCTAGGCTAGCCGACGCACTCCCGTACTTTAGTTTTGACTGGTATTGATTGCCCAAAGCATCAAGGGTCGTTCCGTTTTTGCTTTGCCCCCCTGTGTATTCTATTTTTAGGAAATAGGGTGAATTATCCGTGAATTTTTGTTTGATTCCAGCACCGTATAGTGCTCCAAGAGTGTTAGGTCCTCCTGTGAGCGTCGTATTTGCGCTGGAATCGAGAGGAATTTTGTTTTGAGTATCCATGACCCCGATCTTCACATAAGCAAGAGTTGCTCGTGTCAGCTTAAATCCGGGGGCAATATAAACTTCGTATCTATTTTTAAAAGTCTGGGTAATTGGCCCTGAGGTAGAGGTAGATGTTCCGTTGAACTCGGTAGATAAAGATTGGTTGGTTTTGATATAGTCAATACCAATACTTGTTACATAGTTTTTGCCTACAAAACCATAACTAACACCTAATTTGGAGCCGCTCCTTTTATCGCTGGCATCGAAGGTAGAGTAAGCTTGATCAATCCCCGCGTTGTAAACTTCTGCACCCGGTAATTTGTATTTGCTCCTCTCTAGGCCAGCAGACAACTCTAGTCCTTGAAAACCTTGACCGCCAAAGGATGCGCTAGCAATCCCTAAAATAAGTGAACAAGGTAAGTATCTAAATATTTTCATGATTTTTAATTTTGCTTTATTCGAAAGGTACACGATTTGTTGGACTCAACCTTTGACAGCAACTTATGGGCCAGCGAAGATTGCAAAAAAATGCCGATTAAATGACAATTAGATTCAAAAATGTTAGAAAGCTCTCTTTACCAAGTGAAAAATGCGTACTTCAGAATTAAAAAGAGGGCGCAGGAGTAGGGAAGGGCAGTGCCAAGGGGTGTCAAGAGTAGAGTCTGTGAAATATGATTAAGCCTAAAATACAAACTCAGTTTCTTATTTAGATTTTTACTCTATTCAGAAGGTACTTATTTTGTACCGTAAATCCTATCCCCCGCATCTCCAAGTCCAGGCAAGATGTATCCGTGTTCATTAAGTTCTCGATCAATGCACGCAGTGTATATTTCAATCTCCGGGTGCGCATCGTGTAGCGCTTTCACACCCTCAGGGCAAGATATTAGGCATAGAAATTTGATTGACTTGGGATTAAGCGATTTAAGCCTATTGATTGCAGCAACCGCGGTGTGCCCGGTTGCTAGCATCGGATCTACAACGATCACATCCCGCTCCTGCATGGATGAGGGCATTTTGAAATAGTACTCGATGGCCTCTAGCGTTTTAGGATCTCGGTACAGGCCAATATGTCCTACTCTTGCAGAGGGGACGATACTTAAGACCCCGTCCAATATACCATTACCTGCCCTTAGGATGCTGACGAAGACTATTTTTTTGCCGTCGATGACTGGACTTGAGAAGTGCTCCAAGGGGGTGTCGATTGGCTCTTCTTGGATGGGGATATCTCTTGTTATCTCGTAGGCCATCAATTGGCTTAACTCATAAAGGAGAGTTCTGAACTGGGAAGAACTCGTCTCTTTTTTTCGCATCAATGTTAATTTGTGCTGTACCAAGGGGTGGGAAACAACTGTAACCCTTTCAGCTAGTGCAGATGAACTTATAGGTGCTGATGATCCTAGAGCGTTTGGATCGGTTTTTTTCGGTTCAATTTTAATAGGCATATGCGGCGCCTCCCAAGATATCAAAGGGTCTCGTTTAATGTTTCACCCAAGGCATTTACCAAGCTATCTATATGTGCGTGTGTTGTGATGAAAGGGGGAGCGAGTTGGATCGTATCCCCACCGTAGCGGACATAAAACCCCTTGTCGAACATTTTCATGGCCACTTCATACGGCCGCTTTGCAGGTTCACCGGGAAAGGATTCGAGAGTGATCCCTGCAGCCAAACCAAAATTTCTAATGTCAGTAACGTGTTTTGAGCCCTTGAGAGAATGGACGGAGGACTCAAAATAAGGCGCTAACTCATTGACACGGGAGACTAAGTCATCTCGTACGAGTAAATCAAGTGCGGCAATACCAGCCGCGCACGCTACGGGGTGCGCGGAATAGGTGTATCCGTGCGCAAATTCCAGCATATATTCAGGACCACCGTTATCCATGAACGTGTTGTATAGCTCCTTGTTAACCAAAACAGCACCCATGGGTTGAGCACCATTTGTAATTTGTTTTGCAACATTCATAATGTCCGGTGTAACTCCAAATGCTGCCGCCCCCGTATAAGCCCCGCAACGACCAAACCCACTAATAACCTCATCAAAGATAAGAAGTATGTCGTTATCAGTACAAATCTGTCGTATCCGGTTCAGATACCCTACCGGGGGAATGATGACACCAGATGAACCGGAAAATGGCTCGATGATGACTGCAGCGATGTTGCTTGCATCATGTAGCGCAATAAGTTTGAGCAATTCATCGGCAAGTTCAGCTCCTTGTTTGGGCATTCCTTTTGAGAACTCATTTCCCAGGATTAAGGTGTGGCTTAAGTGATCAGCCTCTATGCCTTGTCCAAACATTTTTCTGTTAGCGGGAATACCTCCTACAGATATTCCACCAAAATTTACACCGTGGTATGCTTTTTCTCTTCCAATAAAGCGCGTTTTACTAGCTTTTCCCTTGAGTCGCCAGTAGGCTCTCGCCATTTTTAAGGCCGTTTCTGTCGCCTCAGAGCCCGAGCCTGTAAAGAAAACCCTGTCTAGCCCCTTTGGCGTGAGTTCTACGAGCTTATTAGCCATCTCAAAGGCGAGGGGATGGCCAAATTGAAAAGTAGGGGAGAAATCAAGTGTGTTTATTTGCTTGGTTATTGCATCATTAATCTCTTGACGTGAGTGACCTAGCCCGGCGCACCATAGTCCAGACAGTCCGTCATAAATTTGTCTACCGTCATCTGTTGTGTAATAACAGTCCTTTGCGCTGACCATCATTCGGGGTTTAGTTTTGAAGTTACGATTTCCCGTTGATGGCATCCAAAATGCATCTAACCAATTAGGATCGTTTTTATTCTCATGAATTGTGCTTGATTTATTACCCCTAGCAAATGAGGAAATTTTTTCAAAAAGATTCATTGAAATTCCTTTTAAACAGGTTGGCGGGTACTCAAAAAATAATGAGGACTTAATCTCCACCAAATGAGTGCTGCAGCCGTAATCATTACTAGGAAAATTGAGCAAATATTCAATAAGCTCCATCCCTGGGTTGTAACCAACGCGCCAGATGCAAAGGATGTCGTTGCAAGAGTTGCGAACACGCAGAAATTGATTGCCGCTTGCGCACGGTTTTTCTCATTCGGTTGATAGGTTGTAATAGCAAGCGTAGTTGCTCCAGTGAATAGAAAGTTCCAACCTAAGCCCAAACAAAGGAGTGCAAAAAAGAAATGCTGAACATCATTACCTGATAAAGCAACACAAATACAGACTAAGTTGAGAACTACTCCGCAGGACATAATCTTAAATATACCGAAACGATTAATTAATGAGCCTGTAAAAAAACCTGGCGCAAACATAGCTAAAACATGCCACTCAAGAACAAACGCTGTATCTGCAAATGAAAGTCCACAAATTTTCATTGCCAATGGAGTTGCGGCCATAAGCAAGTTCATCACTCCGTATCCGCAAGCAGCACAAATTACTGAGACTATGAAAACCGGATGAGACATCAACTGAAAAAGCGTTCGATCATTTGATTCGCTACTTTGTGCTTTATTTTCCTCTGGGAAATCAATGAACTGCATCAAAACAAGACCTATCAAAGCTACTCCGCTTAAAGAAAGGTAGGCACCTAAAAAAGGGATTTCAAACAACGTATGCGTCCAAGTAGCAAGATTAGGGCCGATGATTGCACCAATTAGACCTCCAGCAAGCACCCAAGAAATCGCCTTTTCTCTGAATTCCTTTGAAGTGAGTTCAACGGCTGCGAATCGGTAAAGTTGACCGTTGGCACTATAAAAACCAGCAACAAGAGTACCCAGTATCAGGAGTTGAAAGTTATGACTCCAAGCTGCATAAGCGCAAATGAGTGATGACAGAACAGCCACTAAAAGGCCTAGCTGAAAGGAGCGTTTGCGCCCGTAAAGTGCTTGTACTTTAGCAACGATTGATGTTGAGATTGCACCGCCAACCACATATCCCATGACGGGTAAAGTGGCGAGCCAAGGTGTTGGGGTTAAGGAGAATCCGACGAGTCCGTTGACTGCGATAAAAGTTACGTTATTTGTTAAGAACAAGCCTTGACAAAGTATGAGGAGTATTAAGTTGAGGTTTAAGAATGACGCCTTCTTTTTGTTTTCGTTAATTAATTGAGGCATATATTTGAATTTATTAAAATTGGTTATCTCAAGTGCTGATGTTTACTAAGAAATCTCGCATTGATTGTCTCACTTGAATGAAGAGTCTAGGGCAATGTTTTATAGGCTAGCCCGAATGTTCAGAAAAGTAGGCTCGTAAAAAATACCTATAAATCAATGACTTATATCGATAATTACAGAACGCATAATATTTCGTGTAATTGACCAAAAATTGTAAATTACAATTTTTCCAGAAGTTTGGTCAATTTTGCACTCGGCGCTGTCAGCTTAAAGACATTAAAGGGCTTTCGATGGCCTCGTTAATCACAGTTTGATTCTCCCGAACTGCTCCGCATTCATTTAAATATCATTTTATACGATGTATATTATGTTAAATAGTAAAAATACCTTGAATATTAAAATTTTCCGTACTGAAGGTACGCTTCCACGGGATCAATCCCGGAGCGTATTGCCTCTCTAACCTGGTTTTCAGTAAGCGTCACTTCAACAGTCCTTTTAATTACATCGGTGACAATAGATTTGGGGATGACAATTGCGCCATCCCTGTCACAGAGCAAATAGTCACCTGAATGAATTAGCACGGACCCAATCTTTACAGGTTGCTCAAAAGAATCCGGTATCCAACGAGAAACGATATCCGCCGGTGTAAAAAACGAATGCGCAACCGGAAACCCAAGCCTAAGTATGTAATCTGTATCCCTGCAACCTCCGTCAACATAGTAACCAATAACGCCCTTGTTTTGTAGTGTTTCAGCAGATAGTTCGCCCATCAAAGCGACTTCTTGGTTGTTAGGTTGGCACACAACAACGTGACCTCTTGGAGCTTTAGAGAGCAAGCCAGTCCAGCCTAATAAGGTCTCATGAGCAGTTTTAGTTGTATCGATTTTCCCTGATACCGTCCAAATAGGGCCCGCCATTTTTTGCGCTGGATTAAGTGGTCTTATATGATTGGGAAGAATAAAATTCGTGACCCCTAAGCTCCTTAAAACATCATGAACTGCGCCTGTGTAAAGATGTTTGAGTTGCTCAACTAGATCGTCTTGATGGGTATTGTTAACTTGATTCATATCGACCTCATTATTTAATCGTGAGACATTATCCAAATAGCGGCCTGGGTTTTAAGGTAACTTACCAATTTAGGGTTATTGGCCATCCCTGCAAAATCAGTAGCACTCAGTTTAAGGTTGTTCTCAAGTGTTGGGTCGGCTCCCTCCTCAATCAGCAACTTGACGGCATCAAATGTCCCGTATCTAGCAGCCATCATCAGAGGAGTCGTTTTGTTTGGAGATTCTGAATCTACATACGCACTGCGCTCCAAAAGTAATTTCATAATTTCCAGACTCCCTTTTGTCGCAGCATAATGTAGTGGTCCCCATCCTGGTTTATTGACCTCAGCATTCAATTCAAGCAATAATTTAGCCACCTCCACATTGGCGTTTATTGAAGCCATCATCAACGGGGTTTCATCTTGTAGATTGGTACGCTCTAAATCTACACCCTTAAATGTGGCCAAAATACGAGTTGTCTTATTTGCCCCAGCTTTGATAGATTGAATAAGAGGTGTCTGTCCATCTGCAGTAGGCGTGTTTGGATCAAATCCTCTTTGTAGCAAACTTAAAATGACTGCGTGCTCATCTTTATTTATTGCATCAAAGAATTCGTTATATGAACCTGCAAGCGCAGAATTCCAATAAATAAATACCCAAGCAGATAAAAGTAAAAGAACTATATTTTTAAAGCAACTGTAAATTTTAATTAAATACATTTTTGAGGACCTAGGTGAGTAAATGATTTAATTTATTTCAATCGGACTTAAAAATTCTTGTAAATAATCGATCGAAGTTATCACTACTGACCTTTGCTATTTCCTCAACACTAACCCCCCTTAGCTCAGCAATATGCTTTGCAACCCAAGGCACCAGGGCTGGTGAGTTAGTTTGTCCTCTATAGGGTGCAGGCGCCAGATAGGGGCTATCAGTTTCAATGAGCAATCGATCAAGGGGTAGCCAGGTGGCAATTTGTTTTAATTCTTTTGCATTTTTAAAAGTAACAATCCCAGAAAATGAAACATAAAATCCCAAATCTAACGCTGTCTTAGCTACATATTCATTTTCCGTAAAGCAATGAAAAACGCCTCCTACGCTACCCGTTGATCCGTCTTCACCCTCCTCTTTTAAAATTCTTAATGTATCCTCCGATGCATTTCGGGTATGAATAATGAGAGGTAGTTGCACTTGCCTGGCAACCCTGATGTGTCTTCTAAATCGTTCTCTTTGCCACTCCATATCCTCAATGCTTCGCCCTGCAAGACGGTAGTAATCTAGGCCCGTTTCTCCTATGCCGACTACCCGTGGGCGCCCGGCTTTATCAATTAACTCTGAAGCATCAGGCTCAAAAACCCCCTCCTCATCTGGATGTACACCGACAGTACACCAAAAGTTGTCATACTCCATGGCCAATGAGTGAACAGCTTCAAAAGTCTCCATCTTGGTGCTGATAACCAAGGCCCTTGAAACTTGAGCGACCTCCATCGAAGCCCTAACAGCAGGCATATTTTCAACAAACTCAGGGTAATTGAGATGACAGTGCGAGTCAGTGAACATGATCCAACAAATTTATAAAAGGTTAACTGTGAAGCGCCTTAGAGGCCTGCACAGTGAGTGATTCAAGCATGAGTCCAGGGTTGTAGGGATGATCTGCTGTTTTAGCAGCAAGAGCCAGGTCCTTAAACCACTGGGTCAATGCGTTTATGTTTTGGGAATTCGGGAGCACAGTGGGTTGGAAGTAGCGGGTGTCACTCTTGTAGTAATTTGCAATTAAATCACTACAAACTTTTTGCATAATAGAGATAACTTCTCGTGGGGTAAAGCTTTCTAGAACTGAGCTATCTGCCTTTGCGAGTGCTCGGGGTATTTGGTTCCATAACTGAGCATTGATACCCAAGCCGACTAAATCCATTGCGTCCTCTGGCCTACCCCCAGCGGCTTGTAGCAATGTAGAGGCTTCTTTTTCCTCCACACCCATTTGAATCAACCAGCGAATAGATGCTTGTGAAGTGGGCCAAATTAACGTATGTGTTTGACAACGGCTACGTATGGTTGGCAGTAATAGATGAGCCGCTTCACTAGCAACAATAAAACGTGTATCCCCAGGGGGCTCCTCCAATGTCTTTAGTATCATGTTGGAGGCGTACATGTTCAGCTTTTCAGCAGGATAAATAAGAACAACTTTAGAGGTTGAACCGGAAGATGTGCGCTGGGTAAATTCAACCATATCGCGCACAGCCTCTACCCGAATTTCTTTACTTGGCTTTCTGTCCTTATCATCTATCTCCTTTTGCGCTTTCTCTGATAAGGGCCAGTCTAGCTCCAGCATGTGTACTTCTGGCATCAGGATATACAAATCAGGATGTGCCCTGACATCAATCAAATGACAACTTGTGCAAACACCGCACCCCTTATTTGCTGTTGGTGTCAAGCATAACCACGCCCGTGCAAGCTCCAGACTCAATGTGTATTGCCCAAGTCCAGATGGGCCCTGCAAAAGCCAAGCGTGTCCACTGCGCTGACTCAAAAGCCCTAATTGATCGTCTATCCAAGGGGCAAGGGCTGCGCTTTGATCAGTCATGATTTTTTCTAATCTCGCTTGGGCTTAAATATTTAACCATTTTTTATTTTTTATAACGTTGAGTAGTTCAGCCCATACGACTTCTTTTGTTTTACTAGCGTCAATTTGCGCAAATCGATGCGGCGCTTCGATAGCTCGTTTCAGGTAAGCATTGTGAACGCAAGCAAAGAACTCCATAGGCTGGGATTCAAAGCGATCTGGAACCCTAGCTTGCGCTAAACGCTGCGCCGCGATGCTAGGCTCAAGAACAAACCATAGAGTCAAATCGGGCTCCCTAAATGTCCCCTCAAGGGTCTGTACCCAGTTCTCGAGTTGTGTCAGAGTAGATAAATCAAATCCACGCCCTCCCCCTTGATAGGCGAAAGTTGCGTCTGTAAATCGATCACACAAAACCACATGGCCCTTGGCAATTGCAGGAAGAATAACCGAGTGAAGATGGTCCCGCCTTGCGGCAAAGACGAGAAGAGACTCAGTTAATGGATCCATGGCATCGTTTAAGACCATAAGACGTAATTTTTCTGCGAGGGCGGTTCCTCCCGGCTCTCTTGTTAAGGTTACCTCACGCCCATTCGATTTGAAAGCGTCAGCCAAGGTTTGGATGTGGGTTGATTTGCCCGCACCATCGATACCTTCAAAACTAATAAAAAGGCCCTTTTCAGCTTGCATCATTCAAAAAATTATTTGTTATTGGGTGCACTAGTGTAATCTTTAGATCGGTTCAGCTGATATTTTTGTACTGCTGCGTTGTGCTCTTCCAAGGTTTTACTGAACTGACTGTGTCCATCGCCTTTTGCTACGAAATACAAAGCTTCACTATAAGCCGGATGCACAGCGGCTTGAAGAGCCGCCTTGCCTGGCATCGCTATCGGTGTAGGTGGTAATCCAGTATGAATATAAGTATTCCAGGGATGGTTTGACTTCAAGTCTGATTTATGCAAGTTTCCATCAAAACTTGGGCCAAGGCCATAAATGACTGTTGGATCCGTTTGAAGTGGCATCCCAAGCTCCAGTCGGTTGTTGAATACACTTGAGATCATTGGGCGATCTGCTGGAACCCCAGTTTCTTTTTCAACAATACTTGCCAAAATCAACAACTCATCTGCTGACTTCAAAGTAGTCGAACTTGAATGATTTGCCCAGGCCTCGTTTAAATGCCTTTGCATTGCGTTAAACGCACGTTTAAGAACATTTTTATCGGATACGCCCTTGCCGTACGTGTAAGTATCTGGATAAAAGCGCCCTTCAGCGGCCAATTCTGGATGACCAAGCATTTGCATTATTTCCTGATTAGACAACTTGGAAGTGTCATGACGCAGACCATCTGACTTGTCTAACAGCGCCCGAAATTGGCTCATGTTCCAACCCTCAACAAGGGTTAATGCCCGAAGGTTCTCTTGCCCTCTTATTAATTTCTCTAATAGATCCCAACCTGTTTCGTTACGAATGATCTCATAGCTGCCTGCTCTAATTTGCTTTGATTGACCACTAAGGCGAAAGATCAAATAAAGTCCATACGCAGGAATATCAACACCAGACTTAACAATTTCCTTAGCTATTTGTTTAACAGGTGTGCCGGGCTCGATTGATAATTCAACTGTTGGCGAGGCAAGGCTAAGCGGCGCCATGACCCACCAAAGCATCTGTGCCATACCCAAAATACAGCCCAAAAGTGCGACTATAAAAGATAACTTAAGAATTCGGAACAATTTTTTAAACCCTTGTCTTTTCCAAAGAATTAAGGATATATGATAATCCAAACACCTAAGTGGTTGACCCTAATGAACAAATCCCTTTTATCAGATAAACCTAATTTGCCTGAGGTCCTTGGAACCGGCGAAGTTAGTCATTTTCCTAAATTACCGCAAGGCGTGGCTCAACTTAAGTCCTATGGAGTAATTCGCGTCAACGGCGAAGAAGCGTTGAGTTTCTTACATAACCAACTTACACAAGATTTTTTAAATCTGAATGACGCAAAAGCAAGATTTTGTAGTTTTTGCAATGCAAAAGGTCGAATTCAGGCCAGCTTTATTGGAATTAAAAACTCCCCAACTGAAGTCCTATTAATTTGCTCGTCCGATCTGATAGCTCAAACCGTTAAACGTTTGTCTATGTTTGTTCTTCGAGCTAAGGTGAAGGTGTTGGACGCCAGCCATGATTTCAATATTTTCGGCGTTATTGGTCAAGAAACTCAATTCAATCAAATGCTTGGCCCTGTAACGCAGGACGCTTCTCCCTGGGAACACACCTCGTTAGCCTCTGATCAAGGAACAGTGCACTGGATAACCCTTTATCCCAGCCTTGGGCTTAAAAGATTTATAGCCCTTTGTCCTACTTCCACTAATTTTCATACGAATTCTTTCGTTCCCGAATCAGCGTGGATACTGTCTGAAATCATGAGCGGAGTATGCATGATTGGACTACCCACATTTGAATCTTTTGTTCCTCAAATGATCAACTACGAGTCCGTGGGTGGTGTTCATTTCCAAAAGGGGTGCTATCCAGGACAGGAGATCGTAGCCAGAAGTCAATTTAGGGGCACTATCAAGCGTAGAGGTTTTTTGATAGCTTCTAAACAAAATTTGCGGGACGGCGAAGAACTATTTATTAACGCAGACCCTGAACAACCGTGTGGTCAAGTCGTGCGTTCATCGCTCCAAGACGGCATTTATTACGGGTTTGCCAGCATGCTTTTGAGCGCATCCGATACATCCTCGAAAATACAAACGATTAGCAGTGAATCTAAGATTGAAATTCTTCCTCTGCCGTATCTATTAAGAGATGATCTTTAGAAAATACGATCGATATTTATTAATACAAATATACTAATATTATTGTAAATTTGTATTAAAAGAGAGAATTATAGGACTAGCTCTCAATTAATTCAGCTCTTTAAATCAAGTATACAGTTTCTGAGTCGATTACCCTATCGTGATCTATTGCGCATGAAAAACGTCTACAAAGCAACCAAAGAACAAAGCACATGGCTAATATTAATAGCGTTGTAAATTCCCTAACCTCAGCGAGTGTTGGTCAACTCTCGTCGAGTGCAATTAATTCGCTGTCCTCGACAGCGGTGACAGCGATTACGACGAGCGCATTGGCGGCTTTTACCCCCCAACAATTTGGGTACTTCACCTCTACAGGTATACAAGGGCTCACCTCCCAACAAATTAGGTCTTTGAGCGGAGAGGACTTTCAAAATATTTCAATATCCGCATTAGCTGGCTTAAGCACCGCACAAATTGGGTACATGACGAGTACTGAGATTGGATCCTTGTCGACCTCTCAGATTGCGTCCCTCTCCTCTGCGCAGTTTTCCTCATTGATGAGCAATTTGCTTGCACAGGGGCAAAGTCTAAGCACAACTGATCTCGCAGCGCTAACCTCTAAACAATCCCCAGGGTTCAGCTCAGCGGTGCTTGCTACTTTGACATCAAGTCAATTTAATGCACTAACGGGCCAAGCACTCGAGGGTATTTTGAGTTCTCAGATACAGGGACTAAGTACGAGTGTTGTATCAACTCTTAGCAAAGTGCAGGTAGGCCAACTAACGACCGCACAAATTCCGGGATTGAGTGGAACTCAAATATCCAACTTAAGCACTGCAGCTTTGCAAGGTCTAAGCCAGAGCGATTTATTGGTTTTAAGCTCTGCACAAATAGCCTCCTTAAGCACTACTACATTAGGGCAATTAACAAACACCCAGTTTCAAGCGTTAACCTCTAAACAAATCGGGTACTTAAACACCTCAGCGGTCTCCTCTTTAAGTAGCACCACTATTTTGGCGATTGCAAGCAATCAGATCCAAGGACTTACCTCGGGGCAGTTGGCGGTACTGAGTACTTCAAATGTTGGGCTAATACCAACAGCAGATTTTGTTCAACTCAGCACCCAACAGATAGCTGGACTTCAGTCTCAATTTGTTTCGGCAATGACGGGGACAGAGATCGGCCTGTTGAGTTCTGCTCAGCTTAAAGCTTTGTCATCTGCTGCCATGGCCGGACTAACCACTGCCCAGGTTCAATCGATCACAAGCTCTCAGATTGGATACTTAACGGCTGCTGCCTTGAACGGCCTCAACACCAACACCCTTAACAAAATTAGTGCGATTGATATTCAAAATTTGACAAGCTCACAAATAGTTGGTTTGTCAAGTTCACTGCTTAACGCGCTGAGCAGCTCCGTACTTCAACAAATAACGACTGACGGGATCGCTGCGCTCACCACTGGACAGTTAGTGAGTTTAAGCACCTCTGAACTAGGTAAATTATCTACTTCACAGTTCACCTCCCTTACCTCTAAGCAACTAAAGGGACTTAGCTCTATACAGATACAGTCCCTCAGTACAAGCACCGTGGGACTGATAACGGGTTCACAAATCGCTGGTTTAAGCCTGCTTGAACTCGGTGCCATGAGTACGACTCAAGTGGGAGCACTGTCAACACTCAGCCTACCGTATTTGACCTCTTCGCAAATAGCAGGTTTTACGACTGCAAATATTAACGGTTTTACATCGCAACAAATGGGCATGTTGGGGACACAACAAATTGCAGCCCTGTCTACGCTACAACTAAATTCGCTCAACCAAGCAGAGCTAAACGGTATTTCAAGTACCGCCATTGCAGGTCTTACAGTACCCCAGATTGCTGGCCTGCAAGCTCAAAGCTTTGCACTACTTGCAGCCAATCAGGTCGCACAAATGAGTTCCAAGCAGATCGCTGCTCTGAAAACGGGAGCTATTGCGTTCATGACCACAGCGCAGGCAAGCGCACTCACATCATCACAAATTGTCGGACTTAGTTCTCTTCAGCTCCAGGCATTGGGTACTAGTGAGGTGCAACAAATATCAAGTTCTGCTATCGGGAATTTATCCAGTGGTCAATTGGCTGCACTCACTCCACTAGATTTCAGTGTGTTGAGTTCCTCGCAACTTGCAGGCATTGGCTCGGGCGCAGCCCCGGGTGTAAGCAACGCTCAAATTAGCGCCATATCAACCAGCGCTGTGGCTGGTCTATCAAGTGCATTTATTTCTGGCTTAAGTTCAGCCCAAGTCAAAGCGCTCTCGACTGCAGTGGTGAGTGAACTCTCGGGGGCTCAGTTTGCGGCGTTTAGTTCGTCGCAATTGTCGAGTTTGATCCTTGCAAATGTAAGTGCATTGACGACTGCGCAGGCAGCGGCAATTTTGCCTACACAACTCCCAGGGCTCTCAAGCGCACAAATCTCCTCGCTGAGCTCATCAGTCGTATCTAATCTATCAAATCTCGCGATTGCGGGAATTAGCAGTAATCAAATTGCCGCATTTACATCCACTGAATTTAGTGCTCTTACGCCGCTACAAGTTGGAGCGCTGAGTTCTTCTGCAATTGTGGGTCTTACGAACACTGAATTGAATTTATTAAGTTCCCTAAGTTTCCAGCAAATAAGCACAAGCGCTATTGGAGCACTCACAACAGCACAGTTAAGCAATCTGGGCACCACCCTAGTTTCTGCAATAACACCGACTCAGTTTTCAGCACTCAGTTCCACTCAAATTGGAGCCCTAGAGGACTCCTTGAGCAACCAAGGGTACCAACTGCCCTCAGCTGATATCGCACTTTTAACTTCCAAACAAGCCTCTGGCATTTCTCCCTCAGCCTTATCTACATTCACCACAGATGGACTGGCAGCGATCTCACCTGCAGCTTTTGCCGGAATCACCTCAACACAGTTGGCTGGACTCACCACACTTCAATTGGAATCTCTTGATTCCTCACAATTTAAAGTTCTAAGCACAGCCCAGTTACAGGGATTCTCCAGCGATCAACTGGCAAGCCTAAGCACCACAAACATCGGCCTGATTACGACTAGTGGTGTTGCGTCGCTTCAAACAGCACTAATTGCATCATTAAGCAGCACTATTGTTAACGAATTGACGGTACCTCAATTCCAAGCACTCACTTCAAAACAAATATCGGCACTCAGCACAGATGTAGTCGCATCTTTGACAACCACTAATTTTCCGCAAATAACAAGCCTTCAGATTCAAGGACTAACGACTGGGCAATTAGCAGTTCTTAGCACAACAAACGTTGGGCTCATCCCGACTCAAGATTTTGTTCAACTCACCTCAAAACAGATCGCTGGCCTCCAGTCCCAATTTGTCGCTGCCTTAACGGATGTCGAGATTGGTTTACTCAGCTCGGCCCAGTTAAAAGCGTTATCCTCACTCGCAATGGCTGGACTTAGCACCTCACAGGTACAGTTAATCACAAGCTCCCAGATTGGCTTTTTAACACCTGCTGCCCTGAACGGATTGACCACGAGCACTCTCAATCAGATTAGCTCAATAGACATACAAAATCTAACAAGTTCACAAATTGCCGGCCTCTCTAGCCTGCAACTCAATGCTTTAAGTAGCTCAGTGCTTCAGCAAATAACGAGTACGGGCATCGCTGCGCTTACGACGGGACAACTGGCTAGTTTAACGACTGCGGAGCTCAGTTTACTATCGACCGATCAGTTTACCTATCTTACCTCCAAGCAAATTGGAGGGTTTACCTCCTCGCAGATTCAATCTCTAAGCACATCGGTATTTGGGCTCCTTTCTAGCTCTCAAATCCTTGGCTTAAGTACGCTAGAACTGAGTTCAATGAACACAGCTCAAGTGAGTGCACTGTCAACACTAAGCCTGCCGTATTTAAGTTCTGGACAACTGGCAGGACTAACTAATGCGAATATCACTGGACTAACTACGCAGCAAGTTTCGCTCATGACGACAAAGCAGTTGGCAGCCCTATCATCTGTACAACTCAACTCGTTAAGCCAAGCGGAGTTGAATGCAATTACGAGTGATGGCATGGCGAGCCTTACAACATTACAACTGGCAGGGATGCAATCGGCTACGCTGTCCGCGTTTAGTGCAAGTCAATTCGGTAGTTTGACCTCCAAGCAAATAAGCAGCCTGAAAGGTCCACAAATAATTGCGCTTAGTACGACTGAGATAAGTGGTTTAACCTCAACTCAAATTGCCTTTTTAAGCACAAATCAATTGAGCCAGTTTACGACCAGCGAGATTGCAGCGTTAAGTACGAATGCCATTTCAGGGTTTAGTGATGTTCAGTTAGGTAAATTGAGCACAGACCAACTTGCTGCCTTCACAACGACTGAGGCTGCTTATCTTAAAACTCTCACACCGTTGGTATTGGATCTAAGCGGTATTGAGGCTTTGAACACCGCAGCGGTAGCGGGCCTAAGCTCACAGGCATTCAATGTACTCACCTCAGTCGGAAATGATCCTGGTATACAAACACAACAGATCGGTAAATCAGGCGTTTCCTTTGACTTAGGTAACACTGGCCAAGCTTCAAATGTTGGATGGATCACACCCGGAGAAGGCTTCTTGGTTCATGTTCCAGTCGGTGCAAAGACAATTACAAACGGATCTGAGCTCTTTGGCTCCGCCACAGTGATGCCTAACGGGCAAACAGCTGCAAATGGTTTCGCAGCACTAGCTGCATTTACAACTCCTGGAGCAACCGAGATCAGTGCTTCAGATCCAATATTTAATGAGCTACAGGTTTGGGTAGATACGGGTACAAATGATTCAAAGCCTACAGGCACGCTATTTACGCTTGCAGAATTGAACATTACGTCCTTAAATTTAAATGCTTCTGTTGCAAATATAAGTAACAACGGAAACACCGTGGGATTGATCTCATCTTACACAACTACAGATGGAAAGAAACATGAGATGGCCGATGTTTGGCTAGCCTCAACGAGCGGGACACTTAATTCCACTGCTCAGTTGACCGCGGCACTCAGTGCTTACTCGCCTGGTCTCTCTAACCCCTTGGGCAATTCTTCGCTAAATGCTGGAGTTAATTCTCAGATGACAGCAAGTCAGGCCTCAACACAATCATTGACCAATTCGTTAGCGCAGTCCCTAACTCAATCGGTATCACAATACAACTCTGTGCAAACGGGGGCTTCTCTAACGCCTACTCAAGCCCTGGCCAGCAGTGTTCTAAATCCAGGCAGTATGAATACATCATTGAGTACCATAAGTACAAATCAAACGATTAATCAAACACCTAAAACATAGATTAACCAGTCGACGACACCAGCAAACTACATCGATTCCAATAGCATTTGAGTGTAATCGGATTCGCTTGCTAATCTGGGATTGGTTTTATGACAATGATCGGCAGTTGCACCCTCAATAATTTTTGGAAACCACTCTTGTTTAACCCCCATAGCGGCTAAACCACTGGGCAAGCCAAGAGAAACATTCATCTCTTTAATAGCGTTTGCAATCGCAATACTCGCCTGTGCATGCGACGAAGTAGTCAATCCCATTGCTCCGGCCATTCGTTGGAGACGCTCATCTTGTATTAATGAAGGCGCATGGCTATTAAATCTCACAACAGCTGGTAAGAACACGGCATTAAGCGTACCGTGGTGAAGCCCAGGATTTACCCCCCCTAAGCTGTGGCTAAGGGAGTGAACACACCCTAGCCCTTTTTGAAAAGCCATTGCGCCGTGCATTGATGCGCACATCATATTCAGTCTGGCCTCTTTGTCTTTACCGTTGTGAGTTGCTTGCTCAATATTTTTCCAGCCGCGAAGCAATCCCTCTAGTGCAATCCCGTCCGCAGGGGGATTAAAGCTCGGGGCCATAAAGGTTTCCATGCAATGGGCTATGGCGTCCATGCCAGTGGCCGCGGTAAGCAGTGGGGGAAGTCCAAGGGTTAAATCGGGATCGAGCAGTGCAACTTTGGGGACCAAGAACCAGGAGTGAAAGCCTAGTTTTCGCCCGTCATCCACGATTAATATTGCGCCTCTTGCAACCTCGCTTCCCGTACCAGCTGTGGTGGGTATGGCGATCAAGGGAAGCACTTTATCCGTAATTTTGAGCGAGCCACCCTCTATCGTCGCGAAGGTTTTAAGGGGACCGCTGTGCGTTGCCGCAATTGCAACACCCTTAGCGCAATCAATCGATGAGCCTCCGCCCAAAGCAATTAAACCGTCGCACCCATTGTCTAAACAAATTTTAACGCCCGCTCTAACCGCTTTCTCTGTTGGATTAGAAGGCGTTTGATCAAAAACACTGACGTTAAGAGTGTTGATTTGCTTTAATGCTTTATCTAATATCCCAGAGCTCTTGATACCCTGATCTGTAATAATCAAGGGCTTGGTGATTCCATATTTCTGACATTCCTCTTTTAGCGTAGAGAGAATGCCAAAATCGATATTAATTTGAGTGATATAAAAAATATTGGACATCGATAAAGTCTTTTTTCAGTTTTAAATTTTGTTTGATTTTGGCAAGTACGGACAAATACGGACAAGTACGGACGAACACGTATCTGTTCGCTTCAAGTTCATAACCAGTATAGCTAGCAAAATGGCTCAAAATCATTAAAGAAATAAGGGAAAATAGCGATATGCATTTACTTAAACCCCTTGGTGTTGAAGACGAAGATCCTGCGCCACTTACCACCGCCATGCAATTGGTAATGGATAACATAAGGAAAGCCAATCGGCCTGCTCTGCATACACTCAGTGCTGAGAAAGCAAAAATACAATACGCAGGGGCAGCCGACATATTGGAAGTCCCAAGTCCTTTGATGGAGACTGAAGACAATTACCAAGTTAGCGCCTTAGATGGTTACAGGATCTTTATTAAAGTTTGGAGACCCCGGAAAGTTCGCGTCCTGTCAAACCATAAACTAGAAAGTCTTTCACCTGCCTTAGTATATTTTCACGGCGGCGGTTTCACAATAGGAAGTGTTCAAACGCACGCCGTTTTGTGTAAAGAAATTGCGGCTTGCTCGCAAATGATGGTGATTAGTGTTGAGTATCGACTTGCTCCGGAGTTTGTTTTTCCAACAGCGCACAACGACGCATGGTCAGCAAGTGAATGGATCTTTAAAAACGCAGCTGATCTTAAAATTTGCCCCAATCACATCTTTGTAGGTGGGGACAGCGCTGGGGGAACTCTAAGTCTTTACTGCGCGCAGCAAGCCGTGCTTAACGGATATAAGTTCAAAGGACAAATACTCTTTTACCCTGGTTGCTCTGCGACCCAGGACATGCACTCCCTCCATGCCTATGCCAGTGGCTATTTACTCGAACTAAAATCAATAGAGTACTTTTATGGGCTATATCATAATGGGAACAATAAATCGACTCAATATGACTGGCGCTTTAGTGCCCTGCAATCATCTCATCTCAAGTTGATGCCCCCAACTTGGATTGGACTTGCACAGTGTGACCCGCTCAGGGATGAGGCACTTGAATTAACGCGGCAACTTCAAGCCCAGGGCAAGCAAGTGACTTGCAAGGTATACAAGGGTGTTGTGCACGGATTCATTAAAATGGGGCGTTTTATCCCAGAGGCTCGTGAATCTATAGTGGACTGCTGTAATTTCTTAACCCAATTGATATCACAATAGTAACAGCCACAACAGCAATAAATTTCTATGACTTTATCGAAAGATAACCCTTCAAATTCACCTCTTAATTTCAGACTTCAGCACAGGTTGAGAGTCAGGTGGGCTGAGGTGGACATGCAAAAAGTAGTTTTTAATCCCCATTACCTAACCTACTTTGATATCGCAATCGCTCAGTACTGGCGTGAATTGGCACTCCCCTACGAGCTTACTTTAAAGTCATTAGAGGGCGATTTGTTTGTCAAAAAGGCGACCCTAGAATACAACGGCTCGGCTTATTTTGATGAAACCCTTACTATTTGTTTACGCTGCGCGCGCATAGGCAATTCATCTATGCAATTCATAGGCTCGATACTGCGGGATGACCAGGAGCTGATATCGGGGGAGATTGTTTATGTATTTGCTGATCCCGTAAAAAAAATATCTAAACCCATACCCCCTGAATTTAAATCCATAATATCCCGTTACGAGGAAGGTGCAGACGTAACATATCTAAAAACGGGTCAATGGCATGAATTACGTGCTGACGCCCTTAAGCTAAGGCAAGAGGTTTTCGTTGACGAACAAGGTGTACCACTTGAACTTGAGGAGGATGAGTTGGATGCTTCCTCCATACATGCCGTACTTTATAACGCACTCAAGCTACCCATCGCAACCGCCAGACTCATTATGCCGAGTTTAGATAAGAGTAAAAGTGAAACTCTGAGTGTGAGTGAGACGCTAGGGGTTGGCAAAATTGGACGAATGGCCGTATCGCGAGAGCTGAGGGGAACTCACTGGGGATCCAGAGTTCTATTGGCTTTAGAGGAACTGGCTCGCACACAAAATATAAAGTCAATATCCTTGCACGCCCAGTGCCAGGCAAAGGGCTTTTATGCAAAGCACCTCTATCTGCCAATTGGCGAGACCTTTGAGGAGGCCGGCATTCTTCACATTGAAATGAACAAACAGCTTTGAGTTATGAGCGCTGATACCAGGCTCTAGCGAGGGTCAGCGAGCGGCTCTACAACTCTTAACAACGAAGTTGATATTTTCTGGATATGAGTATCCCGCGCCGTCGTTTACATCGACCAATGCAGCTGCACCCGCTCCAATCAACAAGTTTCCAAAATTGGTAGCTGTTGTAGTTGAGGCAACGCGCATCATGTGAGGTTCAAAATTGTCCCCTCTACAAAATAACACTAAATCGCCAAATCCTTTTTGAACGGTTGCTTTGCCGGGTGAGGACATATTCCATTCTCCGTTCTCGTTGCTGACGTGGCAAGATGCGTCTACGCGCTGAGTCCCGCAATAAGTCGTTACGTGAATATCTTGGTAGCGCCCGGAGATCACCGTTGCGCAACCCGTCAAAAATACCAGCGGCAACAGAGCGCTGATTTTGATGAATTTCGGATTGATTTTAAGATTGAATTTCATCTTATTAAGCCTAATTTAAAAACTAATTATCACAACACCTGGATCACCCGCAACGCCGGGACAAGGACTCGACAGTCCTCCAAGTCCGCCGGCTCCGCCGTTACCGTCAGCGGTTGTAGTTGCGCTTGTGCAGCTTGAACTAAGGGAACCACCTGCTCCACCGGCTGAATAATAAACCGTAGAGCCCGTGATATTACTTGGCGCTCCGTAGCCGCCAGCTGGCAAATTACCGACGCCATCTGCGCCACCACCGCCGCCTTCGGTTGTTCCAACTTTGACCTGGCCTCCCGCAAAACTCGTTGTAGTAAGGGTGTTGTTACTTAATGCATTTGATCCCGGTTCTGCACCGCCACTTCCGCCTGCACCAGTTCCACCCAGACCACCCAAAGCTGTGATCGCATTTAGTGCTGATGGTTGACCAGCTTGGCCCGTTGGACTTAATACAGTTCCTGCAATGCCCCCGAGTCCTACATAAACTGGAAAGGCGCTTACTGTTGGAATGGAATTATTGTTAAAAGACATAAATCCACCTCCCCCCCCACCAGCGCCAGATGCGGATGTGCTTCCTGCTGCACCCCCACCACCGCCACCGACAATTAAAGCACTCATAGCAGTTACACCCGTCGGTGGTGTAACGGAGTATATGTATTGGCTGTTAAGGGTAACTGGGCCAGCGACAAACCCACTGACTGTTAGGTAAGTGACACAATTTGCTAATAATGTTGTTGATGTCGTACAAGATCCGGATCCTAGTTGTCCACCCGCTATGATTGTGGCCGTTGTAGATAGTTGAACTACAGTTGTCGGGAGAACGTACATTTCGAACAATTTTGAAGAGGAGGTTGGAGTGCCTCCTCCCGTTGGACATGAAACGTTTACAGGTATAGGTGTTGATACGGCAACAGAACCTGGGGCTGCAGCGAGTGCCCCCGTAATCGCTCCCGTACTTGTATTCAAATTAAGAACGGGAGTGGTCGGCCAATTCAAACCCTTTGAATACGTTGGGGATGTACCGACATTCGCGCAAGTGGCTTGCACCGTAACGTTCACATTTTGAGCATTGGGTTGCGCAAAGTTGTTATACACACCAAGAATGCCATCCGATACCCAGGTAACGGCATTTGAATTAGCGGTAACGTTTATGTAGACTGTTGCTGTACTGGTAGAGTTAGTAGCGTTATCTTGAACCGAATAAACAAAATGATCAGTACCTGTGAAAACTGCATTAGGAGGTGAATATATGAAATTACCGTATATGTCAGTCGTTGCAGTTCCGCCCTGAGTAGTCGTTGGATTACTGATGAAATAAACAACTTGGTCTTGATTGGGATTGGTTGAGGTGAGCAAACCGTGAGTGTTTGAACCGTTTTGTGCGACTTGAAATGGATTCAAAGCGGTGTACTGCGTATAAGCTGTCGCTGAAATAGCAACTTTACTAACAGTGATAGTCACTTTTGCTTGATTAGACGATTGTCCGGATGCGTCCTTAACGTAGTACAAAAATGAGTCAGAACCCCACCAATAAATGTTAGAAGGGGTGTATGTAAATGCACCTGTTGTCGCATCTAGGGTTAAGGTGCCGCTGGAGGGCCCCATACCTGGAACTGTAACAAATGTGACGCCGGTCAAATTTGTAGTGTTTAATAAGCTAGTCGTTAAGCTTGCGCCTTCGTTGAGGCCAACCGTCATGTCATCGAGCTTAAGTATGGATGTCGAAGTTGTTGAGCTTTTATTTGTGGTCCCATTTTTACAAGCGTTTGCACCGAGCGCTCCTAGTGCGCTAACGCAGGCGGCCTCCGCTCCCCCTCCGCCCCCACACCCTGACAGGGCAAGGCAAAAAGCAATGCAAATCGTACCTATAAGATAGGTTCGAGCGCCAAGTAATTTATGAATGTGATTTTCTAGCATCTACCTGATTCGGTAGATTTAAGATTTTCTTGAGTCTAATAAGGATAAATTTTTATTAGCTAATAAGTACTAATCGCAGCGCAACCTCAAGACGGGGTAAAAAAAATTACTTCTTAAGTGCTTGCAATTTTGCAAAAGCTGTTGACATTGCTGTGTTCGATGTATCGGCACCCTTGGACTTTGCGTGAGCAGAGTTGGGTTGGTTTCGCTGGGATTTTTGGAAGTGATTCCCATCCGTGTTGGAAGGATTCATAGAGGGGCCTGAGTCCAACTTCATTGTCAGCGCAATCCTAGCCCTAGGAATATCAACAGAGACGACGCGCACATCTACGATATCACCAGTCTTAACGATCTCCCTCGCATCCGAAATAAATTTATGACTCAGTTGGCTAACATGGACCAATCCGTCTTGGTGAACACCTAAATCCACAAATGCTCCAAATGCAGCCACATTGCTAACGGTCCCCTGAAGCAACATGCCCTCCTTGAGATCCTTAATATCCTTAACCTCAGCGTTTAATTTAGCTACCTTGAATGATGGTCTAGGGTCTCTACCTTTTTTCTCAAGCTCTTGAAAGATGTCCTTGACGGTAACAATCCCAATACCATCCCTAGTGAATAGTTCTGGTTTTAGAGAGCGTAGCTTATCGGGTTGTCCCATCAGTTCATCAACAGGGCAAGAGGCTTTTATGATGATTTGCTCAACCAAGGGGTAACTCTCAGGGTGAACACCCGTCATATCAAGTGGGTTATCACCGTCCCGAATTCTCAGAAATCCCGCGCTTTGCTCAAATGTTTTAGCACCCAGACCCGTAACTTCTAAAAGCTGTTTCCTATTTTTAAACGCCCCGTTCTTCTCTCGCCAACGAACAATTGACTGTGCGGTCGTATTGGAGAGTCCTGAAACTCGGGCCAAGAGGGGTGTACTCGCCGTGTTCAGATCAACACCTACAGCATTTACGCAGTCCTCGACTACGGCATCAAGCGCTTTGTCTAGTTGAGTTGGATTAACATCATGTTGATACTGCCCAACCCCAATTGATTTTGGCGTGATTTTGACAAGTTCTGCAAGTGGGTCTTGAAGTCTTCTAGCAATACTTGCTGCCCCTCTTAAAGAAACATCGATGTCGGGCATTTCTTTAGAGGCATACTCGCTGGCACTGTACACGGAGGCACCAGCCTCACTCACCACAACTTTTTGGATTGATAAAGTCGCACCACTTGAGTCTTTGAGATTGCTAATGCTATTTGCAGAGTCTTTACCCAAAAGCTCTATCAAATCAGCTGCGAGTTGGTCTGTTTCACGGCTTGCTGTCCCATTACCAATGGCAATTAAATTTACATTGTGACGGGTACATAGTTTGTATAAAGTCTCAAGTGAACCCTTCCAGTCTCGTCTTGGCTCATGGGGATAAACTGTTGAGGTGTCGACAAGTTTGCCGGTCTCGTCAACAACAGCCACCTTAACACCGGTTCTAATACCGGGGTCTAGACCCATCACAACTCGCTTTCCAGCAGGCGCAGCCAATAACAGGTCTCGCAAATTATCAGCAAATACTTTGATAGCAACCTCCTCCGCGTGCTCACGGATACGGGTCAATAAATCACGCTCAATCGATAAACTAAGCTTTACACGCCAGGTCCAACTCATACATTTTCGGATAAAGTCATCTGCTGCTCTATTTTGATGAGACCATGCAAGGTGATGAGCAATACGACTTTCAGCGAGCATTTCTGTATACGTTGTGGAGCCATTTGGGAGAGAAGCCTCGTTGGACACAGTTGGCGCAAGTTCTATTTGTAAAGATAAAACGCCAAGAGTTCGCCCACGAAGAGCGGCCAGTATGCGGTGCGAAGGTATTCGAACCAAAGGCTCTGAATAATCAAAATAGTCGCTAAATTTTTGGGCCTCGGGGATCGGCTCCTTTGTGATAATTTGAGTGCTTTTAAGGACCGCGTTTTCCCATAGCCACTCACGCAGACTTTGAACCAAAGCGGCGTCCTCAGCAAAGCGCTCCGACAAGATATCGCGTACGCCGTCCAGTACTTTTTGTACCGTCGTGAAGTCTGAACCCTCTACAGCGAGTGGGTCCCCAACTGATCTTATGTAGCCCTCAGCGGTGTTAAGTGGGTTAAGGGTTGGGTCATTAAATAGCAAATCCGCTAGGGGCTCCAGACCAGCCTCCTTTGCAATTTGACCCTTGGTACGCCGCTTAGGTTTGAAGGGTAAATAAAGGTCCTCTAAAATCACTTTCGTAGTCGCTTGCTCAATAAGCATTTGCAAGTCTGGCGTTAATTTACCCTGTGACTCAATGCTTTTTAATACTGCTTCCTTTCTATCGCTAAGCTCTCTAAGGTAGCTAAGTCGAGATTCCAGGTCTCGGAGTTGAACGTCGTCCAATCCACCCGTAGCCTCTTTTCTATACCTGGCTATAAAAGGAACTGTAGAGCCTTGATCAAGCAGAGCCACCGCTGACTCAACTTGCTCGGGTTTAACCGTTAATTCTTGGGCGATTTGTTTTATTATTTTGGAAATCATTAAAATTTGGTAAACAGAAAAAATAGAAAAATTTAAGAATGAGACTTGGGAAAATATATTTTAAAAACACATACAGCGTCTGTTGCAGGTGATGATTTGAAATGGGGTTTGAAAGATTAATTTTTCAAAGCATTTCTAAGATCCTCTCCGATCTCAGGCCTGAGCGCAAATGGATCGGGAGGTTGTGTATTATCCAATATCGATTGCATCCGCTTTTGGACGTTGCCCAAAGCCTGGGGATGGCTAAAAATGTAGAACTGATTCGCTGCAACTGCCTCAAACACCCGTTTGGCAACATCTTGAGCGCTTACCTTGCCAGATCCAACCGCTTTGTCTAGCATTTGTTTACTAATGATCTGACTTCTTGTCGAGGTGTCTTTTGAATCTTCAAAGCTTTGATTAATTGCGGTTGGAACAAAATACGGACACAACACGCTTGCCCCTACTTGAGAGCTGACCAAGCGCAAATCTTGATATAAGGTTTCAGTCAAGGCAACCACAGCGTGTTTACTCACGTTATAGATGCCCATATTGGGAGGGGTGAGTAAACCCGCCATACTGGCGGTGTTCACTATATGTCCTCGCCACTTTGGGTCCCTCTCAGCGGCGGCGAGCATCAGCGGCGTAAAAAGAGTTACCCCATTAATTACTCCCCAAACATTGACCTTCAGCACCCGCTCCCAATCCTGAGCGGTGTGTTCCCAAATTAACCCACCGCCAACAATACCCGCGTTATTCATGATCAAATTAGGGGTCGAGTGCTCAGCAACAATTTGCTGGGATAAAACGGCCATCGCCACGGGATCAGACACGTCCACTACGAAATGGTTTGATGAGCCCCCAAGGGAACTGGCTTGGACGATAGACTCTAGCTCATCGTTTGCCGCCTTCAGGGCGTGCTCGTTAATGTCCACGAGAAGCAAATGCATACCCATGCGCGCACCGAGCTTTGCAAACTCTAAACCCAGACCCGAGGCAGCGCCAGTGATGAGCGCTGTTTTACTTTGGAAATCTTTCATCACAAAACAATTTGAGAGCGATTTGAGAGCGATTAGTCTGCTGCTTTAATGACAAAACCGACCCGAGGAAAGTGGACGTTAACCGTTCCGGCTCTGGGATCTGTGCGCCTAATTGTGAAGCGTGTTTTGGTTGCAGCTATAAGCTCCCCCTGCGTCGGCTCAACGCCAAAACTCTCGGCGTGCAATATAACCTTAGTCCCCAGCGCTATACCGTGTACATTTTCAAATATCTCCTTCTTGAGGGGTGCGGGGGAAGCGTTTTTTGAAATTTCAAGAGCCTCAGCTGGGCTTACCTCTGAAGTGTTACCCCAACCCCATTTGCTCATCCGCTCATACCAGCTTCTGATTTGCGGTGTAGCGTCCATGACATCACTAAGGACGGGAACATTGTTGATAGTGAACCAAATGGGGTGATAAACAGAGAAATCAGCCAAACTAGGAGCCTCCCCACAAAGAAACGCAGAGCCATCAAGCATGTTTGATATTCTGCGCAAATAGCTCTTGTACGTAATTGTTGCCTCTGGGGGAGACATCCGGGCTTGACCGCCTCGCATTGCAGCTCGATCAGCTGCAAAAGCTTTTGCCGCCTCTGCACCCATCTTTGCAAACACCTGTTCCGCCCCTTTGGGTTGAAAGTTGTAAGCCATAGCTACTGGAAAGAGTAGTGTGTCTGCCCACTGAGCAATGGTTCTAGTCAGTCCCTTTGTATGCTCTGGATAAAGTGTTGGGTTAGGGGCAAGGTGCTCAAGCACATCGCAGATGAGAGCTGTGTCGCAATATACATCCGCTCCAATTTGCAGAATTGGTGTGCGTCGATGTCCTCCCGTTAATGCCACAACATCGGGTTTTGGCATGATCATCGGGATCAACACATTTCCCCACTCAAGCCCTTTGTAGCCAAGGATACGTCGAACTTTCTCCGCAAACGGAGAAACAGGGTAGTTGTGTAACAAAATAGGGGGCTTCATATTAAATTCCGTCTAAAGTTGATTAAAAAAAGTCTCAAAGCAGCACTAATCAGTAGCAATATTTATCCGCACTTCCCCCGCATCAGCTTTAACATCTTGGGACTCGGGCTGACGCTGGACGTAGCGAAATGTTCCGCTGGAATGTGAACACAATTCACCCGCTTCGTTGAATACACTTGCCTGCACAAAAGCTGTAGAACGGGTTCGGTGCAAAAGTTCCCCAACCGCTTTAAGCTTGCCATTGGCAGGCCTTAAGAAACTAGTTTTCATCTCAATCGTAACAACCCCAAGTGTCTTGTCCACGCTCCTTGCTGCAGTTGCCATACTGACATCCAAAAGCGTCATGAGACTTCCTCCGTGCGCTACATTAAATGAGTTTAAGTGCTCAGACCTGGGGGTGTAAAAAATCTCTGAAGTGCCATGCTCAAAGAAATTGAGAACAAAGCCCAGTTCGTGTACAAAGGGAATGAGAATATCAAAACCATTAAAGGAATCTTGATTGTTAAAAGTATCAGTCATCAAAATTTTTCCCACTAGCTAGAAGCTTTTGAATCATCGGAGCGGGAGTCCAAAAAGCTTGGTCATCAAATGGATTTTGGGAGAAGCCCTTCATCGACTGGGTCATAGCCTTAAAGCCTATTTGATTTGCATAGTGCATAGGTCCGCCTTTGTGAGCAGGAAATCCATACCCCGTGACATAAATAACATCAATGTCGCTGGCTCTGGCTGCAATGCCCTCTTCTAAGAGTTGAGCTCCCTCGTTGATGAGGGCATAGAGCAAACGATTGCAAATTTCAGAATCATCAATGGACCTTGCAGTTATTCCCTTTTCTTTCCTAAAATCTGCAATCAAACGCTCAACCAAAGGGCTTACAACTGCGCCGCGCTGACCAGGAGCGTAGTCATACCAACCGGCATTAGATTTTTGCCCCATTCGGCCTTGCTCACAAATGAGATCGGCTACTTTGCTGTACTTCATATGTGGTTTGTCTTTGTAACGTCGCTTCCTAATGGCCCAGCCTATATCGTTGCCGGCTAGGTCATACATTCTGAAAGGTCCCATAGCGAAACCAAATCCCTCAATAGCCTGATCCACTTGGTGAGGTGTACACCCCTCTTCGACCAAAAAATATGCCTGACGAACATATTGCTCAAGCATTCGGTTTCCGATGAATCCGTCACAAACCCGCGCAACTACAGCAGTTTTTTGAATCTTTTTAGCAAGAGCCATCACGCTCGCCAATACATCATTTGCAGTCTTGTCTGTGCGCACGACCTCCAGTAGCCTCATGATGTTTGCTGGACTAAAAAAATGTAACCCCACTACGTCCTGGGGCCTTTTAGTGAAAGACGCAATGGTATTGATGTCTAAAGTTGAGGTGTTGGTTGCAAGAATGGCTCCGCGCTTAGCGAGTGCATCCATTTTTTTAAACACCTCCTCTTTAACGCTCATCTCCTCAAATACAGCCTCCAAAACGAGATCAGCATTCTCAATATCCCCAAAGTCAAGGGAGGTTTTAAGACATTGCATTCGATTTGTAAGTTCTGATTCCTTCAACTTACCTTTTGCAATTTGTGACTCATAAGTTCCTTTTATTGATGCTCTTGCCCGGTCTAGGGCTGCCTGATTTGAATCAATAATGGTTGTAGGTATCAGTGCATTAAGGAAGTTAATGCATATACCCGTACCCATTGTTCCAGCACCAACTATTGCGATGGCCTGCACAGGGCGGATAGGGGTGTTCGGGGGAACATCATTGATTTTGGTGCAACTGCGTTGCGCTGCAAAGAGATGCCTGAGCGCCTTTGACTCTGGCGTCTGCATCAAAGCTACAAAAACCTCCCTCTCAAACTTTATACCTTCATCAAAATTTAAGATTAATGTTTTTTCGACTGCATCCACACATTTGAAGGGTGCTGGAAAATGTTTTGACGTTTTTGATAATTTTTCCCTATAGGAATCGAATAATAAATTTAAATCGGAATCCGATTGCGCACCTCTAGCAGAGTTATTTTTGAGCATCGGGAGCGGGCGAACCTGAGCAACACTTTCAGCGAATTCGCAAGTGTCGTGAACAAATGCTTCACGGCTTGTAGATGTCAACAGTCGGTCAATTAGCGTTTGTCCATCGATTTGAAACAAATCATCACAGCTCTCAACCCCTCCAGCGACTATCATTTCAAGTGCTTTTGCTGCGCCTATAGCACGTGGGAGCCTTTGCGTCCCGCCCGCTCCGGGTAAGATTCCAAGCTTAACCTCAGGCATTGCAATGCTTGCGCCGCTCAACATCACCCGGTAGTGGCAACCCATAGCGAGCTCAAGCCCGCCCCCCATTGCCAACCCGTGCACGGCCGCTATAACTGGCTTGGGGGAGCTTTCGCAGGCATCAATCACAGTCATTAAATGAGGGGACTGGATCGCTTTAGGCGTTCCAAACTCCTTGATATCTGCGCCCCCCGAGAATGACTTCTCGGCCCCAACAATAACGATCGCTTTAATCTCCTCATTTTCCACGGCAGATCGCAGGTGGGAATATATGGCCTCTCTCGTCGAGAGCCCCAGTCCATTCACAGGTGGATTGTTCAGCGATATGATGCCAACACGCCCTCGCACCTCATAAGAAGCCGTCATAATATATTTAAAATCAATGGGTTAAAGAGGAATTCTAAAGTGCTCAAGCTATTGGCAGAGCGTAAGCTTTTAATTGCTCCCGCAACTTTGTTTTGAGCATCTTACCAGTGGCGCCAATCGGAATATTTTCTACAAAAATCACATCGTCTGGAACTTGCCATTTGGCAATTTTGCCTTCATAAAATGCCAATAACTCAGCCTTAGTAAGAGTCCTCTCGGGTCTTAAAACAACGACGACAACCGGGCGTTCGTCCCACTTTGGATGTGCCACACCTATGCAAGCAGCCATAGTGATACTGGGATGAGACATGGCAATGTTTTCAATTTCAATGGAGCTAATCCACTCTCCTCCAGACTTGATGACATCCTTAGAGCGATCAGTAATTTGAATAAATCCATCAAGATCTATAGTTGCGACATCTCCGGTTGGAAACCATCCATCTATTAACGGAGAGCCCTGATCGTTTCTGTAATAGTTCTCAATCACCCAAGGGCCCTTAACGTACAAATCTCCAAAAGCTACCCCGTCGTGAGGGAGTTCATCGCCAGAGTCGCCAACAATTTTTAAATCTACCCCGTACAAGGCTCTGCCCTGTTTAAGGCGAATTTTCATTTGCTCTTCACGCGTGAGTTTGAGGTGTTTATTTTTAAGCGTACATACCGTTCCAAGGGGACTCATCTCCGTCATCCCCCAGGCATGGAGGACTTCAACAGAGTACTGATCTTGAAAAGAATGAATCATTGCGGGTGGGCAGGCCGACCCGCCAATGATGGTGCGCTTTAAAGTTGAGAATTTAAAGCCTAACGGCGCCATATAGTTTAAAAGCATTTGCCATACCGTTGGCACACCCGCCGCAAATGTAACGCCCTCTTGTTCCATCAATTCGTAAACAGATTTACCGTCTAGCCCGGGTCCTGGAAAAACGAGTTTAGCGCCAACCATTGCACAGGCATAGGGAAGTCCCCAGGCGTTGACGTGAAACATAGGCACGACAGGCAAAATGGAATCTTTTGCAGAAAGTCCAAAAACGTCTGTTTGGCAGGTCGCAAAAGCGTGCAAAATGGTTGATCGGTGGCTATAAAGGGCAGCCTTTGGATGCCCAGTTGTTCCACTTGTGTAACACATGCTTGAGGCGGTGTTTTCATCAAACAACGGCCAAGCGTAGGATTGACCTACAAACCCCTTAATCCAACCCTCATAACTGATTAGTTCGGGTAAATCAGAATCTTTGGGTAACGCCGACTCATCGCACAGTGCAATCCAGTGCTTTACGCATGGGCAAGACTTGTGAATGGCCTTAATGATCGGCACAAAAGTCATATCAAAACAAACCATTTGATCTTGTGCGTGATCAATGATCCAAGCAATTTGGTCCGCTAATAACCTTGGGTTAAGCGTATGCAGAACTCTTTGTGAGCCACTTACACCGTAGTAAAGCTCTAAATGCCGATAACCGTTCCAAGCTAAGGTAGCAACACGTGTACCCGTACCAACATTTAGTGCATCTAAGGCGAGTGCGACTTGCTTGGAGCGTTTAGATACTGTCGCCCAGTTGCTGCGGTGAATATCTCCCTCAACCCGGCGGGATATTACTTCTGCATCACCGTGGTTTTTGTTGGCAAATTCAATAAGTGACGAGATGAGTAAATGATCGCCCTGCATCAATCCACGCATAATCGGGTCCCCGCTCAAAATAAGTTAAAACGCCCTTAGTCAATGTTTTATTCATTCATCAAGGGTCGGTTGACAATAGATAGGAGATCAGTTGTCTGGTTGACTATTGTGCCCAACAAAACATGCAAATAGACCGCCTATATTCCCCTATATTTTGGGCTCCAATGGAAGATATCTGCGCTTGCCTGACCTCACCTCACCTCAGACTACCCAATAAGCTGAAAACCCATTATTTCTTTAAGTCCTTGGGAATACAGTCACAATACCTACCATGGACACACCCGCTAAAGACATCCTCCAACTCAACTGGATTAACCGGTTTGCGCAATTGGGGGAAACTTTTTATACCCGCCTTCAACCTACCCCACTTCCACAAGTGCATTGGGTGGGTTGCAATGATGAACTTGCCAAATCTATTGGGCTCCCCCAAAACTGGAGCACCATTCCAGGTGTTTTGGAGGCATTCAGTGGATGTTCAGTGTTGGATGGCTCTGAGCCCTTAGCAAGCGTCTACAGTGGGCATCAATTTGGGGTCTGGGCTGGGCAATTAGGAGACGGACGCGCCGTCTATTTGGGGGAGCTCCAAACGGATCTGGGCGGATTAGAGATTCAACTCAAAGGGGCGGGCCAAACGCCCTACTCCAGGTCTGGGGATGGCAGGGCAGTTCTTAGATCAAGTATTCGCGAGTATCTTTGCTCTGAGGCCATGCACGCCCTGGGGATTCCCACAACAAGAGCGTTGTGTATTTCCGGCTCCAGGGGGCTCGTTTACCGAGAGGAGGTCGAGCGGGCAGCTGTCGTGACGCGCCTGTCACCTAGTTTCATACGCTTTGGTCATTTTGAGCATTTCGCAGCTAAGGGGGATGTACAAAATCTGGGTAAATTAGCAGATTTTGTTATAGCGCAATACTCCTCACTGCTTTTTGATAACGAGGAATTTGAGTTATTGGGGTCCGCAGATACTTCAGAGCCGTTAAATCAAGCAAACCCCTTGGTCAAAGAGGAATTAAGGCAACGCATAACGCAAAACCCCTACGCATTAATGCTTTACAGAATAACCCGCAAAACCGCCAAGCTCATCGCACACTGGCAATCTGTAGGGTTTTGTCACGGCGTCATGAACACGGACAACATGAGTATCTTAGGGCTCACCTTGGATTACGGTCCGTTTCAGTTCATGGATGCTTATGACCCTGATCATATCTGTAACCACTCAGATCATCAGGGCAGATACGCCTTTGATCAACAACCCAACGTTGCATATTGGAATTTATATTGCCTCGGTCAGGCATTACTTCCACTGATTCAAGATTCCGATCTTGCTGTTGCTTGTCTGGACCACTTCAAAACTGCCTACCCCCGATTTAAACAAGAAATGATGCTCGCCAAACTGGGACTTCCCTTCAAAGAAGAATTCGCCTCCATGGACGGTATCGACTTGGTAAAACAACTTGAACGAGTTATGCAGATTCAACAAGTTGACTTCACTGTCTTTTGGAGAACTCTTAGCAACGACTTTAGTACCTACAATGATGAGCCTAAGAACCTGATTAACCTAGAGGCCTTACTCACAAACCCACTTGCTCAAAAGGCCTGGCGGGAATGGCTTCCCCACTTTGTCAGGGCAGTAAAATCCTCAGGTCGAGATGTTGTTCAAATCTCCCAGTCGATGTTGCGCGCCAATCCTAAGTATGTTTTGCGCAACCACTTAGGCGAAGAAGCAATTAAGAGCGCTGAGAAAGGCGATTTCACTCAGGTAGAAATACTCCTTAAAATACTAAAATCTCCTTTTGATGAGCAAACACAATTTGAGAGCTATGCTGACATTCCGCCCGCCTGGGCATCCTCCATTTCTATTAGTTGTTCCTCATGAAAACCCAACTTAACGAATCGCAGTGGCAAGCACTGCTCAAAGAAAAAAATGCTGAACCTTTGGCATTCGAAGTCACAAGAAAAGCTGCTACTGAACGCGCTTTTACTGGTAAATACGCTGATTTTTGGGGGCAAGGCACTTACAAATGTATTTGTTGCGGCTCTAAGTTATTTGAATCCGAGACCAAATTTGATGCTGGGTGCGGTTGGCCTAGCTTTTACCTCGCTGCAGATGACTCACCCATCATAGAACGGGTAGACAAAAGCCATGGTATGGTTCGCACTGAGTCAATATGTGGGAATTGCGGTGCGCACCTAGGGCACCTCTTTGACGATGGCCCTGAACCTTCAGGTCAACGCTACTGCATGAATTCAGCCTCTCTTGAGTTTGAACCCAAAAAATAATTAAGATCCCACCCCTTACCCCTATATAAACATGAAACTTCTTGTTGATTTTTTTCCAATTGCGATCTTTTTTATTGCATTTAAGGTTTTTGACATATACGTTGCTACCGCTGTTGCGATTGGGGCAACACTCCTGCAAATAGCGTATCTTAAAAAAGTTAACGGCAAAGTGGAAATGATGCAATGGGTCAGCTTAGGCGTAATTGTGATCTTTGGAGGAGCAACCCTTGTCTTACATGACAATACCTTCATCAAATGGAAACCAACAGTTCTTTATTGGCTAATGGGGATCTCTCTTTTGGTGAGTAGATTTATTTTCAAAAAAAACCTTATGAAGGTTTTCATGGGCGAGCAATTGGTTTTGCCCGATCATGCTTGGACTGTTTTGTTGTGGAGTTGGGCTGGCTTCTTGCTCTTCATGGGCTCGCTTAACCTTTATGTTGCATTCAATTTTGATTTAGACACATGGGTAAACTTTAAGCTCTTCGGTAGCATAGGACTCATGGTCCTATTCGCAATCTTGCAAGGGGTTTATTTAAGTCGATTTGTAAGTGAAGAAGTCCTTTTGGGTGAAGGAACTTCGAATGAACTTGCAAAAAGGCAACCCAACGACACTTAATTACAGAAACATCAAGCCTTACCCAGCAAATCCCAATATAACGACCCCAAATGACAGCAACATCACACGATATTGAGTTCCAATTAAAAAAAGATCTGTCTCCAGATGTATTGGAAGTAATTGACGAGAGCTCCCAACACGCTGGACATGCAGGCGTAAGTGAGATGCAAAATAACGGCTCCGCACAAAGTTCAGGTGGTACGCACTTTCGAATAAAAATTTCATCCCCACAATTCGCTGGGCTTAGCCGTGTATCTAAACACCGGATGATCTACGCATCCCTACAATCCTTTATAGATGCGGGTTTGCACGCAATAGCTATTGAGCTTATCTAAAGACCCTGAATCCTTAAAAACAGAATTTTGGGCTGATAAAAATAATAAGCAATTGCGTTGACTTACACCAGAATAACTTTAAAAGGCTGAAATAGACCTGTTTGCGACCAGTCACCTTCTGTGCTTATAATGTTTAGATTAGAGGATTAGAATCTTGGTTTGATGACCCTAACTTAGGGGTCGATGATTAAAATAACTTACTTCTAAACATTTTTGAATTTTTATTTTTTGTTATTCCTTGAACTTATCCATGAAACTCAATCCAATCCAAAAAACTCTTCGGTCAGCACTCGTTTTGACAGCTGTATCAATTAGCTTTACTGTTTTTGCCCAAAACATCGCTATCGTTAACGGAAAAGCAGTTCCAAAGAGCCGCGCCGAAGCACTGACACAACAACTAATCCGTTCGGGTCGTCCAGTGACCCCCGAAGTTGAGGATCAAATTAAAGAAGAAGTCATTGCAAGAGAAATTTTCATGCAAGAAGCCCAAAAAATTGGTCTTGACGCTTCGAGTGACTTTAAAGAGCAAATGGAATTGGCTCGTCAAACCATTATGATTCGTGAATTATTCATGCAATTCCAAAAGAAGAATCCTGTTACGGATGCAGAAATCAAGTCTGAATACGACAAATTTGTAGCTGCCAATGGAGGCAAAGAGTACCACGCACGCCATATCCTGGTTGAAAAAGAAGACCAAGCTAAAGCGGTTGTAGCATCCCTTAAAAAAGGCGCTAAATTTGAAGATATCGCCAAAAAGCAATCTAAGGATCCAGGCTCAGGCTCCAAAGGCGGTGACCTCGACTGGGCTACACCTGGCAACTTTGTAAAAGAATTTTCAGATGCTATGGTCGCCTTGAAAAAAGGGCAAACCACTGAGCAGCCGGTTAAGACTCAATTTGGGTTTCACATCATCCGTTTAGATGATGTTCGTGAAGCTTCGATTCCAAAATTTGAGGAAGTTAAGCCCCAAATTGCTCAGCAACTCCAGCAGATGAAAATGACCAATTATCAGCAAGACCTTCGCACCAAAGCAAAGGTAGAGTAAGCCCCCATCCCCGCTACCGATGTCCGTCACCCTTAAAAGTGACGGACATTTTCAATTTAAGGCCTAGCCAACCCATTTCCTGGCGTTTTTCCATATCTGAAACCAGGGACTAAACGAATCAAGGCCACCTGTGCGGGCGGTATCTGTCCAACTCATCTGGGCATTTCTAAATACACGCTCTGGATGAGGCATCAGCGCAGTAAACCGACCATCAGGCGTTGTAACACCGGTTAAACCGCCAGAACTGCCGTTTGGATTCAAAGGGTATATTTCTGTAGGTTGCCCAGCACCATCAACATACCGAAGTACTGTATTCACCAAGCCCTGGTTCCCTTGCAATTTGAAGTTAGCATAACCCTCCCCGTGAGATACAACGATGGGGAGCCTTAGGCCCTGCATGTCTTTCAAGAAAAGGCTCGGACTTCTCACTACCTCAACCATACTCAGACGAGCCTCAAAGCGCTCACTTTGATTGGTTGTAAACCTCGGCCAATGCTCTGCTCCCGGGATGATTTGAGAGAGTTCGGCAAACATCTGACATCCGTTACAAACCCCCAAACCAAAGGTATCCTTTCTGTTAAATAAGCCAAGGAACTCCTCTCGAAGGCGTTCATTAAAGAGTATGCTTCTGGCCCAACCCACCCCCGCCCCTAAGGTGTCACCATAACTAAATCCGCCGCATGCCACTAAACCTACGAAATCCTTGAGCCTTACACGTCCGGCTTGGAGATCGGTCATATGAACGTCCACGCTATCAAATCCTGCGGCTGAGAAAGCATAAGCCATCTCAACATGGGAGTTCACGCCTTGCTCTCTTAATATTGCAACCTTTGGACGGCCTATGAGTGCGTTCACGACCGGCGAAGTCTCAAACAGTTCCGTAAAAGCAGGCGTTAAATGTACAGACAATCCATCTCGATTTGTATCCATCTTCAGCGCATGCTCTTGGTCTGCACAAACTGGATTATCTCTCTCGCGACATATCTTCCAACTCACACTATCCCAAACTTGGTGAAGGTCATCAAGGGGTGCACTAAATATTTCCTTGGCATCTCGCCAGATGGATAATTGACCTACGCCACTCGTCAACTCAGGGTGACGCAGATCAACCGGCCTAGTTTTGCCGATACAGTGACTGAAGGACCCGAGCCCATGAGCTCTTAGCGTCTGAAGTACTGCGTCCCTGT
>CAIKVH010000026.1 GCA_903830725.1 uncultured Burkholderiales bacterium | reverse complement strand
TAGATGAGCTGAAGCCAGTTGTCAGTTAACGGAACCCAATACCATGAATAGCAATCCTAAGCACATAGCAATGATCATGGACGGGAATGGTCGTTGGGCTAAAAAAAGATTGCTACCAAGAGCGGTTGGACACGTTAAGGGGGCGGCTAACGTAAGATCAATTGTTCAAGGCTGCACTGAGCATGGGGTTGAGTTTCTAACCCTTTTTGCATTCAGTACAGAAAACTGGAGAAGACCCGAGGACGAGGTCTCAACGTTGATGGATCTATTTATTCAATACTTAGATAAAGAGTTGGTTGAGATGAAAGAAGCGGGTATTCGGTTTCGCCTGATCGGCGAACGCTCTGCATTCATGCCCTCATTGCAAATGAGAATTGAAAAGGCTGAACGAGAGACAAGTCAGAATACCAAACTACATTTAACTGTGGCTGCCAATTACGGTGGGCAGTGGGATATTTTGCGGGCGATGCAACTTTGGCTCGATGCAAATCCCAACACCCCGCTTCCCTTGATGGAGCCACAGGCCTTAAAAAACTATCTTAGTACTAGCGATCTTCCTGATCCAGATTTACTTATTCGAACAGGGGGGGAGTCTAGGATGAGTAATTTCTTGCTATGGCAAATGGCTTATACCGAGCTTTATTTCACCGATACCTATTGGCCTGAGTTTGACAAAGTCGAATTAGAGCGTGCGCTAGAGTGGTTTGGTAAAAGGGTGCGTCGCTTTGGGCAGACCGATGAACAAGTTTTGGCTGGAAATTAGTCATACTTCTTAAAATGTTCAAAAAAAATCGTATTTATGATTTGTAAATACGTTAATCAATGAAAATTTGTGGAAAAATACGTGTTCTCTTATAAAGGAGAAGCATTGGCCCGTTATGGTTCATGCCTGGAGATTACTCGCCATCAACGACGAGCTCTCCGATGTTTAGGACAGACATATTCCTGTCAATTTTTATTAAGTTTTATTAAGGTTAAACCTCATGAAGAGTGAAAATCGTACGGGACATCCCCGAAAAGAACATTCTGTGCAACGCACTGGCAAGTGCATAGCAATGATTGACAGCCATTACATGGCTTGGTTACTTAAGCAAGAGTCTGAGGAAGACAATGAGTCAATCAACAGGCAGGCTTTAATTCCGGCCCTATCTCAGGCTTTAAAAACAGCTGGACTCTCGGTTGATATTCAGCGCGTATATTGGTACACAGATAAAGAGGAAGAGCAATATTTGAATGACCAAATCATTCGTCTTGTGCGCTCCGAGCAAGCCGAGGGTAGCGATGCTTTGCTGCAGCTGATGAGTGGTGACTTGAAGCGTTTGGCTGAGAACAAGGCCTGCGATCATCTTTTAATTGCAAGTGATGACGAGAGAATACTGGGACTCGTTGATGATGCTCAGTTGAGAGGGATTGGGGTTCATTTGTTGGCTGATGAATCAGCTAGACATATGGATCAGTTGGCCACTGCGGATCCTGATTGGTGCAGGCTTTTAGCCCATGCGGATCGCCGAATCTTTTTGCAGTCCGCGGGAATTCGCGATTTAACGCATACGGTCAAAGCCGTTGCAGCAGCTCCCGCAACCCCCGCTACGCCTTTGGATCCCGAGGCAATGAGAGTGAAGCTACTTGAAGTCGTGGGTGGTTGGTGGTCAGATGAGCCCCAAGATATTCAAGATGATTTAAGAGATGAGCTTTTAAACAATCAGGGCATCCCTCAGGAGGTTGATCGTCATTTGTTGTTACGAGTTAGAAAAGTTCTGGAGCGTCCATTAAGTTTCCCCGAAAAGAAAATGCTCAGAGAAATGGTGCGCAACACGGTTTTAGGCCTTTCCCAAGACAGCGCTGTGGTAGCCCCGGCCGTAGAGCCTGCTGTTCCGGTTTAATCAAGTAGGGTTGTCGGGTCCGATGACCTAGCATGGCACGGGGCAGGTTGCTTATGTAAATTACCTAAGTAAATTATCTAAGCGTCACAGCGCTAAGTGCCTAAAAAGCCCAGCAATTCTCGTTAAAGTGCTGGGCTTTTTCACGCGTAGGTTTTTAAAAGTTGCCAAGGGTTGTGAAAGTTTAATTACAAGTTGGGGTGAAAGTTTCTGATATTTTTCAGATAATCTTTCGTACACTATCTAGAGTTGGGTCTCAAGGGGCTTAAAGTCAACTGAATCCTTTAACAATTCCAAAATCGAACTCTACACTCTCTTAACTATGATTGAAGCCCCCAAAATCGATATACATAACCAAGCTGAAATTTTGGCGCAAGCTCTCCCGTATATTCGAAAATTTCACGGTAAGACTTTGGTCATTAAATACGGGGGCAACGCCATGACTGACCCAAAGTTACAGGCGGACTTTGCTGCAGACGTGGTTCTTTTAAAGCTAGTCGGGATGAATCCCGTTGTGGTACACGGTGGGGGTCCCCAGATTGAAACGGTCCTTAAGCGGTTGGGAAAAAAAGGCGAGTTTGTTCAGGGTATGCGAGTCACCGATGAGGAGACTATGGAGGTTGTTGAGTGGGTCTTAGCCGGCGAAGTGCAACAAGATATTGTTGGCCTGATTAATCAAGCGGGGGGTAAAGCGGTTGGTTTAACAGGGCGCGACGGCGGTTTGATTCATGCTCGCAAGCTCAAAATGTTGGATGACAAAGATCCAACCAAAGAAATTGATGTGGGTTTGGTTGGCGAAATTGTCGGCATTGATCCAGGTGTGGTGAAGGCTTTGCAAGATGACGCCTTTATTCCCGTCATCAGTCCCATTGGGTTTGGCGTGAACAATGAGTCTTACAACATCAACGCAGACGTAGTTGCCGCAAAACTTGCGACAGTGTTGCAAGCCGAAAAATTAGTGCTACTTACGAATACAGAAGGTGTTTTGGACAAAAGTGGGAAATTACTCACTAATTTATCTGCCAAAGAGATTGACGGCTTGTTTGCTGACGGTACGATTAGCGGAGGAATGCTTCCAAAAATTAGTGGTGCCCTGGATGCAGCCAAGAGTGGCGTAAACTCTGTCCATATTATTGATGGTCGTGTACCGCATGTCCTACTCTTAGAAGTTTTAACGGAGCAAGCATTCGGGACAATGATCAGGTCCCACTAATTAATTTGCATGGGGGTTATGAATGGTTGATGAGACTTTGTCAAGTGCATCAGATGTAACCGAGGGCTCGACCCCCTCTGCTAGTCGCAGACGACCTAAGCCAGGTGAGCGAAGACTGCAAATCCTTCAGGCCCTTGCGCTGATGCTCGAGCAGCCTGGATTTGATCGAATTACGACCGCTGCATTAGCCGCAAAATTAGAGGTGAGTGAGGCTGCCTTGTACAGACACTTTGCCAGCAAAGCCCAAATGTTTGAAGGCTTAATCGAGTTCATAGAGCAAAGTCTATTTACGATCATTAATCAAATAGCTGACAAGGAAATGCCTATTCAATTAAAAGCACATCAAATCGCAACTGTCATTTTGCAATTTGGTGAAAAAAATCCAGGTATGACCCGTGTGATGGTGGGGGACGCTTTGGTGTTTGAGAACGACCGTTTACAAACGCGGATGAATCAATTCTTTGACCGTATTGAGTCAAGTCTACGCATAGTTTATAAAGACGCAGCGCAGACTGCTAAATCTGCAACTCCAACCGTAGACGCTCAGATGCAGGCAAGCGCTTTGGTGACCTATGTGATTGGCAGACTACTGCGCTACACCCGTTCGGGGTTTAAACGTTTGCCAACAGAGTATCTAGAAGATACGCTTAAATTGTTTTAAGTTTTCTGTAGCCCTGAGTTCTTGGTTTGGGCTCCTCGTTAGCCTTAAATGCTAACGCCTACGAGACGCGCGGTATTGACAATTTCTTGCCATGTTGCATCATCTATTGGAACTCCGTTTTTGAGTCGATCAGCCCGTTTTTTGCGCTCCGGCTCACCTGCCAGAGTGACCCCCTCAGTACCGGGAGCGTTGGGGCTCTTTCGCAGCCAATCTAAAAATTCGGTAGTTTCTTGACCGAAAGAATTTTCTGTTCCCAAACGTTTGGGATCAATCACAATGGTGAGCATGCTATTGAGCACGGCACGTCTTCCGTCTGCCTCTTTGTGCCATGTCCCTCCACCGGACAAAGCGCCTCCCAATAGTTCGCAGGCCACTGCAAGCCCAAACCCTTTGTATTGACCAAATGGCATGAGCGCGCCCATCTTGCCATTGGATTGAGGGACTACAACAACCCCAGGATTGTTGGTAGGTTGACCGTTCTCATCAATGAGTGTGCCAGGCTCTACGCTTCGCCCTTCATTGTGGGCCACCCTCATCTTGCCCTGCGCAACTCGACTTGTAGCAAAATCCAAAATAAAAGGCTCGCGAGTGTCCTTACCTACACCCACAGGGATGCCGATACAACAAGGGTTGGTACCAAATCTTCCATCTCCTCCCCCGAATGGCGCAACGATAGGTCTGGAGTTAACGCTGACAAAGTGAATGGAGATCCAATGATTTTCAACTGCCATTTCCGCATAGTGTCCGATACGTCCTAAGTGATGCGCATTAGACAAAGACATGATGCAAGAGCCGTGCGCGCGCACGCGCTCAAAAGCCATTTGCATAGCTTGCACGCCAACGTTTTGTCCAAAACCATTTTGTCCGTCTAGGCCAAGTAGTGTGCCCGTATCAACGCGTGTTTGAACGTGAGCGTTGGGGGTGAGGTTCTTTTCTAGAACTGCGTCTACGTAGCGAGGCGCCATACCAACACCGTGTGAGTCGTGCCCACAAAGATTGGCAAGCACTAAGTTGGCAGCAACTTGGCGAGCCTCCTCAGGGGTGCTTCCTACGGCTGAAAAAAGCGAAGCAATTGTTTTCTCGAGTTCTGGGGCTTGAATAATAATTGACATATTTCTAAGTTCTCTTGGTTACATGACCGCGCCGAGTTGCCAGGGGACGAATTCACTTTGGCCGTAGCCGTGCATCTCACTCTTTGTGGGCTCGCCACTTGCACTTTTCAGTATCCGCTCAAATATCAATGTGCCCATATCTTCAATGCTTTTGGTTGCGTCAACGATCTCGCCGCAATTGATATCTATATCTTCCTCTTGGCGCTTCCAAAGGGCAGAGTTTGTTGCTAACTTCAGGGAGGGTGATGGTGCGCATCCATATGCAGAGCCTCTTCCTGTGGTGAAGCAAATTAGGTTGGCGCCTCCTGCAACTTGTCCTGTCGCACTAACGGGATCATAGCCCGGTGTATCCATAAACACAAAGCCGTGAGATTTGACAGGCTCTGCATACTCATAGACTGCATTTAAATTTGTAGTTCCTGCCTTAGCTACAGCGCCCAAGGACTTCTCCAAAATGGTAGTGAGGCCTCCCGCTTTGTTACCCGGGGATGGATTGTTATTCATCTCCCCTTGGTTGATCTCGGTATAGTGCTCCCACCACCGTATACGTTCTATGAGGCGCTCCCCAACTTCCCTGTTTATAGATCTTCGGGTAAGCAGATGTTCTGCGCCGTAAATTTCTGGTGTTTCGCTCAAAATGGCTGTACCGCCGTGCGCTACAAGTAGGTCAACGGCGGCACCTAGTGCAGGGTTGGCGCTGATGCCTGAGTACCCATCTGAGCCCCCGCATTGCAGTCCAACCATGAGGTGGGAGGCGTCACAGGGGACACGTTTGACCTTATTGGCCTGTGGTAATAAGGCATTGATTTGAGCAATCCCAAGGGCTATTGATTTAGCAGTGCCACCCGTGTCTTGAATGTTATAGGTGTAGAGTTGCTCACTCGCCGCTAGGTGGGAATGCTCCAGCCATGTACTAATTTGGTTGGCCTCACACCCTAGTCCAACCATCAAGCAGGCAGCAAAATTTGGGTGCCTTGCATATCCAGCTAAAGTTCGCTCCAAGACTTGTATACCCAGGCCCTCATGGTCCATACCGCAACCTAATCCGTGGCTGAGCGCGATGACGCCGTCAACATTAGGATAGGGAGCAAGAGCATTTGGGTTTGTACGTTTGGAGAAGTGTTCAGCGATAGCGCGCACAACAGTAGCTGAGCAGTTGACGCTTGACAAAATACCGATGTAATTGCGTGTAGCAACACTTCCGTCGGCTCGGACATATCCCATAAACGTTGCAGATTTTTTGGGTTCTGGGGGCTTTATATCTGCACAGTAGGCATAGTCTCTTGCAAAGCCCCCTTTTTCGGCTCCAAGGTCTAAGTTATGAGTGTGCACGTGCTCACCGGGGTGGATGGGACGACTAGCAAATCCAATGATTTGGTTGTAGCGGCGCACCGGTTCTCCAGTTGCAATCTTAACTGTGGCCATCTTATGACCTGCAGGGATCAAACCTTTGACTGTGAAATGCTCAATAGTTGCGCCGCCCACAAGTTGAGAGCGAGCGATCACAACATTATCGTTGGCATGAAGTCGGATGTGAGAGTTCATAGTTGTAAGAACAGTTCTAAATTTTGATAGGCTCTGATATTAGCGGACGAAATGGGGTTTGACTTTCAAAAAAGGTGTGAGGAAGGGTAATTCCTCATGCAAACTAGAGTGTGATTAAATACATAATATAAGGCTTAAATAACGCATTACAAAACCTGCCAAAAATGTCCCCTGCAATTTTTAAATATTAAGACGACCGCGAATGTGTTGGGACAATCTCTACGTTGATAATTAAATTTCGCGCAATCGTTGATTTGCAAATTAAATGACAAAGCTTAAAATTTTAAAGTCGCCTGTTGATTCAAGGCTGAATGCTGTGTGCAGGTATCAGAAAATAGGAGCGCATTGAATGAGATTAAAAGGAAAAATAGCTGTCGTGACAGCTGCTGGCCAGGGCATTGGACGAGCCTCAGTTCTAAGTATGGCTAAAGAGGGTGCTTTGGTTTGGGCGACTGATGTGAATGCAGAGTTGCTGAAGTCTTATGTTGGCACCCCAAACGTGCAAACTGCACAACTTGATGTTTTAGACAAAGTCGCCATTCAATCATTTATTTCAAAGCTAGAGCGTGTGGATGTCGTTTTTAACTGCGCGGGATTTGTGCATAGTGGCTCAATTTTGGATGCAACGGATGATGATTGGACGTTTGCATTTAATTTAAACGCCCGCGCACAGTTTTGGATGATCCAAGCGGTGTTGCCTAAGATGATTGCTCAAAAATCTGGCAGCATTATCAACATGTCAAGCGTATGTTCAAGTGTCAAGGGGTTGCCTAATCGGTTTGTGTATGGCGCTAGTAAAGCGGCGGTTTTGGGATTAACCAAAAGCGTCGCGGCAGACTACGTCAAAGACGGAATTCGAGTCAACGCTATTTGTCCGGGCACAGTCGATACGCCGTCATTGCATGACAGGATCTCAAAGTTTGATGACCCCGTTCAAGCCCGCAAAGATTTTATTGCTAGGCAACCCATGGGGCGCTTGGCTAATGCGGATGAGATCGCACCGATCGTCGTCTATCTGGCCTCCGATGAAGCGCAGTTTGCAACTGGCAATGCCTTTATGGTCGATGGTGGGATGACCATTTAATTTTAAGGAACAAATATGAATCAACTAGATCTAAAGGGCCGACACGCTGTTGTAACCGGCGGAGCAACGGGGCTTGGTTATGCCATTGCTAAGCGTATGCTTGCCTCCGGGGGAGAGGTTACGCTTTGGGATAGAGAGGCTTCGAGCATGGCCAAAGCGCGCGAGACACTCTTGTCTGAATATCCCAATTCAAAGGTCAACACTGTGCACGTTGATGTGGCTTCTCATGAAAGCGTGGTTCAAGCGACCCATCAGACAGAGGCCATAAAAGCGGTTGATATCTTGGTAAATTGCGCTGGCATTACGGGTCCTAACACCAAGGTATGGGATTATCCTGTCCAGGCTTGGAGGGATGTCATGGATGTTAATGTGAACGGGCTTTTTTACTGTTGTAAAGAGTTGTCTGCGCATATGAGGAATAGAGCGTTTGGGAGAATTGTGAATATTGCATCTGTTGCTGGAAAAGACGGCAACCCTAATGCAAGCGCTTACAGTGCGAGTAAGGCTGCTGTGATTGGCTTGACCAAGTCCTTGGGTAAAGAGTTGGCGGATTCTGGGGTACGGGTGAACTGCGTTACTCCTGCAGCCGTTAAGACGGCGATATTTGATCAAATGTCTGCTGAGCACATACAATTCATGCTGAGCAAGATACCCATGGCACGGTTTGGGTTGCCCGAGGAGGTTGCTGCGATGGTCTGTTGGTTGTGCACTGAGGACTGTTCATTCTCAACCGGTGCGGTTTTTGATTTGTCGGGTGGGCGTGCCACTTATTAATCAATAGCTGATTTTTGTCGCTAACAACTTGCAAAGAATTTTTTAAATGGAGTCAAAATGAAATTAGTACGTTACGGTAAGGTCGGAAAAGAAAAACCTGGGTTAATTGATGCAGCAGGCAAAATTAGGGATTTAAGCCACATCATCTCCGATATCACGCCTGATAATTTGAGTGACAAGGTGTTGCACAAGCTCGCCAAATTAAATCCAGCCAAATTGCCTTTGGTGCGTGGCAATCCGCGTATGGGGTGCCCTTTTACAGGTTCGGGTAAATTTATAGCGATTGGTTTGAACTATGCCGATCACGCTGCTGAGGCAGGGATGCCTTTACCCAAAGAACCAATTATTTTTACAAAACCCACTAGTTGTATACAAGGACCTGATGATCAGGTGATGTTGCCAAAGGGCTCGGTCAAAAGTGATTGGGAGGTTGAATTAGGTGTTGTGATTGGAACAAAGGCCTCTTATGTTTCTCTTAAAAATGCTTTAGACCACGTTGCTGGCTATTGCACGATTAATGATGTGAGCGAGCGTGAGTACCAAATCGAGCGCGGCGGAACATGGGATAAGGGAAAGGGTTGCGATACATTTGGTCCGATCGGCCCTTGGTTGGTCACTCGCGATGAGGTTCCAAACCCTCAGAAACTAGATATGTGGATGGATTTAAACGGTAAGCGCATGCAAAGTGGCAATACCAAGACGATGATTTTTAATGTGGCTAAATTAATTAGCTATACAAGTCAGTTCATGACTCTATATCCTGGGGATATCATTACAACGGGTACGCCTCCAGGCGTGGGCATGGGCGTTAAGGTAAACGGTAAATCTGCGCCTGTGTTTTTAAAGGCAGGAGATGTGATGACACTTGGGGTTCAAGGTTTGGGCGAGCAGACACAAAAAGTTATTGCTTACAAAAAGCAAAAATAAGCGCTCTTCTAACACAAAGCCACAATCCACTCGAGGCTCTTTAAATGAGTTAAGTGGTTGTGGCTTTTGTCTTTGTTCTCTATCTTGTTGGGCTTGACGTGTAAGTTGACGTGTAAGTTGATGTGCAAGTTTAAATAGTCGGACGCCTAGTCCACTTTTATTCCAATGGTATCGAGCACGCTTGTGACCTTAAACTCTTCTTCGTCAAAGAGAACGTCACCCAACGGGTTTGCTACCCCGGTTGTAGAAATGTTTTGAAAATCATAAAGTCTTGAATCCATTAAATGCGATGGAGCAATATTTTGAAGCGACCGAAAAATATTTTGAAGACGCCCTGGCGACTTCCTCTCCCATTCCCTGAGCATATCACCAACCACTTGGCGCTGTAGGTTTTCTTGACTCCCGCACAGCGTGCAAGGAATAATGGGGAAGGCTTTATGTTCTGCCCAGTCGCGCAGGTCATGCTCCGCGACATAGGAGAGGGGGCGTATAACGATGTGACGCCCATCATCGCTTACGAGTTTGGGGGGCATCGTTTTGAGTTTTGCGCCAAAGAACATGTTTAGGAAAAACGTCTGCAAAATATCGTCGCGATGGTGCCCAAGGGCAATTTTCGTTGCGCCAAGTTCATCTGCTACTCGGTAGAGGATACCTCTGCGAAGGCGACTGCACAAGCTGCACATTGTTTTGCCCTCTGGGATCTTATCTTTAACAATCGAATAGGTGTCTTGGTTTTCAATGTGAAAGTCAACCCCTAGTTCATTTAAGTAACGGGGAAGCACATCAGCAGGGAAGCCGGGCTGTTTTTGGTCCAGATTAACAGCTATTATTTCAAAGTGAATGGGCGCGCGTGCGCGTAACTTGAGAAGGATGTCTAGCATGGCGTAACTGTCTTTGCCACCCGACACACATACCATCACCTTGTCGCCTTCACCAATCATGTTGTAATCCACGATCGCTTGGCCCATTAACCGACACAGGCGCTTTTCTAGCTTATGGTTCTCGCGCTCTTTGATATGCCTTGCGGCGAGGGACGGGTTCGCAGGGTTTTGTGTTGTCAGAGTCAAATCTAAATCAGAATCTATCCAAGAATGATTTTTCACTTTATATCACCACTGCCCTGTTTCAACGCGTATTGCAACTTCGCAGTCGCTGAAGATTTCAAGTTTCGCAATTTTTACTCTAACTCCTATTACACCATTCAGTTGCATGAGTCGAAGCGCTAATTTGCCAATTAAACTCTCAAGCAAATTAACGTGTTCAGCCGTGCACTCCGTGATGATGATTTGTCTTACCTTGCGGTAATCGAGGACATGCAAAATTTCGTCATCCCTGGGGAGAAGCGGTTGAGTGCCGAAATTAAGCTCGGCGTCTACTTGAATGGGTTGGGGTTTTATTTTCTCATGGTCTAAGATGCCAAGGTTTGCATCAAAGCGAAGACCATGGAGTGTGAGAATTTGATTGCCTTTGCTTAACATAGGTAGAGTCTATATTATTTACTTTGAGCGAAAGACTTCAACCCCAACCGCAGCACAGTCTGGATAGACGTCTGGTTTGTAAGAGCTGACGCGAGCTGCTTTTACACTTGGATTGGCAAGTAGGGTTGCTACCAAATCATCAACCAAGCTTTCTTGTAAATTGATGTGTCCTCTTTGAATTCGCTCAAACACCACTTCTCTAATAAAGTCATAGTCAACGACCTCGTGGATAGCGTCTAAGGAGGGCGTACTAATTGCAAATGGTACGTAGAGTTCGATATCAATAATAAGACGTTGAGGGCTTGTTAGCTCAAAATCGTGAATGCCAATTCGCGCTTGAACTTCTAGGCCTTCTAGAAATAGTTTGCGACACTCATTCATGAGCGCCCATTCTTGGAGGTGGTTGGTCATTTATTATTTTGCTTCAGTTGATCGACAACAAACATGATGTCACGGGGTGTGGGTACGAGGTGTTGTCCATTGTCTACTTTAATGGTCGTTCCAGTAATACAGGGATTTTGAGCTAAAAAGAGCACGCTTTGAGCAACCTGTTTAGGATCGATGGGTATGCCCATTAGGTTGGCGTTGCTGGCTATTTTAAAGTTTTCCAGATCCTGAGGGCCACTCGGGTAAATGAGTCCTGGGGATACAGCGTTAACTCGCAGCGAGGGACCAAAGGATTGTGCTTGTAGTGAAACAATGCGCTCTAAGGCGAGTTTTGAGACGGTATAGGTAAAGTAATCTGGGTTCAAATTAAATACTTTTTGATCCAAGATGTGGACGATGCTAGGGGAATGTTTAGGTACAGAGGATCCGGTAGTTGCATCTAAGCCTGAGTTGGTGGCCTTGTTCAGTCTCGACTCATAAAGCCATTTGCCAAAACGCATCGGGGCCATTAAATTGACACTCAGTTGTTGAAGGGCTTGATGCTCCTCAAAATCATGCGCGTTGTCTGGAATGAACAACGAAGCACTGTTGACGATGCAGGCAAGGCGGTGGTTACTAACTTCGCTCGCCTGTTTGTACAGTCCCAGGCAACTGTCTTCATTTTCGAGCTCAGCGTAAAGAGCCTGAGCGAAAACGCCGAATGATGTGACTTCTTGGCAAAGGCTTTGTGCTTTTTCCTCAGAATTGCGATAATGGCAAATCAGATTCCACCCTGCTTTTGCAAAAGCAAGACTTATCTCGCGTCCTAAACGCGTTGCACCGCCCGTGACGAGTACCCAATCAGACATAAATTAACATTAAAAGGATTGAAACAACTTGCATTCTCACAAATTTTTAGATCCTTTGCTGCAATCAGGGCTCAAAGTTGAGCCTAAAGCGGAATTAGAGGCTGCAATTCGTGGCCTTATTGATGAAGGGGGAGGATGGATTGATTTTGCACAGTTTATGTCGGCTGCTCTTTATGATCCTAAATTTGGATACTACAGCTCACAAAATAGCCAAATCGGAGGTTCTCCGTTATCAGGAAGTGATTTTGTAACTGCGCCTGAGCTAACACCGGCATTTGGACGCGCTCTAGGTAATAGCGTCGCGCAGGCCTTGGAGGAGTCTCAAACGCAGGAGATTTGGGAGTTTGGACCTGGCACGGGGGAGCTTGCGCGCCAATTGCTTGAGCACTTGGGAGACAAAGTAAAAAAATACACGCTCGTTGATTTGTCGGGTGAGCTCAGGGCAAGGCAAGCCGCAACGCTTCATGCCTATAAAGACAAAGTAAACTGGGTAAGCGAACTTCCCCCCACCATGCAAGGGGTTTTAATAGGTAATGAAGTGCTTGACGCATTGCCTGTAAATATCTTAAAGCGCCAATCCGGTAATTGGTTTGAACAAGGGGTGACTTATTCCGTGCAGGGCGAATTAAATCAGTTTGAATGGGCGCTTCGCGCAACTGCTTTGCGTCCTCCAACTGAGGATGGATTTACTGGGGATTACTTGACTGAAATACACCCTCAGGGGGTGGCTTTCATTCAGACTTTGGTCAAGAAATTTACGCGCGGAGTGTTCTTCTTCATTGATTACGGATTTCCTGAGCGCGAGTATTACCACCCGCAAAGATATATGGGTACGCTTATGTGTCATTATCGACATACTTCGGACGATAACCCTCTCCTGTTGGTGGGACATAAGGACATAACAGCGCACGTAAATTTCACGGCCTCGGCATTGGCAGCGCAAGAGGTAGGAGCGGACGTTTTGGGATACACGAGCCAAGCTCATTTCCTAATTAACTCAGGAGTGTTGGACGGACTAGAGAGTGTTGAAAGCATGCAAAGATCGCAGGCGCTTAAGCTCATTAACGAGCATGAAATGGGGGAGCTTTTTAAAGTGTTAATTTTGGGGGTTGGTGTAAGCTTTGACCCGCTTGGGAGTCAAAGCGGAGACCGGATGCATACCTTATAGATCAGTCAACTGAAATAACTCAAGCAATTCAAAAATATTGCAAGCCAATACACTTTAGATAAAAAACAAAAGAATGATTTATGTTTAGATGGCTTATATTGATTCTGATTATGATGGTATTGCTGCAATATTTTGAACCTTGGCTAAAGCGCTTGAGGTTTGGGAAATTGCCCGGAGATTTGACCTTCTTCCTTTTTGGAAGAATCTGGTATCTGCCGATTACGTCGGTGATTTTGTTGTACTTGGCCTTTGAGCTATTGTCTAGGCTGCTTTGATTCGAATGAAAATTTGTAGTTTTAATGCTAACCACTATCTATGCAGAGGGTTTTTCTTTAGAGGTTATTATGTGTTTTGCAAAGATGTGCCAGTCTTTTAATTGTTTATGAAAATCAATATATTCGGTAAAAATTATTTTGTGAAAAGAAAATTCGTAGCGGTCGTCTGTGTTGCCTTATTTTTAATAATGGGTGTATCAGCTTGGATTATCTTTTTTCAATTACAACCCGACGCAACTGCCCCCGGATCAGACGCAGGAGGTTTGTCGGGACTATGGGGGTCTAAAAGTTCTGGCACAGGGTTTGGACGTCCTCAGGCAGTAAGTGCAGGAGTTGTTCGGCAAATGGACATTCGTTTGGTTGTGAACGCATTAGGCACGCTCACTGCACTAAATACTGCAACCGTTAGAGCTAAAGTGGACGCAGAGTTAAAGGCGGTGTATTTTAAGGAAGGCGCTTTGGTCAAAGCAGGGCAGGTTTTGGTCGACCTAGATGCTCAAAATCTTAATGTTCAATTTACTCAGGCACAGGGGCAACTCGAGCGGGATACGGCGCAATATAAGAATGCTCTTTTAGACCAACAGCGGTATAAAGATTTACTCAGCAAGGACGCCATTGCGGTTCAGCAAGTAGACACTCAAGATGCATTGGTGCGTCAACTCAAAGGTACTGTGCTCATTGATCAAGGCGCGCTTGATAACGCGCGCCTTCAGTTATCTTATACACATGTGATTGCGCCAATATCTGGACGTGTAGGCTTAAAGCAAGTTGAGGTTGGTAGTTTGGTACGCTCGAGTGACCCCAACGGCATCGTCACTATTACACAGTTTCAGCCGATAGCGGCAATTTTCGCTGTGCCCCAAAAGTATGTCTCGATTATTCAGAAGAAATTGCACCTCGGTTTGGCTTTGCCTGTAGAGGTCTGGGACAGCGAATTGACGCGAGTGCTAGGAGTTGGTAAGGTTTCACTTACAGATAATGCAATAGATACCAGCACCGGAACACTGAAGCTGAAAGCGTTATTGGATAACAAAGATGAATCTTTATTCCCCAATCAGTTTGCCAATATAAAGTTACAACTCGATGTGTTTAAAAATAGTCTCTCAGTACCGAGCGCCGCTATACAACGCGGGGCGCTAGGGACGTTTGTCTATGTGATCAATGCTGACAATAAGGTAAGTACTCAAGTTGTCAAATTACTTGCCTTAGACGGCGATTGGCAAGGTGTTGAGGCTGAGTTAAAACCTGGCGACAGAGTCGTGTTGGACGGTGCGGATAAGCTCAGAGCTCAGAGTAAGGTTGAAGTGGTTAAAACGCTTGATACAAGCCCATTGAGCATTGAGGGGACTGCAAGAGATAAAGATAGCGTTGAAGCAATAAAACGTCAAAAGCAAGTGGATCGACTGTCACCAGAGGTTTTAGAGAAAATTAAAACGATGAGTCCAGACGAGCAAAAAGCTTTTTTTCAAAAAATGCGTGAACGCCCAAATCAAACTACAGGCGAATAGGTCGCTCAATGAATTTATCGCGACTCTTTATCATTCGACCAGTTGCCACATCGCTTTTGATGGTGGCAATTTTTTTGAGCGGTGTTTTAGCTTATCAATTCATCCCAGTTGCCTCGCTCCCTCAGGTTGACTATCCGACAATACAAGTCACGACCTTATATCCTGGAGCCAGTCCGCAGGTTATAACCTCCTCCATTACGGCGCCGCTAGAGCGACAGTTTGGACAAATGCCAGGACTAGATCAAATGAGCTCTAGTAGTTCTGGAGGCGCTTCAGTTATTGCGTTGAGATTTTCGTTAAATGTGAGCTTAGACGTCGCTGAGCAACAGGTCCAGGCAGCGATTAATGCCACTGCAAGTTTATTACCCACAGATCTACCCGCACCTCCTGTTTATAGCAAGGTGAATCCAGCAGATGCCCCCATACTAACGATTGCTATTAGTTCTCCAACGCTCTCAATTATTAGGGTGCATGATATGGTTGAGAACCGGGTTGCTCAAAAGATATCGCAAATAGCAGGTGTTGGTTTAGTCAGTATCGCTGGTGGCAGACGTCCTGCTGTCAGGGTACAGGTCAATTCGAGTGCGTTAGCTGCAGCCGGCTTTTCTCTGGAGGACGTAAGATCAGCAATAACGAACGCAAATGTAAATTTAGCAAAGGGAAGTTTTGACGGCCCGTCCAAAGCGTCCTCCTTGGATGCCAACGACCAGTTGCAGTCCGCCGAGGAATATGAGTCAATTATCTTGGCCTATAAAAACGGAACCCCGCTGCGGTTAAGAGATGTGGCCTCTCTTGTGGACGCGCCTGAGAATATTCGTCTTGCCGCTTGGGCAAACGATGTCCCTGCCATTGTTCTCAATATTCAGCGGCAACCCGGTGCTAACGTTATAGAAACAGTGCAACGGATTAAGGGCATACTCCCGCAACTAAGAAGTGCACTGCCAGATTCACTTGATTTTTCTGTCATGACAGACAGGACGGTTACGATTGGTGCATCAGTTAATGATGTGAAATTCGAACTACTACTAGCCATTGCGTTAGTCGTTATGGTCATATTCTTGTTTCTTAGAACCGCTCAAGCGACCTTAATACCTGCGGTTGTCGTTCCTTTATCGTTAGTTGGTACTTTTGGTGTGATGTATTTGAGTGGATTTTCTATTAACAATTTGACTCTTATGTCTTTGACCATCGCAACGGGATTTGTTGTAGACGATGCAATTGTGATGATTGAAAATATTTCTCGTTATATCGAGGATCATGACTGTACCCCGCTGGAGGCGGCATTTAAAGGTTCAAAAGAAATTGGGTTCACGATTATTTCGCTGACCTTTTCCCTAATCGCTGTTTTAATCCCGCTTTTATTTATGGGAGACATTGTTGGGCGTTTGTTTCATGAGTTCGCAATTACGCTTGCAACCGCCATTTTGATCTCTGCCTTTATATCGCTCACACTTACGCCGATGATGTGTGCAAATTTTTTAACTCCTCGTCCATCTCAATCCTTTTCGAATGAAATTCATCCGAATCACTGGTCAATTAAAGTAGCTCAAGGCATTCAAACGTTGATTGATCGCTACTCGGTTGCACTCAACTGGGTGTTAGAGCGACCTAAAGCGACGCTTTGGGTGTTTGTGGCAACAATAGTTCTCACGCTTGGTCTTTACAGTTGGATACCCAAAGGATTTTTCCCGCTTCAAGATACAGGGGTGATTCAAGGCGTGACCGAGGCAACTCAGTCAAGCTCATTTGCTCAGGTGTCGGCGAATCAACAAGCTCTAGCGCGGGAGCTTTTAAAAGATCCCGCCGTTAAAAGTCTCACCTCCTTTGTCGGCGTCGATGGAGGCAATATCAGTCTAAATGCCGGGCGCATGACTATTAACCTTGTTCCTAAATCCGAGCGAGACGCATCGTTCGAAGAAATTTTGGCGCGCTTGGAACGTTTGAGTCAAAGTGTAAGTGGTACTGCCTTATACCTTCAACCCGTACAGGACCTAACAATTGAGGATAGCACGGCGAGAACTCAATATAGGTATTTGATGAGTGGCCCAAGTGACAAAGATCTTGCTTTGTGGTCAAGTAAATTAATGAAACGCATGAGGGAGCGAGCTGAGATTGCGCAAGTTGCAACTGATCTTCAAGATCAGGGCTTGCAGGCATATATACAAATTGACCGAGATGCAGCGAGTCGTTTGGGGGTAACTGTTGCAGCAATTGATAATGTCTTGTACGACGCGTTTGGGCAGCGATTGGTCTCAACCATCTTTACGCAGAGCAATCAATACAGAGTGGTGCTAGAGGTAGGGGGTGAGGACCGTGTGGGGCCCCAATCGATTGAGAGAATTTTTGTGGGAGCCAGCGGCGGACAACAAATACCACTGTCGACTATTGTTAAAGTTGTGGAGCGACCAGCCGTTCTCAGTGTGATGCATGTGGGGCAATTCCCCTGCGTCACTTTATCGTTTGCTCCGGCTCCAAGTTACTCGCTGGGCGAGGCTGTGCAAGCAATAAAACAAGAGAGCACGCAGCTACTGAAAGAAGGTATGCCTCTTAGTATAGAAACCCAGTTTCAAGGCGCCGCACTTGCTTTTCAACACTCATTGACTCGCTCGGTCTGGTTACTCCTCGCTGCAGTCGTCACGATGTATATCGTTTTAGGGGTTTTATATGAAAGCTATATTCATCCCTTAACTATTCTCTCCACGCTACCCTCTGCGGCGGTGGGGGCATTATTGGCTTTAGTGGTGAGTGGTCATGATTTGAATGTGATCGCAGTGATTGGAATTGTCTTATTGATTGGTATCGTCAAAAAAAATGCAATTATGATGATTGACTTTGCATTAGAAGCTCAAAGGGAGCAGGCAATGTCTCCCAGGGAAGCCATATATAGGGCATGTTTACTGAGGTTTCGTCCGATTTTGATGACTACTTTGTGCGCTTTATTGGGCGCATTGCCTTTAATGCTAGCAGGCGGGGTGGGCAGTGAGCTTAGGCAGCCGCTGGGCATCACGATGGTTGGGGGATTGGTGGTGAGTCAATTAATGACGCTTTTTACGACACCTGTGATCTATTTAATGTTTGCCAATTGGGCGCAACGTTGGCCAGATCGATCCTCAGACAGCACAGCAAATTAGACATTCACGCATGAGCAAACCACTTAACTGGTCCAGTATGTTTGTCTATCGGCCAGTTGCCACTACGCTTGTCTCCATTGGCATTGCTTTAGCTGGCACATTGGCCTATTTCAATTTGCCTGTTGCCTCACTTCCTCAGGTTGATTTCCCAACGATATCAGTGCAAGCGAGTTTGCCGGGTGCTAGCCCTGAGACGATGGCTGCAACTGTGGCTACTCCCCTAGAGAGAGGGCTTGGAGCAATCGCCGGTGTTAATGAGATTACATCGACCTCTACCCTTGGGAGTACGCGAGTCACCTTGCAATTTGATTTGAATAGGAGTCTTGACGGAGCGGCGCGAGATGTGCAGGCAGCCATAAACGCTACAGCCTCCTATTTGCCAACGGGATTGCCTAGTTTGCCCACTTACCGAAAGGTAAACCCAGCGGAGGCGCCGATTTTGATATTGGCTTTGACCTCTGAGCTACAGTCACAGGGGCAACTTTATGATATCGCCTCCACGGTGCTTGCTCAGCGCTTAGCGCAGGTGGAGGGTGTGGGACAAGTGCAAATAGGGGGGGGAGCCCTACCGGCTGTGCGAATAGAGATCAACCCCGATCGATTAAGTGCGGTGGGCCTTGGTATGGAGGACGTCAGAAAGGCGATCAATGCTGCCAACGGAAATCGTCCAAAGGGATTCGTTGATGCGGGGGAGAGAACTTGGCAAATTGAGGCCAATGATCAACTCGCAACTGCGGCTGAGTTTGCGCCAATTATTGTGCACACTAGCCGGGACGCTCGCACAGTGCGCTTATCAGATATTGCAAGTGTTAGGGACTCGGTTCAAGATATACGCAATTACGGCGTCTCAAATGGACAGCCCGCCATTTTGCTCATCATTAATAAAGAGCCAGGTAGCAATGTTATTGATACGGTTAACCGGGTTAGAGCACTCATGCCAACACTTCAAGCCTCGTTGCCTGGTGCGGTGCAGATGCGGGTAGTCTCAGATAGGACGCCGTCTTTAAAGGCCTCGCTGTTTGAGATACAAAAGTCATTGGCTATTTCGGTTGGATTGGTCGTGATGGTTGTTGGACTCTTTTTAAGGAAAGTTCCCGCTACTGCCATTCCAAGTGTTGCGGTACCGTTGTCGTTGCTAGGAACCGTTGGGGTGATGTATTTGTTGGGTCTGAGCCTTAATAATTTGACTTTAATGGCTCTAACTATAGCTACAGGTTTTGTGGTGGATGATGCGATCGTTGTACTAGAGAACGTCACGCGTCATCTGGAGAGAGGTGGTTCTGCATACGCAGCTGCCATATCAGGCACTCGTGAGATAGGCTTTACTGTGATCTCTATTAGCTTGTCGCTTGTCGCTGTGTTTATTCCCATTTTATTGATGGATGGTGTTTTAGGGCGGTTGTTTAGAGAATTTGCACTCGTTTTGACGATTGCAATACTTATTTCGATGGTGATTTCACTCACAACAACACCCATGATGTGTGCTGCGATGTTAAGTGAAAGGCTTCAAAGGCGGGATGATAAAAGTGCTGTTTATAAAAACACGATCAACAAAAATAGAGTGAACCCTCTTGGCTTTAAGATGTTCAGTCGATTTAGTGCGTCAAGATTTTATGGATACAGCCTAAGGTGGGCTTTAAGACATCAGTTGGTCATGTGGATCATTTTGTTATTGACCATTGGTGTCAATTTCAGCTTATATAAAGCAATACCCAAGGGATTTTTCCCCCAACAAGATACAGGACGAATATTTGGATCCATTCGTGCAGATCAAAGTAGCTCCTTCACATCTATGCAAAAAAGATTGGATGCATTTATTGATGTTGTTAAATCAGATCCAGCAGTTGATAACGTAACGGGCTTTACTGGTAGTGGTCAGCGAAATTCGGCTCAAATGTTTTTAACCCTCAAACCCCGCTCAGAGCGCAGGGACGGTGCGGAGCAAGTAGTCACCAGGCTACGTCAGAAATTGTCATTGGAAGCTGGTGCTCGTTTATTTTTAGTGCCTGCGCAAGATATTCGGATCGGGGGACGTCAATCAAGCTCGCAGTTTGAGTACACAATCAAGGCGGATGATTTAGATAGCCTCAGACTCTGGGAGCCCAAAATTAGGCATGAGTTATCAAAACTAAAGGAACTGGAAGATATCAATGCGGACTATGAAGACCGAGGATTGCAAACTTCTGTTGTGATTAACCGCGACTCGCTGGGTCGGCACGGCTTATCTGTTAGAGGCGTTGACACCGCTTTATCAGATGCATATGCTCAGAAACAAGTAGGCGTGATCTATAACCCATTAAATCAATATAGAGTGATTTTAGAAATGGATCCACACTTCTTGGAGAGTGCTGAATCTTTAAAACATCTCAACTTTCAAAGCAGTAGCGGGGGATTGGTTGGATTTGAATCCGTTGCTTCATCACATTTAAGCAATACTGCGCTATCCGTGAGCCATGACGGAGGCGTACCCTCTGACTCTTTTAGTTTTAATTTAAGTCAAGGTGTTTCCTTATCCCAGGCAACAGATGCAATTAAAGAGGCAATTAACAGATTGCAAATCCCGATCTCTGTTAGAGGTAATTTTTCGGGAACAGCAAACGTTTTCCAATCCTCTCTCAACACACAGCCTTGGTTGATATTGGCTGCAGTCATTACTTTGTATTTGGTGTTGGGAATCCTTTACGAAAGCTTGTTGCATCCCATAACTATTTTATCGACACTTCCGTCAGCAGGTGTTGGCGCTTTTTTAGCTCTAATGGCATTTAAAACCGAACTCAATGTAATTGCCATGATAGGCATTGTTTTGTTGATTGGGATCGTTAAAAAGAACGCTATCTTAATGATTGATTTCGCACTTAATCATCAACGAAATGGCAGCACCGCCACTGTTGCGATATACAGGGCCTGCAAAACTCGGGTTCGACCTATACTGATGACGACTATGGCAGCAGTATTAGGTGCGCTACCTTTGGCATTTGCATTTGGTGACGGGGAGGAGATGCGAAAACCACTCGGTATCGCTGTGGTGGGGGGGCTCATATTGAGTCAACTTTTAACGCTTTATACAACTCCTGTGGTTTTTTTAGCCCTAGAGAGATTGCGTGTTAAGTTGGACAAGACAGCTAATCGCAGATAATTTAAAAATACAAAGTAATGAGTCTTAGTCATTTGGACATGAAATATCCATATCTAACGTTGCAACTGATCATTTTAGTTTCTCTTGGTGCTTGCTCTTGGCGAATGCCCGAGTCGCCCTTGAGTTTGCAGATGTCGGTTCCTGAAAACTTTGCCGAATCTAGGATTAAAAGCACTTTTGGGGACGCTGAGAAAATTGGTGCTCGTTGGTGGCAGATTTTGGGTGACCCAGTTCTGGATGATTTTGAAAATCAGATGGCTCAGGAAAATCCGAACTTAATAGCCTTATCTGCAGTGGTGGAGCAGGCTAAATCAGCAGTTGCAATGGCACAGAGTAATTTGTGGCCTAGCTTAAATGCAAACACGAGCGTTACAAGGAGTCAAAGTTATTTAACCGCTCCCTCAGGAACCTACATCAGTCAGTCTTTCCCCTTTAACTGGACTCCTGATATTTGGGGTGCATTAGATGCGCAAATCATTGCCTTACGCGCACAACAAAAAGTGAGTGAGGAAAATTTGGCGATGGCTCGTCTCACAGCGCAGGCCACATTAATGCAAACTTACCTTACGCTTCGAAACGTTGAACGGGTTCAAGAGGTGCTACGGAGTGC
>CAIKVH010000025.1 GCA_903830725.1 uncultured Burkholderiales bacterium | reverse complement strand
CACTTGCGTGTTCTTTCAGATGGGCAGCGTGAGGCGCGCTATCCGTTCCCAAAAAGAATTTAGAACTACCACTGGTTGCTGCCCTAACCAATGCTTGACGGTGGGTCTCTCTTTTTAGAACAGGGAGACAGTAATAATGAGGCCGAATACCGCCTGTAAAAATGGCATTGCGGTTATAAAGTAAATGGTGCGCGGTAATCGTTGCGGCGAGATACGAGTCTGCAGCCTCAACATACTGCGCAGCCTCAAGAGTGGTAATGTGCTCAACCACCACCTTTAGTTCCGCAAAGTCCTTGCGTATAACGCTTAAATGCTTGTCTATAAAGACCGCTTCGCGGTCAAAGAGATCCACATCAGGATCAGTCACCTCGGCGTGAATGAGAAGTGGCATGCCTAAACGCTGCAAAGCTTCTAGGGCTGGATAGGTTTTACGAATATCCGTCACCCCTGAGTCACTGTTGGTTGTTGCTCCAAAGGGATAGAGCTTAACTGCCACCACACCCGCGGCTTTAGCCCGCTCCAACTCGGAGGCTGTTGTCGTGTCAGTCAAATAAAGCGTCATTAAAGGCTCGAAATTCAAACTCTTATTTTGATCCGGATGGTTAGAGTCTCTTAAGGCGCTTAGGATGCGTTCTCTGTACTTTAGGGCCTGCTCACTTGTTGTGACCGGGGGTCTCAAATTTGGCATCACTACAGCGCGTGCAAATTGAAACGCAGTATGCGCAACCACCCTGGCGAGTGCATCGCCGTCCCGCAGATGCACATGCCAATCATCTGGCCTGGTGATCGAGATCTCGAACGGTTGATTTGAAGACATATATTTTTAGGGGCTTGAATAAATATTCTTTGAGATCAATGCTGTAATATTTTTGCCAAGAACTCTTTGGTCCTTGTCTGTCTGTTCTCTGGGTGGTTGAAGAACTCATCACTTGTGCAGTCCTCCAATATGCGTCCACCAACATCCATAAAGATGACTCGGTCGCTCACCTTTCTTGCAAAGCCCATTTCATGCGTCACGCAGATCATGGTCATACCGTCCTTGGCTAGCCCTACCATTACATCCAATACCTCCCCCACCATCTCCGGATCAAGGGCCGAGGTGGGTTCGTCAAAGAGCATGACTACTGGATCCATACAAAGCGCTCTTGCGATAGCGACGCGTTGCTGTTGTCCGCCAGAGAGTTGCCCAGGAAACTTGTCCTTGTGAGCGGTCAGACCGACCCGTTCTAAATAACGAAGCCCTTGTGCAAGTGCTTCCTCAGGTGACCTACCCAGCACTTTGATCTGAGCAAGGGTTAGGTTCTCGGTGACGCTCAAATGGGGAAAGAGCTCAAAGTGTTGGAATACCATCCCCACGCGCGACCTTAGTTTTGGTAAATGCGTGCTTGGATCATGAACGCTGATATCCTCGACTAAGATCTCCCCCTCTTGAATGGGCTCAAGCGCATTGATTGTTTTTATGAGCGTTGACTTACCCGACCCTGAGGGACCACAGACAACGACTACCTCGCCCTTTTTGATGGTTGTGGAGCACTGGCTCAGAACTTGAACGGGGCCATACCACTTTGAAACATTTTTAAGCTCAATCATCTGTAACCTTATTGAATGACTTTAATCACATACTTTTAAAGATTGCTTTATTCAAACAAAAACAACCAACTACTTACCTAATTATTGCTTACCTAATTATTGAAATCTTTGCCTGGATTCTTTTAACCCAAGTGGACAAGGAGAAACAAATAACAAAATACACCACTGTTGCGAGCAAATAGGCTTCCTCAGGTCGTCCGTATATCTTTCCTGCGGTGACAAAACCTTTGAGCAAGTCATAAGCACCAATTGCATAGACGAGTGAAGTGTCCTGAAAAAGAACAATAGTCTGCGTGAGCAATACGGGGAGCATATTCCTGAAAGCTTGTGGGAGCACGACAAGCTTCATATTCTGCGCGTAGGTCATCCCCAAGGCCTGCGCAGCCATTACCTGCCCTTTGGAGATGGACTGAATACCTGCACGCATAATTTCACTAAAAAACGCTGCCTCAAATGCAATAAAGGTGATGAATGCTGAGGTCTCTGCTCCGATAGAGTGACCAATCAAGGTTGGCATCAGCAAGAAGAACCACAAGATAACCATTACAAGCGGAATAGAGCGCATCCCGTTGACATAGATCACAGCGATCCAAGATAGCACTTTACTCCCGGAAAGACGCATCAGGGCAAGAACAGTACCCAGGATTACGCCTCCTACGGTGGACCCAATCGTTAATTCGGTACTGAAGTAAAGTCCCTTCAGGACGAACTTACTAATAATGTCATAACTAAAAAAGCTAAGGTCTAGTCCGCCCATGATCAGTGCCCTCCACTTATTGAAGGCAACTCAGATTTCCCCGGGCCGCTTGACGTTTTTTCATTAGCGCTGGTGCCAGGAATTTGAAGATGTCGCTCCAGTGCTGCCATAAGTCGATTAACAGCGAAAGCGGAGACGGCGTAGAGGAGGGTTACTGCCAAGTAAATCTCAATTCCTCTTGAAGTCTCCTCCTGAGCTTGCATAGCAAACATGGTGAGCTCAGGGATTGAGACCGCAAAAGCCACTGAGGAATTCTTGAGCAGATTCATAGATTCACTCGTGAGTGGAGGTAAGATGATCCGCAGCGCCATTGGCAAAATCACATACCTATAAGACTGCAAAGGGGTCAGCCCCAGAGCAAGTGACGCCATACCCTGGCCTTTGGGTAGAGCGTTGATGCCGGCTTTAACTTGTTCAGCGATACGAGAGGATGTAAAAAACCCGAGCGCTAAAACAACGAGCACAAAACCAGACCAGTGCTGCATGGATATAAAAATCCGTGGGAGTACAAAATACCAAAGAAACACTTGAACAAGGATGGGAATATTGCGAAACACTTCAACCCAGATATTTCCCAAACGCACCACCCAAGGATATTTGTTTACTGTACGAAGCGTACCAATCACAAAACCAATACTAATAGATAGTACCCATGCGCAGGCAGCAACACTGAGTGTCCAACCCCAGGCCTGAATAATCCACTCTAGATAAGTGCGCCCGCTTCCGTCGTCATTGAGGAAGACTTGCCAGTCCCATGTCATAGCAGGGCTCCATTCGAAAGATTTTTAAGACTAAGGAAATGCATCAAGGCATAAATAGTGAAATAGGACTCACCTCACACAACTGAGTTTTATTTTGAGTGAGGCGAAGTCCTATGTCAGACTAGTTATTTCTTTGCGTAATCTTCCATCGGCTTGTCATTCAGATTAGCCCATGCCGCCTTGGTTGTTTCGCTCAGAGGAAGTCCTACACGGGTATTTTTGGGAGGGATAGGTTGTAAAAACCATTTATCATAAAGCTTAGCCAATTCCCCCGATTTCGCCAAATCACGCACTGTGTTGTCAGCAAGTTTCTTTAAAGCAACGTCTTCCTTCCTAACCATAATTGCAATCGGCTCAACGGATAAAACTTCCCCAACAATTTTAAAGTCTGTAGGTGTTTTAGCGTTTGCAATATTGCCTGCCAAAATTTGACCATCCATCACAAACGCATCAGCACGACCCGATTCGAGCATTAAGAAGCTTTCAGCGTGATCTTTTGCGTAAATCTCTTTGAAGTCAATATTTGCAGCGCGCTCGTGTTTACGCAGATGTTGTACTGATGTAGTGCCGGTTGTTGTGACCACATTACGGCCATTCAACTGATCGATGGAGGTGATACCAGAGTTGGCTTTGACGGCCATACGAACTTCCTCTACATAGGTGGTCACGACGAAGGCGACATCTTTTTGACGAGCAAGGTTATTGGTCGTAGAACCACATTCAATATCGACAGTTCCGTTTTGGACCAACGGAATTCTGTTTTGCGAAGTCACTGACAAATATTTAGTCTCTAATTTCTTTCCAACGGCCTTCTCGAGGTTGGCAATGATGCGTTGGCAAATCTCATAGTGGTAGCCAGCATATTTGCCATCACCCAGGGTATAAGACAAAGCACCTGAGGAGTCGCGAACCCCCATCGTTACAAAGCCACTGGTTTTGGATTTTTCTAAGGTGTCGGTACTTTCAGCAAAAGTGGGCGACATACCCGCCCAAAAAAGACCAGCGAGGGTAAGCAGGATTGGAGTTAGCAGTTGTTTTTTCATGTTCTCACCCTTAAAGTATCTATTGCTATCAAAACCATCATTCTGCCTCAATCTTAACAGCCAAAACTATAAGGTTGCCAGGGTTTTCCTCCAAAAACTGCCTAAACAGCCACGTCTAATCACAATACTCACCCCTTTGCGCAATTAGGGTGGTTAATTCAGGCTTAAAAAAAAGCCTACATTTTGGAGTGTAGGCTTATGAGGGTTGTGAATCTAAATTAGCAAGTCATTACAAACTTACCACATAGACTGTGTATGCACCAAATATTAAATTACTGACCAAAACAATTTTTAGGAGTGTATGGTCTAGGCTGAGTGATTTCTCGACCTTACCGTCCTTCAAGTATTTCATTGAAACCACTGTCATGCAAAGGTGCAGTAAACATTGAAGTAGTCCGAACGAAATCAATTTCTCCGCGTACGAGAAACCCTCAGAAGGAGGCTCAAGCATTGAAGGTCCTGCTGTCTTAGAGCAAAGTGACACAACGCTTTGGTTAGAGCCCGGTTTTACAGCGGTTGTTGACAAACTTGGTAACTTGATACTCACGCAAAACGCGGGCGAGGAGGACTGAGATGCAAAGCCACACTCATACCTCCCCTGCAGGACAGGGCAACGCAGTTGCCCTGTTGATCGTTGATCTTCAAAATGATTTCTTGCATCCAAACGGCGCATACGCCAGAGGCGGGGCAGTCATCGATGCAGCCAGAGCGTTACCAGCCAAAGTTGAGAGAGTCGCCAGGAGGGTTAAGGAAAAAGCAGGCTTGGTTGTTTCGAGCCAATTCACACTTTGGCCTGGTATTGGGGGCGAGCCCCTTATTTCGGAACATCTAAAGAAGCTGAGACCATTTCTCAAAAAAGGCGATTTTCAACCCATGAGCTGGGGTCAACAAAGTGTTGACTTGCTCAATGATTTAATTGATTTCTCGGTCAGTAAGGTTGCATACTCAGCATTTTTTAACACCCAACTCGATTGGATTCTCGCGCGCGCGGGGATAAAAGAGCTTGTAGTATGTGGCATAGTCACTAATGGGGGGGTTGCAAGTTCTGTTCGAGACGCGCACATGCGAGACTACAGATGCACTGTGCTTGGTGATGGTTGCGCTGCGTTTAGCGAGCAAATACACGAAACCTCGCTTGCAGATCTGAGTTCTGTTGCAACTGTAACGACTTGTGAGTCTTATTTGAGCAGCGCTTGGATTTAAAGCCTCCTGATGAATATAGCATTGCGAAGTTTAAATAAACACTGACCTTCATTCATGTAAATATTTTCCTTTAACTCATTAAATGTCTATCATTGACTCCTCCCTTAGTCCATTCCAACAATGTCTGTCAATAATCCCCGGGTTGTCATCAACTCACCATCCAACCCATTTACCCCATCTGGTCACATAGAGGTTGCTATTGTGGGCGCAGGCGCCAGTGGGTTGTCCTGCGCACTTCATTTGCATGATAGGGCAATAGAGTGCGCTGTGTTTGAGCGGGACGACACTCCAAGTGGGTCTACTTCACTATCGTCTGGCTTTATTCCTGCTCCTTGCACCCGATTACAGACCCGATTAAACATCAATGATAGTGTTGAGTTGTTTGTCTTAGACATTAGGAATAAGTCAAAAGGAAAGGGCAATCAGATTCTAGAGCGGGCTTATGCCTCGGCTATTGGACCTGCTTTGGATGCTTTAGAGATGAGTCACGGCTTTGATTGGGAGATACTGGATCAATTCTTATATCCGGGCCATAGCGTTCACAGGATGCACGCTCTGCCCGCTAGAACTGGGCAAGCCCTGATGGCTCGACTCATGAGTCGCGCTGAATCATTAGGGATTCCAGTTTTAACGAAGAGTTTAGTCAATGAAATTTGGATACAAGATGACAAAATTATAGGCATAGGAATTCAGCGCGCAAACGCTGGCCGAGAGCATTACAGTTGCGACTCACTCGTACTTTGTTGCAACGGATACGCAGGCAACTCAGACTTAGTGCGTCAATATATTCCAGAAATGAAGGACGCAATATTTTCAGGTCACACCGGAAACGACGGTAGCGCTATTCTTTGGGGCGAAGAGTTAGGCGCTGAGCTAGCTGATTTAGGCGCTTACCAAGGTCACGGCTCATGGGCTATACCTCACGGCATACTCATGACGTGGGCGCTCATGATGCATGGAGGTTTACAAGTTAATTCCTTAGGTAAGCGCTTTCACAATGAGACTACTGGTTATTCAGAAGCTGCGGTAGAGGTACTTAAACAACCAGGGGGAGTGGCTTGGTGTGTTTTTGACGAGAAAACCTATCAGCTAGCGTGCATGTTTCCAGACTTCCAAACTGCGATACAAATTGGAGCAATAAAGAGGTTCACTGATACCGCTTCACTTTCAGATTTCATCGATTGCTCACAAGAGTCAATTGAGGAGACGCTCGGTCAAATACAGACAGATTTGAGCTTCAACTCTGGTCTAGATACTCATACGGGCAGAGTTTTTACCAAGCCAATATTGGCACCTTATTACGCAGTGAAAGTAACTGGTGCCTTGTTTCATACACAAGGCGGACTGAGCATTGATGACAAGGCAAGAGTTCTTAGGAAGAATGGTGTAGCCTTTGCAAATCTCTTTGCTGCAGGCGGGGCTGCAAGAGGAGTATCAGGTAACGCTGTGTGGGGTTATCTGTCGGGTAATGGACTTCTGAGCGCTTTTGCTGGCGCTTACATAGCCGCGTGCTCCATCAACGAGGTTAGACGCTAGCTACAAGGTAATAGCTATCTGGTGCTTATCAATAAGAGAAATACACATAGGACTGATAACAGATTAAATAATGTATGCAAAATGAATAATCTTAAGAAATTAATCAATCAAGACTCTGCTTTGCTCGCACCAGGCGTATACGACGCTTTAAGCGCCCTCATTGCTGAGCAAGCAGGTTTTAATGCAGTCTATTTATCAGGTGCCTCCATTGCCTACACGGCCTTGGGACGCTCAGATGTTGGGCTCACCACAGCTACTGAGGTAGGTCAAATACTTGGACAGATAAGACAAAGGATCTCTATACCTATCATTGTTGACGCGGATACTGGTTTTGGAAATGCGCTTAATACCCAAAGAACTGTTAAAGACTTTGAAAGGTTGGGGGCCAACATGATTCAAATTGAAGATCAAGATTTCCCGAAGCGCTGCGGCCATTTAGACGGCAAACGCGTTATCCCTGTTAAAGAGATGATGGGGAAGTTAAAAGCTGCACTCGATGCAAGAACATCAGTCAATACACTCATACTTGCTCGAACTGACGCACTAGCTGTCGAAGGATTCGAGGCAGCGATTGAGCGGGCATTTGCTTATGTTGAATGCGGTGTGGACGCTTTATTCATTGAGGCATTAAAAACACCAGCGCAAATGCAAAAAGCTTGTAATCTACTCTCCGGTACTATCCCAATGCTTGCCAATATGGTTGAAGGTGGAAAGACCCCAATTTACAGTGCTAATGATTTAGGGGAGATGGGATTTAGGATTGTCATATTTCCAGGCGGTACGGTTCGCTCTGTTGCACACAACCTAAGTAAGTACTACTCAAGTCTTCATCTTCATCAAAGCACCCAAATGAGAAAGGGTGAGATGCTTGATTTTGATCAACTCAACGAGCTTATCGGCACCCCTGACTTAATGCAATTAGGTAAAAAGTACGAATCCTAAAATCGAGTTCTTAGCGTGATCTTTTGAGATTACGGCTCTTTACTTTTTTGACACAACGGCTTTTTCAAGGGCTTGCTGTTCTGAACATTCCTGGTACACAGTCACTCAAATATATGGTTTGGGCAGTTAAATCAATATAACTTTTCAACCTTTAATTCAAACCGTGATTTTTATCTCAATGCTATGAGCATTAAGATAAAAAATATTTAATATTGAGGAAGTTTTTTTTACCTAAAATGGTTACTCCCTTTGGAGACTGATTCATGATTTGGCTCGTTCGCATTGCCCTCAGACGGCCCTATACTTTTGTCGTGCTGGCCGTACTTATACTTATTTTTGGTCCTATAGCCGCTTTACGCTCACCCACGGATATTTTCCCAGATATCAAAATACCGGTTATCAGCGCCGTATGGACTTACACAGGTCTATCCCCAGAGGACATGTCTGGACGGGTGGTTTACTATTACGAACGACAATTAAGCTCAACGGTCAATGATATTGAGCACATCGAGTCCACCTCATTACCGGGTTACGGGATCGTTAAGATATTCTTTCAACCCAATGTGGATATTCGAACCGCCACAGCTCAAGTGACCTCTATTTCTCAGACCGTCCTCAAGCAAATGCCGCCCGGTATAACTCCCCCTTTGATTTTAAACTATAACGCATCAACTGTACCTATTCTCCAAATCGCGCTATCAAGTCCAACGGTCCCAGAGCAGCGACTCTTTGATTACGGGCAAAACTTTATCAGACCCCAACTCGCTACTGTTGCAGGAAGCTCCATCCCCTCCCCTTACGGAGGCAAGGTGCGACAGATTCAAATTGATCTAAACCCCCAAGCGCTTTTGTCCAAACATTTGTCTGCGCAGGACGTACAAAACGCACTCAATGAGCAAACACAAATTATTCCTGTTGGTACACAAAAGATTGGAAAATTTGAGTACAGCCTTAGACTAAATAATTCGCCTAATGCCATCGATGAGCTAAACAACATACCCATTAAAGTCATCGGAAATACAGTAATTTTGATGCGCGACGTTGCAAGCGTCAGAGACGGCAGTCCCCCGCAGACCAATGTTGTTCGAGTCGATGGGGGCAAAGCTGTGTTGATGACGGTTCTTAAAAGCGGTGCAGCCTCAACGCTTGAGATAGTAAAACAAGCCAAAGCTTTGATTCCTAAAATTGCCGAGAGCATCCCCTCCGAGGTCAAGATAGACACACTTGGGGATCAGTCCATTTTTGTTAAAGCAGCGGTCTCAGGCGTAGCAAAAGAGGCGGTCATTGCTGCTTTGCTTACGTCTTTGATGATATTGCTCTTTCTCGGCAGTTGGCGTTCTACGGTAATCATAGCGATCTCCATCCCTTTGGCTATTTTGTCATCCATCATTTTATTATCTGCGATGGGGGAGACCATGAACATCATGACGCTCGGAGGACTTGCACTGGCTGTAGGTATTTTGGTGGATGACGCAACAGTTACGATTGAAAATATTAACTGGCACCTTGAGCAAGGCAAACCCGTCAGGAAGGCTATCATGGACGGAGCCCATCAAATCGTGACACCCGCGTTTGTATCTTTACTTTGCATCTGTATCGTTTTCATCCCCATGTTCATGCTAAACGGGGTAGCTAGGTACTTGTTTGTACCGATGGCTGAGGCTGTAGTGTTTGCGATGATTGCATCTTTCTTTTTATCAAGAACCCTGGTTCCTACCATGGCAGCTTATCTCTTAAAGCCACACGGGACACTTGGTCATCCTACTGCACATCTAGCAGAAGTGATGAGTGTGAAACATAAAACTCACACTAAAACAGGCAATCCTTTCCTTGCTGTTCAACAAAGCTTCGAAGTAATTTTCAACAGCATCCGAAAGTCTTATTATTCTGTACTTAGCTTAACCATGCAACACAGAAAGGCCTTCATTGTGGGTTATGGATTATTTGTGGTTATTACATTTTGCTTAGCGCCGTTTTTGGGGCGCGACTTCTTTCCACCTGTAGACTCTGGACAAATCAAAATTCACGTTCGAGCACAAGTGGGCACTCGTATTGAGGAGACTGCAAAACTCTTTGATCAAGTAGAGTCTCGAATCCGTGAGATCATCCCCAAAGAGGATTTAGGAAGTGTTGTTGATAATATTGGACTGACGGTGAGCGGTATTAATACCGTTTACAGTAATACCGGCACTATCGGACCTCAAGACGGAGACATCTTAATTACGCTAAACGAGGATCACCCGCCCACTGAGCCAATCTTACACAACCTTAGAACGCATCTATCGTCTGAGTTCCCTGGTGTTACATTTGCGTTCTTGCCCGCTGACATCATCAGTCAAATTCTAAACTTTGGCTCGCCGGCTCCAATCGATCTGCAGGTTATGGGACCCGACCGTGTGGCCAACAAGCTGTATGCTCAAAAATTATTAAAGGAGATTCAACAAATTGGCGGGCTAGCAGATGTGCGTATTCAACAGGCTGATAATTACCCACAACTTAGCATAGAAGTGGACCGATCAAGAGCAAAAAAAGTGGGCATCACAGAGCGAGACGTTACCAACAGTTTGGTAACCAACATGGCCGGCAGTGGACAAGTCGCACCCTCTTACTGGCTAAACAGGGCTAACGGTGTCTCCTACCCCATCGTTGCCCAGTCGCCTGATTACAGATTTAACTCGCTATCTGATCTGGAGAATTTGGCTATTGATTCGCCTGCTACAAGTAGTACCAAAGACTCACAAATCTTAGGTGGACTTGCTACGGTCAAACGCACAACCACCGATGCAGTTATCTCACACTACGCTGTGCAACCAGTCATTGATATCTACGCTACGCCTGAGCGCAGAGACTTAGGCGGGGTAGCACGAGATATACAACGCGTTATCGATGCACACCAAGACTCCCGCCCCAAAGGAGCAACGATATCGATAAGGGGCCAAGTTCAGACCATGAATACAGCGTTCTCTGGTCTACTTTATGGATTAATAGCTGCGATTGTTCTAATCTACTTTCTAATCGTTGTTAACTTTCAGTCCTGGAGCGATCCATTCGTCATTGTGAGCGCGTTGCCAGCAGCGCTGGCGGGAATCATTTGGATGCTTTTTGCTACGCACACGACTCTTTCTGTCCCTGCGCTCACTGGGGCTATTATGTGTATGGGCGTTGCAACCGCCAACAGTATCTTGGTGGTCAGCTTTGCCAGAGAGAGGATCATGTACACAAAAGAATCTGTTCGCGCGGCGCTGGAAGCTGGCTTTACTCGCTTTAGACCAGTGATCATGACAGCTTTGGCCATGATTATTGGTATGGGTCCAATGGCCCTAGGACTTGGCGAGGGGGGGGAGCAAAACGCCCCACTTGGACGGGCGGTGATTGGAGGGTTAATATTGGCCACCATTGCAACACTGCTTTTTGTGCCCGTTCTTTTTAGCTTAATTCATGAAAACTATGTTGAACCAGAGATTTACGATGATGAATAGCGCCCAGCAAAGTAGACCAACGTCCGTCACTCTAAGACTTGAAACAAATCCAATTATCATATTTCTCTTAACAGGAGTAGCACTTGAGCTCTGATTCCATTAATGTCCCTGATAAAGTAGAGACTCCACACTTTCTTAAAACTCTAGGCTGGGCTGCAGGGGCTGGCGCACTGGGTCTCGTCATTGGCGGTCTAACGGGTCGACTAAGTGATGAGAAAGCCCTAACAGAGGTTGCAAAAGCCTACTCTACGCCAAGCGTCAAAACGATTCACCTAACCACACTGAAAGAGGGTGAGATCCTGAGGCTACCAGGCACCCTTCAAGCTTTTAACAACGCCCCCATCTATTCTCGGGTGAATGGTTACGTAAAACGCTGGCTGTTTGATATTGGGGACAAGGTACGCGCCAATCAAATACTGGCAGAGATCGAGACTCCCGATTTGGACCAACAACTAGAGCAAGCACTTGCTGACTTGGAGACAGCTAAAGCGCATGCTAATTTAGCTGAAATTACTGCTAAGCGGTGGAAAAAACTCTTACTTACAGATTCTGTCTCCCCTCAGGAAGCGGATGAGAAGAACGGAGATTTTGTTGCAAAACGCTCAATTGTCACCGCAGCTCAGGCCAACGTTGATCGTCTCAAAGCCTTGGAGGGCTTTAAACGTATCACAGCCCCCTTTGATGGAATCGTAACTACTCGTAACACTGATATCGGCGCTTTAATTAATGCGGGTCAACAATCTGGAAAGGAGCTATTCACAGTAGCTGATCAAAGCAAACTGCGACTATATGTAAGTGTCCCTCAAATATTCATGGGTAAGTTGAAAAACGGTATGCAAGCAAGCTTAGATGTGCCGGAGCATCCTGGGCTTAAATATACAGCTAAATTTGTTGGTGAATCAAAGGCTGTGAATGAAAGTTCTGGTACTGTGCTCATCCAACTTCTTGTGGACAACAAGGATTTAACACTTAGACCAGGGGACTTTGCAAACGTTGCGCTCACTATGCCTGCAAGCGAAAACGCAGTGGTTGTTCCCTCGAGTGTCTTGATTTACAGAAAAGAAGGGCAATTCATTGCAACACTTGGAGCTGAGAACAAGGTTGTATTGAAAAAAGTAGAGATTGCCCGCGATATGGGCAATTTAGTCCAGATTGCATCTGGTATAAGTCCAGATGATGAAATTATCGATGTACCGCCAGACTCCTTAGAAAACGGAGAAATCGTTCGCCCAGTAGCTGCCAATTCAAAGAATTAACTCGGTTTATACGTTTAGAGAAATTTGAACTTTTACACAAAATACGAACAATTTCCTGCGTCGTCCATCACTCCAAATTTTGAGTTTAATTCTGATTTGAAGTTCTTAACAACTGAGGACACTTGCACAAAGTAAGATTTGAAAAACTCTGACCTTCATTAAGACTTGAATCCACGATTTTTTCTTAAATTTGAACCATCAAAATATTGCTCTTAATGCGAACACGACACTTACTCTTCGATATGGCTACTAAAAACAAAAGCTTCTTTTTTATAGGGCCCACCATCAGTGCAGCGGTACTTTTTCTGTCTGGGTGTTCTTTTGCACCAAAGTATGAGATACCGAATATTGTGAATAATACTAATAATAGTTGGTCAAGTAATCCTTGGACGCAGGCTCAGCCAAGCGACCAGCTTGACAAAGGGCAATGGTGGAGAGTTTTTAGGGACGAGGCGCTTAACGATTTAGAAAGCACTTTAATTAAACAAAGTCCTTCTCTCGCAATTGCATTAGCCCGCTATGATCAAGCGAGCGCATATTTAAAACAAGCCCAGTCTGCAGAGCTCCCGAGCATTGACGCCTCAGAGAGTACAACCCAGAACCGGCAGTCCCTAAATAGACCCTTGAGGGGCTCTAATCAGCCCAATTACTACAACGCCTACACCGATATGTTGTCAACCAACTACGAATTAGATTTCTGGGGTCGCGTTAGAAATTTAGTCAACGCAGCCCAAGCTCAAGCTCAAGGGTCTGCTGCGGATTTACAAACCGAGAGGCTAAGCCTTCAAAGCAAAGTTGCCGAGCTGTATTTTGAGCTTCGCGGTGTTGATAAACAAATTGCAATGCTTGACGACGCTGTACAAGCTTACATGAGAGCCTATGATTTAATCGCTAATCGCTATGATGTAGGGGTTGCCTCCGGGATTGATATGGCGCGAGCCCAGACTCAGCTTAGCACCATCCAAGCGGAGGCTTCTGAGCTAAGAATTCAAAGAGTCGTTTTTGAACATGCAATTGCAGTTTTACTTGGTGAAGTACCCCAGACCTTTCGGATAAAACCACTTAATACTGAACCGCGAAATATAAATGCATTTTTAACCCCTGACTCAGGACCAAACTCTACTGCAACTCGTTCATCCCAATCTTTTGCGGCAATGACAGCAACTGCGCTTATCAATCCGTCGAATACACCAGAGGTGCCAGTGAATTTGCCGTCAACACTCTTAGAACGCAGACCGGACGTAGCGGCGGCGGAGCGTAAAATGGCTGCGGCCAACAAAAGAATTGGGGTTGCTAAGGCGGCTTTTTATCCGTCCTTTAGTATTGGCGCATCTGCTGGATATCAAAACACGGGGGGACCAGATTGGATGTCCCAGCCCAACAGTTTTTGGTCAATCGGACCAACTGGGGCGTTTAATTTTTTTGACGGTGGACTTCGAGAAGCTCAACTCATACAGGCTAAGGCTGCTCTAGACCAGGCTGCTGCCGAGTACAGACTTGCCGTTCTCACAGCCTTTCAACAGGTAGAGGACTCGGTGAATAAATTACGCGAATACAAAGACGAAATTAACAACAGAGCGAATGCAGCAAACGCGGCCCTAAAAGCGATGCAGCTCGCAACTTCTAGGTATAGGGAGGGAGCAGTGAATTATTTAGAAGTAGTAACCGCTCAAACAGCGGCTCTTCAAGCTGAGCGCTCCTTTATTGCCCTTGATACCACACGTCAACTCACTAGTATTCAACTTATCAAGGCCCTGGGCGGGGGCTGGAACAAAGAGAGTCTCAAAATTGAATGAAATAAATAATATTCATACACTCCAATTACAAACCAAATAACTGAGGCTGAACTCTAAATGGAGTTAAATCTTGGGCGAGGCTTTTTAGATTTAACTAATTTTTACTAGCTCTAAGTGAACTCTCTCTCCTACCGCTAACACTTTACTTATTTACTCTTTTACTCAATTTTAGGAAAAATGCCAAAAGTACTGGTTATTGAAGACGACACTCCGACCTCCGGAGAAATTATCTCACTATTGGTCACCCGTGGTTATGAAGTAGTTAGCGAAACCGACGGTGCAAATGGACTAAAAAGAGCTCTAAACGAGAGTTTTGACGCTATTACATTGGACCGAATGTTACCCAATCTCAGTGGTATTGAAATACTGCAAAGCCTGCGTAAAATAGGTAATCATGTACCTGTATTACTAATTAGCGCACTTGGCTTGGTCGATGATCGTGTTCAAGGCCTAAAAGCAGGCGGAGACGACTACATAGTAAAGCCATTTGCCAGCGAAGAGTTACTAGCCAGAATAGAAGCACTGATTAGAAGACGTAATCAAAGTCAACAAAATTTAGGGCAAGTCAATTTCTTGAAGTACGAAGATCTTGAACTTGATTTGTTACAAAGAACAGCAAAACGAAGGGGACTTCCCATCCAGTTGATGGCTAAGGAGTTTCGATTACTAGAATATTTTGTTCGTTATTCTGGTCAAGTTTTGACAAAAAAAATGATTCTAGAATCGCTTTGGAATTTAAATTTTGATCCTTCTACTAATTTTATTGAGGTACATATTGCACGGCTTCGTAAAAAGATTGATAAGCCAAGCTTTGCGCCGTTGATACATACAGTGCGAGGAGTTGGTTATGTCTTTGGTCTAAAACCTTGAGTAGACTACCGAATGAGGATTTAAGGCAAGATATGCATCGACAAATTGAGAAATCCATTTTCCCAAATGTCTTAACCCAAATCAAAGCAAGGTTCAGAATCACCACTGTACGCCTTGCCCTTTTGAATTCCTTTTTTTTTGTAATCGGAATATGGATAACCATTGCCCTTGTGTATTGGCAAGTCTCAATCTTTATGGAGCACCGGGTAGATCACATCATTGATTTATATGCTAAGAATTTTGAGAATCTAGCGCTACATGAAGTTATTAAGACTGTAGATGAGTCTGTACGACGTGACTCTAGAAAAATTGAACTCTACGGCGTGTTCACCAACCAAGGTGTGAGACTAAGCGGGAACCTTAATTATTTACCAAATGAAATTACTCTAAACGGTGAGACAGCAGAGTTTGAATATAAAGACAGTTCTGAGTTTTTTAAAAATGATTTGCAAATATCCGATGAGTTGCGCAGCTTCCCTGCAAGAGCTAAATCTTTTAACATCGATTCAAATACGGTTCTTGTTATTGGACGCAACGTAAGTGAGTTTGAAGCTATTAGAAAAATTTTATTAAACGGTTTAATAACAGGTAGCTCAATCATTCTTACAATGGGATTTTTAATCGGCATTACGCTTGCTGTACCCGCTCTAAGACGCATTCAATATATCCAACTACTCTCCAAGAAAATTATGCTTGGAGACTTCACGCTTCGTTTACCGATTTCAAAACGCAATGATGAAATTGATATACTGGCCACTACAATCAACTCAGTGATGACTGAGATCGAAGAGCTAATTTCAGAGATTCGCGGGGTTACTGCAACCATTGCTCATGACCTGCGTACACCCCTTACTAGGGTTCGACTTATGCTAAGCAAGGGAATCTTACTTACTGAAAACTCTAATTTTGATGCTACTCAAAGATCACTTTTAGCGCATGAGTTATTTATTAAGTCAATTGAAGAATCAGATCACCTACTGGCTCGTTTTACAGCAATACTGAGAATCGCAGAAATTGAGAATCATATGCGAAAAGCTGGATTCAAAAATACACGCTTAGAGGACGTGCTTCAGCAAATCTATGAAATGTTTGAGCCTATTGCAGAGGACAAAGGGCTCAAGCTAATATTGGAACTTGAGCCTACAGCGCCTGTTTATGCGGATCCAGACCTATTACTAGAGGCAGTCAGTAATTTAGTAGATAACGCCATAAAATACTCTCCAACCCCTGACTCAGACAAAGATAGCCCCGATTCAAAAGCAAATACAGATTTCGTTAAATGTTCTCTCGAAATCTCAACTTTTAATCACCTCTCTGTCATTATTCGGTTAAAAACAGTTGACTCGTATCCTGTAATTGATATTATTGATTCTGGGATTGGAATATCAGAGGATGTCTTTAATACATTCAATCAGGAGACTCTGAATGCAGCAAAGTTTAAGCATAGTTTACAGTCAGGATTAGAGGCATCCAACCAAAACTCACTGACAACAACACAATTCAATTACAGCAATCGTTCGGCATCCACTCAATCCATCAATCAATTAGAATTGAGCGCAGGCCTAGGAAAAGGGTTTGGACTGGGTCTTGGAATTGCGCGTGCCATATTCCGACTACATCACTTTGAAATGACTGCGCTACCTCGCTCCAAGGGCGCTCACCTCAGTATCTCGTGTAAAAACTAAGTCACTTTGCGAGCTTATAGAATATTGCTATTTTCTTGAAAACTCTTCAATCAGAAATGTCGGGTAGTAAGTACCTAATTATAGATAAGAATTCAAATATCACTGTGAATCAAAAAAACTCTCAGGCCAATACTTTCTTTCAAATTGCACTTGCAGCTCATCAACAAGGTAATCTTATTCAAGCCAAGCAGTTATACGAGCAAGTATTATCCATCGATAACAGACACTTTGATTCACTGCATTTGCTGGGAGTGATCGCCTATCAAATGCAAGATCCTCGCAAAAGCGTTCAATTGATTAGTCAAGCGCTTAAGATTAGCCCAAACGCTTTCGTTGCTTACAATAATTTAGGTCTTGCACTGCAGATACTTAGGGAAATTCCTGCATCCATTGCAGTTTTTAAGAAATCAATTGAACTTAAAAACAATAATCCTGAAGCTTTTTTTAATTTAGGTAATTCTTTTACAGTGTTAAATGACTTCACGGAGGCTTTAACTCACTTTAATGAGGCGATTAGACTGAATCCGAATTATCCACAAGCCTTCAATAATCGAGGCAACATATTCCAAGAGTTAGGTGAGTTTGATCATGCACTAGATGACTTTAATGAAGCAGTAAAACTGCACCCTCGCTATGATGAAGCGTATACAAATAGAGGTAATATTTTTCAAGAATTGGCCCAGTTTCAAGAGGCCCTCGAGAGTTATTGCTCAGCTATAACTATTAATCCTCTCAACGCAGAAGCCAATTGGAATAAATCTCTATTATTACTTTTATTAGGTGATTACAAGAGCGGCTTACCTCTTTACGAGTGGCGTTGGAGAAGAGAGAACACATCCTCTCCCGTTCGAGCGTTCAATGCTCCCCTATGGCTTGGCAAGGAAGATATCAAGGGTAAAACAATCTTAATACATGGTGAACAGGGACTTGGGGACTCTATTCAGTTTTGTCGGTATATCAAGGACGTAGCGAATTTAGGAGCTCGAGTCATCTTAGAGGATCAAAAGCCTCTCCAAAATTTATTTAAGAATTTAGAAGGTGTTGGTGAATTTATAGTGTTCGGGGATCCTCTCCCACGTTTTGACTTTCATTGCCCGATGCTTAGTTTGCCTCTTGCGTTCAATACTACTTATGCGACAGTTCCTGATCCTACGCCATACCTTTTTGCTCAACCAGAGAAAGTTGCTTATTGGAAGAGCAAACTAGGTCAGACATCAAAACGCCGAATTGGAATTTGCTGGAGCAGTACTTCGCCCTTCAGATTTGACGGTAAGCGAAGTATGAAACTGAGTGAATTCATCAAGTTATTACCCGTAACAGGTACCGGGGAAATTGAATATGTTTGTCTTCAAAAGGAGATCAAATCCGAAGACATTGAAACTCTAGCATCCAGAGCGGATATTCTTTTTGTCGGTAACGATATCCAGGACTTCACGGATACTGCCGCCCTTATTGAGTCTTGTGACGAGGTGATCAGCACCTGCACCAGTGTTCCCCATTTAAGTGCAGCGATGAACAAAAAAACTCGGATACTACTCTCCTTCGTTCCAGATTGGAGATGGGGTTTACATAGTAATAAAACTCCTTACTATAAATCAGTTGAATTAATACGTCAGTCTGCACTTAACTCATGGTATATGGACCCATTAGATTGAAGATAACGCCATCATGCTTAAGGGACATTACTAGCCAAGAAATAGCCCCTAATAAGTGCATAATTACAAAGTGGGTTTTTCCATTTACTTCTTTTTTCATTCGAAGATAATTAAATCCACAAACCATCGGACCCCATATATACAAGAAAATGGCACTCAATAAACAGATTTGCAATTCTAAGTACACGGGATATTTTGTTTATTTTTCATATAAAGGCTATAGACTCTATGAACTCACCCACCGCACCTTTAAGTAACCCTGCTCCGTTAATACCGGCTCAAGGTAAAACCGTTACTGAGGTGAGTTGGGGGCTAAAGCCTTTTTTTGAGTCTATTGACTGGGGAGCTCCTGAGGTTTTCACCAGAAACTTACCCAAACCAACGACCTCCAAATCCGTTCAAGTTTGCCCTGCAGCCGTTGATTTTGATGCTCGGTACTTTGTGATTAAATGTCCCGCAGATTTGACGATTCGTTTGATATTGGATGAAAACGCTGCACCAACTCTTCAAACGAATACAGTGCCAGGCTCTTCCACAAAAAGATCTAGTCTAGATTCATCGGCAACCTTAATCGATCCCAATGACTGGCGACACAAAGACCGCCCGATAATTCAAATACCAACTCCTTATGTATTTTTGTCCGAGGATCTTGTTTATTTAAACCTATCGCCTGCATTCATGGATTACAGATCCTCGCCCTTACCTGGTATGACGATGAATGCAAGGTTTACAATAAAAACACAACCAAATCAACTTGTATGGTCTTTTGAATGGCACGATATTCAAAAAGAAATTAAATTTAAACAAGGAGAGCCGTGGTTTTACGTTTATTTTGAATCGAGTGATCCCTCTCGAAAAGTCAGATTACTGGAGCCTGAACAATCAGATCATCTCTTATATTAGTTTTCTTACTCATTACCCTATCATTACAGAAGTCCTATATTTTTTTTATTCGTAGTTATTTGAATTAATTTTTGTCAATGGAAATAATAATTTTTTAGGCCTTCTTTTACGAGCCTGGGCAAAGAGCGAGAAAGTTTGCCTAACGTAGTTTGTTACGCCGTGAAGAGATTGAATATATTTTTTAACTTCATGCGTTAACTCGCATTCCACTAAATTAACCAATTGTGTTGGATCTTCAGTCTCAAATTTTGCATAAAACCACGGATCGCCGCGTTTTAGATTAATTTCCATTTTGGTGTCATACCACTCAAAAGCCCACATGAGTTGCCTTGGCCATACATCAATAGGAAATCTACCGTCTATTAGTAAACCGGGCAACTGCGTCTTACTGTAATGCATATAAGCAGGCATCTGATTGATATAAACTGGTGTATCGGCTAAGCAGATGTATGGCGTTATAACTTGTATTATGGGTCGGTCCGGATGGCGCCACTCGTTCTTAGAGGTGAGTTGTACCAGTTGGCTCAACATTTGTTGACGCACAGAGCTCTTGTCTCCATCTACGTTTTGAAGGTTTGGATTGCCGTTTTTGTCTATGAAGCATCTCAGATGAAGATCCACAGGGCATCTAAATAGGCAGAATCTTCCATCTGGAGCGTTAAAAGAGTCACTAGTCTCAACACAATTCATTAAGTCGCCAATCGGCTCAGGATCTCCCCAAATGACGGATGCAGGAAAATCAAGCAACGCCCACCCCACGGTTGCAGGATTTGATTTTTTTTGAATTTCTGAAAAATTACTTGTCATCATGTTTACCCATTACTTATTTGAATTCATAGAAGATTATCACATTAGGTTCTTGTATTATCTGCATATAAGAGAGCACTGGGGTTCCCTCCGGCACAACTAGTTTCCTATCAAATACAGAACCAAGCTACTATGCCCGTTGCTGAATCTTATCTCTATTAGACACGGCACCCATTTTTAAGCGCACGGGCAACCCAAGTTGACCCAAGTCAATAGCCTGTGATAGTTACTGTGGCTTCCAGTTATGAGGCAGCAGCTCGTGAATGAGATGGTTTTTGTGCGTTGGTAAACGCTCTAGTACATCTTTGAGGTAAAGATAGGGGTCGTGCCCGTTAAGTTTTGCCGATTGAATCAAACTCATCGCTGCAACTGCTCGCTTACCCGCTCGGTGTGATCCGGCAAATAACCAATTCTTACGACCATTAGCGATGGGGCGGATCGCATTCTCAATCTTGTTGTTATCAATCGGTAGCTGTGCATTATCCAAATAACGGATCAATGCATCCCACCTCTTGAGACTATAGTCCATAGCCTTAGCTCCAGCCGAGCCGTCCGATATTTGTACTCTGGTGTTGATTAACCATTCATGCATCTTCTGCGCTACCGGTTTACCTCGGCTTTGCCGGATATTCCAGCGCTCCTCTGGACTCAGTCCCTGAACTTCTCGCTCAATTTCATACAGCTCTTGAATAAACTTCAAGGCCGTTTCAGCCATAGGGCTCTTGTTGCTGGCAAACAGGTCAAAGAACTTGCGTCTTGCGTGCGCCATACAGCCCACCTCTTCAACGCCGCTCGTAAAGAGTGCCTTGTACCCCGAGAAGTCGTCAGTTACAAGGCTCCCTCTCCAGTCCCCAAGGAAGTTCCTGGCATGCTCTCCCGATCTGCTCTCGCAGAAGTCAAAGATCACAGCTTTCAAGTCCTCAAACTGCCCAGGCGCATAAGCCCAGATGTAAGACCTGTGTGTCTTCCCGTCCCCTGGACTGAGGGTCTCAACCGGTGTTTCATCTGCATGAAGAACCGAGTGCTTGAGCACTTCAACCCTCAAAGCGTCAACCAGGGGTTGTAAAGCAACCCCGCTGCGACCGACCCAGTCCGCTAGGGTAGACCTTAGAATTAGTACGCCGGCACGCTCAAAGATCGCCTCTTGGCGGTACAGCGGTAAGTGATCATTGTGTTTGGCAATGATCACCTGTGCCAGCAGTCCTGCTGTTGGGATTCCCTTATCAATGACTTGGGCTGGCACAGGAGCCTGAACCAGCGTCTGGCAGTGTGCACATGCCCACTTGCCCCGGATATGGCGCTCAACAGTGAAGACGCCTGGGACGTAATCCAACTTCTCAGATACATCCTCACCAATGCGCTTGAGCACGTGTCCGCAGCCACAGGCTGTGGACTCTACTTCGTGGTGGATATCCGTGCGGGGCAAATGCTCAGGTAGCGCTTGGCGCTTAGCCACCAGTCTTTGGTGCTGGGGAACGGTGACTTGAAGTCCTAAGCCGCTGATCTCCTCTTCAACGGCTGAGATATCAGCAAGTCTAGACTCCTCAAAGAGTTCGACTTGTTCACCACCGAGTTGTTCACTCTTTTTACCAAAGCGTTGACGCTTTAGGTAAGACAACTCAAACGTTAACTTCTCGTTGAGTACTTTGGCGTTGTTGAGCTCATCGCTTGTTTGTTCAATGACTTGTACGTGCTTAGCGATAGCTTGATCGCGCTCTGCAATAATGCGATTTTGTTGATCAAACTTTGCGGCAATTTCATCGAAACTCATACTCCTCAATTGCTGTGCAATTGATTTTACGGTCGGTGTGTTGGCGTTCAACATGAGTGTATTTTGTCATACTGAGTTCACTGAGCAATTGGGATATTTCCTCTTGATTTCTCAATCGACTTTTACTCATAATTTAAACACTTTTGATCACAGTCATCGCACCTATGCGTTGCCATGGCAGACCAACTACCAACGCCCTGAGTTGCTCCATATTCATCGTGTGTTTCAAAAGTTTTAAATCTCTTGGCCAACTGAATGCTCCTTCACTCAGTCGTCTCGTGCACAACCACATTCCGTAACCGTCTTGTACGAAGACCTTCATTCGGTTAGCTCTAGCATTGGCAAACAAGTAGGCATGGTGGGGCTGAGCAGAACCAAAGACGAGCACCACCTTGGTTAGTAAAGTATCTACACCAGCACGCATGTCCATGGGTTCAGTTGAGAGCCATACTTCCTCAATGCGGATCACAGAAGTAATGACTTCAGTAAATGCACGCATTCCAAGGCACGAGACGCGGGCCACTCAATATCAATCGATAGATCAGCTTTGCTTAAACTGAGAATCAGCGTAGCATTGTCGGAACGGTTTTCAGTCAATTGGTCTGCGATCTGAATGAATCCTGGCGAAGAGGCTTGCTGGGATCGACTTGCCAGCGCGGGCAGATCGGTCTTTTGCTCAAACTCTCTGACCCAGCGGTGCACGACATTGGCATTCAGGTTGTGGGTCCTAGAAATGGAGGCAATCGAGACGTGGGGCTGAAGACATTCAGCCACAATCTGCTCTTTGAACTCAACAGAGTAATTGACCCTGGGTTTGCGTTGGGGCTTAATTTCCATAGTGTCTATGTGTCCACGATCCATAATGGACACAAATGTACTAAGCCTCTAATCTACCCGCAAGATGACATTACCGGACGTACATGAACACCCCCGGGATGCCAAGCAATCGATTGTTTCCGGCTTTAAGATAAAGATTGCACCCGTACATTCGGACTTTGATGTGGCTTTTTTTCCACTGTCCTTGATGGGATTTGCTGATTGACACCTCTATCGCTTACTCGCACTTTGTGTGCTTCGTCCGGCACGGGCTTTGTCAATCACGGTCTTACCTGTTTTGCCATCACTTCTTGATTGCCTGTGCAATCTTGGAGCTCACACTCCGCTGTCTTCTTCTTGTTAAACCTGAATTTTCTTACGCTGCGACCAACATTTTGTGGTTGTCCTGATAATCACGATTGTGATTCAGTAGAGCCCAAACAATCCTCGCATTTTTATTGGCCAGCGCAACTGCCGCCACATTTTTATTTCTTCTCTCCGCTAATTGGTTGACCCACTTCTGCGAATCAGTTAGATTTTCCTTTTTTGCTGAATGGTGGATCACTGCTCTAGCACCATGGATCAGCAAAGTTCGCAGGTAAACATCCCCACGTTTGCTGATTCCTAGCAAGTTCTGTTTACCCCCACTCGAATGTTGCCTCGGCACCAAACCTATCCATGCGGCAACCTGCCTTCCATTTTTAAAATTCTTTGCGTCCCCTATCGATGCAATCAGTGCTGTCGCAGTGAGTG
>CAIKVH010000024.1 GCA_903830725.1 uncultured Burkholderiales bacterium | reverse complement strand
GATGTGGCCGATGTGACCGATGTGACCGATGCAACCGATGCAACAGAGTGACTGATGTAATTGTTATGCTGTGTTTCTTTAGAAACGCATCCCTCAATCGCTTAATGTAAGTCTCATGAATTTTCGCTTGCCCACTTGCAAAACATAAGTGCCAACGGGGAGCTTTAATCCCTTATCGGAAACTGTAGCGCCGTCAACCCTCACGCCTGCTCCTTCCACCAATCTCCCCGCCTCAGCCCCAGACGGGGCTAAGCCGCAACTCTTCAACAAAGCGGTAATACTTTGCGGAGCCCCAGTCAAACTCATTTGCGGTATTTCATCCGGTATTCCGCCTTTGCTTCGGTTGTTAAAGTCCTGCTCTGCACCTTCTGCGGCTGTAGCGCCGTGAAAGCGCGCCGTGATCTCTTTGGCGAGTAAAGTCTTTACTTCTTTAGGATTTCGTCCTTCTTGAGTTGATCGCTTAAGGGCTTCAATTTCCTGCATTGATTTAAAACTCAACAGCGGGTACCACCTCCACATTAGATCATCACTGATAGAGAGCGTTTTGGAGTACATGGAGTTTGCGTCCTCACTGATACCAATGTAGTTGTGCTTACTCTTGGACATTTTCTCAACACCGTCCAAGCCCTCAAGTAGCGGCATAGTCAAAATGCACTGTGGTTCTTGTCCGTAGTCCTCTTGTAAGTGACGACCCATTAGGAGATTGAATTTTTGGTCTGTTCCTCCTAGCTCCAAATCGCTTTTAAGCGCCACAGAGTCGTATCCCTGCATCAAGGGATACAAAAACTCATGAACACTGATGGATTGACCGCTGGTAAACCTTTTATGAAAATCGTCACGCTCCATCATTCGGGCGACAGTGTAGCGAGAGGCAAGCTCAATCATGCCTCGCGCGCCCAGTGGGTCGCACCATTCACTGTTGTATCGAATCTCAGTTTTATTGGGATCCAGTACCAAACTGGCCTGTTTGTAATAAGTCTCAGCATTCAACGTGATCTGCTCTTTGGTGAGCGGAGGTCTGGTTGAATTACGTCCTGAGGGGTCTCCAATCATGCTGGTAAAGTCCCCAATTAAAAATATGACTTGATGCCCCAGATCTTGAAGTTGTCTCATTTTATTGAGCACAACGGTGTGCCCTAGGTGAATATCGGGCGCAGTTGGGTCTAGACCTAATTTGATTCTTAGTGGGACACCGCTTTTGTGAGCGCGCAATAATTTAGTTGCCCATTCTTTTGCAGGAATAAGTTCATCGCACCCTTTTTGAGTCACGCTTAACGCTTCTAAGACCGAATCTGGCAGGGGATCTTCCCTTTTAGCAGACCCATCTAAAATTGAAGAATTAACTGTATGCTTTTGATTCATATGGATAATTTACACCTAGCAACTAACATAAAATGGCAAATAGACCGGATCAAAGGTATACTTAGCGCTGTAAAAAAGTGAAGGGTTTGAAATGCAAAAAAACAGGAATCTGCCCCGTTTTTGCTTTACATCTGCTGATAGCTTTGATTCTAATATCCCTGAGCGTCAAAAACATACCCTTTAAGGTTAGCTTTTGACGCCTCATCCATTTATACATTCTGACCTATTCTTGCCTTGTTTAACCGCATAGCCCCTTCGAGCTCTAAAAGTCACCTTATTGACCCCCATTTAAGGCGACACAACGTCATCGCTTATTTGCTCTCCCACCGCCTCATGTACGGGGTAGCGACGCTACTCTTGTTGGCTGGAGGGGCAACATTTGCACTCTCCAATTTAACCGCGTCTAAACAGGCCGTTCAAGAACGCGAATTGCAAGAACTCCTGACGCCTCCTGGCTACGCAACCCAGCTCCAATCTGTGCTGAATTGGAAGATGGGCATGCGCTTATACCGCTCGGACACGAGTCGTTCAAGCGATACTGTGGAGAGTCTATTTCAAAGATTGAACGTAGATGACCAAGAGGCGGCGAAGTTCATCAGGTCAAATTCACAACTTCGCCGAAATTTACTTGGTAAATCTGGACGCCCTATCCGCGCAGAGGTTGATGAACAAAACCGGATCTTGTCGCTGAAGGTTTTATGGGCTCAAAATGACAATAGCTACATCGAGCTTGAATTATTTAGAAAAAGCACATCTATAGAGCCTGAGTCTTACGCGGCAACTCCTGGCACCAATGCTTTGGAATTACAACTCCAAACGCATCCACTCCATGCTTCGGTCAGATCGGCGACAGGGCGCATTCAGACCTCCCTATTTGCTGCAACAGATGCGGCGCGCGTCCCGGACTTAGTTGCTGCGCAAATGGCTGATATTTTTGGTGGGGAAATTGATTTTCACCACAGTATTCACAAAGGCGACCATTTCACGATTTTGTATGAGGCATTAGACGCTGATGGCGAGCCAATGGGTTACGGCAAAATTATTGCTGCTGAGTTTGTCAACAATGGTGTTACTCATCAAGCTATGTTTTTTCAAGAAACCGGCTCCAAAGAGGGTAACTACTTTAATCTTAAAGGCCAAAGTTTAAAACGCACCTACCTTGCAGCTCCGCTCAAATTCTCTAGGATCACGAGTGGCTATAAAATGCGGTTTCATCCTATCTTGCAAACTTGGAAAGCCCACAAAGGCATCGACTACGCCGCCCCTACTGGAACTGCAGTTCATACTGTAGGTAAAGGAGTGGTTAGGAGTGCTGGCTGGATGAATGGACTAGGTAATGTCGTATTTGTAGATCACGGCAATTCGCAGACCACGGTCTACGCTCATCTGAATCAGATCAATGTTCGAACTGCTCAATCAGTTGACCAAGGCCAGATAATAGGGACAGTTGGAGAAACGGGCTGGGCTACCGGTCCGCACTTGCATTTTGAATTTCGAATCAATGATCAATACAAAGATCCCACTAGCATTGCTCGCCAAAGTGTTCCGATTGTTTTATCAAAAACTGCACTTGCAGAATTTAATCAACAAGCGAATGCCATTCGTACCCAAATCAGTCGCACTAGTGCAGAAGATGACCATATCTCGCTTGCACAGTAACCAAATCTTTACTTGAGCCACTTAATTGATTCAGCTACAGCAATCAATGATCTACAGGACTGAATGAAAGAGCTTTTTATTGGACTCATGTCCGGCACGTCTTTGGACGGTGTGGATGGTGTTTTGGTTGATTTTTCAAAAGGATTGGAGGTGCTCGCGCATCAAAGCGCGTCTTTTCCTCAACCCTTCAAAACTGATTTACTTTCCTTAAACCTTCCGGGTGATAACGAGTTGCACCGAGCCAGTTTGTGTGCAAATGAACTGGCCCATATTTACGCCAAGGTCTGTCTCGCTTTGCTTAATCAAACCGGACTTGGCCCACTTGACATATCTGCTGTCGGAGCCCACGGACAAACTGTTAGACACCGCCCAGGAGCCTTTGACGGGACGGGCTACACCATACAGTTGAATAACCCCGCACTACTAGCCGAGCTATCTGGCATTCAGGTTTGCGCTGACTTTCGCGCCCGCGATGTAGCTGCTGGTGGGCAAGGAGCACCCCTTGTTCCTGCATTTCACAAAAATTTATTTCAAGACAAAAACTCAACCGTTTGTATTTTAAATTTAGGTGGAATCTCAAATCTAAGTGTTGTTCCATCTGCAATCGAAAGTGCCCGTGAGGTTATAGGCTTTGACTGTGGTCCTGCTAACTGCTTAATGGATGAATGGTGTTTCAAGCACACGGGGCAATCTTATGACGACAAGGGCTCGTGGGCGGCCCAAGGGACTGTTATAAAGCCCTTGCTTAGCCTTCTTATGCAGGCTTCTTACTTTGAAGCCCCTGCGCCAAAGAGCACAGGTCGCGACTTGTTTAATATGAATTGGCTAGAGGAACACCTAAATAAACTCTCTAACCAAAACTCCGAACTCTCTGACATAAGAGCCGTCGATATTCAAGCGACCCTTGCAATGCTTACCGTGCAATCCTGCGTTAACGATATCAAAAGGTATGCAAACACTGCTTCTCGTCTAATTGTTTGTGGAGGGGGGGCACTTAACGAATACGTAATGAATTTATTCAATGAGGCGTTACCGAATATGGCCGTTTCCTCAACCTCTGAATACGGGCTCCCTCCGCTTCAAGTGGAGGCTGCTGCGTTCGCTTGGCTTGCTAGGCGCTGCATCAGGGGGGAGACTGCTAGCTTACAAAGTGTAACGGGCGCACAAGGCGCCCGTATATTGGGTTGTATTTACCAGGTCTAAATCGAAACCAGGCAGTGTTAGGCGGAAAATGAAGAGCCACACCCACAGGTAGATGTGGCATTTGGGTTTTTAATCACAAACTGAGCCCCTTGAAGATCCTCTTTATAGTCAATCTCAGCGCCAATCAAATATTGATAACTCATAGCATCAACTAACAAGGAAACACCGTTTTTAGACATAGTGGTGTCGTCTTCGTTGACCACTTCATCAAACGTGAACCCATACTGAAAGCCAGAACATCCCCCGCCTTGAACAAAGACGCGCAATTTCAAATCTGGATTGCCTTCCTCAGCAATTAAATCAGCCACCTTGGCAGCAGCACTATCCGTAAAGATAATGGGATCGGGCATTTGTGTTTCAATATTTTCAGCTACGGCGCTCATGTATAACTCCTCATACAACTGTCTATTTTCGTAATACTAACGTATTTTGGTCAACAATACTAACAGTGCGGTCTTTAAGCTAGAAAGTCTTAATGACTCAGGGGACTTGACGAAACATTTTGCGACATAAATAAAAAGCCGCGTAGCAGGTGTAAACCATGCACGCGGCTTCTTTGAAGGCGCAAAAGTGATTTTAACGCTTGCTGAACTGCTTGCGGCGACGCGCAGAGTGCAAACCAACCTTTTTACGCTCAACTTCCCTGGCGTCACGGGTTACAAACCCAGCCGCAGACAATGAGGGCTTGAGGGTTGCATCGTAGTCAATCAATGCACGTGTAATGCCGTGACGAACTGCACCTGCTTGACCTGACTCACCGCCACCATGAACATTGACCTGGATGTCAAATGTTTGACCGTTACCAGTCAACTCGAGTGGCTGTCTAGAGATCATGATCGAAGTTTGACGACCAAAATACTCAGCGATGTCTTTACCGTTAATAGTAATGACACCAGTACCTTTTTTAATAAATACGCGTGCGACGCTTGATTTGCGTCGTCCGGTTCCGTTGTTCCATTCACCAATCATACGTGGCTCCTCAGATTTCCAAAACTTTGGGCTGCTGAGCGCTATGAGGATGTTCTGTTCCTCCGTAGACTTTCAGCTTCTTGATCATGGCATATCCAAGAGGACCTTTAGGGAGCATTCCCTTAACGGCTTTCTCAAGCGCGCGACCTGGGTGCTTCGCTTGCATGTCTCGGAATGTTGTGCCATAAATTCCACCAGGGTATCCCGAATGACGGTAATACACCTTGTCTAAGGCTTTATTGCCAGTGACACGGATTTTGGAGGCGTTGATGACGACAATGAAGTCGCCAGTATCGACGTGAGGCGTATAAATGGCCTTGTGTTTGCCGCGTAAACGGAGAGCTGCTTCGCTGGCAACTCGTCCGAGCACCTTATCGGTGGCGTCAATCACAAACCACTCATGCTTCACGTCAGCGGGTTTTGCGCTGAACGTTGACATATTTCTATCCTTGAGTGGGTTGTTTGGGCCCTTTTCCACGGTCGGTGTTCTTCTGATGAGAACCTCTTAGGTGGGGAGATATCTTACGCCGCGGGGCCACTTTTTCGCTGCGAAGCCTTCCATTATAACCCAAATCCCCATACTGTTGCTTTTAAGCAATTACGGTTAACTTTAGGGCTCTAGACACCTGACTCGAGCGTAAAACCGGCCAACGCATCTTGCCCCATTAAATCCACCATTTGGGGCAGGCTCACTTTAAGTTGATCCTTTAGGGTATGGGGTTGGTTAATGATGAACACGCCAGAGGCGGCAAGTCCGGGACGCTTGGGAGAGTTATTGGTCCCAAGAACATCAAGTTGAGATCCCATTTGACCCGATTTAATGCGAAGCGTAGCGTGAAGCCAAGGTTTACCAACCTCTTGGGCGAGGGCTTTAAGCCTTCTTGGCAAGTCGTGGGCCTCGGGCCTTGCAATGACTGGGTACCAAATCATAAACGTGCCAGTAACAAAACGCCTTAAACCGTCTTGAATGCATCCAATCACTCTTGCGTAGTCTGACTTCATTTCATAACTCGGATCCATTAACACCAATCCACGTCGAGTGGGGGGAGGCAGTAATTTCTTTAGACCTTCGAAACCGTCTTCTTTATAACAATTGATTTGTCGCCCGGCCCTGAGTTGCTCAATATGCTTTTCCAGCATTCGACTGTCTGTGGGGTGCAACTCAAAGAGTTTCAGTTTATCTTGCCTTCTCAAATAATCGTGGGCGATCATGGGAGAGCCGGGATAGATCTTGAGCGAGCCACTGGGATTAAACCGTTCCAGCTCTTGAATGTATTCGCCAAGCATTTCCTCTAACTCTGTACCCTTAGCAGCTGCACTTTTTAGCAACTGCCTGAGTCCCTCATCGGCCTCCTTGCTTAGCTCTGCCGCATCGCTGTCTAGTCTGTAAATTCCAGCGCCTGCGTGGGTGTCTACCACTGTAAAACCCACCTCTTTTTGTGCCATGTACTGAACTATAGAGATCAGTATCGTGTGCTTGAGCACATCAGCATGGTTTCCTGCGTGGTAGGCGTGTCTATAACTGAACATGTTTTGATCTTAACCTTGTATGCTTGATTAATAAAGCTACTGAATTGAATACTAACTTAAAACCCTTTAAAGGGGGCGTTTTGAGCTAGGATTTAAAGGTCTGTTGACGCTTTAAAGCTCTTCGCTAGAATTTATTAACTTAACAAAAAGGGACCGAGCACTTAATACTCGGTCCCTTTTTACATTTACTACTCATATATGTGGTGGGCTGTGGAGGATTTGAACACTCCGACCAAAAGATTAAGTGTCTTCTGCTCTACCACTGAGCTAACAGCCCGCGCATGGATTATAAATAATTTTTTGAGCTTTTTTGAAACTTTTTATGACAGTCCATCCAACACGGAAAAGTTATCAATTTTCAAAAACTATTCTTGAAAATTTAAATCCTATTAAACAATATACAAATAATCAAAAACCACCACATCAAACTAAATTACAAACTCAAGTTACTTGCTATCTGCATCACAGCATTAGATTGGTTCATACTGTAAAAATGAAGTCCGGGCGCCCCGCCCTTTAGCAATTGGGAACATAACTGTGACACCACATCTACTCCAAAAGCGCGTATAGACTCAACATCATCTGCAAAGGAGTGCAATCGTTGTCTGATCCAACGCGGTATCTCTGCACCACAAGCATCTGAGAATCTCATCAATTGTGAGGCACTTGTGATCGGCATGATGCCGGGCACGATCGGAATGTTGACACCTGCCGCTACAGCGTCATCAACAAATTGAAAGTAAGAGTCCTGGTTGTAAAAATACTGCGTAATCGCAGAATTCGCCCCTTCCCTAACCTTAGTAACTAATGCGTTGATATCGCTTTGTACACTTACTGCTTGGGGATGAAATTCAGGGTAGGCGGCTACTTCGATATGAAAATAGTCCCCCATTTCGGCTCGAATGAATCTCACCAAATCACTTGCATAGTGAAACTCACCGCCCAACCCATACCCGCTTGGCAAATCGCCCCTCAAAGCTACCAGTCGTTTAACCCCCATCGATTTGAGTTCCTCCAATTCAAGGCGAACTTTCGTCGCACTGGCCCCAATGCAGGAAAAATGCGAGGCAGCGTCAAAACCCTCCTTTAAGATTTCCGCGACCGTTGCAAACGTGCCTGCTTGGGTTGCGCCTCCCGCCCCGTAGGTGACTGAACAAAACTCGGGCTTTAATTTATAAAGAGTTTTACGCACTTCACGAAGCTTTTCAGCCCCTTCGGGTGTCTTGGGAGGAAAGAATTCAATACTGATATGACTCATAACGCAGGGCTCCAAAAGTAAGCGAAATACCTATCTGCAAATACCATTTAACGAACACTCAAAAGAAAGGGGCCCAAGCCTCACCAGACTCGGCCCCTTCACATAAACACCTCAAAAATTCGGTGTTGCACTATAAAAGTAGTGATCAATAACGGTAAGTATCTGGCTTGTATGGTCCGCTCTTAGAAACACCGATGTAGGATGCTTGCTCATCGCTTAGCTCTGTAAGCATTGCTCCGACTTTCGCAAGGTGCAAACGCGCTACTTTTTCGTCTAAGTGCTTAGGCAATACATAAACCTTGCCCACTTTGTAATCGTTTGGACGGGTAAAGAGCTCAATTTGTGCAATCGTTTGATTTGCAAATGAACTGCTCATTACAAAGCTTGGATGGCCTGTGCCGCAACCCAAATTAACCAAACGTCCCTTAGCTAGCATGATGATGCGCTTTCCGTCGGGGAAGATGATATGGTCAACTTGGGGCTTGATTTCTTCCCACTTGTATTTCTCAACACCAACAATATCGATCTCGTTGTCAAAGTGTCCAATATTACAAACGATCGCTTGGTCCTTCATCTTGAGCATGTGATCGTGCGTAATGACGTGCTTGTTACCGGTAGCGGTCACGAAAATATCAGCCTTATCTGCGGCGTATTCCATAGTAACAATTTTGTACCCTTCCATTGCGGCTTGTAGCGCGTTGATAGGATCAATTTCAGTCACCCAAACTTGTGCACTCAAAGCGCGCAGTGCCTGAGCACTTCCTTTGCCCACATCGCCGTAGCCTGCCACAACTGCAACCTTACCTGCAATCATGACATCGGTTGCGCGTTTGATACCGTCAACCAAAGACTCACGGCACCCGTATAAGTTATCAAACTTGCTCTTCGTCACTGAGTCATTTACGTTAATCGCCCTAAAGAGCAACGTGCCAGCCGCAGACATCTCATTCAAACGGTGAACACCAGTTGTAGTCTCCTCAGTCACGCCAATAATCTCTGCGCTCTTTCTGGTGTACCAAGTCGGATCTTTAGCTAGCTTAGCCTTGATAGAGGCGAAGAGGCAAACTTCTTCTTCACTTTGGGGGTTGCTGATAACGCTCGCATCTTTCTCAGCCCTTTGACCAATGTGCATGAGAAGCGTTGCATCTCCACCATCGTCCAAAATCATGTTGGGACCTTCGCCTTTAGCACCAGCCACGCCGAATTCAAAAATTTCGTGGGTATAGTCCCAGTAATCTGTCAACGACTCGCCTTTGTAAGCAAAAACGGGGGTGCCATTGGCGACTAACGCAGATGCTGCGTGATCCTGGGTTGAGAAAATATTGCAAGAAGCCCAACGAACTTGTGCACCAAGGGCTTGCAAGGTCTCAACCAAAACCGCAGTTTGGATGGTCATGTGCAAAGAACCTGTAATGCGCGCACCCTTTAGAGGCTGAGACTTAGAGAATTCCTGGCGAATTGCCATCAGACCAGGCATTTCGGTCTCAGCAATTTTGATTTCCTTACGGCCCCAAGCAGCTAATTCAATGTCTGCAATTGCATAGTCAGTTGCATGTACGGGTTTTAAAACAGCACTCATTTATTCAACTCCATTCAATATTGATAACCACTGATGGATGTGAGCGAGTTGCAATAAAGCACTTTTGGAGGCTCACCTCACATTTATCAGTGGGTGAGCGCAGTTGGGGATCAAGATCCGAGCCTCACCAATGTTCTAAGAAATGAACTCGGCTGCAGCGCTCCTCGGATTGGGCGTTATTTTAACTCAAACTGACTTAATGTCGCAACAGCTTTGCATATTGACCCCTAAAACAGGATTTGCCAACACAAAACCATTAAAAAACATGGCTAACTCATTAACAATGCTGTCTTTTTTAAAACTCTTAAATTAGACTTGACTTCAGCCTATTACCAACACATTCACCTTCATGCTGTCTACAGACCCTGAACACTTCAGTACCCAAGCTTTTATTTATGCATTTTTTTGTTTACTGGGCCTCCTCGTTCTTATTTATTTTGCACTTACCAATTGGCGACTCATTCAAAGGGTTAAGGCATTAAAGCTAAGCGCAAGGCAACAAGATCTTTGGACTGCATTTATATGCCATGAGCTTCGTAGCCCCTTGTTTGCGCTCAGAATGCAACTGAGCTTGATGAAAAGCAGCAATGAACTTCCCGCATCCCTTGATGTTCACGTTGATGCGTCCTTAGAGGCCAGTGAGCAACTTCTGGGCATGGTAAGCGACATATTGGACGGGGCTCAGGTTCGCTCGGGCTCCTTTTTGATCACCCCGTCTTTAACGAACATCACCGAAGTTGCTTCCTCTGTCTTTAACGCTTACAAAGTGATTGCAAAAGAGAAAGGGCTTTGTTTGAGTTTTCACGCAGATCCTAATACGCCTCAGTGTGTTAATTTAGATGCTGAACGCCTTAGACAAGTCATTGTTAACCTGGTCTCCAACGCAATAAAATATACTCAAAAGGGCGAGATTAAGATTCAAATCAAATCGTCTGCCGATGATGTGATCACCCTAAGCGTCACTGACACTGGACTGGGGATATCCAAATCGGAATTAAACAAAATATTTGAGCCTTTTTATACATCTGCGCTAGTCAGTCAAGCGGAAACAAATTTTGGACTCTCCTCCAGTAACGGTCTCGGGTTGGCTATAGTCAAAAGCATAGCCAACGCTAGCGGTTGGAAAATCAGGGTTCTAAGTAGCACAACTGATACGCCTGAGCAATCCAAAGGCTCCACTTTCCAAGTGCTCATTCCGATCAACCACTTGTGACTCACCTTCACCAGTTATCATCTGAGGTTAGCTTTAAATTTAATTATGACTACCGTTTCTCAAGAAGTCCGTCGCAGACGCACCTTTGCCATCATCTCCCACCCGGACGCGGGAAAGACAACGCTCACCGAAAAGCTTTTGCTGTTCTCCGGCGCTATTCAAATTGCTGGCTCCGTTAAAGCCCGAAAAGCCTCTAGGCATGCGACAAGTGATTGGATGGAGATTGAGAAGCAACGGGGTATCTCGGTTGCCAGTTCTGTCATGCAAATGCTCTACAGAGACCATGTTATTAATTTATTGGATACCCCAGGCCACAAAGACTTCAGCGAGGACACGTATCGTGTTTTGACCGCAGTAGATTCTGCGCTGATGGTGATCGATGCGGCGAATGGTGTGGAGGCACAAACTCGTCGCTTAATTGAAGTTTGTCGACAAAGAAACACCCCTATCTTGACGTTCATTAACAAAATGGATCGAGAGGTGAGAGACCCACTGGATCTGCTAGATGAGGTTGAGCGCGAACTGGGCATGCCTTGCACTCCGATGACATGGCCGGTAGGACAGGGCAAGCAATTCTCTGGGATTTTAAATCTGCGAAACGACACGATGACCGTTTTCGAATCAGGTAGCGAGCGCAGGCCAGAAGACTTTGAGGCACTGCCACTAAAAGATATAGACGCACTTAGAGCTCGTTTTAAAGATACTTGGGACGCCTCGGTTGAGAGCATGGAGCTCGCTACTGGCGCCTCCCCCGCCTTCAATTTAGAGGCCTTTTTAGCGGGCAAACAAACACCCGTTTTTTTTGGATCAGGCGTGAATAACTTTGGTGTGATGGAGATTTTGGATGCGTTGGTGGACCTGGCTCCTCCGCCCCGACCGCGCGTTAGCTCGCTGATCGTCAACAACGTACCCGTCATCAAAGAGATCCAACCACAGGATGAACATTTCTCAGGCGTTGTCTTTAAAGTCCAGGCCAATATGGACCCTTCACACCGCGACCGAATCGCTTTTGTACGAGTTGCATCGGGTAAGTATGTGCCCGGCATGAAGCTCAAAGTTCAGCGCTCATCCAAAGAGTTGCGCCCCACATCAGTAGTTACTTTTTTATCGCAACGAAGAGAGGCAGTGGAGGAGGCCTATGCTGGCGACATCATAGGGTTTACAACACACGGTGGGGTACAACTTGGGGACACCATTACCGACGGTATAGCTTTGCAATACACGGGGCTTCCCTTCTTTGCTCCCGAGCTTTTTATGACAGTTATTCTTAAAAACCCGCTACGCACCAAGCAGCTCCAAACTGGGTTGGCGCAACTGGGCGAGGAAGGTGCCATCCAAGTCTTTCGTCCCGAAGCGGGCGGGTCAATGTTATTGGGCGCCATTGGTGCGCTTCAATTTGAGGTCGTTCAACACCGTCTCAAAGCAGAGTATGACTGCGATGTCAAACTCGAATCCTGTCAATACACCGGGGCTCGATGGATTACAGCGCAAACGGATGGGGAGCTAAAAGAATTCATCAACGCCTACCCTCAGCGCATGGCCTTAGACGCAGCAAATACGCTTGCCTACCTTTGCACCTCTCCATATGATGTACGCTTAGCACAGGAACGGTTTCCAAAAATTGAATTCCATCCCTTGCGTGAACACGCAGGACTCGCACTACAGGACGCCTCAACTTAACCCCAGTGTATGGGTGGTCTCTGCTTGACACAAACATTGCATCACACCTTGTAGCCAACGCCCCGGGCCAGTACGGGCGCTAGAGCATTGCTAGTATGGGTTTTGAATTTGACGCACTCCTCTGGCGAATTGGACATAACCACCTGTCCTCCCCCGTCACCACCTTCTGGACCGAGATCAATTATCCAATCGGCCTCTGCGATCAAATCCAAATCATGCTCGATGACAAGGACACTATGTTTTGAATCAACAAGGCGGTGCAATACACGGATAAGCTTGTCAACGTCAGCCATGTGCAGTCCCACCGTAGGCTCATCAAGCACATAAAGAGTGTGTGGCGCTTTTTGACCTCGTCGTGTAATGTCATCCCGAACCTTTGAGAGTTCAGTCACGAGTTTGATTCTCTGCGCCTCGCCTCCACTGAGCGTGGGTGATGGTTGACCCAGAGTCAAATACCCAAGACCTACATCCTTGAGAAGCTGAAGTGGATGGGAAATTGCAGGCATTGACGCAAAGAATTCAACCGCTTCATCAACCTCCATTGCCAGCACATCACCAATACTTTTACCACGCCAACTCACGGTTAAAGTTTCAGGATTAAACCGGGCCCCTTTGCAAACTTCACACAACACTTTAACGTCTGGCAAGAAACTCATTTCAATAGTCCTCATCCCTTGCCCCTCACAGCCCGGACAACGCCCCTCACCCGTATTGAAACTAAAGCGCCCCGCTGCGTAGCCTCTTGCTTTCGCTTCAAGCGTATCAGCGAACAATTTCCTAACCGTATCCCAAAATCCTATGTATGTGGCCGGACAAGATCTAGGCGTCTTCCCAATGGGGGTTTGGTCTACCTCTAGCACCCTGTCAATTTGTTCCCAACCCTCAAGGGTCGCGCATCCGTGCCATTCCTGAGCACTTTTACGATTGACGGCTGCCTGCACGTTAGCGAGCAAAACATCCCGGGCTAATGTCGACTTACCCGATCCACTCACCCCGGTTATAGCGACCAAGCGTCTGAGTGGGATGTTGACATTCACATTTTTAAGATTGTGTAAATTTGCACCTTTGATACTCAACCACTGAGCGACTTCGGCGCTGCCTTGCGGGGCATTAAATCCTGCGCTAAGCGTTGCCAATTGATACGCCTTGTCAGCCCTAACTTGTGCCTTTGTTTTAGCGGTTTTAACGGACTTGTCGCGCTTACCACTAACTTCTTTCGCCAGCGCGTACATTTGTGTGCTCATTGCCTGCGCGCTCAACACTTTGACGGTGCGCCTCAGTTGAAAGGGATGACGCATTGCGTCTCTTAAATATCGTCCCGTTTGTGAGTCTGTGGAATCAGCTATATCGGTGGCGTCTCCCTGTGCAACTAAATTACCGCCCCGCTTACCCGCACTAGGTCCGATGTCAATAATGTGGTCAGCCGCTCGAATCGTCTCCTCGTCGTGCTCAACCACAACCAAAGTATTCCCCTTTGAACTCAGATCTCTTAAAGCTGATATGAGAATTTGATTATCCCTGGCATGTAAGCCTATGGTTGGCTCATCCAATACATAACATACACCTTGCAAATTACTACCCAACTGGGCCGCAAGTCTAATGCGTTGAGCCTCGCCCCCGCTAAGCGTGGGCGCGCCCCGGTCTAGCGTTAAATATCCTAGACCTACTTTTTCCAAGAATTCCAATCGACTGGCTATCTCAGGCACCAAGTCTCTCGCAACTTCTGCGTCACGCCCTGTCAGCTTTAACGCCCTAACCCAAGCTCGCAAATGGCCTACGCTTAGTTTTGCCAAATCAGTTATAGCAACATTTTGAAACCTTACATGCCTAGCAATTGGATTTAAACGCGAACCGTCGCAACTTGGACAAGGTTGATCACTGATGTCCTCAACCTCGGGTTCAGCGAAGCTTTGCTCGCGTCCCTTTTGATCATCTTGCAACGTTTCGTCAAGTGCCTTGCGCTGTTCCTTTGACAATTTTAGGCCTGTCCCCACACACTCTGTACACCAACCGTGCTTGCTGTTATAAGAAAAAAGTCTAGGATCTAGCTCCATATAGGAGGTGCTACAAACTGGGCATGCGCGTCGAATGGAGTAGGTGTGATGTCGTCCAACCCCAGCAGTCGAGCGCTTACCCTGCATCGCGCCCCCCAATCCACCTAAATCACTCAATACGCTTAGGACTCCCTTGCCGTGCTCGAGCGCCGTGAGAAGTGCTTGTCGAAGCTCTTTCTCAGTTGCTGCACCAACTACCAAACTAAGAACCGGCAACTCAATCGTATGCTCTTTAAACCGGTCAATACGGGGGAAGTTTTGTGTTGGCAAGAACTCTCCGTCCACCCTCAAATGCGTATAGCCCCTCACCTTAGCCCAATCGGCCCATTCGGTGTAAACACCTTTTCTGTTGACAACGAGTGGCGATAAAACACCGATTAATTGACCCTTAAATTCGCGCATTAAATGCGCCGCAATCCTCTCAACACTTTGAGGCTCAACGCTTGCCATATCGTGGATACAGTGTTGAGTGCCCAGCTTTACAAAGAGCAATCTTAGGAAATGCCAGACTTCGGTGGTTGTGCCAACGGTTGACTTTCTGCCTCCTCTTGATAACCTTTGTTCGATTGCAACCGTAGGTGGAATACCGTAAACAGCGTCTACCTCAGGTCTTCCAGCTGGTTGAACAATGCTTCTTGCATAAGCGTTCAAACTCTCCAAATATCTTCTTTGCCCTTCGTTAAATAAAATATCAAATGCAAGAGTAGACTTTCCAGAACCGCTGACGCCTGTGATGACGTTAAATTTTTGCCTAGGTATATCTACACTTAGATTCTTTAAATTGTGTTCCCGCGCATGAATGATTTGAATGTTCGGATTCACCACTGTTTCACTTTCTTTGTAAGTTAACAATGCAGAATGGTTTGTTTGTGTTCGAACGAGATCGGAATTAAGCGGAAACACTTGCCCAACGAGCGATTCGTCGTACTCTCTAAGGGCAGCGCCAGTGTGTGAGCGCTTGTGGCGCCGCAAATCATCTGGGGACCCCTCAGCCACCAATTCGCCACCTGCATCGCCCCCCTCGGGTCCTAAGTCTATGATCCAATCGCTAGAGCGAATGACGTCTAAGTTGTGCTCAATGACGATCAAAGAATCTCCGCCCTCAAGAAGTCTTCGCATAGCTCGCATTAGTTTTGCAATATCATCAAAATGCAGTCCCGTCGTCGGCTCATCAAACAAAAACAAGGTCCCCTTGCGAGCGAGTTTTTGTTTACTCTGGCTTGCGGATTTAGTTGCTTGTGCCAAATAGCCAGCAAGTTTCAACCTCTGCGCCTCTCCTCCGCTGAGTGTGGGCACGGGTTGCCCCAAACGAACATACTCAAGTCCCACATCCACAATGGGCTGCAGGGTCCGAAGCACTTCCCTATCTTTTGCAAAAAGTGATACCGCTTGACTCACGGTCAACTCCAACACATCAGCCACATTTAAATAAACCAATTCGCCGGAAAGGACATCACGCCTCTCGATATTAATCTCTAAAATTTCTGGTCTGTAGCGTTTGCCGTTGCAATCGGGGCAGCGCAAGTACACATCGCTCAGGAACTGCATCTCAACGTGTTCAAACCCAGAACCTCCGCAGGTTGGACATCTCCCGTCTCCCCCGTTAAAACTAAACTTGCTTGCTGTGTACCCCCGTTGTTTGGAGAGCGTTGCATTGGCAAATATCTCCCTCAGCGCATCCCAAGCCCCTACATAACTAACGGGGTTGGATCGCGCTGTTTTGCCAATGGGCGATTGATCAACAAAGACCACATCCGCCAAATGATCAGCCCCCAGAAGTCTTGTATGCGCGCCAGGCGTCTCTGTTGCGCGGCCAAAATGCCTGAGCAAAGTAGGCGCCAAAATATCTTGAATAAGGGTTGATTTACCGGAGCCGCTGACTCCTGTGATACAAACCAACCGCTCAAGGGGGAACTCCACTGATATGCTTTTTAAGTTATGCTCGCTAGCCCCTTCAAGAATTAACCTGGGAGTAGAGTCTCTGACCAACCTCGTCAGCCCTAGTCCAACAGATTTTCGCCCCCCTAAATACGCCCCGGTTAAGGTGTCGGCACCTCTTATTTGAGCCGGGGTCCCATCAAAGACAATTTGTCCACCTCGCTCGCCTGGCCCCGGGCCCATATCAATGATTCGGTCCGCGGCAAGCATCACAGCTGGATCGTGTTCGACAACGACCAAAGTGTTTCCAGCATTCTTTAAGCGCTGCATGGCTTGTGTGATACGTCCCATATCTCGTGGATGCAAACCAATACTGGGCTCATCAAGCACAAATAGGGTGTTCACCAAGGAGGTGCCAAGGGCCGTAGTCAAATTAATGCGCTGCACCTCCCCGCCAGAGAGCGTCCTGCTTTGACGGTCCAGGGTCAAATAACCTAATCCAACATCACACAGGTAGCGCAGACGGGTTCTAATTTCATCAAACAGCATAAGAAGCGCTTGCCGCTCTGCACTGTCGTGAATAACAAGAGAATTGTCTTGCGCCATTGCGTCAAAGAAAACACGGAGTCGATCAATAGGCAGGAGCATTAGGTCGTGGAGTGTGAGACCTGGAAGTGCCCCCAACTGCTCATCCGTCCAGTCAACGCCTGCGGGTTTGAAACGCCCTACTTGTAAGCCAGCGCTTTTGACACTTTGCGTACTGCCGATTCTCCAGAGCAAGCTCTCTGTCTTTAGTCTAGAACCCGAGCATATGTGACAAGGCGTATAGCTTCTGTATTTTGATAGGAGCACCCTTATGTGCATCTTATAAGATTTTGTCTCCAAGTATTCAAAGAAACGCTTAATACCAAACCATTTCTGGTTCCACTTTCCGTTCCACTCAGAGGAGCCATTAATGACCCAATCTCTTTGAGACGGGGAGAGTTTGTACCAGGGGGTATCACGAGGGATGCCTTCTTTTTCAGCGTGTCGCATTAAGTCATCCTGCGCCTCGGCCCATGCTGGAGTCTGAATGGTTTTAATAGCCCCAGATCGCAGTGTTAATTTGTCGTTTGGAATAACTAATCCATAGTCAACTCCAATCACGCGACCAAATCCCCTACAAGTCTCACAAGCACCGACGGGTGAGTTAAAGGAGAACATAGAAGGGGTGGGTGCGCTGTAGGATAAATCACTATCTGGACAATGCAATCCCGTTGAAAATCGCCAAATGTCTGAGCCCGCGCCAGCAGGCGAATTCGCAGACATCTCAGACGAATCAACATAAATATTAAGTCTGCCTGAACCCCGTTTAATTGCTGTCTCAATAGCCTCAAGCACCCGCACTTGCTCTACCGAGCCTAACCTAAACCGGTCGGCAACCACGTCCAATACTTTGCGTGGCCCAGTTGGCGTTGCCACCTCTCTTTGCCCCTGAACTTTGGTAAATCCACTCGCGCTAAGCCATTGCTCAATTTCTTCTTGCGTAGCGGAGCTGGGGAGTTCAATTGGAAAAGTAAAATACAGCCTTGGATCTGTGCCGAGATTTTCAACTCTTCTTGTTACTTCTTCGAATATGGTTTGCGAGTTATCCAACTTGACAGCTTGAGCTGTTTTACGATCAAAGAGCTGAGCGGCCCTAGCAAACAATAATTTCAAATGATCATTCAGCTCGGTCATTGTTCCAACGGTTGAGCGTGAACTTCGCACTGGATTCGTTTGATCAATAGCGATCGCTGGCGGTACACCTTCGACTTTGTCAACGGCTGGACGATCCATTCGGTCGAGAAATTGACGCGCGTATGCACTGAAGGTTTCTACGTACCTTCGCTGGCCTTCGGCGTAAAGGGTATCAAATACCAAACTGGATTTACCCGATCCGCTTGGGCCGGTAACAACCGTTAATTCACCCGTTCTAATATGAACATCTAAGTTTTTCAGGTTATGTTGGCGAGCGCCTGTGATCTTGATAATACCGTCGTCCATAGATGCTGTGTGTGTTTGAAGAAAACATACATTCTAGGCAGGTTAGAAGACAATTCTTTTCTGGGGTCAAAATGACTTATTAACCACAAGGCATGCGATACTTTGACTAATTACTGAGCTCCAAGGACGCCCCCAGTGGACATAAATATCATTCCTGCACAATCTGATGGATCTGACAACCCAGCAAAGAGAGCGGGGCAAGACAAACAACAAGCCCAAGCGTCTCAAGACACTGCTGAATTGTCCATTCACAGGCAGATCATCTTAAAACGATGGCTATTGGTCTCCAAGATGGATGCTAGCGGGCCCCTTCCCTCCCCTTGCGTGAGCATTTGCCTTACTAATGAAGAAAATATCTGTACAGGTTGTTTTCGCAGGATTGACGAGATTGCGGGTTGGGCGAGTTTCAGTCCTCGCCATCAACTGCAAGTATGGAACAATCTTATTAAAAGAATAGGCATCACAAGCGCCCCTTGTCATTCTGCGGATTAATTAGCCCTGTTTCTATGCCAAACGCATTTAACTTCCAATCCTCCCCCTTTGATTGTTTAAGCAAAGAGGAGCAGGCACGAGTTAGGGCTAAAGTTGATGTAGTTTACTTTCCTAAAAATACCATCATCCTCGATGTAGGAGAACCTCCAAGTCATCTTTTCGTAATTATCAAGGGACGCGTGGTACAGATGGAGGACAATGAAATAATTGCAACTTACGACGTTGACGATTGTTTTGATGGCAGGGGTCTAGTTGCCGGTAAGTCCAGCAGCAAATTCCTCGCGGCTCAAGAAGTTGTAGCCTACCAACTGGGTCGCCAAACTGTGAGCGACCTGATCGCATCAAATATTAGTTTTGGGGCCCTACTTTTCTCCGATTTAGGACAAAAATTAAATGTCCTATCCAATAGAGCGGATGAGCATCAAATGCAGTCCCTCACACTCACTCGGGTGGACGAATCCTTTCTGAGACCCGCTCACTTCGTATCCAGTAAAGCCACGATTTTAGATGTTGTCAAAATCTTTAATCAGCACCGAATCTCTAGCGTCTTGGTTCATCGCTCCGCGAGCGTAACCGGTGCAGACGAAATGACTGATCAAGAATACGTTTATGAGCCTAACCACGTGGGGATGTTCTCCTCAAACGATCTGCAGCGAGCGATCCTCTCCAACCCAGAGCAATTCCAATCTCTAAAAATTATTGACTTTGCCCGCTTTAACCTTATATCCATCAAGCCGTCTGGTTTGGTGGGAGACGCGCTTGCGATGATGCTAAAACACCGTATCCACCGACTCGTTGTCCAAGAGGAGGGGAGAATATTCGGGGTTTTAGAGTCGTTGGATTTATTTAGTTTTCTCTCCAATCACTCTTACCTCATAAGTACCTTAATTGAGGAGGCAAAGGATTTAGAAACTCTAAAAAAAGCCGCATGCAAAATATCCATCATGATGAGTACCTTGTACAAAAGTGGTTCTAAAATTCATTTGATATGCGGACTTGTTCAGGAATTAAATGCCAGATTAATCGAGCAAACATGGACTTTAATTGCTCCAGCAGATTTAATAGCGAACAGTTGTCTTTTTGTCATGGGCAGTGAGGGACGCGGAGAACAACTCCTCAAAACTGATCAAGATAACGGTCTTATTTTGCGCGATGGATACCTTGCGCCAGCGAATTTACAGGCACTTACAGAGCGTCTGTCAAATGCGCTGATTGATTTTGGTTACCCCCCGTGTCCTGGCCAAATTATGCTGTCCAATCCCCAGTGGCGCATGACGACAAGTGACTTTAGTAAGCGTATCCGGGAGTGGTTTATCATGCCAACACCTGCGCGACTTATGAATCTAGCAATTTTTATGGATGCAGACGCAGTTTGTGGGGACGCAGGATTACTGATGCAAGTTAGGCAAAGTCAAATGCAATTTACTACGGACAACGACGCCATGCTTTCTCGTTTTGCCTCAGCGTCAAATGCATTTGGATCCGATTCCGGTTGGTGGAACAAAATTCTAGGGATTGCCTCTAAACAGGAGTCTTTTAGCATTAAACGTGAAGCCATTTTCCCCCTAGTACACGGCGTACGCAGTCTAGCTCTTAAGCATAGCATTTACCAAACGGGTACGGTTGAACGTATAGAGGAATTGGTGCAAGGCGGTCATTTGAGTGCAAAAATGGGACTTGATCTAAAACAAAGTCTTCATCTTTTGATTGAGCTTCGCTTTAAGTCAGGATTGAACGAACTGGATTCTGCCCAGGAAGTCACCGGACGAGTTGATTTAGACTTGCTTTCAACTTTAGAGCGTGATTTACTTAAAGACACAATTAACGTTATCCGCCGCTTCAAATCTTTACTGATTCAGCAATTTAAACTCGACTCCTTTTAATCACTACGGCATCAAAATATTAGCGTCCTGATGGAAAATCCGTTAACAATTCAAAGTTGGTTTAAATTACTCAAAAGGGAGTATCAAAAATATCTTCTGAAAGACAATGACTATACATTTTTGTTTGAAGATCCTCCAGAAAATGAATGGATTGCCATTGACTGTGAGACCACTGGCCTGGATGTACGTAGAGATGAAATCATCTCGATTGCTGCAATACCCATCAAAAATAAGAGCCTGCTAACGAGTGAACGTCTTGAAATTTTGATTAAACCAAAGCAAGAACTTTCAGCGCAAAGTGTACGAGTTCACCGATTGCGTACCTGTGATTTGGAGCAAGGTTTAGACTCTCAGACTGCAGCCAAAGAGTTCCTGCACTTCATAGGCAGTCGACCTTTAGTTGGGTATTACACTGAATTTGATATTGCGATGATCAATAAAATCGTATATCCCATTCTCGGAATTCATTTGCCAAACAGGCAGCTTGACGTTTGTAACATGTACTATGACTACAAATTCAATCAGCTACCCCCCTACCAACAGTACGCAAATGCCGATATTGACCTAAGATTTGTGAGTCTTATGAAAGATCTTGATTTACCTAGCCGCCATGGACACGATGCATTTAATGATGCAGAGATGGCAGCACTAGCTTTTGTCAAGCTACATGAACTTGTTCATACCTCCTAACCAAAAGCCAAAGGCGTCTGAGCGAGCAAGCAACACACCAATAAAAAAAGGCCGACTTTATTGTCGGCCTTTTAAGCAAAGTAAGAAAGAGCTAGTGCGTCCTAGCTTCCTATCTTATGCTGACAAATTAATGTCCCGATCCTGTTGATGCACCAAAGCCAGTTTCCGAACGAACGCGTTGCGCTGGGAATGCATCCCTCTCTTTAGCAGCATTATCACTTTTGTCAAGTAAAGAGACAATCCAAATACCTAAGAACGCTAAAGTCATAGAGAACAAAGCTGGAGAAGCATAAGGGAACCAAGCAGACCCTTTCGGATTACCAAGGGTCGCCTCCCAAACTGATGGAGACACAACGGTCAAAGCAACTGAGGAGATCAGGCCCAAGAATCCACCAAAAACAGCTCCCTTCGTTGTACAGTCTTTCCATAGAACTGACATGAAGAGAACGGGGAAGTTTGCCGAGGCAGCTACAGCGAAAGCTAGAGAAACCATGAAAGCAATATTTTGTTTCTCAAACACAATCCCCAGAGTAACTGCAACGACACCCAGTGCAAGCGTAGTTATTCTAGAAACACGAAGTTCATCTGCACTGTTTGCTTTACCGCCCTTAAATATGGTTGCGTATAAATCGTGCGATACAGCTGAGGCGCCTGACAATGTCAGTCCTGCGACAACCGCCAAGATCGTAGCGAAAGCGACAGCTGAGATAAATCCAAAGAAAATATCTCCACCAACCGATTTCGCAACCAACACAGCTGCCATGTTAGCGGTTCCAGCGCCCCCTTTAATCACCCCTTTTGCGACATCCGCCAAATCAGGATTAGTCAGTACAAGAGTCATTGCACCGAATCCAATGATAAAGATCAGAATGTAGAAGTAGCCAATCCATGTGGTTGCCCAAAATACTGATTTACGTGCTTGTTTAGCATCAGGTACCGTGAAAAAGCGCATCAATATGTGCGGGAGTCCGGCAGTACCAAACATTAGCGCCATACCAAATGAGATTGCAGAGACAGGGTCTTTGATAAAGCCACCAGGCGACATTATCGACAGGCCCTTCTTTGCAGCTTCCTCTGGAGATGCCCCGCCAGCTTGTGCAATTGCAGTCTTCACCTCAACGCCCTTGGCAAAAAGCGCCTCTGGGCTAAAGTTAAATTGAGCGAGAACCATGAAGGCCATAAATGTAACGCCAGACAGCAACATACATGCTTTGATAATTTGCACCCAGGTCGTAGCGGTCATTCCACCAAAAATAACGTAGACCATCATTAAGGCGCCAACCAAGACCACTGCGACCCAGTAATCAAGCCCAAACAAAAGTTTGATCAATTGGCCAGCGCCAACCATTTGAGCGATTAAATAAAAGGCTACAACAATCAAAGTACCCGAAGCAGCGAATGCTCTAATGGGACCAGGCTGGAAGCGATATCCGGCTACATCTGCGAATGTGAACTTACCCAAATTACGCAGTCTCTCGGCCATTAAGAATGTAATAACGGGCCAACCCACCAAAAAACCAATGGAGTAAATTAATCCATCGTATCCGTTAGCCATAACAGCTGCCGTAATCCCTAAAAAGGAAGCTGCAGACATATAGTCACCAGCTATAGCTAACCCGTTTTGGAAACCAGTAATACTACCTCCGGCAGTATAAAAATCTGCGGCAGAGCGGGTGCGTGCTGCTGCCCATTTTGTGATGCCCAGCGTAGCGGCTACGAAAGTAACGAACAATACGATCGCAGTCCAGTTAGTAGATTGCTTAGCCGTTTCACCCACATCCCCACCGGCAGCAAATGCTAGCCCACTAAGGAGGGAGAACAATATGATGATTTGCGTTTTTAATTTCATTTTGAAACATCCTCTAATATTTCCGCCGTTAATGCGTCGTATTCACTGTTCGCACGATTGACATAGATTCCTGTGATCAAAATAGTGAACAAAATGACTCCCATACCAATTGGAATACCCAGACTTGTTACCCCCTCCCCTATAGGTTGTCCAAGAAATGGTTTATTGAAGGCGATTAACCCGATGTACCCGTAATAAACAATAAGCATCAATATGCATAGCAACCAGCCAAAATTGTTACGCTTTGATTGGAGCTCATGATATTTTGGATGATTTTGAATTTTGTCGACAATTGGATCACTCATACTTGTACCCTCACTCATAATATATTTACACAGTTGCATTCGATTATTAGTGTGATTTATATAACACTGATAACCCAATGACTACCTAACAGTATGCACTCTTTTTGAATGCTTTAACACTAAGATAAGTACTAATTGGTTTTGATTGATCATTATCAAACTCGCGCGTTAGGGTTAACGACTATTAACAATCGAAAACCCTTAGAAAGTCCAAGCAAAGATTATTAAACTCTCTTAACAATCCATCAAATGTTGATGCAGTTGATCTATATGCGTAAATATTCTTTGCGCACCCGCATCTATTAATTGCGAAGCTTGAACTCTTTGCGCGTTTGTGTCTGAAAGATACGCCCAAACTGTAGCGCCGGCTTGGACGCCGGCTTGAACGCCCGTGGGCGTATCTTCTATGACCAGGCAATACTTGGGCTTTATGTTTAAGTGCATCGCCGCAGCTAAATAAACGTCTGGCGCGGGTTTAGTCCTAGGCATTTCGTGACCACTAAATATTCGTCCTTCGAACCATTTAATTAAATCTACTTTGCGAAGCTGTAGTTCAATTTTGACCCTATCTGCCCCAGAGGCACATGCAATTTTAGAATCAAACCTTTTATGTGCAAATTCAACAAATTCGTGGACTCCCGGAATTACTTTTAGTTGAGCACTTAATGCTTTATCTCTTGCCTCTCTAAATTTTATTAGCCAAGCATCCGTCAACGACTGTCCCGTCATCTCTAGAAATAATTTAGCTTGATCCTTGACTGCTCTACCCAGGAAGTGCGCTGTACATTCTGCTAGTGTGATTGCCCAACCGGCCTCATTTAGACTCTGAGTTAATACTGCAAGTGTAATCGGCTCACTATCGACCAGAACACCGTCACAATCAAAAAGTATTGCATCAAACACAAGTTTCCATATCCTGTTGGGCTTATCTAAATAGATTGGCTGGATTACAAATGCACTAAACGCCTATTGGATAGCGTTTAAATGCAGCTCTAAATACATCTACAACTTGGGATGGCGCCGACATACTGACGTTCAAATCTTTTATCAATCCGTCTTGGAGTCCATAAATTAAACCATGGACAACAATTTTTTGATCCCTAGACCAAGCATCTTGCAATACATTTGACAAAGCGACGTTTCCAACTTGCTCTATGACATTCATTTCGCATAAGACTCTCTCTAATTCCTCTTGAGGTAAGTGATTGAGTCGCTTACGGTGTCTGAGATGAACATCTTGTACATGGCGCAACCAATTATCAGCAAGTCCAATGCGAAGTCCCCTTGCAGCTGCAATTACACCCCCGCACCCATAATGACCCACAACCATAATATGTTCCACTCTCAGATGCTCCACTGCAAACTGAATCACAGATAATGCATTTAAATCAGAGTGAACCACTACGTTTGCGACGTTTCTGTGAACGAAAATCTCACCCGGATCTAGTCCCACTATTTCATTGGCAGGGACTCTAGAGTCTGAGCATCCGATCCAAAGATATTTGGGTGACTGTTGCTTGGCTAAATGTTCAAAAAACCCGGGGCGATTAAGCTCCATTCGCGCCGCCCAGGAAACGTTGTTGTCAAATAAATGTTTAAGGTGTGTATTCAATTTTTTTGCTAGATTGTTAAATGATCTTTAGTAAACATCACTTAAGGAATTGATTAATCTCTTCTCAGGTTGACCGCATGACGAGGGGCCCACTTTCCGATTTTCTTTCATACACCCACTACGACCACAGTGGAGCCGTCTTGTCACTGAGTGCTGCTCGTCGCTCCTTGAAATCAGGTACGACTTCTTTAACAGTATCCCAAAATCTAGGGCTATGATCCATAACCCTTAGGTGGCTCAATTCGTGAACAACCACATAGTCAATAACGTCCAACTTAAAATGTATCAGTCGCCAATTTAAACGAATTGATCCATCTGATCCCGCGCTTCCCCAGCGCGTAGCAGCACTACTTAAGGATAACTTTGTCCACTGAACCCCCAACTGTGGAGCAAAATGATCTAAACGAATTGCAAATAATATCTTTGCTTGGCGCATCAACCACGCTTGAACAGCATCTTGGATTTGCGTGGGGTGCGCGCTCAGTGGCAGTCCCAAATATAGTTTGGCACCCTCGCGTAATTCAAGAATATTATCTACACAATTTCCATCCGCACTTCTTAATACTCCCCCCACCTGACTGTAAGTATGCGCAGAATCTAAAACCATTTGAACTTCTGTACCCAAAAGTGGGATGCTTGCTCCATTTTCCCAAACGAGTTTTCGCTTTGACAAAAAATTCTGCCGTTCCTGCATTTCAACGATCTTACGTACGATCCAATCCCCACGCTCCTCTAATGCAGTCTCAATCTCCCCCCATCCGACCCAGCGCGGCGCGCTTACAGTAAGGCCATCATATCCGACACTCATTCCTATTGTTCTTCGCTTTGCTCGTCTAAATGCGTAAGCGATCTCCGTGTTTTGCAAAACAATGACTCTTTTTGCTTTAGGATGTCTGAACAAATTTGATTCGCCCTCAGGCATATCGACAATTGAATGCAATGTATTTTCTAATTCTGGTTTTAATGAAGAATTTTTGAGCGAACCTCCCACACCTTCATGCTCTTTAGAAGGATCAAAGATATCTAGAACCAATTGGACAAACTGTCTCAAATAAAGTTACTCAAAAAATTAATTGCTTACTCGGACTATTTGCTTTCTACGAATATGCATCTGGGTCTAGCCTTTGCATTTCGCATTCAATCCACTCTTGAACCCTAGCGTTTAAAGAATCTGGCGTATGTCCTGTTGGTGATATAGGCAGACCGATTGAAACTTCAACCGTACCTGGATACAACAAAAAAGACTTTCGGGGCCAACACCGCGCTGAGGTCACTGCGATTGGTATCACTTCTACTCCAGTTTCTATCGCCAACCTTACCCCGCCAGATTTGTATTTTCCAACTTGACCTCTTGGTATTCTTGTGCCTTCTGGAAACATAATTACCCAAACGCCTCTAGCAAGCAAGATTTTCCCTTGCTCGACTATTCTTTGAAAAGCCCTTGTCTTTTGTTGCCGATCAATATGTATCATATCTAATCTCCCCATAGCCCATCCAAAAAAAGGGATATAGAGCAACTCTCGCTTAAATACATATGCAAGTGGGTGTGGCATGATTGCAGGCATTAAAAACGTTTCGTAAGCTGACTGATGCTTAACAAGCAATATCGCTCCACTGCGAACTTGCGTTGGCAAATTGTTGTAGCCTTGTATGTGATAACGAACTCCTGCCAATACTTTTGCAGCGCTCACAGCAAGTTTAAGCCAGTAACTTGCAAACCAGTAGAGTCGATCCCCCTTCATTCCAAATAGACCAAGAAGGACAACCCCAATTGCACAAGGTATAACGGACAAGATTAACCAAGCCAAATATAGTGTTGATCGAGCTATGACCCATACTAAGTTTGAAGCTTTTGATTGAGTCTTGAATTGATCTCTCAAAGGACGTCCAACATCTTTATCTATGGCCTCTAAATAACCCATGGGTCGCTTTAGGACTGGACTCTTGAGCGTCTTGGTTAAGTTGCTCTTTATTTAACAGCCAGTCTACGAAAGCTGAGAGATCATGGTGGGTTTGGGTGTTTTCGGGAAAGTGTTTAGGGAGTTCCACATGTCTAAACTGCTCACCCTTCCCGGTAAACACGAGATGGGGCTCGCAACCCTGTTCCACGCATGCCTGTAAATCGCGAAGTGAGTCTCCTACTGCTGGAACGCCCTTCAAATCTTGACTATATCTCTCACCAATTTGCTGAAACAGTCCGCTTAAAGGCTTGCGACAATGACAATGGTCCTCTGGGGTATGCGGACAATAAAATATCGCATCCACACGCCCGCCTTCTGCTGCAAGTAATTTATTCATCTTTTCATGCATTTGATTCAAGGTACCCACATCAAATAAGCCGCGTCCGAGTCCAGATTGATTACTTGCAACTACAACGTGCCAGCCCGAATGATTTAGTCGAGCGATAGCCTCAATGGCACCTGGTATGGGTTGCCACTCCTCGGCGGACTTTACATAATCATCGCGATCATAATTAATAGTCCCATCCCGGTCTAAGATAACTAATTTTGTACTCAAACTTTTTTCACCCTTGCGCTGGACGAGTTGACAGACAAACTCGCCATTTAACTTGCCAACCTGGACAGGTCAGCAACTCTGTTCATTTCAAGATGTAGCCCACACAGTAAAGCTAATCGATTATTTCTCAACAACTCATTAGGGTCATTAACCATCACTTGATCAAAAAAAGCGTCTGTAGCCGCTTTAAATCCAGCCAAAGCCACCAAGGCCTCACTGTAATCATTGGCCTGCCAGTGTGCCTTTGCAATCGGACTTATCTTTAAAAGCGTCTGGTAAAGATCCTCTTCAGGACCCTGGGTTAGTAGCTCCGGTTGAATAGTCAAGACTACATCCTTTAAGCTTCCTCTTTCATTCAAACGATCTTCTTTTTTCAAAATATTACTTATACGTTTATTCGCTGCTGCTAATGCAGGAGCTTCCGGCAATGTGCCAAATTCATGAACAGCCTTTATACGTAGCGGTATTTCACAAATCAAATCTGGCTTTTGACAAATAACTGCTTCTATTTCCTTTGCAGAGTATCCGGACTCCCTTAGGTTACTACTAAGTCGGTCGTAGATAAAGTTTTTTATTTGGTCCACGACCTCATCCTGAGTTAGCTTTAAGCGATCAGCAAATATAAGGCAAACCTCTTTTATAAGCTGAGTCAACTCTATTTTTAACCCACGCTCCACCATCATCCTAATAATCCCGAGCGCATGCCTCCTTAATGCAAATGGATCTTTATCACCACTTGGGCCTTGCCCTATGCCAAATAATCCCACTAGTGTTTCTAATTTATCCGCCAAGGCCACAATAAGTCCCACATCACTTCTGGCGAGTTGATCGCCAGCGAATCTAGGCTTGTAATGATCTTCTACAGCAAATGCAACTTCCTCTGATAGCCCCTCATTTAGAGCGTAATACTTACCCATTGTGCCCTGCAGTTCGGGAAACTCTGCAACCATATCAGTCAGCAAATCAGCCTTGGAAAGACGAGCGGCTTGCTGGGCGTTCTTCAATTTATCGTGAATGAATTTTTCAGCATCTTCACTCGTCTCAATACTTTTAGCCCATAGCTGAACCACAACATTGACAATTTCACAAACCCTCTCCACCCTCTCTCCTTGTGAGCCCAAAAGGTTGTGATAAACGACTTTTGACAAACCAAATATGCGAGATTCGAGTGTTTTCTTTTTATCTTGATCGAAGAAAAATTTAGCATCTGCCAATCTAGGCCTTACAACACGCTCATTTCCCTCAATTACAGCTCCCGAATCCTGGGGAGTAATATTACTAACTACTAAAAAGATATTCGTTAATTTACCGGTTTGATCCAAAAGCGGGAAGTACTTCTGATTAGCTTTCATCGTCAGAATTAAGCACTCCTGAGGCACCTGCAAAAAGTCGGTTTCAAACTTGCAGACCAATACGTTTGGCTTCTCTACAAGTGCGCAAACCTCGTCCAACAATGCTTCATCCTCTAACGGATGAAAATCAGGCCCCAACTTTTTGGCAGCTCGATCAAGTTGTTGCTTGATATCATCTCGACGCATTTCAAAGCCGGGTATCACCCGTCCCTTTTCCTGCATGATGCTTTCATATTGACTAGCATCTTTGATGATAATCGTATCCTCCAAGCTCTCAAAACGATGCCCTTTAGTTGTATTGCTAGATTTAAGTCCAAGCAACTCTACATCAACGACCTTGGCTCCATACATCGCAACTAAACCATGCGCCGGGCGAACAAAATGTACGGTAGTCCAACCCGGCAACTCACACTCAGCTTGTAATTGATAACTCATTTTTTTGGGTATAGGTAGTTCACCCAGCATTGTGTTCAATGCATTTTGCAAACCCAGTTGCAAAGTTAGACCGGCCTCAATTCGATCGTAAAACAGAGCCTCCGCCTTTCCGTCGACCTCCCTTTTCAGATTCGATATATTAATATTTGCTAGCCCCATCGCTTGAAGCTTTTTTGTAAGTGCAGGTGTTGGATTTCCGTTTTCATCAACACCTACTGCCACTGGCATTATTTTTTGTTTGATTTGTCTCTCCGGCGCTTGCTCGAGCACATTACTCAAAAGCACCCCCAGTCTTCGAGGGGTTGCAAAGTGCTGACCCTTACTTTCTTGCACGAGCAAGCCCTGCTCCCTTAGAACAGACTCAATAGATTCAGCAAATTTCAGGCCTAATTTTTTAAGCGCTTTAGGAGGTAACTCTTCAACTAAGAGTTCAATCAACAAATTCTCTGATTTCATTTTATTTACTATTTTTAATTCTTTAATAAATGCACCCACTATTTGACTGCATTTACTCGGCCTTTACCATCTCCCTGACCCATTCACGCGGCGCCATAGGAAATCCGAGTCGCTCTCTGCTTTCGTAATAACTTTGTGCCACTGAACGAGCTAAATTGCGAATCCGGCCAATAAAGGCTGCGCGCTCAGTGACACTGATCGCACCGCGTGCATCTAGTAAATTAAAATTATGCGCGCACTTTAATACCTGCTCGTAAGCCGGCAAAGCGAGCTTATGCTCTATCAAATAATGCGCTTGCTTCTCATTGGCGCCAAATGCATGGAACAAGAATTCAACATCACTATGCTCAAAGTTATAGGCCGATTGTTCTTGCTCATTTTGCAAATATACATCCCCATACTTAACTTTTTCCGTCCACTTCAAATCATATACATTATCAACTCCTTGCAGATACATGGCTAATCGCTCTAATCCATATGTGATTTCGCCTGTAATTGGCTTGCAATCAATACCTCCTACCTGTTGGAAATACGTAAATTGTGTGACTTCCATTCCATTTAACCAAACCTCCCAACCCAACCCCCAAGCGCCGAGTGTTGGGTTTTCCCAGTCATCCTCAACAAACCGTATATCGTTCTTTTTAAGGTCAAATCCCAAGGACTCTAGCGACCCAAGATATAGATCCAAGATATCTGCTGGTGCAGGCTTTAAAACCACTTGAAATTGGTAATAGTGCTGAAGCCTATTTGGATTTTGTCCATATCTACCGTCCTTCGGTCTGCGGCTTGGTTGCACGTAAGCCGCATTCCAAGGCTCAGGGCCTAGTGCTCTTAAGAAGGTTGCAGTGTGCGAAGTTCCTGCACCAACCTCCATATCGTAGGGCTGCAATAAAGCGCAACCTTTACCATCCCAGTAATTTTGAAGTTGAAGAATGATTTGTTGAAAAGTCAGCATTGTTTATTTCTTTTTCGACTCTTAATTTTGAGGGTTATCTCTAGCCTTCTATCTTTTACTAAACCCGTTAGCAAACACTCTTCCCATTTTACTTGTATCATTAATGGAAATTTTCGATTTGATCTGGCCTTGCTTCTTATTCACTTGATTTAAAGCTTTTAAATTTTCCAAATTTAACACCCCAAACTAGCAAGACTATTAAAATACAACATCCCCAAAGAGGATAAAGTGAAAATCGCCCGCTCCACTGGGCATAAATAGTTGGATCCCCCTTAACCCCCCTAATACTTCCAGTTAATACCCCCTCTGTTCCCTTGGGAAGTAGTGCAACAACACGCCCGTTATGGTCAATAGCTGCTGTTGCCCCTGTATTTGTAGCCCTAAGCATCGGTCGTTGTAATTCCACTGTTCGCATTCTTGATGCGTTTAAGTGTTGCTCAACAGCCAAGAATTGCCCGAACCATCCGATATTACTGGCATTAACCAATAAAGTAGGAACTGCACCTGCGTACCCTATAAACGACGCTGCTAATTCTTCGCCAAAGACATCTTCGTAACAAATATTCACCGCAACTGTTTGTCCATTCCATTCCCATGGCTGCTGAGCCAATTCCCCACGCTTAAAACTACCCAAGGGAATTTTCATTAAGTCCGTAAACCATTTAAACCAAGAGGGTATAAATTCTCCAAATGGTACTAAGTGATGTTTAATATAGATATAAATATCGCCGTCTTTGTTTATACCCACAACCCGGTTCGTATATTCTCCACCCTCCATTCCAACCATCCCCAACAAAAGCGCCTTTTGTTCGCTCCCTCTCTCCCTGAAATGATCAATTATTCTCTTCCAGTAACCCTCAGGTAAATCTACTTTAAGGACGGGTAATGCTGTCTCGGGTGTTATGACCCACTGCGTATCGGCCGCAATTATCCTTTTCTCGTACCACTCTAAAGCTCTAAGTCCCTGGGCCTCAAATTTTATATCTTGCGCAATATTGCCCTGAAGCAAGGTGTAACTAACCTCTTTTGTAAATTCAATGCTTTTGTCCTTTTGTGACTGAGCCCATTCAATCAGCCATGTATTTGGTGCGATTAAAAATAGTATCAAAACAACTGCAACTACATTTCTCCCACCACCGAAACTTCCACCCCTAAATACCGTGGATAACCGCGAGTAAAGCTTGCTCAAAGCACAGGCCAATGTTGCAGCTACAAAACCTATTGTGTAAACCCCACCGTATGGTCCTAACAGTTGTAATGCGTTATCTAAGTGAGCGTACCCTATAGCTCCCCATGGGAAGCCAGTAAACCACTGGGCTCGTGCCAATTCGGCCATGGTCCAAAGTGAGGCGAAAAGTACGCAACTCATCCAGTCTTTTATCTTGCTGGATAGACGAACATACACTACGCAGGCTATTGCATAGTAAACACATAACCCTAATGCCAATACCAATACGGATAGAACCGCCAATATCTCTGGCATTCCCCCGTATTTGTGCAATGAGATATAAATCCACCAAAAAGTTGAAGTCAGCCATACTCCGCTGAAAACCACCCCTGCAAAAAATGGAGTCTGCTTTGGCTGAGCCTTACCGCCGTTTAATTGCACTCCTGTTGGGCTTATTCCGTCAAGAGTCTGTGCCAATACGGCTAGACACAACACCTGCAACCAACCACGCGTTTGAGCGTCTAGGGGACTACAGATCGCAAAAGTTTGAACTATCCCCGCTCCCATCAAAATAAGCGTGTTGATTAGATATCTCTTTGTCGTATTAATTTTGATATTCAACGCTAGTAGTGGAGTTTATTTCTGTCTTAGTAATCTGAATTGATTATTTGAGTAAGTTAACCTGCTTTCGCACTCGGAACCACTTTACCGCTCCCGATTTAGTGTGCATCACCTCAAACTTTAAACTCCCCAGTATAAAAATCTCCCCACGCCTGGGCACATAGCCCATCTCATGAGCTATTAATCCTCCTATCGTATTGAAATCCTCCTCTTCCTCACCCTTTGTGAGCTCTATATTGAAGGCTTTAAGTACATCATTTAATTGAGCTCTCCCAGCTACACGGTAAGACCCATCTGAGAGCGCAAAGATCTCTCCCGTATCCTCTTTTGTATCAAACTCATCCTCTATCTCACCTACTATCTCCTCCAACACATCTTCTATCGTAACCAGTCCAGCTACACGACCGAATTCATCTACCACGATAGCTTGATGGCTCCTGTTTCGTCTGAATTCACGTAAAAGATCTACTAAACCCTTACTCTCAGGAATCCACACTGTGGGACGGAGCAGTGTCCGAACATTTAATTCAGGCGCTTTTTGTAATTTAATTAAATCCTTCGTATGCAGTATCCCAATGATATTTTCCTTTTCTCCCTCATAAACTGGAAACCTAGAGTGTGCTATGTCAATCACATAACTCAATATATTGTCCATTGAATCGTCAATATTTATAACATCCATGGCAGGTGCGGCCACCATAATATCCCCAGCACACTGCTGAGTCAGCTCAAGTATTCCTAGCATCATGCGAAGTGTCTCCGCACTAATGGCCTTACTATCTTGTGCTTTTAACAGGAACGCAGACACATCCTCACTATCCCCAATCTTTGGGGATAGCAAGTCATTAATTTTTGTTTTAATGCTTTTTTTGTGCAAAGTATTAAAATAATTCGTATGCTTACTGAATTTACAAAGCCCGCTCTTTAAATTTGAGCGAATTCGTATTATCTCAGCACTTTCCTAGTCGGAGTAGCATTCTTTTAAAATTACGAGGATGATTTATGCCTAGCTACTTTGACCCCATTCCTAATTTCTTGGACATCTTTTATAAAATCCCAGAATTTTTTCATTTGGTTTTTAATATCGTAGTTTGTTTTTGCATATTGCTCAGACATCAGCTCAACCAATTGAGTGTCTATTGTCGATTTTCCAAGCTTAACATACGCCTCTGTTTCTGAGCCTTCCCTGTGCAAAATTGCTCCATGTTTTTTAGCAATTTTCAACATCGGAGCGTTCTCACTAAGTGCGTGTATATAAATTGTCTTGATGTCATTGTTTACTGCGTGAATTGATGCTCTCTCAAATAGACGCCCGCCGTAACCCCTGCCACGACAATATCCACTAACAGATACACCGAATTCAGCCTGATCTGATGCGCTCCCTTTTTTAGGTAGAGCAAGGTGAGCCATTGCAATCAACTCCATATCGATATTGAAAATACCGTATATATCATCGCTATCGAAATCTAAATGTTCAACATAGACATCGATTTGCTCATCCGAGGCTTGATATCCAAACCTCATGTATCTATCCTGTACTCCCAATGCCTTCAAGTGTTGCTTTATACGATTACTTTGAGATTTTCCCAAAGAATTAATTGCCACTCCCATTAAAGCCACTGGCTTTTCTGATAATTCTCCCCATTTACGCAGCGTCATGCCGCCTGAAAATTTAATTGGCTCACCAATTGCGGGATGTTCAGTACTGTAATTATTCATAATATCCTTAATGTAAGGGTAATTACGTATATTTGATACCCAACTTCATCTTTAACCATACGGTATTCATAAACTTTATAGACTCTATAACTTAAGTCATCCAGTCTTTTTGGAGATTTCATTTATAAATTTCCAAAGTCCCAAAAAAAAAGCCCATCCTTTTGGGATGGGCTTTTTAGGCTATTAAAGCCTGACGATGTCCTACTTTCACACGGGAATCCGCACTATCATCGGCGCTGAAGCGTTTCACTGTCCTGTTCGGTATGGGAAGGAGTGGTACCACCTCGCTATGGTCATCAGGCATAACTTGTTGTTACTTGATATAAATATCAAATAAACGAATTCATAGAATCAATCAGCACTTTATTTTTTGAACTGCGTCACTTGGCATAAATCATTGATGTAAACATCAAAGTTATAGGGTCAAGCCGCACGAGCAATTAGTATTGGTTAGCTTAACGCATTACTGCGCTTCCACACCCAACCTATCAACGTCCTGGTCTAGAACGACTCTTCAGGGGGCTCGAGGCCCCGGCAAGACTAATCTCAAGACGAGTTTCCCGCTTAGATGCTTTCAGCGGTTATCTCTTCCGCACTTAGCTACTCGGCAATGCCACTGGCGTGACAACCGATACACCAGAGGTGCGTCCACTCCGGTCCTCTCGTACTAGGAGCAG
>CAIKVH010000023.1 GCA_903830725.1 uncultured Burkholderiales bacterium | reverse complement strand
TTGAATCCACCATATTTAATAACCGCAGGCCAAATATATTTAAAAGCATTGCAGTTATCACAAGCCCCCCAGCGCTGATTTTCCAAATTGGCAAAGACTCATCTAGTACGATAGCGGAGGCACCCATGCCGAAGACGGGAACCAACAATGCAAAAGGTGCAACAGTCGCCGCGGTATAACGTGCAAGCAACCACCCCCAGATACCGTAGCCAAATATTGTATTTCCCCAGGCTTGCCAGAGCACTGCAAAAGTTGTCTGCCAAGTCATAACATTTAAATGATCAACAAAGCTTTGAGGCCCTTCAAAGCATAGAGATAAAAAAACCAAAGGGGGAACAGAATAGATGGTTGACCAAACAACATAACTGATCATATTAACGCCAACCGCCCGCTTTGAGAATAGGTTACCAATTGCCCATCCCAATGCGGCAAGTAAAGTCAGCGCAAGGCCTCCTATGGTAGTTTGTGCATCAGTGTGGGTCCCAATGATCATCAGTCCAGTTATGGCTAAAAGCAAAGCTAGGATTTGATATGACTGAACGCGCTCGGAATTGAAGTACAAGGAAAGACCCAGTGTGAAAACAACTTGAGACTGTATGACCAATGATGCCAGACCAGGTGTGATATGGCCATCCACAGCAACGTATAGACAGCCAAACTGTAATACGCCAATGGACAATCCATAGCCCATCAAATTTGTCCATCTTACATTGGGGCGAGGTAGAAAAAATACTGCAGGTATGAAAGTAAAGAAAAACCGAAGCGCAGCAAGCATGAGTGGTGGCAATACGTTAACCGTATTCTTCATAATAACAAAATTAGTGCCCCAAATTCCTACAGTACAAAGGATCAGAAAAGTGTGAAAAAGACTTAGGCCTGATTTCAAGACCGGTCGAGAGTCGGGATCATGTGATTTAAGGGATTCGTCACTTGAAGGATGCTGCGATATAGGCTCTTTAGACATTAGATTAGACGTTCAAAAATTTAGAGGAAGCTTCAAAAGAGTTTTTAAGATCCAAAGCAATAGGGTCAAGCACACTATTCCAATCTGATATTGCTTGTTGGCGGTAGAGCTTAAGACTTGGATACCAAGGGGAATCGACCCTATCCATCAACCAGCGCCAATCAGGAGCAAAAGGAAGCATTAACCATGTGGCACGCCCCAAAGCTCCAGAGATGTGAGCAACACTTGTATCCACTGTGATAACTAAATCAACCAAATCACATATTGCTGCTGTGTCTTCAAAGTCTTCAATAGAATCTGACCAATTTTGAAATCCAGGAATTTGAGCCAATAATCCAAGCTCACCCACTCTGTATTCCTTTTGTAAATAAACGAGTTCAAAGTTCTTACCTATTTCAAGAAGATACGGCAGTAATGTCTGAATGGGAAGGCTTCTAAATGCATCGTTATGATGGTGAATATTGCCGCTCCAGACTATTGCGATTCGAGGCTTCAGTTTCACCCCGAGTTTGTTTTGCCACTTTTCTCTTCGATTTGAGTCACTTTTCAAATAACCTTGCTTGACTGGAATTTGTTCAAGCCTATCCCGCAAAGCATATGGCAAACTAATTAAAGGGCAATGAAAGTCGAAATCTGGAATAGGGTCACCCTGTTTCAGCAAAAAGGCAGGGTCGATGATCTGCTGCATTAAAGTATGCACCACGCCTTGTACTTCAAACAGTACCTGCGCACCGGACTCTAGGACGTACGGCAGATAGCGACAAAATTGCAGCGTATCCCCAATCCCTTGTTCGCAGTGAATAAAAATAGTCTTGCCCCGCAGGGAATCCCCTGAATCACCCTGCATACCTTGCCCGACCCACTGGGGTTGTTTAAAGTTGCGCTGCACAGAGGTGAATTCCTTCATCCTCCATCGCCACTCATGCTCCTCCCAACCAGCACGGTAATGACCTAGCAGTAGGAGTGCGAGGGATTTATTGCTATGCGCTGGCGCATAGTCGGGCCAAATCTCAAGGGTCTTATCAAAACTTTGAATAGCTTCATCAACTCGGTTTAGAAATTGCAAAATTAGGCCTCGGTTGTTGAGAGCCTCAGCATAGTGGTTACGCGAATAAATAGCTCGGTTGTAATACGAGAGCGAGTTATCCCACTGATGCAGAATTTTATAAATTTCAGCTATGTTATACAGTCCTTCGGGATAATCTGGAACGCAAACAATGGCCGCTTGATAACTTGCTAAAGCTCGCTCAAATTCACCTAAATCTTTATACACATTGCCACGGTTATTGTGTGCTGCAAAAAGAGTTATATCTAACTCGAGAGCTTTGTCGTAACTCGTGACAGCCTCATCATATCGCTTTAATTCTTGTAAAACCAAACCCATGTTGCTATGAACCGGCGCGAAACGCGGCTGTATAGACACTACTTTCTTAAATATCTTTAATGCCTCCTCGAAATTATTATTTTGATATTCAAATATTCCTAAGATATGCCAGCATTCAAAATTTCCAGGTTGAATTTTTACGACTTGCTGATAAGCCTCTTTAGCATTCGCTATGTCGCCTTTATTTTGATACACAACGGCCTGAGTTAGCAATTGAGTTAAACGAGCTATCTGTGACTTATTCAGTTTTGACTGTTGGACTTGAAAAGGGGGTCGCATCGATACTAGATAAGTTGGAAGACTTTAAGGAGGGCGAGCATCTTAGGTTTTTTCTTGATGCAAAAAAGAAAAACGTACTTTTAAAACCTTATCCTTCCAGAGTATTCCCGTTAATAATCCAGTCACAAAAACCTCTGCGTCGTTGATGAAGCCTTGGATTGAGGATAAGCTGACCGGGTCTGGAGTTAAAAAGATAAAGAATTCAAGGAGAAATAAAGTGGCTGTAAATATAACTCTAAGTAGATTAATCTTTTCAAAAAACTGATCGGGTGCCTTCCAAAAGATTTGTCCTAGCTTGAATAACGACCCGATATTGATAAATAAAGTCACCTCCAAGGGCATCGTCATGGCAAATGGGGCGGTATAAAAATATAAAATAGCCAACAGTGCTTGTAAAACCATTAAAAAAATCATGATTAATCCGGTACTTTTGGACTCAAAAGTTAATTTTAACTGGTTAATGCCGATTAATTTAGGGGCTTACCTAGCTACGAAGTGCCCTTAAACTGCCAAATATTTAGTAAATTCAAGCAAAATCCCCAACAAACGCAGAAATAACTCAGAACCGATCATTATGAAGACCAAAGTATCTCCGAAGGTATTTCAGGAAAAATTAACCCAGGCCATTGGTTTACAAAATTCTGGGCAAATTGATAATGCGCAGTCTATATTTTTAGATTTGCTTAAATCAGATCCAAAAAACTCCGCGGTTTTATACTCCCTTGGAGCAATTGAGTCAGCAAAGAAGAATTTCGTCCCGGCCCATGAATACATTAAAAAACTATTGGTACTGAGTCCAAAGTTTGCGCTTGGACATTTGGCTATGTCCATTATTGAGTTCAACACAGGTAGGTACCAAGAATCGGTCGCATCAGCGAAAAAAGCTATTTCATTGGATTCAAAATTAGAGGCGGCTAAATCTCATTTAAACACTGTTGAGGTTGTACTCAAAACACAGGTACAAAATGGGCCGCAGACCTCCCCCGAAGTCACAAACCTAACCACTAAGGGAATCGCGCTTCAAAATAGTGGCGATAACTTGGGGGCTCGCGACGCAATGTTGAGCGCATTAAAACTTGATGACAAAAATTTTGTCGCGCTCTATACCCTTGGAATCATCAGTATTGCTCTTAGTCAAAATGATGAGGCAGTGCATTACTTTTCAAAATCAATTGAGTATCATCCAACTATTGCTCAGGGCTATCACGCTAAGGGTAAACTGCTTACCGATCTCGGCAGGTATAACGAGGCATTGGAATGCTACCAAGATGGAGCAAAAGTTGATCCCCTGCATTCAGGTATTTATATAAACATCGCAGCTTTACTGCAATTTCTAAACAGACACAAAGAAGCGCTAACAACTTTGCATCAAGCAAGTGAGCTGATACCAAACCACGTCATGCTCTTAGAAGGGCAAGGAATATTGCTCACTCAGTTTAAGGAATTCAAATTAGCTGCCAATATGTTTCAACGTATCTTAGAAGTTGATCCAGATTCGCCAAAGGCAAACTCTCAACTCATGCTTTGCCGGACTCACGATTGTGAGTGGGGGGATTATGAAGAAATCAAATCCAGGATTGAAAAAGGGTTGGATGACGGGACAAGAATTTGCGCACCTCTTACTTTTATGGGCATGTCCGGCGATGTGGAGATGATCAAAAAAGCTACTCAAGGCTATGTCAACGAGAAGTTTAATTTCACCAATACTCCAATTTGGAAGGGCGAGCAGTACAAGCATCCCAAAAAGCGAGTAGCCTTTATTTCATCGGACTTTCGAATCCATCCGGTTGGGTATCTATTTATTTCAATGCTTGAAAAAGTCAACAAGGCAGAATTTGAATTAATCGGTATTTCCATTGGAATCAATGATCAAAGTGATTTGTGGAAACGATACAGATGCGCATTTGATCAATATTTAGATTGTCAAACAAAGACCAATATTGAAATTGCAAAGATCTTACGCGCATTAGAAGTTGATATCGTGATTGATTTATCCGGACATACTGAGGGGGAAAGACTAGATGTCTTATCTTATAGACCATGCCCTGTTCAAATGACCTATTTAGGATTTCCAGGCACACTTTGTTTGCCCTTTGTAGATTATTTAATCACTGATCCAAGAACCGTACCCCCCGAATACAGACATGCCTTCACTGAGAAGATCTTAGAACTTGATCACTGTTATCTACCCAGGGACAACTCCGTCAAACCCAGCGCACAAGCGCTTCCCAAAAATGAGTACGGATTGCCTCAGGATGGGTTCGTGTTTTGTAGTTTTAACCATAATTTTAAAATTACGCCCAGTATTTTTGGGCGCTGGATGGATTTACTAAAAAATGTACCTAATAGCGTACTTTGGTTAATGAAACTAACCAAAGAGGCTCAGTCTAATCTTTTAAAGGCAGCGCACTCTCACGGTGTGGGCGAGGACAGGATTGTCTTTGCATCAAGGGTTCCAAAATTAGAGGACCATTTGGCAAGGTACCAGCACGCTGATCTATTCTTGGATACACATCCCTACAACGGTCACACAACAGTTGGCGACTCTCTCCTATGCGGCGTCCCTGTTGTTACCCAAAGGGGATCAAGCTTTGCTTCGCGCGTAGCGGGGAGTCTGCTTTATGATGTGGATATGATGGACAATGTTTGTGACAATGAGCAGGCGTACTATGAGCGAGCACTCTTTTTAGCCCAACACCCTGAGGAACTTCTTAAATGCAAGACTCACCTTGCCCAAGTCCTCAAGACCTCTTGGCCTAGATCAGACGAGGACCAATCCAGGGAATTTTTTGATACATTAAAGAAAATCAGCTAACTTATTAGTTGCTAAAAAATGCAAACCTCTCTCCTAACATTTTTACTCAACGCAGGGTTTGCCCTTTCGTTAATGATTTTAGAGAGAGTTAGCCCCAACTATCCTTACAAACGTGACTGGTCATGGGCCCTCAGAGCAGTTTTATTGGCAAGCATAGGCATTGCACTCACTTTAGTACTCGGAACTATTATTGAAGAATATTTAGATGTCATCAGGTCACATGTAGATTTTTTATACCGCTCCAACCTAATCACCAATCATCTTAACGAGTGTTTGCAAGGGCTAATTGGATATTACTGTGTTACTTTCTTTGTCTACTGGTGGCATCGTCTGCGTCATTACAACGACGATTGCTGGCGAGTATTTCACCAAGTGCACCACAGCACCTATAGACTTGAAACACTCACAGCCTTTTACGCCCATCCCACTGATTTTTTATTCAACGCCCTGATCGTTAATTTTGTGTCGTATGTCCTATTGGGCTTCAACCTAGACGCCGCACTTTGGACCTCCTTTTGGGTGGGTATTTTTGAATTGTGGGAGCACACCAATATCAAAACTCCCCGTTGGTTGGGCTACATTATCGTGCGCCCAGAGATGCACCGTGTTCATCATGAACGGGACCGTCACTGTAATAATTACGGCATTCCACTTTGGGACATGATTTTCAAAACCTATGAAAACTCTTTACGCACTGTTGAGTGCGGTTTTGATATTGCCGAAGAACGCGAACTTCTTTCAATGTTGCTCTTCAAGAAAGTAGATTAATTCTTGGTTAAGCTAGTTAACTTAAATGAGTACGAGGGGTTGTTCCTGGTCTCTTAGCGTTTCTTAGCGTTTCTTAGCGTTTGAGTTGAATAACCATCTCACGCACCCTATCTAGAACCGTGCCCCAATCCCCCCTTGTCTCTTGCCTTAAAAGCTCCACGTGGTCATACCAAATTGATTTGTTGCTATCTACCCCCCAGCGCCAATCTGCAGTGTAGGGCAAAAGGATGAAAGTCTTTTTCCCCAGGGATGCGCTAAGGTGAACTGTAGTATTGTCAGCCGATACTACTAAATCACAGGCAGTTATGAGACTGGCCAATCCGTCAAGATCTTGCATCACGTTAAGTCCTTCAAGCCCAGACACCCGCCCAGCGTCCGTTAGGGATAATTCATTCAAATCTGAGCTAATATCACCATACTGTAAATTGACTAAACGAACATTAGGCAAATTCAGCGCCCGAACTAAATGAACTAGATTTAAGCTTCTAGGCGAACCGGTTTTGGAATTTTTACTTTTCCAAGATATACCAATTAGTAATTCCCCTTCACTTGCGATTGTCTCTCTTATTTCAAGGACACGCTTTGGATCAGCCCTCAGATAAATTGAAGGAGGCGCGCCATTGGCCACTGCAGAATAAGTCAACTCATTTTTATCTTTTCTTAGTTTACTCAACTCTTCTAAGTGCACCACGGCGAGGGGCAAGCTTCCCATGGGTAGGTGAGCTTCATAGGAGTCATCATCTGGCGCGCCCGCCCCGTCAACAAATTCTAGATCTGCAGAATCCGAGTGGAGAGATCGCCTAAAGAGCTCCACAAGTCTTTTGTCTACTCTACAAATCAGCCTCACTTTCTCAACATTGTTCGTATTTAATTCATCAATAAACTTAGGTAGCCAAGGCAAGAAAAATATTTCATCGCCAACGCCTTGCTCATTCCAAATAAAAATAGTCCGCGCTTTTAGTTTGCTATGCCAAATTGGTTTTGAAGTTTTATAGAAATTCCCCAAAAAATCATCTGATCCCCACCTCCAATCATATTTCTCCCAACCCATCTCAAACCGCTGTAGCTTCAAAAAAAGGAGCGAGAGATTGAAGTGTGCATTCGCATATTCTGGGCTTAGTTCAATAGCGCGCTCAAAATCTGAAATTGCGGCACTGTAGTTTTTAAGTTGCTCGTGAACCGATCCTCGATTAAAAAAGGCCACCCCCATTTGTGAATCAAGTTTAATTGCGCAGTCATAATCGGCTTGAGCTTTTTCATACAACTCCTGGCTTTGAAATAAAGATCCGCGGTTGTAATGGGCCTCTGCAAATAATGGGTTAATTTGAAGAGCCTTAGTAAAACTCTCCAAAGCAGTCTCAAACTCTCCTAACTCCTGTAACAAGTTACCTCGGTTATTTAACGCCATTGCAAAATTTTGATCAAGCTTGATGGCAATATCGTATTTTTCCAAAGCCAAACTTAATTCTTTGTGATCGTGCAACGCAACGCCCCAATTAAAGAAAGCTTGTGCAAAATTGGGATTGACCTGTGTTGCGCGCTCGTAGTCATGGCAAATCTGCTCTAGCAGCAGCGTTCCTTCTCCCCTACCGAATATGGTTTTCCGGGTAAGTGCTCTATTGTTGTATGCAAAAGCCATATTTGGATTTAACACCAAAGTGTTTGAGTAACACTGAAGTGCTCTACTGAGAGTACCAACGGAATTAAAAACCACTCCTAAATTGAAGTAGGCATCCGCAAACTGAGGATTAAGCTCAAGAGACTTGGTGTAGGCAATAATTGCTTCTTCGTATCGATTGAGGGACTGATAGACATTTCCTAAATTACTTTGACTAACACTATGCGAGGGCATTAATTTAACTGCGCGCTCTATCAAATCAAGTGCTTCTAAGTAACGTCCCTGTTGGTAGTGAATAACACCCAAGTAATGAAGCGCATCAAACTGATTGGGTTGTATGTCAATTATTTCTTGATAGAGCGGTTTTGCAAGATCTAATTGATTATTAACATGCAGGCCAATCGCCTGCTCTAGTTTGGCTTGAACTGCGTTATTTAACTGGACCGATTTTGCAGACCTCCCTTTTGGTGGTGATATTTTGGTATTTTTAAATTTAGGACCTGACATGCCTAAATTCTATGTGCAAAGCTACGTCCTCATTTAGATAATATTGAAGGATTTTTCTTACCCCGAGCTGACACAACTAGCTAGTTTTCCCTATGGTTTCGTATCAATTTTTAATTTAAAGTATCCTTATCTTTCACACCCCTCCCATAAAGGCATTTCAATGAAACGTTCCCTTCTAAAACTCGGTATCGTCTTTCTTGTGTCTGGCTTATGGGGTTGTGCAGATTTAAATACACAACAAATATCCCAAGCGCCTTGGGAGACCCTCCTAGACGGCACGAATCTGAATAACTGGACTGCTATTGGTAACGCCAACTGGAGGCTGTACGAGGGGTCAGTCCAGGCAGAAATTGGGAATGGTTTTTTGGTTTCTAACAAAACCTATCAAGATTTTCAAATTCAAGCAGAATTTTGGGTCGATGATGAGGCCAATAGTGGCATTTTTATTCGCGTAAGTGATCCCAAGCTTATTAATGCAGTGAATGCCTACGAGGTCAATATTTTTGATAAAAGACCAGATCCAACTTACGGCACGGGGTCGATTGTTAATGTTGCCAAGGTCGAGCCTATGCCAAAGGCTGGCGGGCATTGGAATACATTTGACATCACGGCAAAGGGCAACCACTACGTGGTTTTTTTCAACGGCGTTAAAACCGTCGATGTGACAAATAACAATCTATTAAAAGCAGGCCCCATCGCTTTGCAATATGCCGCAGGCGTCGTTAAGTTCAAAAGACTTCAAATAAGACCCATTTGAACCATCCACTCAGTGAAGATAATCGTTTTGCATATTTTTATAGCTAAATAGAACTCATTTATTTTGATTATTGATGAGGATTACGTCATTTATACTAATTTAGTTCCCAAATAAGTATACTGTTGGGTATAAAATATCGAATTCTGAAGTCTTACCCCTATAAGTCGGGCAACCCTTCAGTCTGTGGCATGATAACGAGTGACAACATTCAGCCGCTAAGCCACTATTGCAATTAGTTTGAATTAGTTGGTATTAATTCAACGATGAAACTCCTAAACTTACACCCAAAAGCTTTTTTATCTTCCAAATTTAGGGAAGGTAAACTGTCCAGAAAACCTATAAACCCGTTTTTGTTGTTCCTTGGCATTATTAGCTTCGGCGGTTGCGCCGTTGGCCCCGACTTTGTTAGTCCAACTGCTCCCCAAAATGCCCTCCCAAGCACTTACACACAGGAAAGGCTTGCAACGGAGCTCGATTCTGGCCCAGCGTTATCTAAGAAACAGGTTTTTGTCCCTGGAGCTCAAATTCCAGCTCAGTGGTGGGAGATCTTCCACAACGATGCTCTCAACAAATTGATTGTTAGGTCCTTAAACAATAATCCCAACCTTAAGGCTGCTGAGTCCTCACTCAGATCAGCCGCAGAGATATACAACTACCAATTTGGTAGTCTGATGGTTCCAAGCGTTTCTGCAGGCGTGACTAACCAGCGAGAAAGGCTCAACGCAACTCAGGCTACGCAATCGGGTTCGCCAAGCTCCCAAGGAGCTGTTTTGGGACTATTGAACGCGTCCGTTAGCGTAAGCTACACGTTTGATGTATTTGGTGCGAACCGAAGACAACTGGAGAGCCAAAAAGCTCTGATGGAGTATCAAGCCTATCAGCTCGAAGCGGCTTACCTGTCCTTGACTGCTAACGTCGTGACTACCGCGATTCGAGAAGCCTCACTCAGAGAGCAACTCAAAGCTACGCGGGATTTACTAAATGCTCAATCCACTCAGCTTCAAGTTATCCAAAAACAGTTTGATGTTGGCGCAATAAGTCGTACCCCCTTACTGCAACAGATTAATATTGTTGCTCAAACCAGGTCCAGCATCCCTGCACTTGAAAAATCTCTTTCTCAAACACGACATCAGCTCTCTGTTTATGCAGGACTTTTACCCAGTCAGTCCGTGGATGCCGAATTTAATTTAGACTCTTTAGATCTTCCTCGCGAGTTGCCGATATCTCTTCCCTCTGAATTAGTGCGTCAGCGACCAGATATCAAGGCAAGTGAGGCGTTGCTTCACCAAGCAAGCGCGCAGGTAGGGGTAGCAACAGCCAACCAGTATCCTCAATTCACGATCTCTGGTAGTTACGGATCGTCTGCATTTAATGAAAGCGATCTCTTTAAGGGCCCAGCCGCATTTTGGACTTTTGCTGGAGGTGTAACAGCCCCCATTTTTAACGGCGGTGCGCTTAGTGCTAAAGTCAGAGCCTCAAAGGCCTCCTATGAGCAAGCCTCCCAAAACTACAAGGCTACTGTCCTCACGGCTTTTCAAAACGTTGCTGATACCTTGCGAGCACTGGACTCGGATACGCAAACTTTGAACGCACAGGCTCAAGTTGAATCCATCTCTAAAGAGGCTCTTGAGCTCAGCACCAAACAGTACCAACTTGGAGCCATCAGTTATTTGGTACTTCTAGACGCACAAAGAACTTATCAACAAGCCCTCATCAACCTTATCGGAGCCAAAGCGAATCGATATGCAGATACTGCTGCGCTGTTTCAGTCCCTAGGCGGTGGATGGTGGAACAAACCAAGTGGACCGAGTGAATTCAATCCAATCACAAAAACGAGCTCAAACCTCCAAGTTCAGCCGCAATGATTATTCATTAGCGCTTGCAAACATTTCATGCAAAACTTTCAAACTCAAAGTCCCTCTAACTTTCTAACTCACCTTATTTAAGAGCTATACACAAATGACCAAACGAATGCTTATCATGCTAGGCGCAGTACTTCTTTTGATCGTTGCGCTAGGTTTTGGATTCTTTTTACATATCCAAAAACTAATTGCTAGCGCACCAAAACCTGGACCTCAAACGGTATCAACGATAAAGGCTGAGTTATTGGAGTGGCAACCTCAGATTAATGCAATCGGTTCCCTCTCCCCAACTAAGGGCGTTGATCTATCTAGTGAAATTTCTGGACTGGTACGAAGTGTTAATTTTCGTTCGGGAGACGAGGTTCAAGCCGGTCAACTCCTTGTTCAACTCAACTCAGACGCGGACACCGCTTCTTGGCGCGCAGCAAGCGCAGCTGCAGAACTTGCAGAGGTGGTTTTAAAACGTGACCAAGCTCAATTATCAGCCCAGGCTGTCTCGCAAGCTCAAGTCGATAACGATACGGCTGATTTGAAGAGCAAAAAAGCCATCGCTGACCAACAACTCGCCACCCTGGAGAAGAAAGCTATTCGCGCACCATTTGCAGGTACATTAGGAATTACTGCTGTCATTCCAGGCCAATACCTAAACCCGGGCGACAAGATCGTACCGATACAAAACATAAATTTTTTATACGTCGACTTCTATTTACCTGAGCAACGACTTGCACAAATATCTAAGGGCCAAACAGTCAACGTAACTAGCGACTCCTATCCAGGGAAAATATTTGTTGCACACATCACTGCGATCAATCCAAAAGTTGATACAGCTATGCGCAATGTCCAGGTGCAGGCCACTTTAGAGAACTCTAAGCACCAACTTTTGCCTGGTATGTTTGCTAATGTTAGCGTTTTGGTAGGTGCCAAGAAGAAATACTTAACCATTCCTCAAACAGCAATAACCTACAACCCCTACGGCTCCACGGTGTTTATTGCTAAACCTTCAGAAAAGCCAGATGCAGCAGGCAATAAGTCGTTGGTTGCTCAACAAGTTTTTGTCACCGTCGGTGAGACGAGAGGCGACCAAGTTGCCATCCTTAAAGGAATTGAACCAGGACAAGATGTTGTGACGAGCGGGATGATCAAGCTCAAAAACGATACGCCGCTGATTGTTGACAATACCGTCCAACCAGCTAATAGCCCAAATCCTAAGCCACAAGAGAATTAAAGCAAAACATCCGTTTAGCAAGAAAAAAATGAACTTTACCGATATTTTCATTCGCAGGCCCGTATTGGCCTCGGTGGTTTCACTTTTCATAGTGGTTCTTGGGTTACGCGCCGTCTTTAGTCTGCCCGTTAATCAGTACCCAAAAACACAAAATGCAGTAGTCACCATAAGCACGGCCTACTTTGGCGCTGACGCTCAAACCATTGCCGGATTTATTACTCAACCTCTCGAGTCTGCAATCGCACAGGCGCAGGGCATTGACTATCTTTCATCAAGTAGCACGAGTGGTATTTCCACGATAACTGCAACTCTTCGTTTAAATTACGATGCCAACCGTGCTCTAACGGAGATAAATACCCAGGTTGCTAGCGTGCGCAACCAACTCCCAGCACAGGCTCAACAACCTGTTCTAACTGTTCAGATGGGTCAAACCACAGATGCTATGTATTTGGGGTTTTATAGCGATGTGCTTCCCACCAATAACGTTACAGATTATTTAATCCGTGTAGTAAAACCCAAACTCGATTCGATAGAGGGAGTTCAAACTGCTGAGATACTAGGCGGGCGTTTATTTGCTCTGCGCGCATGGTTGGACACGTCCAAAATGGCCGCTCATAATGTAACTGCATCCGAGATTAGCGCTGCACTTGCGAGTAACAATTTTTTAGCAACGCTTGGTGCTTCAAAAGGTCAAATGGTAACTATTCCCCTGACCGCTGGCACCGACTTGCATTCTGTCGAAGAATTCAAACAACTTGCAGTTAAACATAATGGAAACTCAATCGTCCGCTTGGAAGATGTTGCCAACATTAGTTTGGGATCTGAAAACTATGACTTCAATGTAGCTTTTAGCGGGGTTCGCTCGGTATTTATTGGTATCAAAGTAGCTCCAGATGCCAACATTCTTGACGTGGCTCAACGGGTAAAGAAAGTATTTCCTGATATTCACAGTCAATTGCCAAACGGTTTAACGGGGGAGATAGTTTATGACTCCACCTCGTTTATCAACACATCAATTTTTGAGGTAATGAAAACGCTTGCCGAAGCGCTTTTGATTGTGACTGTTGTTATTTACTTGTTTTTAGGAAACTTTAGGGCCGTATTAATTCCCGTCATCGCAATGCCGCTATCTTTAATTGGCACGTTCCTTATGATGCTGATACTTGGTTATTCTATTAACTTACTCACACTTTTAGCTTTGGTACTGGCTATTGGTCTAGTGGTTGATGATGCGATTATCGTGGTGGAAAACGTTGATCGGCATATGAAAGAGGACGGCAAAACCCCCTTGGAGTCTGCACTGCTAGCGGCACGAGAGTTAGGTACCCCCATCATTGCAATGACCTTAGTGCTGATAGCTGTATATATCCCGATCGGCTTTCAAGGGGGATTAACTGGCGCGCTATTTACTGAGTTTGCCTTCACCTTGGCCGGCGCGGTCACAGTATCTGGCATCGTTGCCCTGACACTTTCACCTATGATGTGTTCAAAGTTTTTAAATGCAGATGATATGCACAGTGGGTTTGCGCAAAATATTGATCGCACATTTGAAAAAGTTCACAAACGTTATTTAGCGATCCTGCACGGGGCACTTGATACCTGGCAAGTGCTGATCGTCATGGCCGCAATCCTACTGGTGCTTTTGGTTGTCATGTTTAAGATGTCTCAATCAGAGTTAGCTCCTGAGGAGGATCAGGGAATAGTTATTTCTCAAATTGTGGGCCCTCCAACATCTACTTCTGATCAAATGCTTACCTATGCTGACCAGATTTACCAAATTGCCAAGACAATGCCTGAATATCAGCAGATGTTCCAAATTACGGGTGTTCCAACCATCAACTCAGGAATTGGTGGCGTTCTATTCAAAAACTGGGATGAACGCACACGAAGTGCCAAACAGATTCAAATTGATTTACAAAAGAAATGGAATACCATCGCTGGCGCAAGAGTTGCGGCCTTTCAGTTCCCTGCCCTTCCTGGATCAGCAGGACTTCCCGTTCAGTTTGTGATCTCAACAACAGAGCCCTATCAAAACCTGAACCTCGTCTCCCAACAAGTGTTGGACAAAGCACGCGCATGGGGAAAGTTTTATTTTGTAGACGCAGACCTGAAAGTAGATAAGCCCCAAGCAACGCTCGTTGTAGACCGGGACAAGATAGCAAGCCTAGGCCTGTCAGAGGCCGATGTAGGTAATGCAATGAGTGCAGGGCTTGGCGGCGGATACGTAAACTACTTTACGATCGCAGGTCGATCCTACAAAGTCATACCCCAAGTCCAACAAGTCGATCGTTTAAATCCATCTAGTGTGCTTGATTTTGCAATCAAATTGCCAAATGGTCAATTGATACAAGCGAGTACGGTCGCAAGTATCAAGTACAGCATTGTTCCTGAATCCATTAACCGGTTCCAACAATTGAACTCAGCTACGATTGTCGGGGTATCTGGTGCCTCACAAGGCGAGGTACTTGAGTTCATGAGAAACGCCGTTAAAGAAGTAGCCCCTATTGGCTATAGTGTGGACTATGCTGGCCAATCTAGGCAATACATGAAAGAATCGGGAGGCTTTATCGTAACCCTTTTATTTGCGGTAGTCATCGTTTTCTTGGCATTGGCCGCTTTGTTTGAGAGCTTTCGCGATCCTGTTGTTATTTTAGTATCAGTTCCATTGGCTCTCTTTGGTGCAATGATTTTTATCTTCCTTGGCTTTAGTAGTGTGAACATTTACACAGAGGTAGGTTTGGTTACATTAATGGGTTTAATCAGTAAGCACGGCATTTTGATTGTTGAAGTCGCAAACCAATTACAAAAGACGGGGCATGACAAGCGAATGGCAATTGAGACTGCTGCAGGCACTCGTTTGCGCCCTATTTTGATGACTACAGCCGCTATGGTATTTGGTGTAATTCCGCTTGTAATAGCATCGGGAGCCGGGGCTGCAGGGCGCTTCTCTATGGGACTAGTTATCTTTACTGGATTATCTATCGGGACACTATTCACACTTTTTGTGGTGCCAGCTATGTATCTCTTTTTGGCAACCAATCATTCAAAAAAGGCCTAGTCAAGATCAGTATAGAATTCGACTTCATGAAGATACTCTTAAAAAGAAAATCAGCTACGCTTGCTTTTACAATGCTTGTTTTGTTAGCCCAAAATAGTTCTGCTTTTTGGATGAAAGTAACCGAAACGATGGATGTGAGCGTTTATGCAGACACGGGCACCATAGTACGTATTGGCCGTAACAAACGCATGGATGTACTCTATGATTTGAGAGCGGCAGATTCTAGTGGTCAACGCTCTATTCGCTCATTTGCTGAGTTTGACTGCGATAACGGACGTGAAAAATCCATCAACGCAGTTGGTTATTCAGACCGAATGGGTACTGGCAAAGTAGTGCGAACGATGGATTACCCATCCGACTGGATACCGACTCAAAGTAATAAAAACGAGCAACAATTACTTTATTTTGTCTGTGCTTGGTAATTGGGAAGTATTTGTTTTTAGGACAAACACCATATTTACCCAATTTTATTTCCTGTAGGAATTAAAGAGTTAGTATTTGACTCTACCACTGGGCCTCCTAGTAATTGATTGGTATTGGTAGTGGCATTGGGATTTGAATTTATCAAAACTCCAGTTGAGCCCGTATTCTGCGTATTGAGAATTAACTGCCCATTTGCATCGTATTGACTGAGCGCACTTGCAAGTAAAGAAGATGTATTTGTACTCACTGGTACAACTGGATTGAGCGCAGGAACAGCGGGACTACTTAACGCATTAGTATTCAAATTTACACTCGTAGTCCCAATAGCTGCATATTGATTAAGTGCAGATGTGAGCTGATTAATCGTATCTCCCGTACCTGCGGTTGAAGCTAACCAGACGTCAGCTAATTCGTGAGTTTTTCCATCTGTAGTCATATAGCTTGAAACAAGACCAACTGTATTTCCATTGTTTTGCTCACCGTCAACAATTGCGTTAAGATTCAACGACTCGATATTTAACTGTGAGAGCGTAAATAAGGTTCCAGTTGGGGTGCTTCCGTTAGTTCCTGTATCAACCCAAACTTGCAGTTGTTCAAAAATAGGATCACTTTTATCAATAACTCCTGAATGATCCGCATCAAAAACAGATAAAGCCGCAAAACCGTCTGTTGCAGATTGGCCATTTGGAAGAGCTGTAGCGGATCCAAATAACTCGGATCCATTAGAAATGGTGGTTGCTCCTGAAGGAAGTTTAACCAAAAAGCCCTCGCCTGGCGTTATCCATCCCACATTTGCATTTACTGCTCCAGTGTTACCAAGATCAAAAGTTACGCCTGATTTTCCTATTTGCTGGGTCTGAATGGTTGATTGACTAGAGCCAGATGTTAAAACATTAAAAGCACTTGAGGCTAACCCTACAACATTTGAAGTTGTAAGCGCCTCAACTCCAGTCAAATCTAAAACAAGTGGACTGATTTGAGCAAAAGTCTGTAGCGTCGAAGTTGTCAAGGCAGCAATTTGAGAACCAGAGAATGCAGTGATTTGATTATTCGAAAGGGCTTTAATGTCTTGCATACTCAATTGACCAACTTGACTGGTACTCAATGAATTGATTTGGTCAATACTCAGTCCCGCAATTTGTGAGCTCAACAATGATTGAATCTGTGAGCTACTCAACCCTCCTACAGCACTGGTGCTCATCAACGCAATATTGCCACTCGTAATAGCTTGTAACTGAGAACTACTCAACCCAGGTGTCTGAGTCGTCGTGATGCTAGAAGCTAGCACCGTATTCATTGCATACAAGCTAGATGTTGCGAGTGCAGATATCTGTCCAGAGGTAAGTGCCGTAAATTGGGTTGAACTCAGCATGTTCAGC
>CAIKVH010000022.1 GCA_903830725.1 uncultured Burkholderiales bacterium | reverse complement strand
AGTCATATTATAAAATCATCCATCGTGAGCCTGCGGGTATTGTAACTACTGCACCGCCTGCGATTGTCATAGGTCCTGTTGCTGTTGCGTTAGAGCCTGTAGGGATTGTGTAGCTTGTTGATCTATTACTCGATTAATTTGAATCAGGGACTGATTTACACTAAGTCCATTATTTAGCATCGTATTTAATGTAGTAGACAGATTCCCCTCTACTTGGCTGAGTGGTTCAGTTAAGTGCGAGTGGTGCAATGCTGCCCTACTCTCCCACAAGGTAGTAACAATGGAGGTACCCATTGCTCCTGCCATTATCCTAACGAAATTACTCAAACCTGCAGCAGCAGGTATTCTATTAGGGGGCAATCCGGCGAGTGTTAAAGTCGTTAAGGGAATGAAGAAAAAAGCCATAGCTGCACCTTGCAATAAGGTAGGAAATAATATGTGGTTGAAATCTGTATCAGTTGTGAATTGAGCCCTGAGCCAAAGTACAAACGCAAACACAACAAATGCACCGGTTGACATGACTCTTGGATCCCATTGTGCAACCTTCTTACCGACAAGCGGGGTCAACAAAATGGCGAATATGCCAACTGGGGCCAGGGCCATTCCGGCCGAGGTTGCTGTGTAGCCCATAAACTGCTGCAGCCACAACGGCATGAGGACAACATTTCCAAAAAACAGTCCATATGCTATTGAAAGTGAAAGTGCTCCAAATGCAAAGTTACGACCTTTGAATAACCGAATGTCAACTACTGGGTGCTCCTCGGTAAGCTCCCAGATCAAGAAAATTATGAACGTTACGAAGGCAATACAAGCTAATCCTACAATTAAATTTGAGGCGAACCAGTCTAATTCCTTTCCCTTATCGAGCATCAATTGCAGGGCACCTACCCAAATAACAAGGAGTGATAGTCCAACTGTATCAATTGGTAGTTTGCGTACTGTGGTTTCGCGGGTTTTATAGATGTTCCAGGTCAAAACGGCTGAAAATAAACCAACCGGTAAATTTATGTAAAAGATCCATGGCCAAGAAATATTGTCAGTGATCCACCCACCCAAAAGTGGACCTGCAACTGGGGCTACTAATGTTGTAACCCCCCATAGGGCTAAAGCAATGCCTGCCTTTGCAGGTGGATAACTTGCCAGCAATAAAGTTTGCGACAACGGGATCATTGGTCCTGCAACTAGACCTTGTAATACTCGAAAAAAAACTAGAAGCTCAAGTGAGGGTGCAAAGCCACATAGAAAACTGGTGATAACGAAGAGCAAAATACTCGTCGTAAACAGTTTTACAGCTCCAAAGCGTTGAGTTAGCCAACCCGTAAGGGGAACAGAAATAGCGTTGGCTACTCCAAAACTCGTGATGACCCATGTTCCTTGATTTGGACTAACCCCCAGGTCGCCTGCTATCGAGGGTATGGACACGTTGGCAATGGAAGAGTCCAAGACATTCATGAATGTTGCTAGCGACAACGCCACAGTACCTAGCATCAACTGTGCACCGGTTAATGGAGCAGGAGCAGACGGAAGATTTACAGACTTTTTATCATCTCCTATTTTTTGTTCAGAAGAATTCATACATAATTTCCCATAATAATTTCAAAGCATTTAGCATCGTAATAGGGTTAAATTTATATAGGGAACCCACTTAACACTTTTCAGGTGCGACCAGATTTTCACTTTGATTTTTGAATCTGTGTTGAACTCCGACTAAGTTGGGATGCAAGTATTTTTTTAACCTCTACATCCGCTTGAGTGCTTTGAGTGTCATACACCGAGGTAACAGAAGTCGGAGTTGTTCTAGGTATATCAGCAAGTGCCTTGCCCGTTTGATCTTTTGTCTCAATGGTTACATCCATCGAGAGACCAACCCTTAACGGATGCTTAACAAGCTCTGCATCATCTAATGTTATACGAACAGGTACGCGCTGTACTACTTTAATCCAATTTCCAGTTGCATTTTGTGCAGGAAGAAGCGAAAAGGCAGATCCTGTTCCCGCCCCAAGTCCAGCAACTTTTCCGTGAAAAACTATTTTTTGACCGTATACGTCTGCAGCTAACTCAACTGGTTGGCCGATACGGATATCTTGTAGCTGACTTTCTTTGAAATTTGCATCAACCCACAACTGATTCAAGGCCACAATAGTCATAAGCGGGGAACCTGCTTGTACACGCTGCCCAACTTGTACACCCCGTTTTGCGATGTGCCCATCAATAGGTGATACCAATTCAACTCGTTCTAGCGCAAGGTAAGCTTCACGGTACCGAGCTACTGCGCGCTCTACATTAGGATGGCGCTCAACTGTTGTACCTTCAGTTTGAGTCAATGATGCTTGTAGTTGCTCTTTTGAAGCTATAACCGCAGACTGAGCGGCTTGAGCCATGCTCTTAGCAGTTGCCAGTTGAGCATTGACGTGGTTAAACTCTTCTTGACCAACTGCACCGCTGTTTAACAATGGTGTTCTTCGTCTTACATCGTCCTGTGCTCGAGCGAGTTCGACCTCTGCTTTTGTTAAATCGGCTTGTCGTAAATTTACCTGAGCTCTAAGCGCTTCATTATTGGCAAATAAAGTTTTTACGTCACGTATCGTTTGCTCAAGTTGAGCACGGGCCTGTTCAAGAGCTACTTTTGCATCAGTTGAGTCAATCTTAACCAATAACTCGCCAGCCTTAACAAAATCTGTTTCATCAGCTTGGATCGAAACTACAGTTCCACTTACCTGTGGTGTAATTTGGATTATGTTTCCAGCTACGTAGGCATTGTCAGTACTTATGTGATATTTGCCGTAAAAAAATTGATATCCGCCCCATACGGTGGCAACTGCGCCAACAAGAACCCCAACTATCATGAGCCCCTTTTTTCGAGTAGAAGCTTTGTCTGTAGAATTATCTAGCATATTGATCTCTTTAAATTAAATTTTTTCTTAAAATTTGTTTTGCTGTTGAACGAGATTTACTTAGCCTCAGCGTACCAACCTCCACCGAGGGCTCTAACCAAAGCAATTCGCGTCTCGATCTGTCTGGCTTGCAATTCAACCGATTGCTTTTGTTGATTTAGCCATTGACTTTCTGTATTTAGCACGATTAAGTAATTTCCAATTCCTGCCTTATAACGTTCTAAAGATAATTCGTAGGCATTTTGCGCATTATTTAGAGCTTCAAGTTGTTCACTTCGCTGAGTTACAAGCGAGCGAGTAGACTCCAAAACATCGCTACTTTCATGAGCCGCATGGTGAATCACTTCGTTATATTGAGCAACAGCTGCATCTAGCTCTGCTCTTTTAGAACCAAGCTGTGCTCTTAGTCGGCCCCCATCAAATATAGGTAAAGTTATGGCTGGATCAATTCCAAATTCTTTACTATTTGAAGTGATTAAAGGATTTGATTTAAGTGCGCTGTATCCTGCGTAAGCATTTAAGTTTACGTTAGGGTAGAACTGTTTTCTTGCTGCACTCACATCCTTGGACGCAGCCTCAACCCTCCAACGGGCGGCAATAATATCAGGCCTCCTACCTAGAAGATCTGCTCCGACTACAGTCGGAATGTCTGAAAATTTAATTTGACTAAGTCTTGGACTTACTTTATCCAATGCATTCATTGGCTGAGCAGTCAAAGCGGCTAGCTGATGCCTGATGAGCATCATTTGTTCAAGTACGATTTCTCGTTGAACCCTAGCTTCATAATAATAGCTCTGCGCTTGCGAAACCTCCACTTTAGTATCAAGACCTACCTGCAACCGTGATTTAGTAAGATTGTAAATCTCAAGTCGCTGCTCCATGGCTCGCTCAGCTACATCTAGTTGAGTCCCCATCTTTGCAAGATTAATGTACGCATTCGCTATTTGAGTAGCAGTTACAAGAGAGGCCGTCGCTAAGTCCGCCTCTATTGCTTTTTCCTCTCCAATTGCAGCAACCGTCTTTGCCGCCTGCACACCCCATAAATCTATATTCCAATTTAAGCCTGCTTGAAAAGTTGAAGTCCGTGTAGTTTGTAAACCCTGGCTTTTCAATAAGCCGCCAAATAAACCATTACTACTGTAGCTCTGGCGATTGCTGTCTAAGCCTAATCCAACTTGGGGCATACTTACTGACTCACTTAACTGGGCAAGTGCCAAAGCCTTATAGACTCTTGATTTAGCAATTTGAATGCTCGGCTTATCTGCAAGCGCGACGCTTATAAGATTGTTTAATGTTTCATCGCCAAACTCTTTCCACCATTGATTAGATACATTTGTAGTTACTTGATCCCCAAAACCCGCCTGCTTTGCTTCTATGGTGTTGAGTTGAATATGGTCTCGTCCAGGTGACGCACAACCCTCAATAAAAATAATAGTACAGATAGTTACAACAAAGGCGAAATGATAGTTTGTCAATCTTTTAAAACAATCGCTTCGATATACTTTTATTTGATCTAATAGTAACTTTGGAATTATGTTGAGTACTTTATATTTTATATATAAGTAGCAATGATGAGTATCTTGAAAATTTTTCATAAATAATTTATGTACTTAAATAATTTCTTAAACCACTTCAGGCAGATTGATCAGCATCTAAAAGTTGATCTTTGAGTGCATTTCCATTTATGAGCATACGCCTTAACAACTCCAACATCGTTGTCCATTCCTCAAAACTAAAACCTTTAAGATGGTCGTTAAGAACATCGGCTAGAACTCCCTTTACATCTTCAGCAACTTCTCGTCCTTCAATTGATAACTCCAAGTGAACAACGCGTCTATCTGACAGCGATCGCCTGCGGTGAATTAAACCCTTTGACTCAATTCTGTCTAGTGAGCGAGAAATTGCAGCGGGGTCTATTTGCAAGTCCCTTGACAATGAAGCCAAAGTAATATCCTCGTTTTGTGCCAGCTTGTAAAGCGGTAGCCATTGCACATAGGTTAAATCAAAAGAGGACAAACGTCTGTCAGCCTCTTGAAGGATGGATGAAAGAACTTTCTTCATAAGATAACCTAGACTTTGCTCTGGTTTGTATTTACCAGGTACATAAAATGCAAAGTCGCTTGAAGATTGTGTCGTTCTACTCATTTTCATCAATGTACTTGATTAGGCAAATATTGATACATCAATGAATTAAAGACCCTTAAACTTTAACTACTTTATGTTTATATTATGGATGTCATGATAAAATTAAATCTATAGTTCTACTTATTTGGGCAATATACATTGCCCCGTTAGAAGTAGACGTACCGATTGCTTTTGAATTTCTACATCGTTGTATCCCGTCATCGTTACTGTTTTTTGATCAATCACAAGTTCTGCCTCTTGACCAGTTTCTTTATTTTTAGTTCTAACCCCCAAATGCTTGGGGTTAGTAAGATTTATTCCAGTCATAACTTTTGTGACCAAAGTACTTACCTTCATGTCATATGGTGTAGGACCAACTATCTGCATAAAAATATTGTTTCCTAATGTTTGAATAGTCAGTGTAACGCGGGCAGGAGCAATAATTTTATCGAGCATTTGTGGAATACTACCTTGTAAATCACAGCTCATTTTAAATTCATCAGCAAAGCAAATATTACTCCAAAGTAAAACCAATGTAACACTTAGAAGCGAAGCACACCTTTGAAAAAGGTTTTTGGTTCTTGATCTATGAATATAGACAGCAGGCAGGAATGTTAGAAATAAATTATTCATAATCAAATTACGTCTTTGGACCTTTGGACTTCTATATCGTTATATCCACTTAATGCAACAGTTCTTTGATCCATCACTTATTTACTTTCCTGGACTTTTTTTTAATTCTTCGCCCATACCCACATATGTTTGGAATTAGATATGCCGATGCCAGACACCCTTCATTCCATATGGAATTATGGCCGACAATCTGTATAAAATATTTTTACCACGGAATTATATTACTCAGATTTATAAAAAATAATCAGAATATGAATTTCCCACCAATTAATTTATATTTTCACAATT
>CAIKVH010000021.1 GCA_903830725.1 uncultured Burkholderiales bacterium | reverse complement strand
GGTGCATAAAGCCCATCGGTTGCCGCCATGTCAAATCCACTCACGCCCGACTCGTCTAGCGTTGGTACCTCTGGCACCATGCTCACCCGGTTGATGGTGGTGACGGCCAAACCTTTGAGTTTGCCCGCTTTGACCTGGCCGTAGACATTGGCCATCAGATCAATGGTCATTTGCACCTCGCCTCCAACCACACCCATGAGCGCAGGTCCGCCGCCTTTGTAGGGCACATGGACGATGTCCAAACCCGTCATGTTCTTGAACTGCATGCCCGCCATGTGCGACGTGGTCCCGTTTCCGGCGGAGGCAAAACTCACTTTGCCAGGATTGGCCTTGATGAAGCTTACCAACTCCTTGACTGAGTTCACGCCCACGCTTGCATTAACCGCCAACATGGCGGGGATGGTGGTCAAGCGGCTGACTGGGGCAAAATCTTTGAAGGGATCAAATCCGACTTTGGAGTAGAGGGCATGGTTGGTGCCATGGGTGCCATTGGTTCCGTAGAGCAAGGTGTAGCCATCGGGGGTTGAATGCGCGACGATTTCAGCGCCAACGTTGCCACCGGCACCGGGCTTATTGTCAATGAAAATTGACTGCCCCAGTAGTTGGGCGGCTTTGGGCACCACTGTTCTGGCCAAATTGTCTGCTCCACCCCCCGGTGGAAAGGGAACAACCAAGCGTATGGGTTTACTCGGGTAGTCCGTTGGCTGGGCCTGGGTCCCGGGTGCCAGCATGCCCATCATTAAAGACAACGCAATCCAATGGTGACGCATAACTTCTCCTGTAAGGGGCTTTATCTTATCGCCAAAGGTCAAGCATCAGCCATCGGGATTTGTCATTAGATCTTGGACAAATCAGCCAACTCGGTACTGATTTAAGAAAGTCTTAAAAGGCTGGAGTGGGAGTGGTGAGGTCCAGCGTGTTCTTAATTTTGACGCAAAGGCAGCTCACGTTCATTCTTGCTCCAAGTAGTAAGTTTTTTGATTCATGTAGGCATGAATCCTTAAACTGTATTGCACTTCGTGTGTGAATCCAAGAAATCATGCAACCTATTGTTCTCATAAGTCATCTTATTCTTATGATTCTTTTTTAATCGGGTTTAATCCCTGCTTTTAAAGTGGTTTGCTTATAAAGAGAAATGCTTTTGTTGAGAATATCTTTGAAGGTTTCGGGATTTTTGAGAGATACCTCAAAACCCGCACCCTCTAGTCTTTTGCGTATATCGGGTTGTTCTACAGCGTTAGAAATATCTTGGCTGATCTTTTCTAAAATTGGCTTTGGAAGCCCCGCAGGTGCTAAAAAACCAACCCATGTATCAGGAATTGCGTAACCACTCAAACCCGATTCTGCCAAGGTTGGAATATCGGGTTCAGTTTGACTGCGATGCGACTCTATTACTCCTATGGCTTTGAGTTTTCCCGTCTTCACATAAGGTATTACGTTAGAAAGAGCAAGTATGCCTATTGGAATATGACCACCTAAAACGTCGTTTAATGCTGCCGAACCACCTTTATAGGGGACGTGAGTTAAATTGATACCTGTTGCATTAGCAAACAAAATGCCGGCAAGTTGCTGTGAGCTTCCAGTGCCAGACGTCCCAAATGAAAGTTGTCCCCCATTTCGTTTGGCGTATTCAATGAGTTCAATCGTTGTATTTACATTTAAAGCTGATGGAACGACGACGACCATGGGTACAGTAGCAACAATATTGATTGGAGTAAAGTCATTGATGGCGTTATAAGGAATATTTTTGGAAAATAGGTGAACGGTATTAAATGGCGGGCCAAAAACTGCTAAAAGGGTATGCCCGTCTGGTGTTGATTTTGCAACGAATTCTGTTCCTATGACACTATTGGCTCCAGCACGGTTATCAACGACAACTGTTTGTGCCCATATCTCTGACAAGCGTTGGCCGATGATTCGTGCTGCAGTATCCACACCACCACCGGGGGCAAAGGGAACAATGAAATGAACAGGTTTGTTTGGAAAGTTAGATTGTGCCAAGGCATCTAAATTTGCAAAAACCCCCAGAATATATACTGTGGAGTAGGCAAAGTAACGAAAATATGTTGAAACTTTAAACTTGGAATTCATTAAAAATTTTTGCATATCCATCTTTGATGCCTTTCATTTGAAGTTGAACTAGATATTGGTCAACCTAACTTCAACTCCCAATTTGTCAGCGTCGATATCTGTCAGCAAGCCAGCAGCTCGGATGGCATGCGCACATAAAATTTCATCGTTAGCCGCAGTGTCTCCTGTCACACCTATTGCTCCTATGACTTCACCCTTGGTGTCCCTGATAAGCATGCCACCTCCTTCTGCAAATATTTTGTCTTCGGAGGCTTTGAACATGAAACTCATGAACAAGGGTCGCTCATTCGCCCTCTCAACAATGAGGCTTGTTGACCTGCCGAGTGCCAAAGCAGCGTAAGCTTTTCCCATGGCCATTTCATATCGTAGCATTGCGGACCCATCTTCTTTTTTGAATGCTTTAGCGATAGCGCCTGGTTCGGCAATGACAGCCGAAATTGGTCGTAATTTAAGCTCTCTTGCTTTTTGAAATACTGCATTTAAAATATTATCGGCTTGTTGCATTGTGATGATAGACACACTATTCCCCATGAATTAATTTTGACAATGCTAATTTAGAAGATTTCTAGAGAAAATTAACTAGGGGTTACGATAGATATCACTCCTATTGAATTAATTTATTTCATTAGCTTAATTACCTACCAAGGCATTATCTGAATCTTCAGGTATTTGAGTATGGACTTATCCATTTTTCAGTGCTGATCTATTCATTCATCAATATTATTTAGAGGGTTTAATGGATATCCCTATATCGACAGATCCACTATTGCAGTTTAATTTATTGATTCTTTTGATGGTTTGAAAGTGTTACAAATTAAAAAAGTGCGCTAGAACAATGACTATATAAAGTGGCGGATTACCGATGGAGCGTTAGGATGTATCAGTTTGAGTGTTTCGACTAGTTGCTCTGGAGAAAACCCCAATTTGAGGTAGTCCGTGACTTTCCCCCAAAGTAAATTACCACGCTTCAAAAGGCGTTCAACTTTTGGCTTGACATTAAGAGCGCGCGCCCGATCTTAAGCAGTCACGGCCTTGTATCCCCCGCAAACAAAGGGTCGACCCTGAGTGCGGATCTCCACGGGAGGAACACAGCCATTTCTCTTTAATTCTCGAGTCATAGTGGAGGTGGATCGGGATAACTCCAACGCAATTTGAGCAGGCAACAGCTCTTCCGTTAGCCCCAATTGAGTAAAAGTTCTCTCATCCATCGTCAGTTGTCTGTATTTCTTAGTCATGCAACATTTCCCGTTAAAAAAAGTTGCACTTACTTTCTGATCGCGCTTAAATATTTTGGACTTTAACGCGTTTACAAGACAATCCTAGGGTTAAGGAAGGAGCTCAAGAAACCGCCCATCTATTGGTATGCTTTTCAAAATTCAATCACTTTGCCTGATTATTAAATTTGTTGAATGACCTTGTGCGATTGATTGATTATTGATTTAAATTTATCAGATGTACGCGACCAGATAATAATGTCGATTTTGAAGGGCAGGTCTGAATTTATAAATGCATTGTGGAGATCTGCTTCTTTTTCCTGTGCCAAAGGTTTCTCTCCCAGTATAACGATATCAAGATCGGAGAATTCTTTTTTATTTCCATTTACCCTTGATCCAAAAGCCCAGACCTGTCTCTCAGGAATAATTTGCGAGAGGATATTTTTAATAATTTCCCATTCGATTGGTTTAACATCAATAGGAATATGGGCACTAAACATTTTTATTTTCTAATTGAGCAAGTAAAAATTTAGCTTCATCGATAAAGTCGGGGATTATTGAAACGACTTCTTTTGCTATTTGTTCATCATAGGTGTGACTACTTTTTGATCGCATTTCTCGAAAAATTTTCCACTTGGTCCAATCATTCTTTAGAAGTGATTGTTCATTGCCAGTTCTAATTAAGTCTGAAAAAGCCATTGAATCAAAAACTTCTGGGTTGGGAGATTTTAGTTCTAAGTGCCTTTTCAGAATTTTATGGCTAATTTCATAAGTAAACTCATAACGTTGTATCAGTCCATC
>CAIKVH010000020.1 GCA_903830725.1 uncultured Burkholderiales bacterium | reverse complement strand
GGGTCAACTCATTATCCAAGATAACGTTCAAGTTGCTTTGTCATGGGCTTTTAAGATTCTCACAGACCCATTTCATGACTTAATGCTTTATTACAAGTCCCCCATTTACTTGTTAAAAGGTGAACTCATAGATCCAATGGAGCATGTTCAGTCTCACTAGAAAAAGAAAAGGTCCTTAAAGGACCTTTTTCTTAAGTATATTGTTTAAACTTTTTCAAGCGAGTCTGACTTTAATCATCTCTAAGAGCATTCCCCTTCGGATGCTCTTATTTGTTTGCTCAGAACTTTTCCAGAACCAACCATCGTGAGTCATTTTTTGCGCTGCAACAATAAACCGTTTGGTGAATTCCTCAAAGTCTTTATCACTAAAGTTCAGACTGAAGATCATACGACCCGTACCAACCCAAGACAAAGCAATTCCTTCCCTTCTGAGATAGTACTGCAACAACCAGTTATAACGTGTCTCAGACTTTATAAGTACCGTCCAAACCGTGGACATATTAGCAACTTGGATAGGCAAATCATGATCTCTAAAAGCCGTATTCAACTGCTCAGCCCTAGTATTCCAGGTTTTGTCGAGCGCTGCATATTGAGCAGTGATCTCATCACTGTCTAGACGTTTTAAGAAAACATTCATTGCACCCATTACATAAGGATGAGCGTTGAAAGTTCCTCTAGCAAAGCAAATATCGGCAGGCCTGTTGTGATTAAACCTCCTCATGAGTTCGGCTTTACCGCAAATTACGCCCACTGGCAATCCGCCGCCCAAAGTTTTGCCGTAAGTGACCATGTCAGCTTGGATGTTAAAAAACTCCTGCGCACCGCCCTTTGCCAGCCTAAAGCCAAGGAAAACCTCGTCAAAAATCAACACAATTCCTTTTGCAGTACAAACTTCCCGCAACTCGGCAAGCCAAGCTCGGTATGCAGCGTAATCAAAATGGGCTTTGCGACTTCCGTCTACGAGCGTAGAGTCACCAGGGGCAGCTTGATTAGGATGCAGCGCTTGCAAAGGATTTACAAGCACACAGGCTATGTCTTTCCTATTTCTAAGCACCTTCAAGGTAGATTCATGCATCTCTCTCAGAGTCAGAGTCTGACTAGCAGGGGGCATAGGGTTGCCAGGCCCTGGTTGAACGTCGTCCCACCACCCGTGATAGGCCCCACAAAACCGAACGATCTTTTGTTTTGCAGTATGGTAACGAGCCAACCGAACAGCTTGCATCACCGCCTCAGTGCCGGACATGTGAAAAGAGACCTCATCTTTAGCAGAGAGTTCGCAAAGTCGCTTAACGTTATCCAAAACGCAGGGGTGGTAAGAGCCCAGAGTAGGCCCCAAATCTTTAACCAGATCGCTGCCCTCTTGGATGCAACTCTTGTAAAAGTCCAGTCCAAAGAGATTAACACCGTACGATCCAGTCACGTCAATGAAACGGTTGTCATCCAAATCGGTCAGCCATACGCCTTCACTTTGCTTCCAAAAGCTGCCTATTTGAATGTGTTTTTGCAATTCCTTCGTAAACTGAAATGGAACCCTGTAATTACTCGTAAACTGCAAATCAGAAATCAGGGGCTTAGTTTGTGCAGTCAACTCAAGGGTCAAAGGACTTTGTTTGACCAAATCAGCGCCGAGTTGATTCAACGCCTCTTTTCTTTGAGCTACGATTGCACTGGGTGCATCATCGCAGCTGAACCACTTTTCACCGCTGTAGGAGTACGAAGGGATCTGACGCGCAAAACGTTTGGACCAACGAACGTGTCCCCCCAGCGAAGGGTTCTTGGCAAAAGACAACTCAAGGCGTTGTTTAGCCATGAATAAGACTTTGAGCGTTAGAGCAAACCCCATTAGAGGCATGAAAATCATAAGAAGCGATTCGGACATATTTTCCTTCCCTTTTGAAAATATCATTTTTATTACTCTTGGATGACCATATGATGAAAATCAAGAAAATTTTTGAAAAAATTGCAAATTCTGAGGATTTAAACTTTCTTTTAACCAACAGAATCCCTCGACTGACTCTGACACATCTTATGGGGTGGTTCAGTAAGATCGAGCACCCTTGGGTCAGTGGTGCTGGAATTTATGTTTGGAAACTATTTGCGGATTTAGATTTATCAGAGGCTAAAGAACAAACTTTTAAGAGTTTACACGCCTGCTTCATCAGGGAGTTGAAGCCAGGCGCAAGGACAGTGGACACACGACCGGACGTCATCACAAGCCCATGTGATGGAATTATTGGAGAATTCGGGAATATTCAAGAAGGCCAACTCTTTCAGGCAAAAGGCTTTCCTTACACTCTATCCGATTTACTCGGGGATGAGCCTAGCGCAAATTTATGGCGTGACGGCACCTACATGACGATACGCATCACATCCTCTATGTATCACCGGTTTCACGCACCCTTCAGTGGCGAGGTCAAGCGTTTAAAGTATTTTTCTGGAGATACATGGAATGTCAACCCTATTGCACTTAAGCGTGTTGAAAAACTTTTTTGCAAAAACGAGCGCGCTCTTTTAGAGTATGAAATAAATACCGAACCTTCAATATCAGGCCATTCAAAACAGCAGTTCACAATTGGAATAATCCCAGTTGCAGCAGTTTTAGTCGCAAGCATTAAATTACACGGTATTGATCCCGTACTAAGTACCCGCTACAAGGGACCTTCCCAAATGCAGTGCCAACTGCCATTCACGAAGGGTCAAGAGATGGGTTGGTTTCAACACGGCTCAACTATTTTGATGTTTGCCCCAAAAGGATTTACCTTTGAGGAGAATTTATATGTTGGTCAACATATCAAAATGGGTCAAGCATTAATGCAAATTCCTCAATAATTGATAAGTTTTAAAACCTATTTTTCATAAAAATGTAGTCAAAGTGTCATCATAGTTTAATTTGATTACTCCAAAATTGAGTTTGATCGGTCGTCTTTCAAACTAATTTTTATTGGAGTAAATCAATGCGAATAACAGTCATGGGAACGGGCTATGTGGGTTTAGTTACGGGTACGTGCTTGGCTGATCTTGGCAATGATGTTAAGTGCTTTGACATTGATCAAGAAAAAATCAATCGTATTGAAAAGGGCGATATCCCCATTTACGAGCCTGGACTCAATGCCCTAATTGAGAGAAACGTTAAAACCGGGCGTCTGAGCTTTAGTTCCGATATGAAATCTAGTGTGGCTTACGGCGATATCATTTTTATTGCCGTTGGAACACCGTCCATGGACGACGGCTCGGCAGATACCCGTCAAGTTCTCAATGCTGCAAAGAGCATTGGTGCATTAATGACAGACTTTAAAGTTGTAGTTAACAAATCTACAGTACCAATTGGAATGGCTGATATAGTTAAGGAGACAATTGATACGGAATTAAATCAGCGATTCAAAGACGGGACGACTAGTCGTCCTGACTTCTCAGTGATTTCAAATCCTGAGTTCCTAAAAGAAGGTTCTGCTGTGGATGACTTTATGCGTCCCGATCGCATAGTGCTCGGTATAGAGAGCAATGAGAGCGGAGGCAAAGCACGTGAGATGATGCGCAAACTCTACGCTCCATTTAACCGCAATCACGAAAGAACATTTGTCATGAATGTGCGCTCAGCAGAATTTACAAAATATGCCGCTAACGCAATGCTTGCTACTCGGATTAGCTTTATGAATGAGCTTGCAAATCTGGCAGAACGCGTTGGAGCGGATATTGACTCTGTACGCCAAGGCATTGGATCTGACCCGAGAATTGGTTATAGCTTTTTATACTCTGGAACTGGCTACGGAGGATCATGCTTTCCCAAAGACGTGCAAGCGCTTCAATACACTGCAAATTCAAATGGACTACCGTTAAAAATTCTCTCAGCCGTTGAGTCTGTTAATCAGAGACAAAAATTCGTTATCGCTGAAAAAATATCAGCCTACTTTGACAACAACCTTGAGGGTCTTACCTTTGCGATTTGGGGTTTGGCTTTCAAACCAAACACCGACGATATGAGAGAGGCACCAAGTAGAGTTTTAATTAAAGAGTTACTTACAAGAGGTGCAAAAGTAATTGCGCACGATCCAGTTGCTTTGGAAGCTGCTAAAGATGCGTTCAAAGATGATTTTGCTGATCACCCCGAATTAAGCAGTCGTCTTAGCTTTTCAGATAATGCAATGGACATCCTAGCTGGGGCAGACGCTTTGATTCTCTTAACGGAGTGGAAAGAGTATAAGAGCCCCAATTTCGTTCAAATCAAATCACTGCTAAAACAAGCCCTGATCTTTGATGGACGTAATCTCTATGAACCCGATGTAATGAAGGAGCAAGGGTTTATATACGAAGGAATCGGTCGCCGCGCCTCTCCAGTTGATCTCCTAACTGCAACCAGATCCTCAAGGGAAGATACTCCTTCACGAGCTTAATATTCCATCAATAAAGGCCACTCCAAAATATTGGAGTGGCCTTTTCATTTAAAATTAATCGATCGGGGTATTGCTTTAGTGGTTACTAAGATTGAGGTAATTGTTGCAAAGCACCTAAAAATTGCTCCGAAGCGCTAGCCCAACTAAATGTCTGAGCATGCGCCAATACCTCATCTCTTGGAATATCCATTGCTTTTAAGCATGCTGTTCGTAAATCTGTATCTAATATACCCGATTGACCAGATTTCACGACATCTATAGGTCCTGGGACGGGAAAGGCTGCAACGGGGGTACCGCATGCCATAGCTTCCAACATTACCAAACCAAATGTGTCTGTAACGCTAGTAAACACAAAAACATCTGCAGTTCTATAAAGAGTAGCCAGTGAGGGACCATCTAACATACCAAACCAACGAACCGTAGGATAAGCCTTATAAAGCCGCTCCCGCTCAGGTCCGTCCCCAGCCACCCATTTCTCACCTGGCAGATCGAGTTTCAAGAACTCATCGATTTGTTTCTCAATTGCAAGACGTCCGACGTGCAAAAATATAGGGCCTTTACCTCTAGAAATCTTTGACCCTAATGGGTTGAACATTTCAAAATCTACGCCTCTGCTCCATACACGGGGGGAATTAAATCCCCGTGATTTAAGATCGTTAACAATAGCCGGAGTAGGCGCCAAATTGGCCTTAGCGGCGTTGTGAAATCTTCTAAAAACCGAATAAGTCCAAGACGTCGGGATTTTGAATCGCATATTTACGTATTCAGGAAACCTGCTGTGATAGGAAGTGGTAAATGGCCAATTACGCTTAATAGCTATTGATCTAGCTAGCCAACCTAGTGGCCCCTCAGTTGCAATATGCAAGCAATCGGGCTTTGCCTCATCAATTAGTTTGGTCAATTGAGTTGTATTGGTCAAAGCCAGAGAAATCTCGGGATAGGTGGGACAAGGATAAGATTTAAAGAGATTCGGAGTTATGAACTGGACAGAGTGACCCTTTTTCTCTAACTCTCGAGAAGTCATCTTAAGAGTTCTGACAACTCCATTGACCTGAGGCTCCCAAGCATCTGAAATAATTAAAATTTTCATACTGGATTAATTGGTCGGTATGTTAAAGAGGTCATCTAACCCACTTACGGTTACTGAGCGAGCGCAGGAGTTATTTGCTTCACCAAGTCCACTTCTTGGTCCCAGTAAATAATCTCAAGTTTTCCGTCCATGTGCTCAACCAGTGCAGTACGGCTCTCAACCCAGTCGCCATCATTGCAGTACAAAACGCCGTCAATATCCCGAATTTCAGCGTGATGAATATGACCACAGACAACGCCCTGATAGCCCTTGCGCTTAGCTTCCTTGGCTACTGCAATTTCGTAATCATTGATAAAGCCAACTGCTTGTTTGACTTTGTGTTTTAAGTAGGCTGATAAGGACCAATAGGGCAGACCAAACTTAGCGCGTAGGTGATTGAAATGCTTGTTTAATTTAAGAATAAATTCATATAAGTAATCTCCCACGTAGGCTAACCACTTTGCATACTGAACTACAGCATCAAATAGGTCCCCATGAATCAACCAAAGAGTCTGTCCATTAACTGTTGTGTGAGTTGTTTCCTTCAAAACCTCCACACCACCAAAATGATGTTGAACAAAATTTCGTGCAAATTCATCGTGATTGCCAGGAACATAAACAACCTTACAACCCTTGCGAGCCATACGCAAAAGTTTTTGAATGACATCGTTATGAGCTTGTGGCCAATACCACTTTCTCCTCAGTTGCCAACCGTCCACTATATCTCCCACTAGATACATGTACTGACTTTCATTTTCACGCAAAAAATCAAGCAACGCCTCGGCCTGACAACCTGGTGTACCCAGATGCAGATCAGATATGAAAATGGCTCTGTAATGCATTAGGCGCCTAGTAAGTGTTTATGATATTTTGGTTTCAGATCAGCGACGCGCATCATCATGGGCAAATCTACTGTGTTGAAATTGGGATCCCAGGCAGGAGATCCAATTACCTTTGCTCCAAGTCTCAAATATGCTTTGATAAGAGAGGGCAACTCTATATCAGAATCAGTAGGCACGCACTGCAGTTGAAGTGGTGAACGAGCTCTAACGTGAAAGTCTATTGACGCCATGTGACGTGACTTAACGTAGCTCCACACCTGGGCAGCAACTTCCATATTCAAATCGTGCTTGAGCATTGGGATGCTTGCGCTGCCAATCATTGTGTCTAAATTATTTCTTTTCATAAACTTGAAAAGCTCACCCCACAAGGCCATGATCACGCCCCCGTGACGGTGTTCGGGATGGACACAACTGCGCCCTAACTCAACCATCCTTTTACGCAAGCCTCTGAGTCTTGTCATATCAAATTCAGTTTCAAAATAGGTACTCCCTACCCGTTCAGCTTGTGCGGGAGTCAGCAGTCTATAAGTACCAATCACCTCTTCTGTTTCTAAATCTTTTACGATGAGGTGCTCACAAAAGTCATCGAACAAATCAATGTCGTAACTCCCACAAGCTTTAGGGAATTTAGCTCCCATATCTTCTGTGAATACTTGATATCTTAAGCGTTGTGCTGCTCTGACTTGGTCGAGATTTTTAGCCCACTCAACTGAGATTTTGTGTCTATTTGCATCTTTTTGGACAGTAGTACTATTAAGATTAATGCCTAAATTTGGCAATGCCGCGGGTGACTCTAATGGATAAATTGAGTGTAAGCGTTCAACTGAGCTATTTATCATTGGTTTCTTGAATTTTTATTGATTCAAGAATTATCCAAAGTTATTGTTAAAGTTTGATGTAACTTATTTGATGCTTTTGTGTCAAAACCCATTAATGCAAATTAGTATTTGGAGGGAATGTACATACTAGCAGGTATTGGATTTCTAGCGTAATCATCATGATAAATTCGAGTCGGAAGAGTAACTGACTCGTGTTCGATCTCAGAATAAGGTACTTGCGATAAAAGATGGTTAATACAGTTTAGTCGCGCTCTCTTCTTATCCACTGCCTCAACTATCCACCAAGGGGCCTCTTCAATGTGTGTCCTCTCAAGCATTGCTTCCTTTGCTCGCGTATAGGCCTCCCAAAGTCTTCTGGACTCAAGGTCCATTGGACTGAGTTTCCACTGCTTAAGTGGATCTTTGATTCTCATACTAAAACGCAGGTGTTGTTGCTCATCGGTTATTGAGAACCAATATTTAATCAAAATGATCCCAGAGCGAACCAACATCTTCTCAAACTCTGGAACACTTCGATAAAACTCTTCGACTTCAGCGTCTGTGCAAAAACCCATTACTTTTTCAACGCCAGCACGGTTATACCAACTACGATCAAACAAAACCATCTCTCCCGCTGCCGGCAGGTGGGATACGTATCTCTGGAAATACCACTGTGACCGCTCTCTAATGCTGGGCGCAGGAAGCGCTGCTACTCTGCAAACCCTGGGATTTAATCTTTGCGTAATGCGCTTGATTGCACCGCCTTTGCCAGCGGCGTCGCGCCCCTCAAAGATCACCACAATTTTGAGCCCCTTTGCGACCACCCAATCTTGCAGCTTAACGAGCTCTCCCTGCAACCGAAATAGCTCTTTGAAGTAGAGGCGACGATCAAGTCCAGAATCCTTAGATTCTTGATCACTGAAACCGTCCAAAAGATGATCGATTAATCCGTCATCTAGTTCGAGCTCTAATTCCTCATCGTAGGCGTCAAGATACTCTTCTTTAATCTGATCTTGAGATACTTTTTGGGATAGTGGTTTATTCACAAGTGCTCAATTAATAGGTTATATTTAATTTCTTCATTTTAGATCCGACATATTTCACATTTGTGACAGCGCATCATCCAACCATTAGCGCATAATTCTTGATGTAAGTGAATCACACTACTTATTTAACGAATCAGCTATGGATGTAAATTACCCTAATATTGCAATTTATGATTGATCAAAGCTCAAACCCACAAAAAAAACGCACTGGAATATCCAGGGTGCTTCATGCTTTCAAGTATTCGCTGCAGGGACTATATTCCGCATTTTATGAACCTGCATTTCGTCAAGAATTGTGGCTCTCTGTGCTGTTGATACCCGCATCATTTTGGATAGGTAACAATTGGGTTGAAATTAGTTTACTCAGCGCAAGCGTATTTTTAGTCTTAATCGTTGAGCTTTTAAATACCGGACTTGAAAGCGCAATTGATCGAATTGGTCCCCAGTGGCACGATTTATCTAAAAGATGCAAAGATCTTGGCAGTGCCGCTGTTCTTTTAAGTCTTGTCTTGTGCGCAGGTATATGGTGTGCAGCACTCTACCATTACTTTTAGATAATTGGGTTATGTTGATGTGCGAATCCAGTTGGTTTTATATTCTTGATTAAACAATATAGGCTGAGTTTTCTCTGACGGTAAAACCGTAAAACTGGGGCAAGAATACCTCTCTATATCTCTCGCATTTAAAGGAAATGAGTTGCAATTAGAGAATTTTCTGAGCGGCGAACTATAAATTCCACAGATATATTCATGTTCACTCGTTTGCTCCAAAAAAATACATTTTTTATCTAAACAGCAATTCCCGCACTTGATACAACTACCTTGAATATTTGCTGGAATTGCATTTTTAACCGATACGACATCTAGAAGGTAGTGTTCTATTGGGCCCTCTTTAAGAGCCTTGAAATAGATAATAAGTGAGCGCAGGGTTGACCTGTAATTAAGAATGAACCTATATTTAGAAAATGCTAAGCCCATGAGGATAGGCCAAAGTGGAAGTAGGCAATGAGCCAAAAAAAGAGCTACTCTAGTAGCAATTTTGATAATGCGAGTTTTATTAATTTTTACACCTAATATTTTTTCAATTGTGTCAACTTTATACGAACTTAATGACACATGTATGAAATTATTTTTAATTTCATTTATTTTCTTGATCTTCTCGCTCGAAATAAAAATCAAACTGATTACTTAAAATTTTGCTTATTAGCTTTTAAGTCCAATTTTTTAGTTGAGATTTATATGAACAAATGATCCTTAAAGTTTCTTTTAGGATCATTTATCCTTTAACTCGAGTGAACATGTTCCATTGGATCTATGAGTTCACCTTTTAACAAGTAAATGGGGGACTTGTAATAAAGCATTAAGTCATGAAATGGGTCTGTGAGAATCTTAAAAGCCCATGACAAAGCAACTTGAACGTTATCTTGGATAATGAGTTGACCC
>CAIKVH010000019.1 GCA_903830725.1 uncultured Burkholderiales bacterium | reverse complement strand
TAACTATCGTAAGCTCACCAATCAATTGGGCATTTCAAAAATCGTTCAGTCTGGCTGAGGTGTTTATAGGTCATGGCAACTTAACGTTCGAGGTCAAGAAGCTATGAATACTAAATCATTCTGATCCTATTAACTTTTAGCCAACGTTGCTCTTCGTCCTTGAATCCACCTCTTCTAATTCTTCGATTGTGCTGAAATTTATTTTTTTAAAATCATCCCCAAACCATCTTTCAAAATCACAATCTGATGCTAAATCTTCATTCGCATGAAGCCATAATTTCAAATTAAACCAATCCATCTGAGGCTCAACATATTTCATAATTGAATTACTTTGCTCTTTAATTCGTTTTAGTTCATCCTCATTATTCTTCAATTTTTGGGATATGTAGTCCCTTGAATGCTCTCGTTTATAGATTTCCTTTGCGCCGAATTTCATTTTGATGAAATATTCAATATCGGCCTCAACAAGTTGCGGGATCACTTGTGAGTTATTTCCATTTATAGCTGATTTATAAAGTTGTATCCAATATTGTTCACGTCGCAGAGAGTTTTCCCTCTCCTCAGAGGCGCGCTCATCTAATTCTTTTTTTGCATTAATTGCAATTTTACGAAGCGTTATTGAATCTACTCTTGACATTGGTGTTCGTGCTATCTGAGTTTTAATGATTTAGGCATTTTCGCATCCCTGATAGCTCACTATATGACCTTTTGTTAAGTTAAATTGTTGTTTTGATGAGTTTCTAGGTGTTTTCTATAATTACAGTTGTTTATAACAGTCGTGCTGTTATAATAAGTCAAAACCCAATTAAAGCACCTATGAACGAGACGAAATTCAGCCTGGACGATCTATGTAAATTGACCGATTTCTCAACCCGAACGGTCAGGTATTACATGCAACTGGGTCTGGTGGATAGGCCCATCGGGGAGACCCGTGCAGCCCACTACACCCAAAAGCACCTTGATCAATTAATTTTGATCAAACGCTTGACAGACTCTGGGATTTCGTTAGAAAGGATTGGGGAGGTTTTAGCGGGAGGGGAACCTCCCATTGCAGCAAAACAAAGGCAACCAGGGTCAATAGAGGTTAAAAGTCATGTCTATTTGGCGCCTGGTGTTGAATTACAAATTTCTGCTGAGGAGGCAGGTATGAGTCCAGAACAACTAAGAGCGCTGATGAAGGAATTAATCAGTGTTACGAACAAAGTATTAAAGAAAAACGGAGATCCAAGCTAATGGCGGGTTGATGGTGGGCATGTATTCATAGGCAATGCGGTTTTGGCCTTGTAGATGTGAAACCAATTTGTCGCAGTATTTGGAGCCCTTTAATGAATTGCCAAATACAGCATCCTCAATACCGTGAAACAAGGGGACACGGAATCTACATTTCCCCCTTAAAAAATTTCATTCATAGTTAATTTAGGAGTCCGAATAATGAGTAACAAATCAGGCTTGATCAGCGAAGACGGAGAAGTAAACGTGTCCCTGAAGTCGGTGAGGCTCGAAGGACGGGTTGAGGGTCTCCTAATGACTATGAAGATGAGACAGCGCTATGTCAATGAGTCAAATGACACGATTGAAGCAGTCTATACATTTCCAGTGGGTTGGGGCTCTAATCTAATGGGGTTCAATGTGGAGATTGCCGGCAAACGACTGAGCGCAGTCTGCTTGCCCAAGCAGACCGCAGAAAAGAAATATGAAAAAGCCATTGAGGAGGGTGATACACCCGTCATGGTAGAGATGAATCCCTACGGCCTTTATACAGCGAACCTTGGAAACCTCAAATCTGGAGAACAAGCAGTCATCGAGATTGAATACGCTCAAATGCTGCGAAGCGTCAAAGGCAATATCAGGCTTACAGTTCCTACCGTCATCGGTGCACGGTACGGGGACCAAGAGGCTCAGGGGGGACTTTTTGGGCACCAAAAGGTTGGAACGAACAGCCTCATTGAGTACCCATTAACGGTTAAATTGGATGTAATGGGAACACTCGCCCAAGGAAGCATTGAATGCCCGAGCCACACAGTTGATATAACGCGCACAGAGAGCGGTAAATGCATCCAAATTACTGAGGGGGCACTGCTCGATCGTGATTTCATCCTTAATATTGAATCACAAAGCGTTAATTCCTATGTAGTAGTTGCTAAAGAGGAGGACTCCTATGCAATGATTGCAAGTTTTTGTCCTGAACTACCAGAATCTTCAGATGCACCACTTGCGCTCAAAATTCTG
>CAIKVH010000018.1 GCA_903830725.1 uncultured Burkholderiales bacterium | reverse complement strand
ATATCCGGGAGAATTTAGTGAAAGGGCTTTTCTCAACTCAAAACTAGATCTGGCTCAAGCAGAGTCGGTAATGGACCTAATCAATGCTAAAACTAAACTAGCTGCTAGGGGCGCAATAAGATCACTTCAAGGCGAGTTCTCTAATGAGATAAATACATTAAAAGAAATGATTGTTCGGTTGAGGATGTTGGTTGAGGCGAGCATTGATTTTCCGGAAGAGGAAATTGATTTTATAAAATCAGACCAAGCGAGGCAAGAAATACAGAACATCAAGTCTAAGTTAAATGAGATTATTGGCCATGCTGAACAAGGTCGTGTGCTAATCCAAGGCATAAATGTAGTGATCGCCGGGCAACCTAACGCGGGCAAGAGTTCTCTTATGAATGTTTTGTCGGGTGAAGATATTGCTATTGTGACCAACATAGCAGGAACAACACGGGATGTGTTGCGAGAGACGGTTTCAATAGAGGGCGTGCCCTTTCATATGACTGATACAGCGGGTCTGCGTAGTGAGAGAGAAGAACAGTTGGATGAAGTTGAAAAAATTGGCATAGAGCGAGCCTGGGCGCGGATTAATGATGCGGATATTATTATTTATTTGCACGATTTATCTCGAATGAGAGAGAAAAGCTATGTTGAACAAGAGCTTGAGATTCGGGCGACAATTGAGGAGAGTCGCGTAGACGGGATGAAAATATTGGACGTCTATAATAAAACCGATGTTGCAGCACGGGACAAGTCCGTTGAATTTAGCGAAGAAATGGGTGTAAGAATATCGGCTAAAAGTGGTTTGGGAATTGATGCGTTGAAGAAAAAACTGCTCAATCTAGTTGGATGGAACAATTCCAGTGATGAGGGTCTTTACGTTTCTAGACAACGGCATTTGAATGCACTTCAACGTGTGCAAACGAATGTCATTACTGCCGTAGAGTGGCTAAATTTGGAAAATCCTCGATTAGAAATAATTGCGGAAGAATTGAGACTAGCACAGCATAGTTTAAGTGAGATTACAGGGGAGTTTTCAACCGAAGATTTGCTTGGGGAAATATTTGCAGGATTTTGTATTGGGAAGTAAGGGGCAAAAGACTTGCAGAAAAAGCAAAAAATATATATCTAAGATATGACCATACAAAAAACACAAGCCTCAATAAATAGGGAACAAATATTACTGTTGGGAAAAAAAACGCTTGAGATCGAGGCCTCAGCGGTTTTAGCTTTGAAAACAAGATTGAATGATACGTTTGTCAAAGCGGTCGAATGCATGCTCGATATTAAGGGTCGAGTGGTTGTTATGGGAATGGGAAAGAGCGGACACATAGCGACAAAAGTAGCCGCCACTCTGGCCTCTACGGGTACACCTGCAATGTTTGTACATCCAGCAGAGGCCAGCCATGGGGACATGGGAATGATTACGCCTCAGGATGTTGTTTTGGCATTATCAAATAGCGGTGAGACAGAGGAGATTACGAGGCTCCTGCCACTGATTAAAAGGCTTGGTGTTTCTTTAATAGCAATTACGGGAAATCTAACATCAACGCTTGGTAGAGAAGCCACACTCGTAATTGATAGTAGTGTTGAGAAAGAAGCCTGTCCATTGAATTTAGCGCCAACGGCGAGTACAACAGCACAATTGGCGATTGGGGACGCACTCGCCGTAGCTCTATTAGACGCTAGGGGTTTTAAATCTAACGACTTTGCAGCATCACACCCCGCGGGTGCGTTGGGTAGGAAGTTATTAACCCATGTCAGCGATATTATGAGGACAGAAGATCAGGTACCGTATGTTGGACCATCCGAGAGTATGAACGAATTGTTAAAAGAGATGAGCAAAAAGGGTCTTGGGGCAACTGCAATCATTGACAGCAAGGGAATACCTATTGGTATATTTACAGATGGGGATTTGAGACGTTTGATTGAAAAGGGAGTTTCACTTAAAGATTTATCCGCAAGGGATGTAATGAAAAAAAAGCCTCAAACAATAATTAAAGATGCACTTGCGGTAGATGTAGTTAGCATCATGGAGGAGCGAAGTATCAATACGTTATTGGTAGTTGACTCGTTGGGGGTGTTGTGCGGTGCTTTGAATACAAATGATTTAATGCGTGCGAAGGTTATTTAATGGTCATGTATAAAACCGAAGATTTATTATTGGCGCAATCTATTAAAGTTGTATTCTTTGATGTGGACGGCGTTTTCACGGATGGTCGATTGATATATTCTGATACGACAGAATCGTTAAAGCAGTTTAATGTATTGGATGGGCTTGGAATCAAGTTGCTTAAGAGCACTGGAATTGAGCCCGTTGTCATATCTGGGCGAAGTGGTAGACATGTGGAAAAAAGGTTCGCCGACTTGGGTGTTAGACATGTAAATTTAGGGGTTGAAAAGAAAATATTTGTTGCAGAAAAAATTTTGTTAGAGATGGGGCTCAATTGGGATCTTGCAGCCGCTATGGGTGATGATTGGCCTGATTTGGAGCTTATAGGAAAATGCTGCTTTTCATGCGCTCCACCTAATGCGCATCGCGAGGTGTTAAGTCGCGTGCAGTATGTGTCTGAAAAAAAGGGGGGAGAAGGGGCGGTGAGAGATTTTTGCGATTTGCTCATAACTGCAAAAGGAAAATATGACTTGTTATTAAGTGAGGCGCTTGGTCAATATGAACATCAGTTAAGTTAAACAAATGAAAAGCATAGGCGGTTTGCGTAAAAATTGGGAAGGCTTAAGTGGCTATATTCCGGTAATACTAATGTTGCTTTTTGCGATGTTGACTTATTGGCTATTGCAGATTACGCCTAAGATTACTCGCGAAGAAAATCTGTCTCAACCGGTTCATGAAGAGGATTACTTCATGAAACAGTTTTCATTGACTACGTTTGAGAAAAATGGGAAAGTAAAAACTTACCTGGTTGGCAATTATGCAAGGCATTATCCGGACACAGACACGATAGAGATAGAGAGGCCACAAATATTCACGCAGTCGTTTGTAAAAGCAGATAGATTACAAAAGTCTGAAGGAACGGCTAAAACAGCGCTTAGTAATACTGATTCATCAGAGATTGAGCTAAGAGGTGATGTAGTTCTTATTAAAAAAGATGAAATGAAAGACGGAAGTGCTCCGATTATTACGAAAATAAGCGGTGAATATTTAAAAATAAATCCCGATATAGAGCAAATTTCATCCACTCAGCCAGTAGAAATACAGAGGGGCTTGCAAAGCATAACTGCAAACTCAATGACATATGATAATTTGGAAAGACATTTAATAATGTCTGGGCGCGTTCGTTCTGTTTTTGTAAAAAAGTAATGGCGAAAAAAAAGGATACTGTTAGTCAGTATCCTTTTTGTCTGAGTAATAGGCCTAGTTGATCTATTACCTACAGAGGCAATTAACGGAAGTCACCGCCACCGCCATCGCGACGACCGCCACCACCGTAGCCACCGCCACCGCCTTCACGACGACCACCGCCACCGCCACCGCCGCCTCCGTATCCACCACCGCCACCACCGTATCCACCGCCACCAGTGCGTGGGGGGCGAGCTTCCATTGGGCGAGCTTCGTTAACTACGAGACTACGACCGCCCAAAGACTGCCCGTTCATACCTGCAACAGCTGCTTGCGCTTCTGCATCGCTTCCCATTTCAACAAAGCCAAACCCTTTGGATCTGCCAGTGTCACGCTCCATCATTACTTTGGCGCTAGTTACGCCACCATATTGCCCAAATGCTTGCTCCAAATCATTGTCGCGCACAGAATAAGGCAGATTGCCTACGTATAATTTATTGCCCATGAAAGGGACTCCTTGAAACACAGTAAAAAAAGCGATGGAGTCCCGAATGCACCACAAAAAACGAAGCGAAGCGCGAAACTAACCGATCACCAGAAACCACGCTAACCATTTGATTGATGCGTGTCCTCACATTATGAAGCACAAATGCCTTTTTGTACTAAGCATTTTCTCGTATTGTTGGTAAATAAGGAGAAAAAACACTACAAACGTACAATTTGTGGGTAAAAGATACAAAATTTAGAATAAATAAGTAGAAACTAAAGATAAAAATCTAAGAAAAAAGAATAAAAGATAGAACAGCAAATTTAATCTTGTGGATTATTCAAGAATTAGCCATTGATATACTTAAACCGCAACTAAATCTTCTTGAAAAACAAAGAAAAACGTAAAAAAAGAAAAAAATAGGCAAACAAACAATGAGTTTTATTGCAACACCGCAAATGATGAGTTTTTCGGAGCCTCTGTTATTGAGCTCTGGCGAAAAACTGGATCATTACCGTCTGACCTACGAGACTTACGGAAAATTAAACGCCGCAAAAGACAATGCAGTATTGATCTGTCACGCACTAAATGCCTCGCATCACGTAGCGGGGGTGTATCCAGATAAAGAGGATAGCGTGGGATGGTGGGACACAATGATCGGCCCGGGGAGGCCCGTTGATACGAACCAATTTTTTGTGATTGGGATAAACAACCTTGGATCTTGCTTTGGCTCAACAGGACCCATGGATATAAATCCAATTACACAAAACATATGGGGTGCAGACTTCCCCGTGGTAACGGTTGAAGACTGGGTCCATTCTCAAGAAAAATTAGTTAATGCACTAGGGATAAATCGATTGGCCGCGGTTATGGGGGGGAGCCTGGGGGGGATGCAGGCTTTGAGTTGGGCCATGGAATTTCCTGAGAAGGTTGCACACTCAGTAGTTATTGCTAGTGCGCCTAATTTAAACGCAGAAAATATAGCCTTTAACGAAGTTGCAAGGCGCGCAATTGTCAATGATCCTGAGTTCCATGGGGGTCACTTTTATGAACATAAAGTCATACCCCAAAGAGGCCTGAAAATCGCAAGAATGGTTGGGCACATCACGTATTTAAGTGATGACGTGATGAATTCAAAATTCGGCAGAACTTTAAAAAATGAAAAAATACAATTTTCAACACAAAACGTTGAGTTTCAAATTGAAAGCTATTTGAGATATCAAGGTGAGAAATTTAGCGAATATTTTGACGCCAATACCTATCTTCTCATCACCAGAGCCCTTGATTATTTTGATCCTGCAAAAGATTATGAAAATAATTTAACGAGGGCATTAGAAAAGACAAAGGCTAATTTTTTGGTTATCAGTTTCAAGACCGACTGGCGATTCTCCCCTGCAAGGAGTCGGGAAATCGTTAAAGCTCTAATAGAAAACAAAAGAGGCGTTACTTATGCTGAAATAGATGCGCCGCATGGGCACGACGCATTTTTACTGGAAGACGATAGATACACCTCTTTGGTTCGCGCTTACTTTAAAAACATCAGTAAAAAAATTGATTCTACGGTGAGCGAATGAATAAAGAAGCATTTATAGAGTGCATTGCACAGTTAATACCGCGAAATAGCAGGGTATTAGATTTGGGTTGTGGGGATGGAGCGTTATTAAGCTACTTACAACAAAATAGGAACTGTAGCGGCTACGGCGTTGAAATTGACGATGCAAATGTGTTGGCTGGTGTACAAACAGATATACAAGTCATTCAATTAAATTTGGATGAAGGCTTAAAGATGTTTGCCGATCATTCATTTGACGTCGTGCTTCAAATAGACACTTTGCAACATTTGAGGAATGCTGAAACCATGCTTTTGGAAACAATCCGCGTGGGAAGGTTAGGGATAGTTACTTTTCCAAACTTTGCGCATTGGCCTAACCGGCTGAGTATATTGGCGGGGCGAATGCCAGTCACAAAGCGCTTACCTTATGAGTGGTATGACACGCCCAACATAAGGGTTGGAACGTTTGCTGATTTTGGTGAATTAGCACGTAAAAACGATATTAGAATTTTGGACTCGTTTGGGGTCAAGGATGCAAATCAGATCCGACTATTACCCAACCTAAGAGCGCCAACGGCGGTCTTTAAAATAGAAAAAAAACTATAGCGCAAGATTAAGAGCGGCAACTACAGAAATTGCAGCTGTCTCAGCACGAAGCGTTCTAGTGCCTAAACTCAGCGGTTTGAACATATGCGTTTGCAAAAGAGACTCTTCCTCTAGGCTCCAACCCCCCTCTGGTCCAAAGGCAACTATCACCTCGTTGGGAGTGAGACCGAGTTCTTTAAAGTGATGAATTTGGGTTTGGAAGGGTTCAGACCCAACACCCAAGGAGAAATACCACCGTGGATAGTTATTAGAGGCCGGACTCTGTAAATTTTCAAGCCAATGTATTAGCCGCGTAGGGGAATCAATACGAAGTGCACGGTTGCGCCCGGATTGGGCGCAAGCGGAGTGGGAGATAGCATTCCAGTGTAATAATTTCTTATCTCCTCGCTCTGGGTTCACGCGCACGACATTATGCTGTGTCATGAGAGGGGTAAGTCTTGAAAGACCTAGTTCAGTTGTTTTCTCAATCAGCCAATCCATACGTTCATTCGCAGGCATACCAATCGCCAAGTGCAGGGCAATAGGGGATTCTCGTTCAACAGGATTAAATCTCAAAATTTTCACATAAACGTCTTTGCGGGTCATCTCTAAAATTTGCGCATCAAACTCACCGCCTTCGCCGTTAAATAAAGTGATACTTAGACCTGGTTGTAACCGAAGGACTTGTATGTGACGAGCAGCTTCGTGTGGTAGTTGATAACTATCTTGAATTGAAAGTGGGACATTACAAAAGATGCGAGGCATTTAAAAATCTGTTTTGTTAAAGTCGACCAAATGAGTAAGCTTGATTGGATTCGACATTTTCAATCGTGTCAATCATTCGAATGAGTGGAAACAATTCTCTATATCTTTTTGCTGTACTTCTGATGTATGAAATGAACCGTGGAGTATCGGCTAGGTACTTCGGCTTATTGTCTCGAAGCGTTAGTCTTGCAAAAATACCGGCTACTTTAAGATGTCTTTGCAATCCCATCCATTCAACAGCGCGCCAAAATTCACCAAAATCTTCTGACCAACCATTGCCGTCAATAATGCCGGATTTGCGAATACGCTCCCAATATCGCACTGTAATGTCTAAAACAAATTCTTCAGACCAACTGCAAAACGCATCGCGCATTAGACTTGCTATATCGTAGGTTATGGGACCCATGACAGCATCTTGAAAATCCAGGATACCTAGACGACTTTCATCTAAAGAGTCAGGAATCATCAGATTTCGGGTCATGAAATCTCGGTGAACAAACACATTAGGCGCACTTAAATTAGATTTAATGATAAGTTGAAAAACGGCGGAAATGGTATTGAGTTGTTCTGCATTTAGGCAGACTTGCTTGTGTTTGGTCAGATACCATTCGGGAAACAAATTGAGCTCTCTTTGTAAAAGCTCTTCATCGTAGGGGGGGAGAATATTGGGTGCACTTGCCTTTTGCCATGTAACCAATGCATCTATAGATTGCAAAAAAGGCTTAAGTGGTGGGGTGATGTCAGGTTGGGTTAGATCTACTTGAACGCCAATGTGGTGTAACAAAGTATGTGAGCCTAGATCCGTAAGAAGCATAAACCCATCGGGGCGACTCCAACTTAAGATCTGAGGAACGAGTAACCCCGCCTTGTTCATCAGGTTTGCAACAGAAACAAAAGAGTCACAGTTTTCTTTATCAGGTGGTGCGTCCATAATAATGAAGGACTTATGAGATGGGCTTGAGCTGTTAATGCGAAAATAGCGTCTAAAGCTTGCATCTGCAGAAGCCAGTCGTAGCGTCTGCGGAAGTAATGAAAATTCATGGATGCAAGTACCTAACCACGATGTAAATAGTTGTTCACGGGCGGTATCGGCCCAGGATACCGGGATAAGGTCGGAATTATTGACAGACATATGGTTATAAATACGTAATTTTTAAGAAAAGCTCAGGGATAATCTGAATTCTACAAAGCTGTTCTTAATTTAAGGCAAGAAGAGCACCTTGTCATTGCAATCATAATCATTTCATGTCACTTTTTTGCAGATTTTTTTCTTTTTTGGGGGTAGTCACGTCCATGCAGGGTTTGTGGGCTCAGACTTTATCATTGAAAGAGGATGGGTCTTATGAGTTGAATGTTCGAACAGGACATTTAGATACGAGCGTAAACACGCCAAAAGAAGCCATGAATCGCCCTCTTGTATTAAAGCCTAGCAGGCTATTACAAGAAAAAAATATAAATAATACGGAAGGCAAGTTACCAATATATACGCAAAGTGATGCAATTGAGGGTCAATCAGAGGGGGTGACTCAGCTGGACGGGAACGTAATTCTCAGGCGCGGAGATAAGCTGTTCAAAGCAGAACACGTCCAATATTCAAGCGTGACAGACAAATTAAAAGCGCAGGGTTCGGTATCGATCAATAAGGCAGGTGACTTGTTTCGAGGTACAAATCTGGACATACAGCTAGATAGTTTTGAAGGATTTTTTGCATCAACTGACTTTAGATTGCTTAAAAACAGTGCATATGGAAAGGCAGAAAAAATTGACTTTAAGGACGAAAAGCACACAGTAATTCACAAAGCGACTTATTCAACATGTCAGGCCAAGCCAGGCCCTAGTTGGTCGCCGGCGTGGTTGTTGAGAGCCGACACCTTGAATTTAGATACCCAGAACAATGTTGGCGATGCGCACGGAGCAATGTTAGTTTTTAGTAGTTTTCCAAATGTGCCTCTTCCTACCGTTAGCTTTCCCCTAACAAATGAACGTAAATCCGGGTTCTTAACTCCCATTTTTGGGGTGGATAACGTGAGCGGAAGCCAATATATACAGCCGTATTATTGGAACATTGCCCCGAATAGAGATGCAACGATAACGCCTACCTATTGGAGTCGGCGTGGGATAGATGTGGGTACAGAGTTCAGATATTTAGAGGGTGCGACTGGCCAAGAAAAGGGGCAAATATATTTTGACTTTATGTCGAACGATCCACTGCGCAATAGTGATCGCTGGGGGTTTAGTCAAGTACATAGTGGAAACACGAAGTTTTCTGATCCCAGTATGGGCGTGCTTACGTATTCGATGAATTTGAATAAGGTGAGTGATGTTTATTATTGGGAAGATTTTCCGCGTGCACCAGGACCTTTGGCTGGGCAACAATTGCCAGAGGATTTAAACGCGAGTTGGGCCACCCCAAATGTAACAACGTTTGTTAGAGCTTTGAAGTTTCAGACCCTACAACTTCCCGGGGCAACTATTACGCCGCCTTATGACAGAATGCCGCAGGTGAATTCAAAGTATGTTCTGAACAATTTAAATGGGCTTAATTTTTCCTTAGAGGGAGACTTTACCGGATTTAAGTCAGATAGGACTTATGCGTGTCAGACAGCATCGGTGGACTGCCAGCCAAATGCGCAACGCGTATACGGCCTAACACAAATAAGTTATCCAGTTGTTAATGAAATTGGATATTTAACACCCAAGCTCATGATGCATGCTAGAAATTATGAGTTTGAAACTCCAACAACAACAGGGCAAATGGCGGCAAACGTCAATGTACCGACTTTTAGTATGGATGGTGTTTTAAACTTCGAGCGTTCAACAAACTTGTTGGGGCATGCTTGGAAACAGACCCTAGAGCCTAGGGCATTTTTCGTTTATACCCCTTATAGAGATCAGAATGCATTGCCTGTTTATGACGCAAGTAGTTACGACTTTAACTTTGCATCAATATTTACCGAAAATGCATTTTCTGGAAACGACAGGATATCGGATACAAAGATGTTAACCCTGGGTGGTACATCGCGCTTCTTGGACGCAGAGACTGGCTATGAAGGAGCGCGTTTAGAGGTGGCGCAACGGATCCAGTTGCGCAATCAAGATATTTACTTACCAACAAATCCCGTTCCCTCTACTGGGCGGCTCAGTGATTTTGTGGTTGGGGGCACATTGAATATGAACGAAAAGTGGAAAATAGATTCAGCTTATGAATATAACCCCCAGACATCTCAATCTGATTTGTCCTCTGGCAATGTGCGGTTCAACCCAACAAATTACAGGTTAATTACTGGGGGCTACAGGTTTGATCGCCAACTAGGTGCGGATATGCTAAACATGGGTTGGCAATGGCCAATAAATGATCTATGGGGAGACCGGGGACAGGATACGGGCCCAGGCAGAGGGCTGGGTGAAAATCGTTGGTATTCGGTGGGCAGGATAAACTATAACAAAGCCACGGGACAAATTGGTGACGCAATTGCCGGCTTTGAGTATGACGCAGGGTGTTGGCTAGGCAGGGTCGTTTTGCAGAAAACTCAACTGACCTCAACGCTCAGTAATCAGAGCGTTATGTTTCAAATTGAATTTGATGGCATATCCAAGGTCGGCGCAAATCCGTTGTGGGCACTTAAGCAAAACATACCGAGGTATCAAAATCTAAGAGATCCATTATCTGACCCGAGTCGCTACGCAAATTATTAATGAAAAATGAATATAAATAAAAACAAATTGAGCCGGATTTCGTTGCTTGTTGTTGCGCTTTGTGCCAACACATTCAATCCGGTAGGAGCACAGGGTTTAAAACTTCAAGGTTTATCTGCTCCCTCAGGAGCCAACGGATTAGGAAACACCAACCCAAGCGTACAAAGTAATCCTAACGCAGGCAAGTCAGGACTCAGGGCGTCACCCGCAAGCGATTCGGCAAAAGAATATTCAGACTTTATTGTGGCTATCGTTGATAGTGAGCCGATTACGAATCGGGAGGTAAATCAACGCGCTGAAGAGTACATTGAGCAGGTTACCCAGCAAGGTGTGGCGCTTCCACCGCGGGAGTCGGTGTTAAGTAAAACTCTAGAAGACCTGATTATGGAGAAAGCCCAGTTGCAGCTGGCAATGGATTCGGGAATAGGCGTCACTGAAGATGATGTGCTACAGGCCCAGATGGGGATTGCAGAGAGAAATGGCGTCACTTTAGAGCAGTTATATGCTCAGGTAAGGCGTCAAGGACAAAGCGTAGAGCAATATAAAACTCGATTGCGGCAACAATTGATTTTACAAAAATTGCGCGAGCGAGAAGTGCTTTCAAAAGTGAGAATTTCAGATTTAGAGGCAGATCAATTTATATTGGATCAACAAAAAAAGGGAGGAAATTCATCTCAATCAATTAATTTATCCCAAATATTAATTGAAGTCCCTGAAGGAACAACGGACGCACAACTTGGCCCTTATCAATCAAAGGCGACGGAAATACTGTTAAAACTAAAAAGTGGCGGCGACTTCTCTGAAATTGCTAAGACCTATTCCGATGCCCAAGATAGAAAGAGTGGCGGCGTAATGGGTCTAAGATCTGAGAGTCGCTATCCTTTGCTTTTTATTAATGCAGTTAAGAATGCCAAGGTAGGACAAATTGTTGGCCCAATTAGGTCGGGCGCTGGCCTACACCTGTTATTGGTTAATGAGCGCCAGCAAGGAGACGGCGAAGCAAGTTTCGTGACGCAGACCCATTCCCGGCACATTCTTTTGAGACCGGGGGGGCAATTAAGTCAAAACGCTGCAAGGGCTCAATTGGCGGAATTTAAAAGACGCATAGAGAGAGGCGAGGCAGATTTTGGGCAACTCGCTAAAGAGTTTTCTCAGGACGGTAGTGCAAGCGCTGGTGGTGATTTGGGTTGGGCTTCGCCTGGTCAATTTGTACCCGAGTTTGAAGCCGTGATGGGAAAGTTAGCCGTGGGTCAAATCGCGGACCCCTTTGTATCTCGCTTTGGGGTGCATCTCATACAAGTAGTAGAGAGAAAGCAAGCCCCCATTTCGTTGAAAGAGCGACGGGATGCGGCCAGAAAGTTGATGCAAGAGAAAAAATTTGAGGAAAGCTACTCTAACTGGGAGCGTGAGGTACGAGGACACGCCTTCATTGAATACCGGGACGCGCCTTTATGAACCAATACCATTCGCTAGTTAAAGAGGATTAGATATTGAAACATATTCCTCGAAAGCGATTTGGACAGCATTTTTTGGTGGATCGCGGTGTAGTTGAACAAATCGTCGATGCGATCGAGCCGATGCCCGATGATATTATGGTGGAGATAGGTCCCGGAATGGGCGCCATGACGCAACCACTGCTTAAAGGGTTAAGTGGCCTGTGCGTCATTGAGTTAGACAAAGACTTGGTAAAGAGTCTGCAGACAAATCCACTTCTTAGAGTAGTATCCGCCGATGTATTGAATGTTAACTTTAACGAACTAGCAGCTGAGTTATCCCAAACAGCTCGAGACCAGAATGGCGGTCAAGGGAGTGACCCGCTGCTTGGCTCTAAAAAGTTACGAATAGTTGGAAACTTACCATACAACATTTCCACTCCAATTTTGTTTCATTTGCTTGATTTTGTAGGCATAGTGAAAGATCAACACTTCATGCTCCAAAAGGAGGTTGTTCAGCGAATGGTTGCAAAACCCTCTACCGCTGATTACGGTAGATTAAGTGTAATGCTTCAATGGCGTTATGCAATGATGTCTTTGCTTGATGTAGAACCTGACGCATTTGATCCCCCGCCCAGGGTGCGTAGCGCAATAATTAGAATGACTCCGCTTCATGCCCCCCCACAATTAGAGTTCGATGTATTTCAAAGTTTGGTCCAGGTCGCTTTTAGTCAACGCAGAAAATTACTGAGACACTCTTTGGGTCATTGGCTTGATGAGCGCCAGTACGGCGGAAATTTCGATTTAAAAAGAAGAGCTGAAGAGGTAAGTGTTGCTGAGTTTGTTGCCCTTGCGCAGGATATAAAGAAATAGGGCCCCTTACGAAGGGGCCCTATTGCGGCGCAGTGCTTGTAAAAATTAAGCCAGTAGGCGTTCTTCCATTTTGACTTTGGTTTGCGAAAGGGCTTTTGGCAGATGATAGGATAGCTGATCAAAGAGTTCACTATGCAGTTTCAATTCACCAATTAAAAGTTCTTTATTTGTGTTTGTTACTTGGTCAAACTTAGATTGGTCAAAGTCCAGCCCATTCCAGTTAATTTCTGCATAAGACGGGCTGATCCCGAACGCGTGCTCAACCCCTGTAACTTGTCCTTCAATACGGTCAATCATCCATTTTAAAACTCGCATATTTTCTCCGTACCCGGGCCAAACAAACTTTCCATCGGGCCCCTTTCTAAACCAATTGGTTGTGAAAATCTTAGGTAACTTTGCGCCTGAGGCGGTGAGTTTTTCACCCATATCAAGCCAATGCTGAAAGTAATCGCTCATGTTGTAGCCCGTAAAGGGAAGCATTGCAAACGGGTCACGGCGAACAACGCCTTGAGCGCCAGTTGCTGCGGCCGTGGTCTCAGACCCCATAGTCGCGGCCATATATACGCCTTCAGTCCAGTCACGAGCCTGCGTAACAAGGGGAACGGTTGTGGAGCGTCTGCCTCCAAAGATAAAAGCATCTATAGCTACACCCTTGGGGTCATCCCAGGCGCTATCAATGGCTGGGTTATTGGTTGCGGGAACAGTGAAACGGGCGTTGGGGTGGGCGGCTTTAGCGCCTGTGGTTTGGGCAATTTCGGGCGTCCAGTCCTTGCCTTGCCAATCAATACAGTGCTGGGGCTGGGGACCCATCCCCTCCCACCACACATCGCCTTCATCCGTTAGCGCAACGTTAGTGAAAATAACGTTTTGATTTAAGCTTTTCATGCAATTGGGGTTGGTTTCGTGGTTTGTACCTGGGGCCACTCCAAAATAGCCGGCTTCTGGGTTAATGGCGTACAAGCGACCATCTTGAGCAGGCTTTATCCAGGCAATATCATCGCCAATGGTCGTTACTTTCCAACCCTCAAAGCCTTTGGGTGGAATAAGCATTGCAAAGTTGGTTTTGCCACAAGCACTGGGAAAAGCTGCAGCAACATGGTATTTTTTGCCCTCCGGCGAGGTGACACCCAAGATCAACATGTGTTCAGCAAGCCAGCCTTCATCGTGTCCCATGATGGAGGCAATACGAAGAGCGAAACATTTTTTACCCAATAGCGCATTACCCCCGTAACCGGAACCAAAAGACCAAATTTCTCGGGTCTCAGGGTAATGAACAATATATTTTGTTTTATTGCATGGCCAGATACTATCTTTTTCCCCTAAGGCAAGGGGGGCACCTACAGTATGAACGCAAGGTACAAACTCGCCAGTGATGCCAAGCACGTCATAAACTGATTTACCCATTCGAGTCATCATTCGCATATTAACGGCAACGTAGGGACTATCGGACAACTCGATGCCAATATGTGAGATTGGGCTGTTAAGGGGGCCCATCGAGAAGGGGACAACATACATGGTCCGACCCGACATACAACCATCAAACAAGGGCTGTAGAGTATTTCGCATTTCAGTTGGGTCCACCCAGTTGTTGGTTGGCCCAGCTTGATTTTTATCTTTAGAGCAAATAAATGTTCTATCTTCTACACGCGCGACATCGCTTGGATCGGAACAGGCCAAGTAAGAATTGGGGCGCAGCTTAGGGTTCAATTTTTTAAAAGTACCGTTTTTTACGAGTAATTCGCAAAGATGTTGATACTCCTCCTCGCTCCCATCACACCAGTGAATAGCGCTAGGCTTGCAAAGGGCGACCATATCAGACACCCACGAAATAAGTTTAGGGTTCTTGATGTACGACGGCGCATGGGTTGCGATGGGCTTAGCGATTGCATTCATACAGAGGTTCTCCGGACTAAAGTTGTTGAAGGAAAACCACCTGTAATGCAAGCATGACAAGTTTTAGAAACGAGGTTTACCTTCAAGAGCTTATGGGATGAGAGTTGAGGAAATTTTAATTTCCTGCATTCGAAAACGTATAGGGGAAAACATGAGTCCATATTTGCCACGTTCGGTACGGAAAAGTGGACTCGTGAAAAAAGCAGTTTATAAAAAATGCTTTTAAAACAACTCAGTACTAAGAGTTGCTAAAAACCTAAGGCTGTTCAAGCCATAAATACAGCAATAAAAGCCAGTAGGAAAATTAAGATCCCGCCAGCAATAGGTAAAACAATGGGCATAAGCGGAACGATGGACTCGATTACATCCGGCTCAGAGGAGTCATGGGCAGAGTTCGTATTTTGAGACATATTGGCGACCTTGAAACTTAAATCGTAGTCCAATATTTTATGCTTTTCTGCTTAGAAATTCAATCATTTTGTAGCTAAATCAAAGTTATGAGCGTTTTTCATGGGTTGGGGAAGGGCAAAATTGCAGCCACGGGGAATGCTTTAGACCTTTTACAATGTCTACATGAACCCTATAAAACAAAGTTACACCCGGGCGCAGGCGTTGCCAAACATCCTGAAAGAGCGCATTGCAATATTGGACGGCGCTATGGGGACAATGATTCAACGTTTCAAATTGCAAGAAAATGACTTTAGGGGACAAAGGTTCAAAGCCTTTCACAAGGATGTGAAGGGTAACAATGAGCTACTCAGCTTGACAAGGCCAGATATTATTTTAGATATTCATAAAGGATATTTAGCGGCTGGGGCGGATTTAATAGAAACCAACACATTTGGCGCAACTTCTATTGCGCAGGCCGACTACGATATGCAAGGGCTTGTTGGGGAGATGAATTTGGAGTCGGCGCGCTTGGCTAAATTGGCCTGTGTAGAGTTTTCAACCTCAGCAAAACCAAGGTTTGTTGTTGGCGCTTTGGGCCCAACACCCAAAACGGCTAGTTTATCTCCTGATGTAAATGACCCTGGGGCGCGCAATGTGACGTTTGAGGAATTGCGCAAAGCGTACTATGAGCAAGTCGCTGCTCTGGTTGAAGGCGGAGTAGACGTGTTGATGGTGGAAACTATTTTTGACACATTGAATGCAAAAGCGGCTTTATTTGCGATTGAAGAATATTTTGAAAATACAAGTGAGCGTTTGCCTCTCATAATAAGTGGCACCGTGACTGATGCTTCCGGAAGAATTTTAAGTGGACAAACTGTTTCAGCATTTTGGAACAGTGTTCGCCACGCAAAACCCTTAGCCGTAGGGCTTAACTGCGCGCTTGGGGCTGCTTTGATGCGCCCATACATGCAAGAGTTGGCCAAGGTGGCTGAGGATACGTTTATCAGTTGTTATCCTAACGCAGGCTTACCCAATCCGATGAGTGATACGGGGTTTGATGAGACGCCTGAAGTAACAAGTCGATTACTCCATGAGTTTGCAGAAAGTGGGCTAGTCAATATTTTGGGAGGCTGTTGTGGGACGACGCCAGATCATATTGGGGCTATTGCATTGAGCGTTGAAAAAATGCAGGCAAGAAAATTGGGTAAGCACCATTTTTATTCTGATTAGGAGTAAAATTTAAGTTCCCAAGGAGCGTTGCATCAAATATAAATTTGACAGGCTTGGGCGCCTCCATATTTAAACGACGCTCACCTGTACCTTTTTTTCCAGGTGAGTATCAATGACAAGTCAAATTATTTCTCCACTAAGGCTCTCCGGTTTAGAGCCTATCACTATTGATCAAAATACTTTATTTGTCAATATTGGAGAAAGAACTAACGTTACTGGTTCTAAGGCTTTTGCGCGAATGATCCTGAACGAAGAGTACGAGCAAGCGCTTGCAGTAGCGCGTCAGCAAGTAGAAAACGGCGCACAGATCATAGATATCAACATGGACGAGGCAATGCTTGATAGTCAAGCTGCAATGGTTAAGTTCTTAAATCTATTGGCCTCTGAGCCCGACATAGCGCGGGTACCGATCATGATAGATAGTTCTAAATGGACAGTGATTGAGGCGGGACTTCGTTGTCTTCAAGGCAAAGGAATTGTGAACTCCATCAGCATGAAGGAAGGCGAGCAGGAGTTTATTCGCCAGGCCAAGTTAATTAGACGCTACGGAGCTGCGACAGTTGTAATGGCTTTTGATGAAAGGGGGCAAGCGGATACGTATCAGCGGAAAATTGAAATTTGCCAACGCGCTTACACCTTATTAGTTGATTCAGTTGGGTTTCCAGCGGAGGATATTATTTTCGACCCCAACATATTTGCAGTAGCAACGGGGATCGAAGAGCACAACAATTACGCTGTCGATTTCATCAATGCAACGCGGTGGATTAAAGAAAACTTACCAGGAGCAAAGGTTTCGGGTGGCGTCTCTAATGTGAGCTTTTCTTTTAGAGGAAACGATCCGGTTCGTGAAGCGATTCATACCGTATTTCTATATCACGCAATTAAGGCCGGTATGGACATGGGGATCGTTAATGCGGGGATGGTTGGTGTATACGATGATTTAGAGCCTAATCTGCGCGAGCGCGTAGAGGATGTAGTTTTAAATCGACGCAGTGATTCCGCAGAAAGACTTATAGAAATTGCTGAACAAGCAAAGGGACAGGCCAAGGATGAGGGGGAGAAAAATAGTTGGAGAGGCACAGCTGAGGCACCCATCGGAGTTGCTCAGCGACTAGCTCACGCACTAGTTCACGGCATAACTGAATTCATTGCCCAAGACACTGAGGAAGCCTATCAAGAAGTCTTAGCCAAAGGGGGGCGACCTTTGCACGTGATTGAGGGTCCTTTGATGGACGGAATGAATATAGTTGGAGACCTATTTGGACAGGGGAAGATGTTTCTTCCTCAAGTAGTTAAATCCGCAAGGGTTATGAAACAAGCGGTGGCCCATTTAATTCCTTATATTGAGCAAGAAAAATTGCGACAACAAGCTGCGGGAGAAGAGGTCAGGACCAAGGGCAAAATTGTGATTGCAACAGTAAAGGGGGATGTTCACGATATTGGTAAAAATATAGTGACTGTTGTTTTGCAGTGCAATAACTTTGATGTGGTCAATATGGGTGTCATGGTCCCCTGCCATGAAATATTAGCCCTAGCAAAGGTTGAGGGTGCTGACATCATAGGATTATCGGGTTTGATTACGCCGAGTTTGGAGGAGATGCAGCACGTGGCCAGTGAGATGCAAAAGGATGATTATTTTCGAATTAAAAAAATTCCCTTACTGATTGGTGGCGCCACAACGAGTCGAGTTCATACGGCGGTCAAAATTGCCCCACACTATGAGGGGCCAGTTGTTTATGTGCCCGATGCATCTAGGAGTGTCGGCGTGGCTCAAGGACTATTGTCCGATCAAGCTAGCGCATATATCAATGAATTAAATTTAGATTACGCACGCGTTCGAGAGCAGCATGCGAACAAAAAACTTGTTCCACTTGTAACTTTAGCGCAAGCAAGGGCCAATAAAGCGACCGTAGACTTTACAAACTACACGCCGGCGAGGCCAAAATTTATTGGGAAACGAGTATTCAAAAACTTTAATCTCTCAGAGTTAGAGCAGTACATAGACTGGGGACCGTTCTTTCAGACGTGGGACTTGGCGGGCCCATATCCGGCCATTTTGAAAGACGAAATCGTGGGAGCTGAAGCTGTAAGGTTAATGAGTGACGCGCGGCGCATGTTGACGCGTTTAATAGATGGAAGATGGCTCACAGCGCAGGCGGTGGTTGGTCTGTATCCTGCGAATCAAAGTGGAGATGACATCGTCGTTTGGACCAACGAGGAACGAGATGTGCCCTTGTTTACGTGGTTTGGACTAAGGCAACAATCCCAAAAGCAACAAGGGCGACCCAACAGATGTTTATCAGACTTTGTTGGTGCCAAGGGCATAAAAGATTATGTGGGTATTTTTGCAGTAACTGCAGGAATAGGGGTGGAAGTGAGGGACAAGTTCTTTACGGACGATCACGATGACTACAGTGCGATTATGTTCAAAGCTCTAGCAGATCGATTAGCTGAGGCATTAGCAGAATGTATGCACGCCAGAGTGAGGACCGATTTATGGGGCTATAGTGCTGATGAATCACTAACGCAGCATGACTTGATCGCAGAAAAATATATTGGCATTAGACCCGCTCCGGGCTATCCCGCCTGTCCCGACCATAGTGTTAAGCGTGAACTGTTTGATGCACTGCAGTGCGAAGAGATAGGAATGTCTCTAACGGAGAGCCTTGCAATGAACCCCGCAGCGAGCGTTTGTGGGTTCTATATGGCGCATCCAGAGGCAAAATACTTTAATGTGGGGCGAATTGGAGCAGATCAGGTCAGTGATTTGGCAACGCGGCAAGGGATAGGTGAAAAACAATTACAGCGAATGCTAGCTCCCAATTTGTAAATGAATACTAAATGGCTAGGATTGGGTTTTATATAGTTTAACCGTAACCATGGATTTGGTGCGGTCAAAGTAAAGATTCAGCGTTGTGCCATTCTTAAAGCATGCATAAAACGTGAGAAAATAAAAGAACGGTTCACATGAGACATTTAGAGTCGACGCGGACAAGTAGTAAAACGTTCGGGAATATACGTGAAATTTAAAAAAATAACAGTTGCAATCATCGCAATAGGTTCATGGGGCGCTATTTCTGCAAATGCTCAAACAACAACGGCAGAGGCAGAGTCAGCCATAACCTATAACGCAGGATTGGTAACGGATTACAGATACCGCGGAATTTCGCGTTCTGCACACAAGCCAGCTTTTCAATTTGGCGAGGACTTTGCAGATAAGAGTGGCTTTTACGCCGGCAATTGGAACTCAACGATTTCTTGGATCAAGGACAGTGCCGACTCTGCCAGTCCCTCCAATCAATCCGCTAGGGGTCCATTAGAGATGGATTTTTATGCTGGATACAAAGGTTCTTTTTCCGAGTCGATGGGTTTCGATGTAGGAGTGTTGGATTATTTTTTCCCTACCAATAATTTGGGTGGAGTATCAAACAAATACAACGGGGTGTCTGGTAATTTTTCCAACGCAGCGACTACGGAACTTTACGGTTCCGTGAATTTTGGAGCGTTCGAGATTAAATATTTTGACTCGTTAAGTAATTTATTCGGCTATACAAGCTCAAAGAATAGTATGTACGTTGACCTAAGCTATAGTTTTTACTTAGGCGATGGATATTCAAGTGTTTTGCACTACGGAAACCAGCGAATGAAAGTTTCTAACGCCGCGCAGGTAACTTCAGGGGTGACGGACTATAACGATTACTCTCTTTCTCTTAATAAGGATTTTGACGGGATAGTTGTGAGTGCAACAGCAATTGCAACAGATTGGTCTAAGCGTGGTAGCCATATCAATGATGTCTTGCCAGGTTCGGGCACAACCAATCTTGCGGGCGGAACGCTTGTTTTAGGCCTTAAGAAAAACTTTTAATAACTTTATCACTTAAATCCTAGGAACATTCATGAAATTGATAACTGCCATTATTAAGCCTTTTAAACTCGATGAGGTGAGAGAGGCTTTATCTGCAATTGGAGTTCAGGGTATTACGGTTACTGAGGTCAAAGGTTTTGGGCGTCAAAAAGGGCATACAGAGCTCTACCGAGGTGCAGAATACGTGGTAGATTTTCTACCCAAAGTTAAAATAGAAGCCGCCGTGGCCTCAGAATTAGTTGAGCGCGCTATTGAGGCTATTGAGACTTCAGCTAGAACAGGCAAAATTGGCGACGGCAAAATATTTGTATATTCGCTGGAGCAAGCGGTTCGTATTAGAACAGGCGAGATGGGTAAGGAAGCCCTTTAATTTTAATTATTGCTAGTTATTTGCCCAAGATTTAACGTTGTGGCAAGCCAGGAGAACCTATGCATCAAGGAATAGTTCTTCAAAACGATCACATGAGGTGTGTGATAAGTGCGGATCTAGGTGGATCAATAATTTGTTTAGAAATGGATGGACGCTCGGTTTTGCGAGGAGTTGACATTCAAAAAATAAAGAGTGCAAGGGAGGCTGGAAGTTTTCCACTTGTACCATTTTCTAATCGGATAGGACATGCTACGCTGCAGTGGATGGGGACCGATCATCCGTTGATTCGCAATAATGCAGATGAGCCACACGCCATTCACGGAGTGGGCTGGCAAAGACCGTGGAATGTACTGGAACAAGGTGAGTATTTCACGCTATTGTCTTTTGAACACCGAGCGGATGGCGGTTGGCCGTTTGATTTCGATGCCTCTCAGGCTATTCAGCTAAAGGGTAATGAGCTTCATCAAACGCTATCAATCACCAACCAAGATTCCAAACCAACTCCAGTTGGCTTGGGTTGGCACCCTTACTTTATAAAAAGGGAAAATACACAAATAACGTTCCAAGCAAAGGCGCGTTGGGAGATGGGGGAAGACAAATTACCAACACACTCAATTGTGTCTGAAGGGTTAAACCAGGTGTGTTCTGATTTAAAAATAGACCATTGTTTTGAGGGGTGGGTGGGGGAAGCAAAAATAACAGATGAAGATTTCAATATCACTTTAAAGTCAAACTTGTCCCGCTTGGTGGTGTACACCCACCCAGGCATCAATTCAATCGCAGTAGAGCCGGTAAGTCATGTTAACAACGCGCTTAACATGAAGCCGACTAATGGGTCAGTGCACAATGACTACGGAATTACGGTGTTGCAACCGGGGGAGTCAATCAGTGCGTATATGAGTTTAACTATAGAAAAAGGCTCCAGTTGATACCTGGAGCCTTTTTCTTGCAATAGAGCTTAAGTTTGCGTCGCTAATTGTTTCAATAATTAAAACGGGATGTCATCATCCATGTCGTCAAACCCTGTTTTAGCGCCAGGTTTAGTTGCGTTGTCCGAACGACTTGCGCTTGCTTGGCTAGAACCAGAAGTCGGACGAGATGAGGTGCTTTCCTCAGAGCCAGAGGGAGATGCATTGCCTGCTCCCTCACGTCCGCCTAGCAGTTGTAACTCGGTTGCGATGATATCAACAGTATTTTTTTCGATACCGTCTTTATCGGTGTATTTTCCGTACTTGAGTCGCCCTTCAACGTAAACAGGGCGCCCTTTTTTTACATACTCGCCGGCAATCTCCGCGAGTCGATCATAAAAGGTAACGCGGTGCCACTGGGTGTCGTCAACATATTCGCCACTCGTCTTATCTTTGCGTTTAGAGGATGTTGCGATACTAATGTTCGCAACCGCCTGACCAGATGGCAGGTACCGAATCTCTGGATCACGCCCACAATTGCCTACCAGGATAACTTTATTTACAGATGCCATATATGCCTTGAATTTCACAATGAGAATGCACAATTATGACTGGATTAGAACCAAAAAAACAGACTTAAAAAAGAAGAATGGGTAAAAACACTCAATACTGATAAAAAAGTGAACAATCTTTGACTTCAAAAGGGGTTTTTAAAGTCGCGTATCCATTCGCGAACAGAAGAAACAAAGTGAGTTTTCAATTGTGGTAACTGAATGGCTAAATAAAATAGTGCCAGAAAATTAGAGACCGATAAAAATAAAAAAACTTGAGTAATGCTCAGACCTAGAAATAAAAGAAATCCAACGATGAATGCACTTGATATCATAAATAGGGCATTCAATATGTTGTTTGCAGCAATAGTTTTGGCGCAGCTCTCGGGTGGGCAATAAGATTGAATAAAAGTATACAAAGGGACGCTAAATAAGCCGACAGAGGCGGATACTAAACAAAGATCAATCAGGATCCTAAAGCTACCAGCTTTGGATAAGAAGCCCATAATATTGAGTAGTACAGCATCTGCTGGCCGAGAAAGGAGTTGAGGCTTGTGAAATTCAAACAAGGAACTGGCATAGGCTTGTGCGTTAACGCTGTAGGCCAAGTCGAAGGTGAAAATGGTCATCCCCAAAAGTCCAACAAAGACAAGTCCAAGTTCATAATCGGGGTGTTTTAAAGATGTGCATAAAAGTGCCCCTGCACCCAGCCCCATAGAAAAAACGAATAGAAGTAAAGACGCTACGCCAGCGTTGCCATTTAGTAAATCTTTGGAAAAGCTTGGGAAAATGCTTAAAAATACAGCGCCGTAAAACCACATCCAACTGATACCAAACATTGCAGCCCTCATGCCGGCAATATTATTGGCCTCGCGTAAGGTATGACCCGTTTGCTTTAAGGGATTCCACTTTGTAAATACGGCCCTAAGAATAGCAAAAGCATCTGACGAGTATGTGGCTTCTGAGTCATTGGAAGAGGACGTTAGACTGGGTATAAACCAACTACTTATAAGTCCCGCAACAGCTAGGCAAATACAAGCCAACGAGACCTGGGTGTGTGCAGATTGAGCGATGTAATCGGTGGAAATTAAAAAACCTCCTAGTAAGTTGCCAAGGAGAATCGCTAAAAACGTTCCCGCTTCGACGAGTGCATTTGCACCTAAGAGTTCGCCGGTATTGAACCGTTCGGGGAGATATGAATATTTTGCAGGGCCGAACAAAGTAGAGTGCAAACCCATTAGAAAAATACAAACTAGCAAAACGAGTGGAGAGTGAACGTAAAAGCCCATCGATGCGATCAGCATGATCACGACCTCCAAGACTTTTACAAACTGTAGGATTCGTGCTTTGTCAAAATAATCTGCTAGTTGCCCACTCATGGCCGAAAAAAGAACAAAGGGAAGAATAAAGACACCGCCAATAATTAGACCGGCTAAGCTTGGAGGAAGCCAAGCGACTTGCCATTGATAGGTAATGAGTAAAGTGGTTGCAAATTTAAATAAATTATCGTTAAAAGCACCTAAGAATTGAGCATAAAAAAACGGCCAAAATCGGCGTTCAGAAAATAGACTGAACTGATCCATAGTTTGAGGTGCGTTCAAGGGAAGTCTCCAACTGATCTAGGATATCGACCATATTGAAAATATGGCATGTAGACATGGTACACCGACCAAGGGGATACGGTTAAAGTGAGATTAAAGGGGGCCATAATTTATGAAACTATTTCAAGCGCTTAACTAAATGGGGCTTATGATTCGGTATGGCAAAAGAAAAAACAATTTATACGTGCACAACATGTGGTGGAACAAGTGCTAAATGGTTGGGTAAATGTCCCCATTGCGAGGAATGGAACACGCTGCTTGAGGGGATAGAGGAGAGCGCCAGCCAGAGCAAAAACAGATACAGCAATGCCCGTAATTTAGCGCCCGCCAGCGCTGTGACAGCGCTCAGCGACATTGAAGCACAAGATGTGGATAGAACTGCAACGGGTATTGAAGAGTTGGACCGGGTTTTGGGGGGTGGTATCGTAGAGGCAGGCGTGGTCTTGATAGGTGGCGACCCGGGTATAGGTAAATCCACCCTACTCTTGCAGGCAATGGACGCCATACAAAGGCGCTCTGGTAGCACTTTATATGTAACGGGCGAGGAGTCGGGCTCGCAAGTAGCCATGCGGGCTAGGCGTCTAGGGCTTGACCAAAGTGGTGTGAGTGTGCTGGCTGAAACGCAGTTAGAAAAGATCATGTCAACACTTGAGGCCCGAGCGCCCAAAATTGCGGTTATAGATTCGATACAGACGGTTTATTCGGAACAACTAAGTAGCGCTCCAGGCTCCGTCTCTCAGGTCCGCGAGTGCGCTGCTCACTTAACACGGCTAGCTAAAACAAGCGGAATATCTATCGTACTCGTGGGGCACGTAACGAAAGAGGGTGCGCTTGCTGGGCCAAGAGTTTTAGAGCATATGGTCGATACAGTCTTATATTTTGAGGGAGAAACTCACTCGAGCTTTAGGCTGGTGAGGGCCATAAAAAATAGGTTTGGCGCGGTAAATGAGATTGGCGTTTTTGCAATGACAGAGCGAGGTTTGAAAGGAGTTAGCAATCCTAGCGCAATATTTTTAAGTCAGCACGCTGAGCCAGTGGCTGGCAGTTGTGTGATGGTGACTTTAGAGGGCTCTAGGCCACTGCTCGTGGAAATTCAGGCTTTAGTAGATCATTCAGGCCCGAGCCCAAGGCGGCTAAGCGTAGGTTTAGACCGGGACCGACTGGCAATGCTGCTTGCAGTATTGCATAGGCACGCGGGGGTGGCTTGTATGGACCAAGATGTATTTGTTAATGCTGTGGGTGGGGTAAGGATATCTGAGCCCGCCGCGGATTTGGCCGTACTATTGGCGATACAAAGTAGCCTTCGCGGAAAGCCCTTGCCCAAAGGGTTCATTGCTTTTGGTGAAATAGGGTTGGCGGGTGAAGTTAGGCCTGCGCCAAGGGGGCAAGAAAGGCTTAAAGAAGCAGCAAAGCTTGGATTTTCTGTGGCATTGATACCCAAGGCCAATGCTCCTAAAAAGCCGATCGAGGGATTAAAGGTATACGCAGTGGAGCGAGTCGATGAGGCTATTAACTGGGTGCGTGAGTCGCAGTAATGAATTCGGGAATTTGAAAATACAATCACTGCGTTAGGCGCCACTCATTTGGACTGGGGCGACACATTGAAAGGGGACTTCTTGAATTCGATTATTTTGGGTAGAGAAAAATACCTATATCCAGCGTTTGCAGTAGCACTCCTCTTATTTGCGTATCGCTCATATGAGTGGTTGGGCGTTGCGTTTTTAATTTCTGGGGCTGTAACGTGGGCTTTGCTGCATTATTCAAGAGTGGTGCAGGTATTTAAAAAAGCTGCTAACCGACCCATTGGCTATGTGGGTAGCGCAGTCATGGTGTATTCGAGACTCAAAAAGGGACAGAGTTTGTTGCATGTCATTGCGTTGACTAAGAGTTTAGGGAAATCCCAAATCCCGCATGTGGATGGCGAACAAAAAACCGTATTCAGAGAAGTATTTGACTGGACAGATGGTTCAGATTCAACCGTGCGATGTGTCTTTGAGAATGGGAAACTCGTCTCTTTTGATTTGGCGAGACCCCCGCAAGAATAATTTTAATGCAAGCCCTTGCCCATTGAATAATTGGTGGCGAAGAGGATGGGGCCAAATACGACAATAAGAACTGTAAAATAATCAGCTCGATCTTACCTGTTTCAATTAAAAATAGGCGTTATGCCTGAAAGGAAAAAATAATGAATCCAATGCCCCCATCAATGGCAGACCGAGACGGCAAAATCTGGATGGATGGCCAATTGGTGGATTGGAGAGATGCAAAGATCCATGTATTGACCCATACCCTTCATTATGGTTGTGGAGTGTTTGAGGGGATACGTGCTTATCCGACGTCAAAAGGGACTGCAATATTTAGATTGCAAGACCACACGGACCGCTTATTCAACAGCGCAAAAATTCTTCGCATGAATATTCCTTTTGGCAAAGAGGCCGTAAACGAAGCCAACAAGCAAGTTGTACGCGAAAACAATTTAGAGAGCGGTTATATTAGGCCTTTGTCATGGATTGGGTCCCAAAAGCTAGGGGTATCACCAAAAGGAAATACGATCCATTTGATGATTGCAGCATGGTCGTGGGGCGCTTATTTGGGCGAAGAGGGTTTGGAACGGGGAATAAGGGTCAAGACCTCTAGCTATACACGTCATCACGTAAATATCACGATGACTCAGGCGAAAGCTGTTAGTAATTACACGAACTCCATATTAGCGAACATGGAAGTCACAGATGATGGATATGATGAGGCCTTGCTGCTTGACACAAATGGTTTTGTATCTGAGGGGGCTGGAGAAAATGTATTTATCATCAAAGGAGGCGTAATTTACACTCCCGATTTATCTGCTGGAGCCTTAAACGGGATTACACGAAATACGATCCTACATATTGCCAAGGATTTGGGAATAGAAGTTGTGCAAAAAAGAATTACACGCGATGAGATGTATGTTGCGGATGAAGCGTTTTTTACAGGTACAGCTGCAGAGGTAACTCCAATTCGTGAACTGGACCGTATAGAGATTGGCGCTGGCAAAAGGGGACCGCTCACTCAAAGGATTCAAGCGGCATTCTTTGATATAGTGAATGGGCGAGATGAAAAATATTCAAATTGGTTGACGTTAGTCTAAGGCGCAAAATGAGTAAAGCGATTGTTCTCGAGCAAAATGATCTGAATGGTCACGGCGGCGTCTATTGTCCAAATCCAAAGGCAGATATGAAGCTTTGGAATTCCCATCCGAAAGTTTACTTAGACGTAGCAAAAACGGGTTCAGCAAAGTGTCCTTACTGCGGAACAGAGTTCAACCTAAAACACGCAGAGACTGAGCAGATTGTCAAGCACCGCTAAGAGGGTATTGATCATTGCGCCTCAGTGGATTGGGGATGCAGTCATGACGGAGCCCTTAGTGAATGATTGCGTCCAGGCGGGTTATAAAATAACCGTTGCCGCCCTGCCCCACATTGCGGCTGTCTACAGGGCGATGCACGGAATAGAGCAAGTTTTAGAGTGGTCTTTTGTACGTAAAAGAATTGAGCTCATAAAACGTATTCGCACGGCTCGCCTAATTCGAGACCAATTCGATATCTGTATTATTTGTCCAAACTCATTTAAAAGCGCGCTAATCCCTTGGCTGGCAAAGGTGATAGCGCGAGTCGGATATTTAGGTGAATACAGAGCGTGGTTATTAACTAAAGTATTTGCAAATCCCGATCGCCACCATCGGGGATCAATGGTTGATTTTTATAGAAAGTTAGGGCCCTCAGAGGTCGCACAAAGAGACGTGCCTCAATTGTTTGTGAGCGAAGAACTCATTAACAGGGAGCTCACCCAGTTTTCCCTACTGAGGGGGGAGTTTACGGTCATTGCACCTGGGGCAGAGTACGGGGTTGCAAAACGTTGGCCGGTTGAGTACTACGCAGAACTTGCGGGCAAGATTTCGCTAGAGGGCGGGACAGTGGTTATTTTAGGAGCTGTGAGTGATCACGAGGTGGCTGAAAAAATTAAAAACAGTGCGCTACCAATTAGCAAAAGAACTGAAAAAACGACGGGGCTTATAAAAAACCTAGCTGGGCACACAAAACTTTCTCAGGCCATTGCGCTGATTGCAGGAGCCAAGTGTTTAATCTCCAACGATTCTGGGCTAATGCATATTGGGGCAGCTCTTAGCATCCCCCAAGTCGCTATCTTTGGTTCATCTAGTCCCTTGCATACCCCTCCACTGAATGAAAGAGCCAATGTATTATGGCTTTCTTTGTCATGTGCGCCGTGTTTTAAGCGTGACTGTCCTCTGGGGCATTTGCGTTGTCTAAGGGGTATAAGTGTTGACCAGGTAGGAAGCGCTGTGGAAAATTGTTTAACGCTTTAAAAACGTGTAAGCAAGTTCTAAGAAAGACAGGTAGATTGAAGCCTGCGAGCCACGCAAAAAATTATTGCTCTAATCTATCGTGTCTGGTTTGGCTATCAACGAAAAACAATAATATTAAAACGGGGCATCCTAAAAGTGCAGTAGCAATGAAAAAAGAAGAGTAACCAAACTGACTAACATAGAGACCAGAAAATCCGGCTAAGAATTTTGGTAGCAAAAGCATGACGGAACTGAGCATTGCGTATTGTGTAGCCGAGTATTTCACATTGGTCAAGGAAGATAGGTATGCAATAAAGGCTGCAGATGCGATGCCACTACTTAGGTTATCAGCAGAAATCACTGCAATCAAGGCGCGTACGTCGTGTCCGTGAAGGCTGAGCCATGAGAACAGTAAATTGCTTACAGCACTTAAGCATGCACCCCAAATGAGTATACGCATAACCCCGAAACGGATGGATAAGGATCCACCAATAAAGGCGCCCAAAAGAGTCATAACAACTCCGTAAATTTTTGTCACAGTAGCGATCTCTGTTTTTGTATAGCCCATGTCAACGTAAAACGGATTAGCCATAATTCCCATTACGATGTCACTTATACGGTAAATTGCAATGAGGGCAAGGATCGATATAGCGCGCCATTTATAGCGCTCATAAAAATCAGCAAATGGCTCAATCAGTGTTGAATAAAGCCAGGCCTTAAGGTGAGGTGAGGGTTTAGATGGTTGAACTGGTGGCTCAGAAGACAGAAAGACCGTTAGAACACCAACCCCCATTGAAGCGGCCATCCATAGATAGGCGCTCGTCCATCCAAGGTCCATTTGAAGTGGCCCGTGAGTTTCAATTTCAGAATAAACTGAGGCCAACCAAAGCACACCTGCTCCGGCCCAAATCATGGCCAGTCTATAGCCCGTTTGATAGCAAGCTGCAAGTGCGCCTTGGAGTTGCGCAGCGGCCGATTCGATTCGAAATGCATCAAGCGCAATGTCCTGGGTTGCGGATCCAAAAGCGACCAAAAGGGCAAAAAGCACGAGTTGTTTTAAATCAGTTTGGGGGTTGCTTATGGCCATACCAATCAGGCCAATAATAATAAGCGTTTGCGCAACGATAAGCCATGCTCTTCGCCTACCGAGCCATGAACTGAGAAAGGGGATCAACAGTTTATCTACCAACGGGGCCCACATCCATTTGATCCCGTAGGCCAGACCAATCCAACTTAAAAACCCAATTGTTGCTAGATCTATTCCCGCCTCTCTTAGCCTAAAACTGAGTGTTCCTAAGACTAGTAAAAGGGGCAAGCCTGCAGAAAAACCAAGGGTTAGCATTCGAAGGCACTCAGGAGTTAAGTAAACTCTAAGCCAATCAGGTGTGGATAGATTGAAATTTTTCAAAATAAAAAAATAAATATTCGTATATCGCTATTGTGAACGATCTTAGAGGCTTCAAATAGCGGGTAGGATTAACAAATAGTTTGATAGATAAAAGTTCCAACATAAACCCAAAGCTATTAACGAAGTCAGACTAGGTAACGGGGCGAGTCACTGCCAAGTTAGGAGTCAACATACGCAATAGGAGCTGAGAGGATGCGCATTTTATGGTTTTGCATATGTATTTTATTTTGTATACCAACAGTTAATGCGCGGGAAGGTATTGATTCCGGTCCTGAGTCTGCGTTCACGAAGTTAGTGCCCGCTGAGGAAGTAGAGAATCAGGCCAGGGGCCAATACTATCAACTCTTAATGGATGCTAAATCGCACCGAGCCTTGGCCGGCGTTGAAAACCCATTATTTATTAGAGTTAATACGATTAGCAAGCGACTTATTCCCTTCGCAGCTAGTTGGAATTCAAGAGCCAGGGAATGGCGCTGGGAGGTGAACGTCATTGGGTCCAATACAGTTAATGCGTTTTGCATGCCTGGTGGGAAAGTAGCGGTATATTCTGGGCTAATCCAGCAACTAAAGGTGACTGATGATGAATTGGCGATGGTGCTGGGGCATGAAATGACTCACGCGGTTCGTGAACATGCCCGCGAGCAAATGGGCAAGGGATTCGTGACGAATGGTGCCGCAAGATTAGGAGGCTTGGTGGTGGCTGGAGTTTTGGGTGTAGATCCGCGGGTGACTGATATGGTGGCAAGGGGGGGCTCTCAACTCCTACTTTTGAAGTTTAGTAGAGAAGATGAGACGCAGGCGGACTTAATTGGGATGGAAATAGCGGCTCGCGCAGGATACGATCCCCGTGCGGCAATCAGTTTATGGCAAAAAATGTCGTCTTTAAACTCAAACGCCCCCAACCCGTGGATGAGCACACACCCAGCAAATCAGACACGAATTAGAGATTTAGAAAAGAATTTAAATAGCGTAATGCCGTTGTATCAACGCGCGCTAAAAAATCGAGAATATTAAGCTTTATCGCCAATATGTGATGAGCTTCTAAGCCTGGCAAGTTCGCATTGGCGTTGGCGCTCACGGGCTTTAATTTTTTGCTCATCCGTTGTCTTGTCAAAGCAATGGTCGCAACTCACGCCGAGTTCAAACTTCTTAGAGTGCTCGTCACCAACTGTTATCGGTTGTCGACACACTCTGCATAAGTGGTATTGGCCTGGTTGCAAAGAATGGTCTACCGTTACTCGCTCATCAAATACGAAACACTCTCCTTTCCAAAGACTTTCTTTCTCGGGAATAGTTTCTAAATATTTAAGAATGCCGCCCTCTAAATGATAGACCTCATCGTAGCCAATGCTTTTCATGTAAGCAGTCGATTTCTCGCAGCGTATCCCGCCTGTACAAAACATAGCAACTTTGGGTTTGGCGGTGGTTTCTGAGCAAAGCGCAGGAGCCTCCTTAACCCACGCAGCGAGTTCGGTGAACTTTCTTATCTTAGGATCTATAGCCCCTTCAAAGGTCCCTAATTCAACTTCGTAGTCGTTTCTAGTATCGATTAATACAACGTTTGGATCTTGAATGAGTGCGTTCCAATCCTCGGGCTTTACATAGGTACCCGTTGTTACGTTAGGGTTGAGTTCGGGGACACCAAAGGTTACGATTTCCTTCTTAAGGCGAACTTTCATTCGTCTAAAGGGTTTGATGTGTGTCCAAGACTCCTTGTGTTGGAGGTCATGGAAGACCGGATCTGCTTTGAGATACGAAAGTACCGCGCGAATATTACTTTCTTCGCCTGAGATGGTGCTGTTGATGCCCTCGCGGGCCAACAAGATGATCCCTTTAATATTTTGAGTTTCACAAAAAGCAAGAATAGGCTCTCGCCGAGATTCAAAATCCGGAAGATCCACAAACTTGTAAAAGGCAACTGTAAGATATAAAGGGGGATTGTCTGTAATGTCCTTTACAGGCAGGTCCTGTGATATGTTCATCTTTAAATGCGGTAAGGGAGTAGCGTAATGATTGCGATTATTTACATAAAGGCCAGCCTATGCATAACAAGCATGAAGGGATTTTAAATCATTGAGCTTAGAAAAGAGCGAACCGTATTTGCTTGCGCCCGTTTGATTTGACCTGCACAGGGCTTTAGTGTGTGAGTTGAATTCGGGGTAGTGCAAAAGTACTCAAGGGATAAGTCGGAATAAACACAGTAAAGACGAAACAATTTTCCAGGTTCGTGATAAATTACTGAATAAGCAATATCAAATCGTTAAATCATTCAAACCGAGGAATAGTGAAATGGAATTTAAGAATAAAACGGCCCTAATTACTGGATCAACAAGTGGTATTGGGTTAGCTATAGCCAAAAATTTGGCATCTAAGGGCGCGAACATCGTCCTCAATGGGTTTGGTGATCCAAAGGAAATAGAGGAGATCAGGTCAGAAATTGCTAAGGATTTTGGGGTGAAATGTAATTATTCAAACTCCAATATGTTGGAGCCCGAGCAAATAAGACAAATGGTTAGGGACGCTATATCCGAGTTTGGCGTGGTGGATATTTTAGTCAATAACGCAGGCATTCAACATGTGGCACCGATCGATGAATTCCCTGAGGATAAATTTGATGCGATTATTGCGATCAATTTGGTCTCTTCCTTTCACACAATTAAGGCTGTGCTGCCAAAGATGAAAGAAAAAGGATGGGGAAGAATCATTAATATTGCATCTGCTCACGCACTGATTGCATCCCCTTTCAAATCTGCTTATGTTGCTGCTAAGCACGGAATTGCTGGACTTACAAAAACGGTCGCTTTAGAGGTTGCAGAGAAAGGTATTACGTGTAACGCAATCTGTCCCGGATATGTATGGACCCCATTGGTGCAAAAACAAATCCCAGATACTATGAAAGCTCGCAATATGACGGAGGAGCAAGTTATCAATACAGTCTTGTTAGCCGCGCAACCTACAAGGAAATTCGTTACGATGGAAGAGGTGGCCGCAATGGCTGCTTACTTCGCCTCAGATAATGCTGTCTCAATCACAGGCACAATAATGCCAATAGACGGAGGATGGACTGCACATTAACTAAGGTGGAATAAATACTTTGTATGTGTGTTTAAATTCCAAAATCGTATTCAACCGTTAGTGGTGAATGATCTGAGAATCTTTCATCTTTGTATATTGAGCAAGATTTTGCGGTATTTGCAATTGATTGAGTCGCCAGGTGGTAGTCCAGCCGCCAACCCACATTGTTCGCCCAGGCTTGGCCTCTGTTGCTCCACCATGTGTAGCAATCGGCGGTTGTATCTGGGTGTAAAAGCCTGTAAACATCAGATAGGCCGATCTCATTGATGAGTCGGTCCATCCAGGACCGCTCTTCTGGCAAAAAACCACTGTTCTTTTGATTACTACGCCAATTTTTCAAATCTATTTCTTTGTGCGCAATATTGATGTCGCCACATAAAATAAATTCACGAGATTTACTTAGCGCATTTAAATGTGGTTTCATTGCATCTAAAAATCTAAATTTAGCCTCTTGTCGTTCCTCGCCAGACGAGCCACTAGGAAAATAAGAGCTAATAATCGACAGTTTTCTCTTTGGGGTATCAAATCTTAGTTCGATGTAGCGCCCTTCCGCATCAAACTCATTGCTCCCAAAACCAACCACTACTTCACTTGGCTCGTGTTGGGTGTAGATACCTACTCCAGAATACCCTTTTTTCTCTGCAAAATGGAAATAGCCCTCTAGCCCGCCCAGGGAGATGAGGGAGTCATCTAAATCCTCTTGCTGAGCCTTAAGCTCTTGAACGCAAATACAATGAGCCTTGGATTTAGTCAGCCAAGCATCGACACCCTTTCGGGATGCAGAGCGGACACCGTTGAGATTGAGAGTAATAAGTTTGAACAAAAAAGGATCCTTTAATGAAAGTCAACGAGTTAACGAAGGACTCACTAGCGCAAAACTTCGTGCAATTTGCGTTAGATTGTGGTGTTCTAAAGTTCGGCGAATTTAAAACCAAGGCAGGTCGGCTATCTCCGTACTTCTTTAATGCAGGTCTTTTTAACGACGGCGAAAAATTAGGCAAATTAGCTCAATTCTATGCACAGCGTATTCTAGCCAGTGGTTTAGAGTTTGATATGCTATTTGGGCCAGCTTATAAAGGAATACCTCTTGGCGCGGCTGTGAGCGTGGAATTAGCCCGTCTAGGTCGAAATGTCCCATTTGCTTACAACCGCAAGGAGGCAAAAGACCACGGCGAAGGTGGAACCATTGTGGGGGCTAGACTTCAGGGTCGCGTTCTGATCGTAGATGATGTGATTAGTGCTGGAACGGCGGTTCGAGAAAGTGTTGCGCTTATTACGACTCATGGGGCAACGCCTTATGCACTCGCCATAGCACTTGATAGACAAGAGAGGGCTACTTACTTTCAAGACGGACTGGTTGTTGATGCACCACTAAGCGCAATTGATTACATCAAGCAAGAAGTTGGATTAAAAGTTTGCACAGTATCTTTACTAGAAGATTTACTAGCGTATTTGGCAACTACGCAAGATCCAGGATTAATTCCGCATTTAGAAAATGTAAAAAATTACCGTGATAAATACGGTATAAATTAATACTTCTCCAGGCAAAATTAAGAGAGTTTCTTTTTTAGCAATTCCGTTAATTGTTGAGGATTAGCCTGACCTTTGCTAGCTTTCATGGCTTGCCCAATAAGAGCATTAAAAGCCTTTTCCTTGCCGGCCTTGAACTGGGCAACGTTCTCAGCGTTTGCAGCAAGGACCTCATCAATTAGCTTCTCAAGCGCTTCAGAATCGTTTACTTGTTTAAGTCCCTTGGTCTCGATGAGTGCAGATATTTCATCTTTTGGGTCAGACCAAATCGCATCTAAAAGGACTTTGCCAGAGTTGTTGGAAATCTCACCAGCAGCAATATGAGTAATCAGCTCGGCTAACTGATTTGGAGCAACAGGGCAGTGCTCAATTTCAATGTTCTCTTCATTTAATTTGCGAGACAACTCCCCCATGAGCCAGTTACTAACAAGCTTGGCCTGTCCACAGCCCCTCACCGTTGCTTCAAAGAAGCTCGCCATCTGTTGGCTTTGAGTAAGCGTTGTGGCGTCATATGCAGGTAGCCCATAGTTACTCACAAATCTATCCGCCATTGCGCGAGGTAACTCAGGCATTGAACGACGTACCTCTTCAATCCACTCAGGCGCAATAATTAAGGGGGGCAGATCTGGATCGGGGAAATAGCGGTAATCTGCAGCATCTTCCTTGGTACGCATGCTACGGGTTTCGCCAGATTCTGGATCGAAGAGGACCGTTGCTTGTTCAATGGCCCTACCCTCTTCTAGCTGTTCGATTTGCCACCGCACTTCGTAGTCTATGGCTTGTTGCATGAATTTAAAACTGTTGAGATTTTTAATCTCTCTGCGTGTGCCCAGTGCTTCGCCGGGTTTACGAACTGAGACGTTTGCATCACATCTGAAGGAGCCTTCTTGCATATTGCCGTCGCATACTTGGATCCAAGTTACGATTTTGTGAAGCTCTTTTGCGTAGGCTACAGCCTCTAGGCTTGAGCGCATATCGGGCTCAGTCACTATCTCCAGTAGGGGTGTGCCGGCCCTGTTTAAATCAATGCCACTCATACCGATAAAGTCCTCGTGTAGGGACTTGCCCGCATCCTCTTCAAGGTGAGCGCGCACGAGACGGACAGTCTTTGGGGTGGTGCCCATAAAGAATGAAACCTCGCCACCTTGGACGACAGGAATTTCAAATTGACTAATTTGATAGCCTTTGGGAAGATCGGGATAGAAGTAATTCTTTCTAGCGAAAATGCTTCTATTTGCTACGTGTGAACCTAAAGCAAGGCCTAATCGAATGGCACATTCAACAGCACGCCGGTTCATGACGGGAAGCGCGCCCGGAAGGGCTAAGTCAACGGCGCAAGCCTGTGTGTTAGGCTCTGCGCCAAAATGCGTAGAAGCACGTGAAAAAATCTTACTGTTTGTAAGAAGTTGTGCATGGGTTTCAAAACCAATGACTACCTCGTAGCCTTGAATCAAGGGCGACTTGGTCGTGGATTGTGTTTTAGTTGCTGAATTGGTCATTTCAAACCTCCAGGCTCTATAGGGCTCATGGTGTGCCAATGTGTTTGAAGTTGGTATTGGTGTGCAACATTTAAGAGTTTGGACTCTTCAACATAATTGCCAATGAGTTGCATACCAATCGGCAGGGGTAATAGCGAGGAGTTGCCAAGGGTGCTCATCCCGCAAGGTACGCTCATAGCGGGCAACCCGGCTAATGAGGCGGGAAGCGTGAATATGTCGGCCAAATAACTGCTCAAAGGATCCGCGGTCTTTTCTCCGAGGCCCCAAGCGGTTGAAGGCGCAACGGGCCCCATAATCAGGTCACACTGATTGAACGCGACTTTGAAATCCTCAGCAATCATACGACGAATCTTTTGTGCTTGAAGATAATACGCATCGTAGTATCCATGAGACAAAACGTAGGCCCCAGTCATGATGCGTTTCTTGACTTCGGATCCAAATCCCTGTGCCCTAGATTTCTTGTACATCTCCATTAAATCGCTGTATTCTTTTGCTCTGTGTCCGTACCTAACTCCGTCAAAGCGACTTAAATTAGAGCTGGCCTCTGCTGGGGCAATGATGTAGTAAACGGGTATCGAGAGCTCCGTCTTGGGAAGGGAGATGGGAATAAACTCGGCGCCCAAATCTTTTAAAACAGACTTTGCCTGTTCAAGAGCTAATTTGACTTGGGAATCTAGCCCTTCCCCAAAAAACTCATTGGGAAGTCCAATACGAAGGCCTTTGATCGATTGGTTTAGTTGTTTCGTAAAGTCCTCAGCAGGAATGTCAAGCGAGGTGGAATCTCGGTCTAAATCAGGGCCACACATGGCGCTAAGTAAAAGTGCGCAGTCCATCGCATCTTTAGCCATTGGGCCTGCCTGGTCAAGGCTAGACGCGTAAGCAATCATCCCGTAGCGAGAAGCTCTGCCGTATGTGGGTTTAATACCCGTTATGCCACAAAAGCTTGCAGGTTGGCGGATGGAGCCCCCTGTGTCAGTTCCAGTTGCGGCGGGTGTTAGCCGCGCGCTAACAGCGGCGGCGCTACCGCCAGACGAGCCGCCAGGAATTTTTGTAATGTCCCACGGGTTATGGACTGCGCAGTAGGCGGAGTTTTCGTTGGATGAGCCCATTGCAAATTCATCGCAGTTGAGTTTCCCAAGGGAGACACAACCGGCTTGGGCGAGTTTTTGAACAACTGTTGCATCAAACGATGATCTGTAGCCCTCAAGCATTTTGGAGCCCGCAGTGCTTGGGAAGTCTTTAGTGACAAAAACATCTTTGTGAGCGATTGGAACGCCTTCGAGAGGTCCTGCATTGTCACGGTTGATGCGTTCTTGGCTAGATTGCGCCGCTTTGAGTGTTAACTCAGGGTTGTGGCTTAAAAAAGAGCCTAATTCATCTTTTTCAATCCGGTTTAGGAAGTGTGTTGCTACTTCAACTGCCCCTAAGGATTTGTTACGCAGGGCAGAGCTAAGCTCGGCCACACTTAAGTTGTGGATTTCGCTCATTCAACCACCCTTGGAACTAAAAACAGTCCCTTTTCAACTGCAGGGGCGCTAAATTGATGCGCCTGCCGCTCATCCGTTTCTGAGACTGTGTCTTCTCTAAGCCGCAACGCCATCTCTTTTAGCAGTTCAGCTGGGTGAGCAAGGGGAGCAATGTCGGTCGTGTCGACGGCAGCAATTTGTTCAACAATTTCGAAAAAACTGTTGATTTGCGTGAGCATCCGTGTGCCCTCCTCCTCTTTTAACTCAAGGCGGGCTAAATGTGCTATTCGGCGTATATCTTCGGGTTGTAATGCCATGATTTTGTGTTCAAAGTCTAGTCAAAAGAGTCTAATCTACAGTGGATGTGTAAAAAAATCACATTAATGGGTGTGCATCGGGTATTATCTCGCCTTTAACGTTTTACTGAGTGAACAAGCTTAATACAATATTACGATGCCTGAACAAGCACTTTTAGGGTGTTTTAGGGTCATTTTCATGAGTTAAGGGCTTTGTAACTTGTATATTTGAGAGGTATTTAATGTTTGGTGCATTTCGTCGGTATTTTTCAACCGACCTGGCAATTGATTTAGGCACAGCCAACACGCTGATTTATGTACGAGACAGAGGCATTGTTTTGGATGAGCCCTCTGTAGTGTCGATTCGGCACGAGGGCGGGCCACAGGGCAAAAAGACCATTCAAGCTGTCGGACATGAGGCGAAGGCAATGCTTGGGAAAGTGCCCGGCAATATTGAGGCGATCAGGCCCATGAAAGACGGCGTGATTGCAGATTTTACGGTGACTGAGCAAATGCTCAAGCAGTTCATCAAAATGGTTCATCCCCGATCGCTTTTAAAGCCCAGCCCTCGCATTATTATCTGTGTGCCTTGTGGGTCCACTCAGGTTGAGAGGCGCGCTATTCGCGAGTCTGCGTTAGGGGCAGGTGCATCTGAGGTATATTTAATTGAAGAGCCTATGGCGGCAGCTATAGGTGCGGGATTGCCTGTGAGCGACGCCAGCGGATCAATGGTCGTGGACATAGGCGGAGGTACAACGGAGGTTGGCGTTATTTCCTTGGGCGGTATGGTTTACAAGGGCAGCGTCAGAGTTGGGGGTGATAAATTTGATGAAGCCATTATCAACTACATAAGACGTAATTACGGCATGTTGATTGGTGAGCCGACGGCTGAGGCCATTAAAAAAGAAATTGGCTCTGCGTTCCCAGGCAGTGAGGTTAAGGAGATGGAAGTTAAGGGTCGCAATTTGAGTGAAGGTGTTCCTCGCTCGTTTACGATATCTTCAAACGAAATTTTAGAGGCCTTGACGGATCCCTTGAACAATATTGTTTCAGCTGTTAAGAACGCTCTCGAACAAACCCCACCTGAGTTAGGGGCGGATATTGCAGAGCGCGGTATGATGCTTACGGGGGGCGGCGCTTTGCTTAGAGACTTAGACCGTTTAATGGCTGAAGAAACCGGATTGCCAGTTCTGGTCGCAGAAGACCCGCTTACCTGCGTTGTAAGAGGATGTGGATTAGCACTTGAGCGCATGGAGCGCTTAGGCTCTATATTCACAAGCGAGTGATAGAAGCTCATTATTTCAATTCATTTCTAACGCAGCTTAGCTGCGTATAAAGCGAGCCCCTTTCGTGTCATTCGGTACGCTAGAGTCCTCCCCTCCCCCCTTTTTTAAGCAGGGGTATTCCGCGCTGACGAAGCTCATTTTTTATGCGGCGTTGTCTCTCTTTTTAATGATGGGGGATTCGCGGTTTAATTTATCTCAGCCCCTGCGTACGGGACTATCTTTTGTTATCTATCCCATTCAGTGGCTAGCGATGCGCCCCACTGTGTGGTGGAGCGAGGCGCAGGAGATGACGCAGGACCGTGAGCTTGCTCAGAGCAATGAGAAACAAACACATCAGAAACTACTTCAACAGTCTTTGCGTGCTTTACAGGTAGATCAATTGACGCTTGAAAACAAGGAGCTCAGAAATATTTTGGGGCTTCGAGAAAGAATCCAAACACATGGCCTAAGTGCTGAAGTTTTATATGATGCAGCGGATCCTTACACGCGCAAATTAATCATTGATAAAGGCGCTATTCAAGGTGTAGGTTTAAGCTCACCCGTCATGGACGAGAGCGGTATTTTGGGGCAAATTACTGCTGTCCATCCGTTGGTAAGCGAGGTTACCCTCGTTATAGACCGAGAAAACTCTATACCCGTGTTGAATACTCGAACGGGGGCAAGGGGAGTTGCATTCGGAGAGGCTGGTGGTGCGCCTTTGCTGGAACTTCGGTATATGGCAACGAATGCAGATATTGAGGTTGGGGATGATTTGACGACGAGTGGTGTAGACGGAGTTTATCCGCCCGGGATTCCAGTTGCTAAAGTCGTTCGAGTGGAGAGAAAGGCCGACTCTGTGTTTGCGCGCATTCTTTGTGAGCCCAAGGGCAAGGTGCAAGGAGCAAGGCTCGTGATGGTGCTTGATCCAATACTTGCTCAACTGCCAGCCAAGCCTATTCCAGAAAAGCCAATGACGGCGCTATCAGGAGCCAAAAAATGATTATGCCTAGAGGCCAACAATTACTGTTGCCTGCTAATCCTCTTTTTGTTTTTTTCTCATTGCTTGTGGCCTTGCTTTTGGATATGGTGCAAAACATTGCCCTATTCGGCAATGCCAACTGGGCGCCTGAGATCATGGCGGTAGTACTTGTATTTTGGGGTATCCACCAACCGTTGAAGGTTGGTATAGGTACAGCCTTCCTATTTGGATTGCTGACGGATGTGCATCAGTCATCCATGCTTGGACAGCATGCGCTTGCCTTTACAGCGCAAGGTTTCATGGCAGTCCTTATTCATAGGCGGATTTTGTGGTTTAAATTGTCTTCTCAGTCATTACAAGTCTTCCCGTTATTTGTCGTCGGCCATTTGATTGAGTTGACCTTGCGTATGACCTCTGGGAGTCCGTTTCCAGGTTGGGGTATATTTTTGTCCCCCATCATTCAGGCGCTTATGTGGCCATTGGTGACCGAGATTTTGCTCGCTCCTCAAAAGCGCTCTCCTAACCCTGACAACACTCGGCCCTTATAAAAGGCTTTAATTGTTATTTATCTGGTTAATATAGACTCATTTACTGAATAAATCATAAAGCATAAAGATGAGCTTGATTCGCAACGTTGAGATGGATGTACGCCGCTTTAGAGGGCGAATTTATACTGTCACATTGATCGTGTTGCTGGCGTTTCTTTTTTTGATCTTTAGGCTCACCTATCTCCAAATTTGGAGATATCAAGATTTAAATGAGCAAGCCGAGAGTAACCGGACAGCCATTGTTCCGATTGTGCCAAACAGAGGTGTAATCATGGACCGAAACGGAGTTGTACTTGCGACAAATTATTCGGCCTATACACTTGAGATTACCCCCTCCAAAGCCCAACTCCCCATAGATGAGTTGATCGATAGACTTTCTGAGATAGTTGACATACAAGGACGAGACAGACGTAGATTTAAGAAAATGCGAGAGGAATCAAAAAGTTTTGACTCAGTCCCAATTCGAACGCGACTAACGGATCAAGAGGTAGCGCGTTTTGCTGCTCAACGTTTTCGTTTTCCAGGCGTTGAAATTCGAGCTCGCTTGTTTCGTTCTTATCCCTTCAACGGACTTGCAAGTCATGTGATAGGTTACATAGGACGTATAAATCAGTCAGAAAAAGACAAGCTAGCAGAAAATGAAGAAGCAAATTACAGAGGTACAGATTACATCGGTAAATTAGGTGTTGAGCAAAGCTATGAGACTCAGTTGCACGGCATTACGGGCGTGCACGAGATGGAGACCTCCGCTGGAGGGCGCGCTGTTAGGCGCTTGCGCAGTAGCCCAGCAACACCAGGCAATACAGTGGTCCTCTCCTTGGATATTAAACTTCAAAAGCTTATTGAAGATTTGTATGGCACCCGCAGGGGTGCGCTTGTCGCGATGGATCCCAAGTCTGGTGAAATATTGGCTTTTGTTAGCAAACCCACATTTGATCCTAATTTGTTTGTTGAAGGTATCGATGTAGAAAACTGGCAAGCACTGAATGATTCTTTGGATAAACCTTTGCTAAACCGAGCGCTACGCGGTACATATCCGCCGGGATCCACTTATAAGCCCTTTATGGCCCTTGCGGCACTCCAAACTGGAAAGAGAACGCCGTCACAACAAATTTTTGATCCAGGTTTTTTTATGTTTGGCAATCACCGCTTTCACGATGATAAAGAGGGTGGCCACGGAACTGTTGATATGTATAAATCAATCGTCGAGTCCTGTGATACCTACTATTTTATGTTGGCCCGTGATTTGGGCGTAAATGAAATTCATGATCAGATGCAGCCTTTGGGCTTTGGACAACTTACAGGTGTAGATATTTTGGGTGAAGCACGGGGCGTTTTGCCTTCCACGGAGTGGAAGAGAATGACATACCGTAAGCCAGAACAACAGCGTTGGTATTCGGGTGAAACGATTTCGCTGGGGATTGGTCAGGGCTATAACAACTTTACGATCTTACAAATCCTACAAGCGCTATCAACGGTTGCGAATGACGGCGTTAAGGTAAGACCACACTTGGTCAGAGAAATTGTGGATGTTGAAACCAAGGAGAGGCGAGAGTTGTCTAAGCAGGCCACAGAGCGAGTACCCCTCCTTCAAGAAAACATTGACGTTATAAAAAAAGCTTTGGTTGGTGTAAACATTGAGGGAACATCCGCAACGAGTTTCGCTGGTGCTACGTATACTAGTGCTGGTAAGACTGGAACTGCACAGGTGTATACGGTTAAAGAAAATGAAAAATACAACAGCAATAAAATAGATGAACGCATGCGAGATCACGCGCTCTTTATGGCTTACGCTCCTGCCGAAGATCCAAAAGTTGCGATTGCTTTGGTTGTTGAAAATGCTGGTTTTGGAGCTCAAAATGCGGCACCTATTGCAAGGCGAATATTCGACTATGTTCTTCTAGGGCAGTATCCGTCGCAAGAGGATATCGAAGCCGTCCAAAAAGGGCAAGCGACACGACCTATTGGAAAAGTCAGGGAAGTGGCTAAGATTTCGTGGCCCCCCAAGGATGATCCTAAGGCTCCATCGCCAGACTTACCCGCTTTAGCTCAGTGAAGAGTTTGACTCTTGCCGCCCTCTCAGCTAAGCAAACGGGATCCTTAACTGAATAGACCCTTAATAAGGGGCCAGGCAAATTCAGCACTGGTTTTCATGATTAGTAAAGACACTATTAAGATAAAGAAATAGCGAATAAAGCTCGCGCCGTTGCGAATTGCTAAGCGTGTACCTAAGAGGCTTCCTAAAACGTTCGCAATAGCTAAGGGTATCGCTAAATACCACCAAACATATCCTTGAATAGAAAAAAGTAAAAGCGCTGCAGAGTTACTGGCGGTATTGAGAATTTTTGCTCCAGCAGAGGCGTGGAGGAAATCAAAACCCAACCAACGAACCAAGAGAAATACAAAAAAGCTTCCCGTGCCTGGACCAAAAAAACCATCATAAAAACCAATGAATAAACCAATTATTGCAAGACGGATGGTTTGTTGTTGTTGTGAAAATTTAGGAGTGTGCGTTTGCCCTAGCTCCTTTTTGGTGAGCGTATAAATTAACAAGCCAATTAAGACGATGGGTAACGCTGCTTTGAAAGTAGACGCTGGGATTAGGGTTACACACCAAGCGCCTGCGAATGCTCCAGTTAACGCGCATGCTCCGCCAATGAGAAGCCCTCGAAGTGGCAAAGTGACTTTTTTAGTGTAAACCCATGAGGCAAAAGCAGTCCCCCATACGGAGGCAGCTTTATTGGTTCCAAGCAAGCTAGGAGGCGGGGCGCTAGGAAATGCCGCAAATAAAGAGGGAACCATAATGAGGCCACCCCCTCCGACAATAGAGTCAATAAAGCCGGCCAAACCAGCGGCAATCGTAATTGAAATAAAAGGAATGATGTCCAAAATAAGTGACGCTTTAAAGTGGTGAGGGCTAGCCGATTGGGCTCATAAAAAAACCACCCTAACTCAATTTAAGTTAAGATGGTTTTATTTAAGATAATTGAATTGTAATGACTGCCCTATTGTTATTATTTTTTTGTCTCCTCAACCCTACAAATTCTTTTATAGCTTGAGCGTCTATTCTTAGGAATTCAGATCTATGCCTGATAGAGCAACTGTAAACCTTCAGTATGGTTGGCAATATTGGTGCTTTCCCGAGCGAAGGACGTCGAATAAATTCGGTAGAGAGGTCAATACGAATTATGCATGTTCACTAGCAATCCACGCAGCAGCTCGCTCCGCGATCATGAGTGTTGGACTGTTGGTATTGCCACTTGTGATGTTTGGCATGACGCTAGCATCTACAACCCGAAGTCCACGAATCACAGAGCCTTTTCCATCCAAAACTTTGAGGCGCGAATCAACGACAGCAGAGGGATCTTCCCGTCGTCCCATTTTTAAGGTTCCGACAGGGTGAAAGATGGTGGTTCCAATTTCCCCAGCAAGACGGGCCAGTTCGACATCTGATTGAAACTGAACACCAGGTTTGTATTCTGATGGCTCAAAAGGGGCAAGGGCTGGTTGAGACATGATATTTCGCGTAATACGCAGTGATTGTGCGGCGATATCTTGATCATCTCTGGTGCTTAAGTAGTTTGGCTCTATAAGAGGTGCAACTTTAAAGTCAGGACTACCGATGTGCACGGAACCACGACTGCTTGGATTTAAATTACAAACACTCGCTGTTATAGCTGGAAATGCATGTAACGGCTCCCCGAAAGCATCTAGGCTTAAGGGCTGAACGTGGTACTGTAAGTTAGGCCATTCAAGTTCTGGCGAGCTTTTTGTAAAAGCGCCAAGTTGTGATGGCGCCATACTCATTGGACCGCTTCTGTGAAGTGCATATTCAAGCCCAATTTTTAATTTTCCTATCCAACTATTGGCAAGTGTATTGAGGGTTCGAGCATTCTTCACTTTAAAGACTGCTCGGATTTGTAGGTGATCTTGTAGATTTTCGCCAACACCGGGGAGTTCTACTTGAGGTGAGATGTTGTAGGCTGACAAACGCTTGGACTGGCCTATCCCTGAGAGTTCAAGGATTTGTGGGGAGCCAACACTGCCCGCACTAAGAATAATTTCTTTATGCGCAGTTATGGTAACTCGTTCGTTATTTCGCATAATTTCTAGGCCACTACAACGAGTCGGCTGGTCATTATTGGAAGTAGCTAGTGTTAATCGAGTAACTTGCGCATTTGTCCATACTGTGAGGTTCGGTCTTTTTAAAACCTCTGGAGTTAAAAAAGCTTTCGATGTATTGAGACGCAATCCTTTATTTTGATTGACTTCAAAATACCCAACACCTTCATTGTTTCCCTGGTTAAAGTCAGAGGTTGCGGCAATACCACCTTGAACAGCGGCGAGTGCAAATGCGTCCAAAATCTCCCATCGTAGGCGTTGAGTTTGCACATGCCACTCAGCTCCGGCTTTTGCGGCAATTAACCGTTCTTTGTAAAAAGACGGGACATCAAGTCTGTTCACTCGATCAAGAACCGAATCATCCGTCCCTGCGTGTAAAAGCGTACTTGCAAGATGGTGGTGTTCATGGAGTTTGAAAAAATCTAGACTTTTCCCCCAACTCCATGCATCGTCATTTACAAGCGAAGACCAGTGGTCATAATCTCTTGATTGTCCTCGCATGTAGATCATGCCATTTATACTGGAGCAACCCCCTAGCACTCTGCCTCTTGGATACTTTAGCGTGCGGCCATTAAGACCCATCGAGGGTTGAGTGGTGTAGAGCCAATCGGTTCGTGGGTTTCCAATGCAGTAGAGATAACCAACGGGTATATGGATCCAGTGGTAGTTATCGGGAGGTCCTGCTTCTAATAGAAGCACTTTGAAACTCGGGTTTGCGCTGAGTCGATTGGCTAGCAAGCAACCCGCTGTACCTGCACCAACGACGACGAAATCAAATTCAGTTGTGCTCAAGGTATATAAACTGTGTGCGGTTTAGAAAAGTGATGGTAATAAAAGTGCTTGAAAAAACAGCCCTTTTATCTTCCACCACTAACGTCCAAGACGGCTCCAGTGGTGTAAGAGGCGTCATTACTTAGCAGCCAAACGATTGCTTTGCCAACCTCCTCAGCGCTACCAGCTCTTTGCATGGGAACTGCACCAGCCGCATCCTTGGCTCGGTTTGGCTGACCCCCACTGGCATGAATCTCCGTATCAATAATTCCAGGGCGAACTGCATTAACACGAATGCCTTGGGTCGCAAGTTCGCGGGCCAAACCCGTCGTGAACGAATCAATAGCCCCTTTACTCGCTGCATAATCAACGTATTGTGTTGCCCCGCCAATTTTAGCGGCGACGCTGGACAAATTGACTATGCTTCCCCCCTGGCCTGCGTGTTCAGTACTCATGCGTTTGATCGCTTCTTTTGAGCAAGCGATGGTGCCTAAAATATTTATACGCATCATGCGCTCTAAACGCTCCCAACTCATATCTACAACTTTACTCGTCATATCTACGACGCCTGCATTGTTGACGAGTCCATGGAGAGCTCCAAAATGAGAGTCAATCTGGGCAAACATCTTAAGTATTTGCCCCTCATTGCCTACATCTGCTTGAACGCAAAGCGTTTTAGCGCCCAAGGATTCAAGTTGTTTGCATAAAGCCTCGGCAGCCGCTTTATTTTGCGTGTAATTGACCACAATATCCCAGCCAGCTTGTGCGCTGAGAACTGCGGTTGCCGCTCCAATTCCGCGACTTGCTCCAGTAATTAATAGTACGGGTTTCAAATTAAATCTCCAATCAATTAAACGCAAACACAAAAAAAATAAAGGGGCCCATGAGCAAGGGGGGCTTAAATATAAATAGTTTACTAATATTTAGTATGGTTATTTTGATATTTGTAACGTAAACCCAATGAAGAGCAGATAATCGGGCTTAGCATCTTCCGCTCAAGTAAAAGCATTATAAAAAATGAGTCAAACTATAGAATACTTTTTAGCCCCGTCTAGTCCATGGACCTATTTAGGGCACAACAGGCTTGCCGACCTTCTCAAGGACACAGGAGTAACTGTACGACTGTTTCCTATGGATTTGGGCGGAAAGGTCTTTCCAGCAACAGGGGGTTTACCCCTGGGGCAAAGATCCGCTCAGCGACAGGCATATCGTCTGGTGGAGCTAAAGAGGTTTGGGGAGCATCTTAAAATGCCACTGAACGTACATCCTAAATTTTTCCCAGTCTCTGCGGATTTGGCGGCAAAGTTGATCATTGCGGTGCAAGAAAAGGAGGGCTCGGTTGCGGCAATGGTCCTAACGGGATTGATCTTGTCTAATGTTTGGGTAGACGAAAAAAATATTGCAGATCCTGAGACATTGAAATCTACGTTAACGAGTGCTAATTTAAGCCCCGAGTACCTTTCGCTATCCGAGGCTCCTTGGGTACTAGATCTTTACGAGCAAAATACAATTTCAGCCATTGATAAAGGTGTTTTTGGCTCACCCAGTTATATTTTGAATAACGAAATATTCTGGGGGCAAGACCGCTTAGATTTTTTAAGTCTACGTTTAACGACGGGCTAGAGATTGTTTAAGTTTTTTTAAAAATAGGTTTTATGTATCAATATTTTATGCACAAAGGGTAATTTTAAAATGAGTCAATCAATTCAATTAAAGGCTAGTGATGGGTTTATGTGTTCTGCTTATGTAGCCATTCCCAAGGTTCCCGTGCGGGGTGCGGTGGTGGTTGTACAGGAAATATTTGGTGTAAATTCTCATATTCGAGCGGTTGCTGATAGTTACGCTTTGGCAGGTTTTTTAGCTGTAGCCCCTGCGACGTTTGACCGAGTTCAAAAAGGCGTAGAGCTGGGCTATAAGCCTGAAGATATGACGGCAGGTATTGATCTGAAAGCCAAAGTTGAGGCCTTACCGGGTCATGGTGTGATTGCTGATCTGCAGGCAGCAGTCGATTACGCCGCAGTTCATGCAAAAGGAAAGGTCGCGATGGTCGGGTATTGTTGGGGGGGGCTACTTACGTGGAGGAGTGCAGAGCTTGTCAAGGGGCTTAGCGCGGCAGTGCCTTACTACGGCGGCGGAGTGACAACAGAGGAGGAGTCTAAGAGGCATCCAAGGTGTCCGGTGATGGCTCATTTTGGCGATAAGGATCACTGGATTTCTTTGGATTCAGTTGAGGCCTTTAAAAAACTGCAACCCGAAACGGATGTGTATATATACGAGGCTGATCACGGGTTTAATTGTGATCAAAGGGGTTCCTATGATGTCAAAGCAGCGGACTTGGCACTTGAGAGAACGCTTGGATTTATTGTAAAAAACTTAGCCTAAATATTTTAGGTTGTTTAAATGCGCTCGGAACAATTTGCGACTAGCCTATTTACCTTTTAAAAAAGTTGCACTTGCATTCTGAGCGCGCCTTTCCAAATCAGCATCAGCATCTAGGATTAATACTTTTTCTCTTGGGAAATGCTCTTGATAGATTGAGCAAATCCAGGTGTTTCATGAATCTCTAAACCGAGCACTTCATACTTGAATCCACGAATAATTAAGAACCACTAAATTCAATTTATTTTTTTGAGATGCTCAGCTGCTTGAATAGCAAAATAGGTGAGTATGCCGTCTGCCCCCGCGCGTTTAAAAGCAAGAAGTGACTCCATCGAACAAGCTTCTAAATCAAGCCATCCATTTTGAGCAGCCGCCTGGATCATTGAGTATTCGCCAGATACTTGATAGACAAAGGTGGGCATTTGAAATGCCTCCTTTACCTTGCTCACTATATCCAAGTAAGGCATTCCTGGTTTGACCATCACCATGTCTGCGCCCTCGGCTATGTCAAGGGAGACTTCGCGAAGTGCCTCATGTGTATTGCCAGGATCCATTTGATATACCTTTTTATTGCTTTTCCCCAAGTTTGTGGCGGATCCAACCGCGTCTCTAAACGGGCCATAAAAAGCGCTAGCAAACTTGGCCCTGTATGCCATGATGCGGGCGTGAATCAATTGATGCTGATCTAAAATGTTACGTATAGCACCAACTCGTCCGTCCATCATATCGCTTGGAGCTACGATATCAACCCCCGCTTGGGCTTGGGTGAGCGCTTGTTTTGCAAGAATTTGAGTGGTTTCGTCATTTAATATATAGCCTGTAGTGTCCAATAACCCGTCTTGTCCATGGCTTGTTAAGCCGTGTATTGGGGAATTGGGAGGGATGGTGCATACTAAAAATGGATTGATAAGTAAAAGGGAAGTGTGTTATCTTTCCAGGTTCATTCTATGTACTTTTGCGTAAACTCTAATTTGAGGAATAAAAGGACTGAAATAGCTAGTAACTAGGAGTTGCTAGGCATTACACTTTACAAATGCTTTGGATTAAATCTTTTCACATTGTTTTTGTCGCTAGTTGGTTTGCTGGGTTATTTTACTTGCCCCGTATTTTTGTCAACATAGCAATGGTCCCCGAAGGCTCGATTGCTGAACATGCAAGATTACTCTTGATGGCAAAGAAGCTTATGAGGTTTATGACACTTCTGATGGTGCCAGCACTAGGCCTAGGCGTTTGGTTGTTATGGGTAGATGGACTGCTAGGTGAGGGAGGCGGATTTTCCACACAAGGGTGGCTACACGCAAAACTTTTTTTGGTGGCGCTAACAGTGATCTATCACATGGCCTGTGCGCGTCATTTGAAGTGGTTTGAGCATGGGCGCCCTTCTCACACCCACATTTGGTATCGTTGGTTCAATGAAATACCAGTGCTTTTGTTAACTGCGACTGTGATCTTAGTAGTCGTAAAGCCTTTTTAATAAGCTGGTATGCCTGCACAACATGTGATTGGCTTAGTTGAAAAAGATGAAGCTTTCGCTGATGAACCTACGTCTGCATGGCCGTTAGCGGGTATCTACGTTGCATTAATTGTTTATGCGAGTTTGTACCCGTTTCAAAATTGGCGCAATCAAGAATTAAATCCGTTGGAGTTTTTATTTGCGGGGTGGCCCCATTATTGGAGCGGTTTCGATGTTGCTTTCAATATTGTCGGTTACGCGCCCTTGGGATTTTTTCTAACGCTTGGCTTTTTAAGAACGGGTGGAAATAAAGCAGCTTTATTGAGCGGCATATTCATTGCGTCCGCTTTGTCTTTAGTGATGGAGAGCTTGCAAAGCTATTTGCCCGCGCGTGTCCCCTCTCTTAGTGATTGGGTGTTTAATTTTGTTGGTGCAATGCTGGGGTCTTTTAGTTCTTATGTTCTGGAGCGACTCGGGTTTTTGGATCGATGGAGTTTGTTTCGCAGACACTGGTTTGTTGCCTCATCTAGGGGAGTTAGTGCAAGCCTTGTCCTAATAGCGCTGTGGCCTTTTTGCCTTTTGTTTCCCAGTGCCGTTCCTCTTGGCTTGGGACAAATTCACGCTCGAATTCAAAGTGTGCTTCACGAGTGGTTGGCCAATACGCCCTTTTTAAATTGGCTTCCAAATTTTGAAGTACAAGCCCAACCTCTGGCTCCAGGGGTTGAGTTGGTTTGCGTGGCATTAGGGCTTTTGGCGCCTTTTTTATTGGGGGCTGCTGTGATACAGAAATGGTGGCAAAGGATTGTATTTTTGGCGATTGTCATTTTTTCTGCTTTTTTCGTAACCGGCTTGTCAACAGCGCTTAGTTTTGGACCCTCACACGCATGGTCTTGGATGAGCTCATGGGTGGGCTCTGGGTTAGTGCTTGGTTTGCTCTTGTGTCTTTTGACGCTAAAGTTGGATGGAGGCAGTTGCGATGTTTTCTTAATTATTGTTATTACCCTGCAACTCTTCTTGATTAATCAAACCGGTGCAGATGCTTATTTGGAGCAAAACCTTCAAATCTGGGAGCAGGGGCGGTTCATTCGTTTTCACGGACTTGCGCAGTGGTTGGGTTGGGTTTGGCCGTTTGCAGTTCTTATATTAATATTTTATAAACTGCTGCAAGGACTTCGTGCCAAATAACTCATTAAAATAAAGCAATGGCTGAACAAAAAAATCTAGAAACTTACTTTAAGTACCATGTCTTTTTTTGTTTAAATGAGCGAGCGAGTCCACAGGCTTGTTGCGCGCAACACCAAGCACAAGCAGCATTCGAGCATTGCAAAAAAAGCGTCAAAAATTTGGGATTAACCGGTGTTGGGGCGGTTAGGGTCAACAAAGCTGGGTGTTTGGACCGGTGTGCTGGCGGTCCGGTATTGGTGGTTTATCCTGAGGCGATTTGGTATACATATGTTGATTTGAGCGATATTGACGAAATAGTAGAGTCACATTTTAAAAATGATCAAGTCGTAACTAGGCTCAAATTACAGGACGATGTGGGTCGCTAAACGTGAATAAACTAAGTGAAAAGCTGACGTTAAGCGGCGGTGCTGGCGATGTTGAGGCCTTGTTGGATTATCCCAACAGCTCGCCCGAAGGAGCTTTGCAACAAGGAATCGCTATTGTGTGTCATCCCCATCCATTATTTGGGGGGACCATGGACAACAAGGTTGTCCAAACCATCGCTCGTGCTTTTTTGGCAAGTGGGTGGCGGACGCTTAGATTTAACTTCAGAGGGGTTGGACAGTCTCATGGTGTCCACGACAACGGTATCGGAGAGACTGCCGATTTGTTAGAAATAATTAATCAAATTGCTCCTCGTGGGCCATTAGCCTTGGCTGGCTTTTCTTTTGGCGCTTTTATTGCATCGCATGGGGTGCAACATTTAAGTGAGAGCGGGCGAGCAACCATAAACAACGCCGATATCGATGGCGATGAGGACTTGGCCGGGGATTTGAGTAAAGTGGTGTTGGTGGGCACCGCTACAACGCGCTTTGATGTTCGCCCTATTGATGCCTCACTCCACCAGCGAACGCTTATTATTCACGGCGAAGAGGATGACACGGTGCCGTTGAGCTCAGTAATGGACTGGGCGCGCCCGCAGGTGTTGCCGGTGACGGTGGTTCCCGCAGTTGGTCATTTTTTTCATGGTCAATTACCGTTGTTGAAATCTTTAGTTATGCAGCATTTGAAAGATTGACTGTAGAGTTTTATTTGTTTTTTTATCTGAATTGAGAAAATTGATGAGAATATTTGATGTGATGAATGCCAAATGTGTTGGGCATAAAACGAGGAGGTATACGCTGTCAGGGATTTTATTTCTTCTATTGACAGTTAGTGTTCATGCGCAGCAACTACAGGCGCCCGAAGTAGCTGCTAGAGCGTATTTATTATTGGACGTGAGCGCCCATCAAGTTTTGGCAGAAAAAGGCGCTGATGACCCAGTAGAGCCTGCTTCGTTAACTAAGTTAATGACCGCCTATTTGGTTTTTGATGCCCTCAGGCTTAAAAAAATAAATATGACGCAAACTTTCCCTGTTAGCGTTCGTGCCTGGAAGGTAGAGGGCTCCAGGATGTTTATTGATCCCAAAATGCAGGTGCCGATCGAGGATCTAATTAAAGGAATGATTGTTCAGTCTGGCAATGACGCCACACTCGTGCTTGCGGAAGGTGTGGGTGGTACTGAGGAGCATTTTGTTCAGATGATGAATGAACAAGCTAAATTGCTTGGCATGAAAAATACCGCGTTTAAGAATCCAGAGGGTTTGCCTGAACAAGGTCACATAACAACCGCAAGAGATTTGTCGATATTGGCCACTCGTTTAATGCAAGACTTCCCCCAATATGTAGGCTATTACGCGATTAAAAAATATCGATACCCCGGAACGCCTGTATCTAATGAGAACAATAGAAATTTGCTTTTGTTTAGAGACCCGTCAGTGGACGGACTCAAGACCGGACATACTGAAGCAGCTGGGTTTTGTATGATCGCAACAGCTAGGAGAGACTTCCCTAATTTGGCCGGTCGAAGGTTGTTGGCTATCGTTTTGGGCGCATCTAGTGATGTGTCACGCGCCAATGAGGCCCAAAAGCTATTGAACTGGGGCTTCACGACCTTTGAAGGGATCAAGTTGTATGATGCCGGACAAGTCGTTCAGGCTCCGCCGGTTTGGCAGGGGCGCGAATCAACAGTGAAGTTGGGTCGTAATGAGCCAATTGTTGTTGCTGTGCCGAGTGGGCAGGCAAGCAAAATCAAAACAGAGGTTTCCCGGGTCGATCCGCTGTATGCGCCTATTGCGCTTGGGCAATCGGTAGCTAAACTGAAAGTTAAATTGGATGAGGTCACCTTATTGGAATTGCCCTTACTTAGCCTCCAAAATGTGGAGCAGGCTGGTTTTGTTGGCAGGACTTGGGACTCCATACGGCTGTGGATTAAATGAGACACTTAGTGTAATTGTCTGAACCTTGGGGCGAGTTGCCACCCTTGCCGAGGGCCTTAGGTGCCTTGTACCTCTAAAAAATAAGCCGCACTCAATAATTTAGCTTACATACCTCAAAATTGCCCTTTGGTTTAATTTAAAACTGTTATACTAGAAGGCTTTTCGGAATTTCCCCGGGAAGTCAAAAGATTTACGTTATCAACGTTGAGGGACGTTTAAATGCCAACCATTAGTCAATTGGTGAGACAAGGACGCACGGTCGAGAAGATCAAGTCCAAGAGTCCAGCTATGCAAAACTCGCCACAAAGGCGCGGAGTTTGCACGCGCGTGTACACCACCACTCCAAAAAAGCCTAACTCTGCTCTGCGCAAAGTAGCAAAAGTTCGTTTAACCAACGGTTTTGAAGTTATTTCATACATCGGTGGTGAGGGCCATAACTTACAAGAGCACTCTGTGGTTCTGGTTCGTGGTGGTCGTGTAAAAGATTTGCCTGGTGTGAGATATCACATCGTGCGTGGATCGCTTGATTTGCAGGGTGTTAAGGACCGCAAACAATCACGTTCCAAGTACGGAGCAAAACGTCCTAAGAAGGCGTAATTTGAGTTCTGGTGCGCGCCTGGAGTGCTCGGGTGTGCGTGCTTGAATAAGGATCCTGTAAAAATGGTTTCAATTAAATATTGATCAACCAGTTCGGGGTTAGTAAGTGGTGGTTAATTGGCCACCGAGGCGGTTAAATTAGATCGCTAACTGAAATTTTAATAAGAGGTAATTGTTATGCCACGTCGTCGCGAAGTCCCTAAACGTGAAATTCTTCCGGATCCAAAATTCGGTAACGTTGAGCTCTCTAAATTCATGAACGTGATCATGGAGAGTGGTAAAAAAGCTGTAGCTGAGCGCATTATTTATGGGGCGCTTGAGCAGATTGAGAAAAAAGCTAACAAAGATCCCTTGGAGCTATTTGGTTTAGCGATTAACAATGTTAAGCCAATGGTTGAAGTCAAGTCTCGCCGTGTTGGCGGCGCAAACTACCAAGTACCAGTTGAAGTTCGTCCTGTGCGTCGTTTGGCTTTATCTATGAGATGGATCAAAGAAGCTGCTCGCAAGAGGGGTGAAAAATCAATGGCATTGCGTTTGGCTAATGAATTGCTCGAGGCTTCAGAGGGTCGCGGCGGGGCGATGAAAAAACGTGATGAAGTTCACCGCATGGCAGAGGCTAATAAAGCTTTCTCGCATTTCCGTTTCTAATTTCCAAATAATACTGACCTTTGCTAGATTCATCTCATTAGAGATGTTCACTCTGGCGGGGTCGAACTTTCTGATTTAAAAAGGGTAATTCCATGGCTCGCAATACTCCTATCGAGCGTTATCGTAATATCGGCATTTCTGCTCACATTGATGCTGGGAAAACGACTACGACAGAACGCATTTTGTTTTACACCGGTGTAAATCATAAGATTGGTGAGGTGCATGATGGTGCCGCAACCATGGACTGGATGGAGCAAGAGCAAGAGCGTGGAATTACGATTACTTCTGCAGCGACGACTTGTTTTTGGAAGGGCATGGATTTGTCATTCCCTGAGCACCGTATCAATATTATTGATACCCCTGGACACGTCGATTTCACGATTGAAGTTGAGCGCTCTATGCGAGTGCTAGACGGTGCATGTATGGTTTACTGTGCAGTGGGTGGCGTACAACCTCAGTCTGAGACTGTTTGGCGCCAGGCTAACAAATATAGAGTGCCGCGTTTAGCATTTGTTAACAAGATGGACCGTACGGGAGCAAACTTCTTTAAAGTTTATGACCAAATGCGTTTGCGGTTAAAGGCAAATCCAATACCCATCGTTATACCGATTGGCGCAGAGGAAAACTTCACTGGAGTCGTGGATCTATTAAAGATGAAGGCCATTATTTGGGATGAAGCTTCACAGGGTATGAAATTTGAATACCAGGAGATCCCGGCTGATCTGGCGGCCACGGCTAAAGAGTGGCGTGAAAAGATGGTTGAGGCAGCGGCCGAGGCCTCTGAAGATTTGATGAACAAGTACCTTGAAGAGGGTGACTTGACTGAGGATGAAATTCGTTTGGGCTTGAGAACAAGAACCATTGGTGGCGAAATTCAACCCATGTTATGCGGCACTGCCTTTAAGAACAAAGGTGTACAGCGTATGTTGGATGCTGTAATTGAGTTGATGCCTTCTCCTTTGGATATTCCTCCTGTTGGTGGATTGGACGAAGACGAAAAAGAAGTGCATAGAAAAGCGGACGACAAAGAAAAGTTTTCTGCTCTTGCATTCAAATTAATGACTGATCCATTTGTGGGGCAGTTAACATTCGTTCGGGTTTACTCGGGAATATTGTCCAAGGGCGATACAGTTTACAACCCTATTAAAGGCAAAAAAGAGCGTATCGGACGTATCGTTCAAATGCACGCAAACACTCGTCAAGAGGTTGATGCTATTTGTGCTGGCGATATTGCGGCTTGTGTGGGTTTAAAAGATGTGACTACGGGTGAGACACTTTGTGCGCCCGATGACATCATCACCCTTGAGCGCATGGTGTTCCCAGAGCCCGTGATTGCCCAGGCGGTTGAGCCCAAGACAAAAGTGGATCAAGAGAAGATGGGTATTGCGCTACAACGCTTGGCTGCAGAGGATCCTTCCTTCCGCGTTAAAACAGATGAAGAATCTGGTCAAACCATCATTGCTGGTATGGGCGAGTTGCATTTGGAAATTATTGTTGACCGTATGAAGCGTGAGTTTGGTGTCGAAGCCAACGTGGGTAAGCCCCAGGTTGCATATCGCGAGACGATTCGTAAGAACGTTGAAGATGCTGAAGGTAAGTTCGTACGTCAGTCTGGTGGTAAGGGCCAGTACGGTCACGTTGTTTTTAAAATTGAGCCAAATGAGCCTGGTAAGGGCTTCGAATTTGTAGACGCTATCAAAGGTGGTGTGGTTCCCAGAGAATACATTCCTGCTGTTGAAAAGGGCGTAATCGAAGCTTTGACCGCTGGTGTATTGGCCGGTTATCCAGTTGTTGACGTTAAAGTAACGTTGCATTTTGGTTCTTACCACGATGTCGACTCATCTGAGATGGCTTTCAAAATGGCGGCAATTTTTGGATTCAAAGAAGGTTGCAAGAAAGCTTCACCAGTAATCCTAGAGCCAATGATGTCTGTAGAAGTTGAGACGCCTGAGGATTACGCTGGTAACGTGATGGGTGATTTGTCTTCACGTCGCGGTATGGTCCAAGGCATGGAAGACATGGTTGGTGGTGGTAAAGCCATTAAGGCTGAAGTACCACTGTCGGAGATGTTTGGATACTCTACGACTCTTCGTTCCATGTCGCAAGGTCGTGCTACCTACACCATGGAATTCAAACACTATACAGAAGCCCCACGAAATGTGGCTGAGGCTATTGTTGCTTCGCGTGCAAAGTAAGCGATAGTATTTATACTTAAACCTATACCCCCCATAGCCATGGGGCGTTCGTCTGCGATAAAGTGCCATCTTGTAACCCGTGCGAGATGAACAAGCAACTTTATGCAAACGCTAAACCGGACACGGGCTTTGTTCTTTGGAGTAAAAAATGGCAAAAGGCAAATTTGAACGTACCAAGCCACACGTTAACGTGGGCACGATTGGTCACGTGGACCATGGTAAGACGACGCTGACAGCGGCGATTACAACGGTGTTATCTACAAAGTTTGGTGGTGAGGCGAAGGCCTACGATCAAATTGATGCGGCGCCAGAAGAGAAAGCGCGCGGAATTACGATCAACACAGCGCACGTTGAGTACGAGACGGCTAACCGTCACTACGCACACGTTGACTGCCCTGGACACGCTGATTATGTGAAGAACATGATTACGGGTGCGGCGCAGATGGATGGCGCGATTTTGGTTTGCTCGGCTGCTGACGGGCCTATGCCCCAAACGCGTGAGCACATTTTGTTGGCGCGTCAAGTGGGTGTGCCTTACATCATTGTGTTTTTGAACAAATGCGACATGGTTGACGATGCTGAGTTGCTAGAGCTCGTTGAGATGGAGGTTCGCGAGTTATTGTCCAAGTATGATTTCCCTGGTGACGATACACCGATCATCAAGGGCTCTGCTAAGTTGGCGATTGAGGGCGACAAGGGCGAGCTCGGAGAAGGTGCGATATTGAAATTGGCTGAGGCGTTGGACAGTTACATTCCTACGCCTGAGCGCGCAGTAGACGGCGCATTCTTGATGCCTGTAGAAGATGTGTTCTCTATCTCTGGACGCGGCACAGTGGTGACGGGTCGTATTGAGCGCGGCATCGTGAAGGTGGGCGAAGAGATTGAGATTGTGGGTATCAAGGATACGCAAAAGACGACGTGTACGGGCGTTGAGATGTTTAGGAAGTTGCTTGACCAAGGTCAGGCGGGTGACAACGTTGGAATATTGCTTCGCGGTACAAAGCGTGAGGATGTGGAGCGTGGACAAGTGTTGTGTAAGCCTGGTTCAATCAAGCCGCATACGCATTTCACGGCTGAGGTGTACGTGTTGTCAAAGGATGAGGGCGGGCGTCACACGCCGTTCTTCAACAACTACAGGCCACAGTTTTACTTCCGTACAACGGACGTAACGGGGGCGATTGAGTTGCCAGAGGGCAAAGAGATGGTGATGCCAGGGGACAACGTAACGATAACAGTTAAGTTGATCAACCCGATTGCGATGGAAGAGGGCTTGAGATTTGCGATCCGTGAGGGTGGCAAGACTGTAGGTGCCGGCGTCGTTGCAAAAATTATGGCTTAAAGGATACATACACCATGTCTACAAAACAAAAAATCCGTATTAGGCTCAAGGCGTTTGATTACAAATTAATCGACCAGTCTGCAGCTGAGATTGTGGATACAGCCAAAAGAACGGGTGCGATTGTTAAGGGTCCCGTACCTTTACCAACACGCATGAAACGCTTCGACATTTTGCGTTCTCCTCACGTGAATAAATCAAGTCGCGATCAATTCGAAATTAGAACGCACCAAAGATTAATGGATATAGTCGATCCAACAGATAAAACGGTTGACGCGCTGATGAAGTTAGATCTGCCGGCAGGGGTAGATGTAGAAATTAAGTTGCAATAAGGCAACTAATTAGAGGGGGGGAGGGCGCAGTATTGCGCCCTTTGTTTTTACGTGTTACAATTTAAGGCTCTGCAAAAAATTGCAGGGTTCGATTAACCGCCTTTCACATTCAAAACACGTTTGCCAATTGTAGTGAGCGTGGTGTAAGGAACTGGAGAAAAAAATGAGTCAAAGCAATCGTTTGGGATTGCTGGGCCGCAAGGTTGGCATGATGCGCCTATTTACAGATGAAGGGGATACTGTTCCTGTCACTGTAGTGGATGTGTCCAACAACCGCGTTACCCAGGTCAAAACCCAAGAAAATGATGGATACGTAGCCTTGCAGGTTACGTTTGGACAGCGTCGCGCATCACGCGTAACTAAGGCGCAGGCTGGGCACCTTGCTAAGGCGGGTGTAGAGGCTGGTCAAATTACACAAGAATTTAGAGTTACAACTGATACTGCGGGTAAGTATCAGGCTGGTACTTCTGTGCCTGTAACTGACGTGTTTGAGGTGGGTCAAAAAGTAGATGTGCAAGGCACATCTATTGGAAAAGGCTTTACCGGCACAATTAAGCGTCACAACTTTAAGTCACAACGTGCTTCTCACGGTAACAGCCGTTCGCACAATGTCCCTGGCTCTATCTCAATGGCTCAGGACCCAGGTCGCGTGTTTCCCGGTAAAAAAATGTCTGGGCACTTGGGTGATGTTACCGTTACTACGCAAAATTTGGATGTTATTCGAATTGATGAGGCTAGGCAATTGCTGATGATCAGAGGCGCAGTCCCTGGGGCCTCCGGTGGTTACGTGACAGTTCGTCATGCCATTAAAGCTGCTTCCAAGGCTGTTACAAAGGGAGCTAACTAATGCAATTAGAACTCCTAAACGATCAAGGTCAGGCGTCTTCCAAATATGATGCGCCGGAGACAGTATTCGGACGTGATTACAACGAAGATTTGGTTCATCAAATCGTAGTTGCATTTCAGGCGAACGCAAGGCAAGGTACAAGAGCACAAAAAGACCGTGAGCAGGTCAAGCACTCTACTAAAAAGCCATTCCGTCAAAAGGGCACAGGACGCGCGCGTGCTGGTATGACCTCGTCTCCATTGTGGAGAGGAGGAGGTCGTATTTTCCCAAATATGCCTGAAGAGAATTTCACTCAAAAAATTAACAAAAAGATGTACCGCGCTGGCATGGCGTCCATTTTTTCGCAATTGGCGAGAGAGGGAAGGCTGGCTGTGGTGGATGCGCTAAAGGTTGACTCTCCCAAGACAAAGCTGTTGGCTGCTAAATTTAAAGCGATGAATCTGTCCTCTGTGATGGTGATTGCTGATGAGGTTGATGACAATTTGTATTTAGCTTCGCGCAATCTTGCCAATGTTTTGGTGGTTGAGGCGCGTTACGCTGATCCATTGTCTTTGGTTCACTACAAAAAGATTTTGGTGACAAAGGGTGCGATGGACAAACTCAAGGAGATGTTCGCATGAGTTACGGACACAACACGCACGGTACCGTATACGACGAAGGTCGTTTAATGCAAGTTTTGGTGGCGCCAATTATTTCTGAAAAAGCAACCATGGTTGCTGAGAAGAACAATACGGTTACTTTCAAAGTTTTGCAAGATGCAACTAAGCCCGAGATCAAGGCTGCTGTTGAACTTATGTTCAAGGTAGAGGTTAAGGGTGTTTCTGTTGTGTCAATAAAGGGCAAGTCAAAACGATTCGGCCGCTCTATGGGGCGTCGGGACAATATCCGCAAGGCATATGTCACGCTCAAGCCTGGACAAGAGCTCAACCTTTCTGGGGAGTCTGCTTAATCATGGCTGTTATTAAGATGAAACCAACTTCACCCGGCCAGCGTGCCGTGGTGAAAGTGACTAGAGATCACTTGTACAAAGGTGCAGGATATGCGCCTTTGCTAGAGCCGCAGTTCCAAAAGGCTGGCCGTAACAACAACGGACACATCACCACAAGACATAAAGGCGGTGGACACAAGCATCACTACCGCGTAGTTGATTTTGTGCGCAATAAAGACGCAATACCGGCAAAGGTTGAGCGCGTTGAGTACGATCCAAACCGTACAGCGCACATTGCTCTTGTTTGTTACGCTGACGGCGAGCGTCGTTATATTATTGCTCCGCGTGGGTTAGAAGTTGGAGCGACAATAATGAGTGGCTCTGAGGCGCCGATTCGTGCGGGTAACACGCTGCCCATTCGCAACATTCCTGTCGGATCAACAATCCATTGCATTGAGATCAAGCCTGGAAAGGGCGCTCAAATTGCTCGCTCAGCTGGTGCATCTGCCACCTTACTTGCTCGTGAAGGTACTTACGCTCAGGTGCGTATGCGTTCAGGTGAAGTCAGAAAGATCCACATTGAGTGCAGAGCAACGATTGGTGAAGTAGCCAACGAAGAGCACAGCCTTCGTCAATTGGGCAAAGCCGGTGTGAAGCGTTGGATGGGTATACGTCCTACGGTTCGTGGTGTAGCTATGAACCCCGTCGACCATCCTCACGGTGGTGGTGAAGGCAAGACCGGAGAAGGTCGTGCACCAGTAGATCCTTGGGGTAATTTGACCAAGGGTTACAGAACTCGTAATAACAAGCGGACTCAGGTCATGATTGTTTCGCGTCGTAAGAAATAAGGGAATATCAAATGACACGTTCGCTTAAAAAAGGTCCCTTTGTGGACCACCACTTGATGGCAAAGGTTGATAAAGCCGTTGCGATTAAAGACAAAAAACCAATTAAGACATGGTCACGTCGTTCGATGATCCTGCCTGAATTTATAGGGTTAACGATTGCAGTCCACAACGGAAAGCAACACGTTCCTGTTTATATAACCGACCAGATGGTAGGGCATAAGCTCGGCGAGTTCGCCTTGACACGCACTTTCAAAGGTCACCCTGCGGACAAGAAAGTCCAAAAGAAGTAAGGAGTGGTTATGCAAACACGCGCAGTCCTCAAAGGTGTCCGTTTATCGGTTGATAAAGGCCGATTAGTGGCAGATCTGATCAGAGGCAAAAAAGTTGATCAGGCTTTAAATATATTGAATTTCACGCAAAAGAAGGCCGCTGGCATTGTTAAAAAGGTGCTGGAATCTGCAATTGCGAATGCTGAACATAATGACGGTGCTGACATTGATGAATTGATGGTCAAAACTATTTATGTTGAGCAAGGTCCTTCGCTCAAGCGCTTTACCGCACGTGCCAAAGGTCGTGGCAATCAAATCGTTAAGCCCACGTGCCATGTGTACGTGACGGTTGGTAACTGAAAGGTACACAAGAATGGGACAAAAAATACACCCAACCGGTTTTAGACTCTCAGTGAGTCGAAATTGGTCAAGTCGTTGGTATGCTAACAACAGCGAGTTCGCTGGCATGTTGCAAGAGGACATCAAAGTTCGTGAGTACTTGAAGGCCAAATTGAAAAATGCGGCAGTTTCGCGAATCCTCATTGAACGTCCAGCTAAAAATGCGCGAATCACTATTTTTTCAGCACGTCCTGGCGTCGTGATTGGTAAAAAGGGTGAGGATATTGAGTTGCTTAAAAAAGAATTGGCATTGCGTTTAGGTGTGCCAGTAGCGGTCAATATAGAAGAAGTTCGTAAGCCTGAAATTGATGCCCAGTTGATCGCTGACAGCATTACACAGCAGTTAGAAAAACGTATCATGTTCCGTCGTGCAATGAAGCGTGCAATGCAAAATGCAATGCGCTTGGGAGCCCAAGGAATAAAGATCATGTCTTCTGGCCGTTTAAACGGTATTGAGATTGCTCGAACTGAGTGGTATAGAGAAGGTCGCGTGCCACTCCATACATTAAGAGCGGATATCGACTACGGATTCTCCGAAGCCAAAACAACTTATGGCGTTATCGGCGTAAAAGTTTGGGTTTACAAAGGCGACACACTGGGGCGAAATGACGCACCTGTAGTTGCAGAGCCAAGAACAGAAGAAGAGCGTCGCCCACGTGGCACACGTCGCCCTGATAGTCGTCCTGGAAGTGATCGTCCTGCTCGTACTGGCGGACGTCGCCCAGCAGGAACAAATGCCGCACCTGATGATGGAAGTGATAAACCACTCGAAGCAACAGATGCCCCTAAAACCACCGTCAAGCGCGTCAGAAAAGTTAGCGCGCCCGCATCCACTGGCACGGCTGCGGACGGTCAAGGAGAATAACCATGCTGCAACCGGCACGGCGTAAATTTAGAAAAGAGCAAAAGGGTCGTAACACGGGTGTAGCAACTCGTGGTAACTCAGTTGCATTCGGTGATTTCGGTCTCAAATCAACAGATCGCGGTCGTTTAACAGCTCGTCAAATTGAGTCAGCACGTCGTGCAATCTCAAGACATGTTAAACGTGGCGGACGTATTTGGATTCGTATTTTTCCAGACAAACCAATCTCCCAAAAACCTGCTGAAGTTCGTATGGGTAACGGCAAGGGAAATCCTGAGTACTATGTGGCTGAGATTCAGCCAGGAAAGATACTCTACGAGATCGTTGGGGTTTCAGAAGAGTTAGCGCGCGAAGCCTTCCGTTTAGCCGCAGCAAAACTACCACTGCGTACCACTTTCGTGGCCCGTATGCTTGGTCAATAATTCAGGAGAAATAAATTATGAAGTCATCTGAATTAAGAGCCAAAGACAACGCGGGTTTAACTGAGGAAGTAAAGTCCTTGCAAAAGGCTCACTTTAACTTGCGTATGCAAAAAGCAACTCAGCAGTTAAATAACACTGCGCAACTGCGTGTAACACGCCGTAGCATTGCTCGTGCGAAAACAATCTTAGCTGAAAAGCTTACAACTAAGGAGTGACCATGACGGAAGCCAAAAAATCCCTCAATCGCACCTTGATTGGCAAGGTTGTTAGCGATAAAAGAGAAAAGACAGTAACAGTTCTCGTTGAGCGTCGCGTTAAGCACGCGCTTTATGGAAAGATTGTTGCTAAATCAAGTAAATATCATGCGCACGATGAAAAAATGGAATTCCATTTAGGCGATGTTATTGAAATTACTGAAAGCCGTCCTATTTCGAAAACAAAGAATTGGGTGGCGACACGTTTGGTTGAAAAAGCTCAATTGGTATAAGCTTTTTAGCTGTCCATCAGCTGAATTCTCTAAAACGGCTCATAATACTTAGGTACATTGAGCCGTTTTCCTTTTGTGGAATTGTTTGAACATTAACGGGTAAATAGCCCTAAGGAGTTGACGATGATAAAAATTGGAGATCAAATCCCCCATACTACTTTGATGGAGTATTCAGAAGTTGAGGGCGAAGGATGCACTATTGGTCCCAATGCAGTTGATGTAGCGAAAGCAGTCAAAGACAAAACCATCGTAATTTTTGCCTTACCTGGTGCTTTTACGCCGACATGTTCAGCCAAACACGTTCCTGGGTATGTCGAGAAATATGAACAATTTAAGGCCGCCGGGGTCGATGAAATTTGGTGTGTCAGCGTGAACGATGCCTTTGTAATGGGTGCTTGGGCGAAAGACCAAAAAAGTGTGGGGAAAGTTCGTTTGTTAGCTGACGGAAGTGCTGATTTCACTAAAGCAACTGGATTAACGCTGGACCTTACTGCCCGTGGCATGGGCCTTCGCAGCAACCGCTACTCTATGTTGGTCAAGGACGGTAAGGTTGTAACGCTTAATGTAGAAGCGGCAGGTGGCTTCGAGGTAAGTGACGCATCAACAATGCTATCGCAAGTCAAACACTAAGATAGCACCCTAGGTAAGGGAAAGTAATAAATAAACAATAAGAGCACTAAGGCAAAAGAGAGCTAATGCAATAAGCCTTTTTTCCTTTGTATCGATAGAGGCCTCCACGGAGGCCTCTATTTTTTTGTAACCGTGGACCATCGTGAAAGTCAGATTTTGGGCCATTACAAATTTATAAAACAAGATGGCAAAAATGTGCAGAGATATTAAAAAAATTAAAGAGTAAAAGCCAACACAGGAGTGATACCAAGTCATAAACTCAACGGTATCGTTACTTACTTTACTGGTGAATGGTCCAGCAAAACTAATATCATCGTTGCTCATGACACCAGATATGATTTGTAGTGTCAACAAAAGGAGCATTGCTAAAACAGATATAGCACCCAGGGGGTTATGCCCAACCAAGGGGGTGTTATTTGAATCTTGTTCAGAATTATTAGGAGTGCGAGGGTTTGAGCGGGAAAAAGTTCGCGCGTAGTTAAGAAGCACTTTGGGTGTTGGTACAAATGTACTGAAGAGTGACCAGTAACCGCCTAAAAACCCCCACAATACTCGGAAAATAATAAGGGTAAGTGTTGCATATCCCAAATAGGCGTGCAGGGTAAGCCAATCTCCGCCAATCAACCCGGTAAGGAATTGCAAGGCTACGACTAGGACCAAAAGCCAGTGGAAAAGCCGAGTAGGCAGGTCCCAAATAATAGTGTTTCGCTGAGAATTCATAATGTAAGTTGAAAATAATGGGTTTTGAACGATATTGAAGAATAAGCGCTTTGGAGGTTACTATGCAAAAAAATAGGCACAAAGCTAGTGAACATAGTATTATTAGCGAATGTTTGGCGTGTTTTAAAAATTGTTCACAATGGGAGACTGAAAATGGTGAGACTAAATAAAAGTTTTGTTATGGGTTTATTGGTATCTTTCGGACTTGTTATGAGTGCTAGCGCACAACAATTCAGTAAGGCTGAGGATGCAATCAAGTACCGCAAGAGTGCGCTATTTGTGATTGGCACGCAGTTTAGCCAAATTGGTGCAATGGTGCAGGGCAAGGCTCCATATGACGCGAAGGTAGCTGCGGATAGTGCCACTGTTGTCGAAGTAATGGCTAAGCTTCCCTGGACTGCATTTGGAGAGGGTACCGATAAGGGAGAAACTAAAGCAAAATCTGAAATTTGGACTGACAGTGCTAAATTCAAGGAAGCACAAGAAAAATTCATTGCGGAGAGTGCTAAATTAGCTAGCGCAAGCAAGTCAGGAAAGCTAGAGGATTTAAAGGTGGCATTTGCTGCAACGGGGGGAACTTGCAAAAACTGTCATGACAGTTTCAGGTCGAAGTAAAAAATAAACTCTTAAGGGTTGATACCTTAAACGATCGATTTTGAAAAGCTAAATCGGGTGCTTAAGGTTTTTTCAATAAGTAGGTTTTAAATGACATGATCGGTCTGTAATTGGGAGATTTCTAGCTCACTCAGGCGTAATAAATCTCGCAACACTTCAACGGTATGTTGCCCTAAGAGAGGTGGCGGATTTTTTTGTTGAACTGGGGTAACAGACAACTTCAGGGGGCTAGCAACTAACTCTAGGTTGGGTTGATGGGGGTGGGCCCAGGATTGGACCATTTGTCGCTCTCTTACTTGCGGGTCTTGAAAAACCTCCGCAAAATTATTAATCGCACCGCATGGGACTTTAGCGGCTTCAAGGGCGGTTAGCCAAACTGATTTGGTCCGGGTTAACAGGCATGACTGTAACGCTGGTACCAAAGTTTCGCGGTGTAGAACCCTATTTTGATTTAACGAGAACCTTGGATCAGTATGCCAAGTTTCATTAGCTACTTCGCAAAACTTAGCAAATTGGCGGTCGTTGCCGATAGCAAGAATAATAAAGTCACGCTCACCAGCGGACGTTGAGGCAACTTCAAAAACTTGATAGGGGACGATGTTTTGATGTGCGTTACCCATTCTCCCGGGGATTTTGCCTGTAAATTGCCCGTCAGTTAAATAGTTAGCCCCAAGGTTGGCTAGCATCGCTACTTGAGTGTCCAAAAGAGCCATATCCACATACTGGCCTTGACCAGTGGATTGGGCGTGCCTGAGTGCGGCAAGTATGCCAACGCATGCGTACATACCGGTGAACAAATCGGCGACAGCGACGCCCACCTTTTGGGGGCCGCCTCCCAAGTCATCACGCTCGCCCGTGATACTCATAAGTCCGCCTATGCCCTGAACAGCATAATCATAGCCAGCAAAATCTTTGTACGGACCTGTTTGTCCAAATCCAGTTATGCTGCAGTAAACGAGCCTGGGATTGACGAGTTTAAGGGATTCATAATCTAGCCCATAACGTTTCATATCACCGACTTTAAAGTTTTCGATAAAAACATCGCAATTCAAAACGAGGGATCTAATGAGTTCTTGGCCTTTGGGTAGAGAAATGTCACAAGTGACGGAGCGTTTATTTCGGTTGGTTCCCAGGTAGTAAGCGGCCTCTTGCGTGCTCGCCCCTGTAGCGTCTTTAAGAAATGGAGGCCCCCAGCCCCGGGTATCATCGCCAGTGCCAGGGCGCTCTATTTTTATTACATCTGCACCGAGGTCTGCCAAGGTTTGGGTGCACCAGGGACCGGCAAGGACTCTGGACAAATCTAAAACACGGATGCCATCAAGAGAAGTCATATTAAAAGATTGGGTGAGGTAATGGGCACAATAGGAAGTAATAATAACGTTAAATTAGTGCTGACAAATAAAAACAGAAAATGAAAAATCTAAACAAGAGGATCAGTGCTTTTCTTAGCAAGCGTGCCCATGGGAAAGTATTGAATCATTCGAAATATTCAAAGTTTATGGCGTTGGGACTCGTTTTCTTGGCCACAAGTTGTGGGCAGGGAGTCAATTGGCGTGAAATAAATGTGGGTGACTTAGGAGTTAGTATTTGGTTGCCGTGCAAGCCGAATACGACAATGCGTCAAATTCCGTTGAGCGAGGATAGTCGCGTAGGGGAGATATCGATAAATCTGATTGAGTGCGAAAAAGATGGGCTTCAATATGCTGTTAGTTATATGGATATGGAGTCGGCATCTAAAATTGAGGTGAACAAGGATAAGAAGGGCAAAATAGATCTTGATAAATGGATGAGTTTATGGGAGAAAGCAAGCCTTCGAGCGGTTGGCATTAAGCAGGACAAGGAGTTGGCTCCATGGAATCTATCGCACACGCCGCTCTATCCTGCTGGAAAGACAGTTAGGGCAAAAAGCGAAACCGGGTTAGAGGTTTTATTCATCTGGTTCGGGTATCAGGGAGCTTTATACCAAGTCGCAGTCTACAGTACCACCTCTCTTGAGAAAAACAAGGGGCTTGTAGAAACTCTTACAACCTCAGTGCAGATTAAATAATGAATCAAGATCTTTTAAAGCCAAGAGACGCTGTAATGGTCTTTGCGGCATTTGCTTCAGCTTATTTTGTATCTACGCTGCTTAGGGCAATTACAGCAACGCTTTCCCCTGTACTAACGCAGGAACTGAATTTACAAGCTCATGAGCTCGGCTTGCTAGCTGGAGGATTTTCCCTGGGATTTGCATTGGTACAAATTCCTATGGGGGATTGGTTAGATAGGTACGGTCCGAAAAAGACGGCAATCGTACTAATGGCTTTTGCGGTGCTGGGGTGTGTTGCATTTGCAGTTGCCGAAAATTTCTATGGACTATGGTTAGCCAGGATACTTACGGGGATAGGGGTGAGTGGGTGTCTTATGGCGCCGTTAACGGGTAACAGGCGATGGCTAACTCCGCCTGCACAAATGAGTGCAAACTCTTGGTTACTCATGACGGGATCTCTAGGAATGCTGACTTCAACGTTACCCGTTCAGTGGCTATTGCCACTAACGGGGTGGCGGGTACTATTTATTGGAGTGGCTGTTGTTTTGGTTGTTTCAATGATTGCAATATTCATATGGACGCCAAAATGGAAAATAATCAAGCACCATGAAACAGGTGAAGCAGATAACCACATACAGGGGGGGTGGCTGTCAAGTTATATTGAGGTGATGGCTCACCCGTATTTCAGGAGATCAGCTCCAATAGGATTTATGGCGTACGGAAGCTTTCTAGCCATTCAAACCTTGTGGGCTGGACCGTGGATGGTTAATGTGGCGGGCTACTCGCAAGTGCAGTCAGCACAGGGGTTATTTGCAATTAATTTAGCCATGCTAATTTGCTTTGGATGGTGGGGTTGGGTGGTGCCACGCCTTCAAAATAAAGGGATGACAATTGAGGGGTTGGTCAAGCGTGGGTATCCCTTGAGTTTGCTTAGCTTGGGTGCGTTGCTGTGTATAAGTCCACAATACAGTGGCATAACTTTAATACTTTATTGTTTAAGTAGCTCAGTTATAGCGATGGTACAACCAACTGTAGGGCTATCATATCCAGCCAGACTAGCTGGCAAAGCGCTGTGTGCTTATAACTTGGTGATTTTTTTGGGCATCTTTGCGGTTCAGTGGGGGCTTGGCATTATGATCGATGCGTTTGGAAGTGCTGGGATAAGTCAGGACAATAGTTACAGAGCGGCCTTTTTTGTTGACTTATGTTGCTGTGGTGTTGCTTACCTTTATTTTTTAATTGCAAAAGGCGATAATTCGAGAGAATTCTAAAACTGTGTGTTCTGGCGCAATCGCCGTATTTCTATTCACATGACCATAAATATATTGTTGATAGCCCATGCGCCATTGGCACAGGCGCTTCGTGAGTGCGCGTTACATGTTTATCCAGATTGCGGTTTGCAGGTCTTGGCTATAGACGTTCCGCCCGACGAGGACCCAGAGATAACATTAAGAAGAGCCGAGGAGGTGAAAATAAAATTAGGTGAGGGGCAGACTCTGGTATTGACCGATATATTCGGAGCGACTCCGTCTAATGTGGCTAAAAAATTAGTGGAGGGTACACAGACTAAGTTGATAGCAGGCGTCAATTTGCCGATGTTGCTCCGTGCTATTTGCTATCGCCATGAACCTATTGAGACATTGATTCAACGTGCATTAGCGGGGGGTGCTCAAGGCGTGATGCAAGTTGCAGTTGCGGCCCCTCAAAATCAAATTAAAAGAGTTTATGATCAAAAACAAAGTAATTATCAGCAATAAGTTAGGTCTTCATGCACGGGCTTCTGCGAAGTTGACCAAACTTGCTGGATCATTTCCCTGCGATGTCTGGATTTCTAAAGGTGACAGACGTGTAAACGCAAAAAGCATTATGGGGGTAATGATGCTTGCTGCCGGTAAGGGGGTGGAAGTAGAGCTTGAGACCGAAGGGGCACAAGAGGAGGAGGCAATGACTGCTTTAGTCGCTCTGATGGATGAAAAATTTGGAGAGAGTGAGTAACGAATGTTGGGGACACAAAACCTATGACTTTCTCTATACACGGACTTGCTGTCGCGCGTGGAATTGCCATGGGACGGGCAGTCTTAGTCGCATCAAGTCGTGTGGATGTAGCGCATTATTTTATCCAGCCTGATCAAATAGAGAGTGAAATAGAACGGGTCGTCCACGCACGGGAGTGCGTAATTGAAGAGATCAACAAATTACAGCAGACTCTACCCAAGGACGCCCCTCCTGAATTGGCCGCATTGCTTGACGTTCATATGATGCTACTGCAGGACGAAATGCTGGCCAGTGGTATTAATACTTGGGTGCGTGAGCGCTCCTATAACGCAGAGTGGGCGTTGTCATCGCAGTTGGAAATAGTTGCTCGCCAGTTTGATGAGATGGAAGATCCTTATTTAAGGGAGCGTAAAGGTGATCTTGAACAAGTGGTAGAGAGGATTCTTCGTCATTTAAAGGGCGACCACAACCAGCTTCCTCAAAGAGGCTCTGCCGAGGCTAAAGAGCTGGTCAAACAGCAAGACCTTTTGGCGGAGGAGCATTTAGAGATTCCTCTGATTTTGGTGGCACATGACTTATCCCCTGCGGATCTGCTGCAATTTAAGCAAAGTGTGTTTACTGGATTTGTAACAGATGTGGGCGGTAAAACTTCGCATACAGCAATTGTTGCAAAGAGTTTGGATATACCTGCAGTTGTTGGCGCAAGAACTGCGAGTCATTTAATTCGACAAGACGATTGGTTAATTGTTGATGGAGACTCTGGGGTGGTAATTGTTGATCCCTCGCCCATTATTTTGGATGAGTACAGCTTTAAACAACGCCAGGCTAAGGTTGATCGTGAACGCTTATCCAGGCTCAGGCACCGACCTGCAGCGACCCTCGATGATGAAGCCGTAGAGCTACTCGCAAATATTGAAATGCCAGAGGACACCATAGCCGCGGTCAGTGTAGGCGCTGTCGGGGTTGGTCTATTCAGAAGCGAGTTTTTGTTTATGGGGCGAGAAGGGCAACTACCGGGAGAGGAGGAGCAATTTAGGGCCTACTGCTCTGCGGTAGAGGGAATGAATGGTTTGCCTGTAACTATTAGAACAGTAGATGTGGGTGCGGACAAACCTTTGGATAGATCTAATAAAGATGAGGCGCATTTAAATCCTGCGCTTGGGTTGCGCGCGATTCGGTGGAGTTTGTCGGAGCCTGGTATGTTTTTAACGCAGTTAAGGGCCATACTGCGCGCGGCTGCAAGGGGGCAAGTTAATTTGTTAATTCCGATGCTTGCACACGCGCGTGAGATTCAACAAACAATGACTTTAATTAACACCGCTCGACAACAGCTTGATGCCAAAGGCGAGGTATATGGGCCTGTTAAAGTAGGCGCCATGATAGAGATACCCGCGGCTGCTATCAGTGTGAGAATGTTTCTAAAATATTTTGATTTTCTATCAATAGGTACCAACGATTTAATCCAATACACCCTAGCAATTGATCGAGCCGATGAGCAGGTTGCTCACTTATACGACCCGCTCCACCCGGCGGTGTTGCGCTTGGTAGCAGACACCATTTCAGCCTGCAATGCGGCGGGAAAGAGTGTGAGCGTATGCGGGGAAATGGCGGGAGATCCAACAATGACAAAGCTCTTGCTTGGATTAGGGCTGAGAAGTTTTTCTATGCACCCGACGCAAATATTATCAGTCAAGCAGGAGATATTGCGGGCTGACACTCAGCTTCTACAAAAGTGGGCGCAAGAGGTAATCCACTCTGAGGACCCCTCGCTATTGCTTGAACAGCATACCCCGCGTTAAAGCTAATTAGTAAAACCCAATCAGAATTTATTTTAGGTTTGGCGAATAAATGCTTATGTCCGTGCAGATGCTTGAGATTGAAAAGCGTTGACCGCGTAAATAATCCTCTGCACATGCAAGAAGTAATGGACTACGGTGGATGGAGCGAGAGTTTCTGATCTCATCAATTGATAGCCAAACGGTTCTAATGATTCCGGTGTCCAATTTAAGTGTTGGATTGTGTTGGCCCAATTCCCCGCAAAACGCAAAGCGCATGTAGGTAATGTCCTCCAAAGTTTCAGGGCTTATTTTTCTTTGAAATCGGGACAGATATACGCCGACTAGGTGTTGGGGGGTAAAAGCATAGGCAGTTTCCTCTAAAACCTCTCTGATGCAGGCTTGTGAGGGAGATTCGCCTAGCTCGAGGTGTCCCGCTGGGTTATTTAGCATGACACCCTCGGGGGTTTCTTCCTCAACCAACAAGAATTGGCCTCTTTGTTCGATAATACCTGCAACAGTAACACTGGGTTTCCAACGGTCAGACATGATTTTGAGCCTTATTGAATAGGAATAGATGAGGATTCGGGGAGAAAAGAGCAGTAATTGTGTAACAAAGAGGCTCTTGAAGGGCTAACACTTATGCAACTATGACAGGTAATTAGGTGACAATGAGGGGTTAAGAATATGTCGGTTAAATTCATTCGTGATTTTAGGAGCTTAATATGAGGATAGGGGTTGTTGCCGAAATTGTGGCTGGCGAGCGACGTGTGGCTATAACGCCCGAGACGGCCAAGAAGTTAGTGGCTAAAGGGCACACTATTTATATCCAATCTGGAGCTGGTTTAGGAGCAAGCATTACGGATGCAGCTTATGAAGCCGCAGGAGCTCAGATAACAGATATGTTTACCGCTTATGAGTGTGAACTGGTTTTAAAAGTCCGCGCACCCCTGGAGAGTGAGGAGGCTTATCTGAAGCGAGGGGGTGTAATTGTTGGCATGCTAAATCCCTTCGATACTCAGGGGTTACAGTTATTGGCCAGAGCAGGACTCACAAGTTTTGCCCTAGAAGCTGCGCCCAGGACCTCGCGTGCACAGAGCATGGATGTGCTCTCGTCTCAAGCTAATATCGCAGGTTATAAAGCAGTGATGATGGCGGCTGATACGTATCCAAGATTTTTCCCTATGTTGATGACTGCAGCGGGAACTGTTAAGGCTGCTCGGGTGGTAATTCTGGGCGTGGGTGTGGCAGGCTTGCAGGCAATTGCAACTGCAAAGCGTTTGGGTGCGGTGATTGAAGCTTCTGATGTTAGACCCAGCGTTAAAGAGCAGGTAGAGTCACTCGGCGCTAAGTTTATTGACGTACCCTACGAGACTCAGGAAGAGCGAGATGCAGCAGAGGGCGTGGGTGGGTATGCAAGACCAATGCCGCAGAGTTGGTTAGATCGCCAAAAGGCGGAGGTCGCTAAAAGAGTTTCTATGGCAGATGTAGTGATCTCAACTGCGCTTATTCCGGGACGCGCTGCGCCCGTGCTCATTACCCCTGAGATGGTTCAGTCCATGAAGCCGGGTTCGGTCATTATTGATCTAGCGGCAGCAGCCGGGGGCAACTGCCCTTTGACTCGCCCAGATCAAACGGTGGTAGAACACGGCGTCACAATTGTTGGCGAGACCAATTTGCCGTCAATGGTTGCAGCTGATGCGTCTGCGCTTTATGCGAGGAACATACTTGATTTTCTCAAACTTATCATCACCCCAGAGGGGGCTTTTCATTTAGATCTGTCGGACGACATAGTTGCTGCCTGTAGAGTCACTCAAAACGGCGAAATCACAAGGAATTAAAGTCATGGAAATTGTTTCACATACCTTAACTAATTTAGTCATTTTTGTATTGGCCATCTATGTGGGATACCACGTCGTGTGGACCGTTACACCTGCACTTCATACTCCTTTGATGGCGGTCACCAATGCGGTTTCGGCGATCGTAATCGTCGGGGCCATGCTAGCTGCCGCGTTGACGGAGACGAATTTGGGCAAGACGATGGGAGTACTTGCTGTTACGTTAGCAGCAGTTAATGTATTTGGTGGATTTTTGGTGACTCGCAGGATGCTTGAGATGTTCAAGAAGAAGGAGAAAAAGTCAAAATCTGAAGATCAAAGTGGATCGAAAAAGGGAGTCGCATAATGAGCATGGATCAGGTCACACTTTTGTATTTGATTGCGAGCATTTGTTTTATCCAAGCGCTTAAAGGACTAAGCCATCCAACGACTTCGGTTAGGGGTAATATTTTTGGAATGCTTGGTATGACTTTGGCTGTGCTTACAACTGGCGCGCTAATTTATAAGCTCTCTGACTCGGCACTTGGGTTGTCTTGGGTGCTCTTAGGCTTGGTGGTTGGAGGCGGTATTGGATCGATCATGGCTCAAAAGGTCGAGATGACCAAGATGCCAGAGCTCGTGGCTTTTATGCACAGCATGATCGGCTTGGCGGCTGTATTTATTGCAATAGCCGCAGTTGCGGAACCCAAGGCTTTCCAAATTGTGGCGTCCTCTGACCTGCCGATCCCTATGGGCAACCGCTTGGAGCTATTTTTGGGCGCTGCTATCGGGGCAATCACTTTTAGTGGTTCAGTAATCGCATTCGGCAAACTTTCAGGCAAGTACAAATTTAGATGGTTCCAAGGCTCTCCGGTCGTGTTTCCTGGCCAGCATATTTTGAATTTAGTCTTGGCTTTGTCGGCCATTGCTTTGGGAAGCCTTTTTATAGCAACTCAGGATTGGACTGCCTTTTTTGGAATGTTGGTCATTGCCTTTGTGCTTGGTTTTTTAATCATCATTCCCATAGGTGGCGCAGATATGCCTGTAGTGGTTTCGATGCTTAACAGTTACTCTGGGTGGGCGGCAGCTGGAATTGGATTTTCCTTAAACAACAGCATGCTCATCATTGCCGGCTCTTTAGTTGGCTCTAGTGGCGCGATCTTGTCATATATTATGTGCAAGGCCATGAACCGCTCATTCTTCAACGTCATTTTGGGAGGTTTCGGAGGCGCACCTGCAACAGTGGGTGCAGACGGCCAAGTACAAAAAAGTGTCAAAAGTGGCAGTGCAGATGACGCCGCTTTTATGTTGATGAATGCTGAGACGGTCATCATCGTACCGGGGTATGGACTAGCGGTGGCTCGGGCCCAGCATGCAGTTATGGAGCTAGCGGATAAATTAACTGAGCACGGTATCACTGTGAAATATGCAATTCACCCTGTTGCAGGAAGAATGCCCGGGCACATGAACGTGTTGCTTGCGGAGGCAGAGGTTCCTTACGACCAGGTCTTTGAGATGGAAGATATCAACGGCGAATTCGGACAGGCAGATGTAGCAATTATTTTGGGGGCCAATGACGTGGTCAATCCAGCCGCTTTAGTAAAAGGTAGCCCGATTTACGGCATGCCAATATTAGACGCCTACAAAGCAAAAACCGTAATTGTCAATAAGCGTTCCATGGCCGCTGGATATGCGGGGCTAGACAACGAACTCTTTTACATGGATAAAACCATGATGGTTTTCGGTGATGCTAAAAAAGTGGTTGAGGATATGGTGAAGGCTGTCGAATAATATTTGGACGGCAGGGCTTTCATTTTTGCAATATGTTAAATTTTTACTGAATGGACAACGCGGACTTCTCAACTAGTCCTCGTTTTGCCGTTGTTGCCGCAATGCAAGAGGAAGTGAGTCATATCCTTGAGCATATGCAATCACCCCAATGTGAGCGCATTGCGGGCCGTAACTTTTGGACAGCAACTTTCCAGGGACATGCAATCGTTATCGTCTTGTCTGGCATCGGCAAGGTTGCTGCGGCGATAACTGCGACCACTTTAATAGAACGGTTTAAGGTAAATGAAATCTTATTTACTGGAGTCGCAGGCTCCATAAGTGCGTCTGTGGCGGTCGGTGACCTAGTCGTTGGTACCCACTTAATTCAACACGATATGGACGCGAGCCCATTATTTCCTCGCTATGTAGTGCCGGGTTTTGATGGGGCATCCTTTACGGCAGATCCGGAGATGTCGAGTCGGTTAACACGAGCGAGTCTAAAAGTTTTGATGCAGCTAGAACAAGAAATAAGTTCGGAAATAGTTTATAGATTTAAGCTGCAAAGTACAAAGGTTCATGAGGGCTTGATACTGAGTGGAGATCAGTTCGTGTCTAATGATATTGTTAGATGCGAACTCGGGAAAGCGCATCCAAGCGCATTAGTCGTTGAGATGGAGGGTGCTGCGGTTGCTCAAGTTTGCAAAGATTATGGGGTAGCGTTTGCCGTTATGAGAACCGTGTCGGACGCGGCAGGAGAGCAAGCCGCTAAGGACTTTGCCGAATTCCTAAATTGCGTAGCCAGTCCTTATAGTGCGTTGATCGTTGAAGCTTACTTGAGTAACACCGCTTGATTGGGCATCATTTACTTTAACCAGCCTCTTCTTCGAAAATACCACATGGGCACCATGGCGCTTGCGATCATAAGCACTACCGCGTACTCATATCCCCAAGTGAAGTGAAGTTCAGGAATGCTGTCAAAGTTCATTCCGTAAATACTTGCGATTAAAGTGGGAGGAAGCAAGGCTACGCTTGCAACAGAGAAGATTTTGATAATCTTATTTTGATTGATATTGATAAAACCAACTGTTGCATCCATAAGGAAGTTTATTTTGTCGAATAAAAATGCAGTGTGGTTATCCAAGGATTCAATGTCGCGTAAAATCTGACGTGATTCTTCTAGTTGTTCTGAGTTAAGCATGCGAGCGCGCATCATAAAACTGACTGCGCGTCGAGTGTCCATGACGTTCCTGCGAATGCGTCCGTTCAAATCCTCTTGGCGTGCAATTCGACCTAGCACTTCACTAGCGAGTTCATCGGTTACGTCCTCAGAGAGGACCAACTTGCTTGCCTTTTCAAGCTCGTCGTATATGCCTTCTAAGGTGTCTGCGGAGTATTCAGCATCCGCATCGAATAGTTTAAGCAAAACATCTTTGGCATCTGTGATCAAGTTAGGGTCGCGTCGCGCCCGCAGCCGAAGGAGCCTGAAAACAGGGACGTCTTCATCATGTATTGAAAAGAGCACCCCTTGGCTTTTTAAGTTGTCATTGTGCTGATTCAAAATGAAGGCTACACGCACTGTTCGTGGCTCTTCATCATCGGCAATTAAAAAATCACTTCTAATGTGAAGTTCGCCGTTGTCTTCTTGGTAAAACCGAGCAGATTCTTCGATGTCCTCATCCATGGCATCATCGGGGATGAGTAAGCCGTAATACTGTTTGACCCAACGTTTTTCTTCCACGCTAGGCTCATCTAAGTCAACCCAGATAGGCTGAAATTTAGACAGTTCTTCTAAGGATTCAATTTCTTCTTGAAATAGGCGGCCATTGGCCAAGGAGAAAATATTGAGCATGGCATTAGGGGTGCATACAGCACCGCAATTTGGGGTTCGATTGGTGAATGAGTGGCTTTCGAACCCCTGGCCATAGGCACTTATGTGCAGTGTGCCTTGAGAATCGAAAGCTACCGACTAGGGTAGGGTTCCAAGGAGACATCTCCATTGTTGAGAAGTACTCATTATGGCATTCAATCCAAACAATCGGGTGTTTACCCTATTGGGTTGTTGGAATATAACGAAAGTCAACGTACGAAAACAATGAATAGTCGCTTAAAAGGTTCAAGTTCGCCTGTTCAAGCGTGGCTCTTACTTAGCAGAGCAGACTTGATTTAGCGGGTTTGAATTGTTAAGGGGTAAATGAACAGAATATGATCTAAAGCAAATAATCAGACTTTTATGGTGTTTTTCGCCTTGCGTTTTTATTGTTTAATGGGCATGATGTAATCAAAGTCTAACCAAAGGGTTCGGATTTGAAAGACGTAAGTAATTAAAGGAGTGTGATCTTATGAATTTAACAATCAGTGGCCATCATTTAGAAGTTACCCCAGCGCTTAGAACTTACGTCACGGAGAAAATGGAACGAGTTATTCGACATTTTGACCAAGTTGTAGACGTCAAGGTGTTGTTGTCGATTGATAACCAAAAAGAAAAAGAAAAAAGGCAGCGAGCAGAGTGTAATATTTTGGTCAAGGGGAGTGATATCTTTGCCGAGAGTGCCCATGAGGATTTGTATGCCGCCGTAGACAGTTTGGTGGACAAATTGGACCGACAGGTTGTCAAACACAAAGACAAAATCCAAGACCATCATCATGAAAGTACTAAACGAGCGATTCAATAGCCTCAAAAGCATACTTTGTAATTAAACAACAACCCTAGATATGGTCATAGTCAGGTGCATAATATGCCCTGAATATGAATAGACTTACTTCAATTTTGTCATCCTCTCTAGTGCAGGTCCAAGTGGATGCAACTAGCAAAAAAAGAGCTTTCGAAGAGGCGGGGTTGCTGTTTGAAAATTTGCATGGACTGAGTAGAGCACTTATAGCTGACAGTTTGTTTGCAAGGGAACGATTGGGTTCAACTGGTTTGGGCCACGGGGTGGCCATTCCGCATGGTCGGATTAAGGGGCTTAAGGCCCCTTTGGCTTCGGTTTTTCAACTTGCAAATCCGATTGGGTTTGATGCCCCAGATGAGCAGCCCGTTTCCTTGCTGATTTTTTTGCTGGTGCCTGAAGCATCAACACAAAAGCACCTTGAAATACTCTCGGAAATTGCAGAGATGTTGGCAGACTCCGTGATTAGGGATAAGCTGAAGACAAGCTCAAGTGAGGTCGAACTTTATGAGACTATTACGACTTGGAAGTCTACGCAGGCTGCTTGAGGGGAAGAAGCGAATCTTTCGCTCATTATTTTTTTAAAACTGAATTTACTTAAGCTTTGAAACCTACCGTAGTCAGCGCGCAAGTTTTATTTGAAGACTTTAGTAAGAAGTTGCGGTGGCAGTGGTTGGCTGGCCAAGATGCCTTGGAGCGCCGATTCGATGAGGAGGCGATCCAAGATGCGCACTCTGGGGCAGATCTTGTTGGGTATCTAAACTATATTCATCCCTATAGACTTCAAATCATTGGTCCCCGAGAGATTGATTACTTAACTCAGGGCAGCCCCGATGAGTGCCGGGCTCGGTTTGAACAGATCATTAGTTTAGAGCCTCCGGCATTGGTGGTGGCTGATGGTCAGTTGGCCCCTCAGCCTTTAATTGATGTGTGCGAAAGAGCCCAAATTCCTTTGTTCGCCACTCCTGAGGCCTCGGCATTCGTGATTGATCTGTTAAGTGCTTACTTATCAAGACATTTTGCAGATAGAACGACTTCGCACGGCGTCTTTATGGACATTTTGGGTCTTGGAGTACTCATTACTGGTGAGTCGGGGCTTGGCAAAAGTGAGTTAGGACTAGAGCTCATCTCTAGGGGGCACGGACTGGTTGCAGATGATGTAGTTGATTTTTATAGGATCAATCAATCAACCATTGAGGGACGTTGTCCAGAGCTATTGCAAAACCTGCTGGAGGTGCGGGGGATTGGACTATTAGACATACGCGCCATATTTGGTGAAACCGCAGTGCGGCGCAAAATGCGTCTTAAGCTTATCGTTCACTTAGTGAGGCGAGAGACATTAGAGAGAGACTATGACCGTTTGCCTCATGAGCCCTTGAATCAAGAAATTTTGAATATTTCAATTCGAAAGGTTGTGATTCAAGTTATAGCTGGGCGCAATATAGCTGTGCTGGTGGAGGCCGCTGTTCGAAATACGATCCTGCAACTTCGAGGAATTAACACCTACGAGGAGTTTGTAAATCGACATAAAAAAGAAATGGATAGTCCGGGTGGCTCGGATGCTTAGAGATACTTAGAAATAGCGTTAAATTTAGGCTTTGTGGGGGCAGGGGTTTTGCTTGCAATGTGCATACAGACTTAAAGAATGATCTGCAATTTCAAAACCTTTAAGCTGTGCGATCTTGTGCTGACGGTCTTCGATTTCTGGATCAAAAAACTCCTCTACACGCCCGCAGTCCAGACAGACTAAATGATCATGATGCTCGCCCTCGTTGAGCTCATATACAGATTTACCACTTTCAAAGTTGCTACGTTTTAAAAGACCTGCTTGTTCAAACTGCAAAAGAACTCTGTAAACAGTCGCAAGCCCTATATCGGTCCGTTCCTCTAATACGGTTCTATATATATCTTCAGCCGACAGGTGTCTAAGATTCGATTTTTGGAATAGCTCCAGGATTTTTAATCTTGGCAAGGTGGCTTTAAGGCCTGTACTTTTAAGATCTTCTTCGATGGGGCGCATTGGGTAGGGTCCTTAAAGGGGCTTAAATGCTAGGGAACGGCGAACCTGACGGAGTTATTCAGCGGGCCCGCCTACCAATTGTAAGTCCAGCACAAATAACGGGGGTGAGAGTTACAATATTCAAATGAACCCACTTACAAATTTTAATACGGTCAGTCAACAAATGAAGGCCTTTGCTCGGCTCGGCTTTGTTTTGATTGCGCTTGCTCTAAGTGCCTGTATTACTCCCTATCACATGGAGGTGGTCCAAGGCAATTTTGTCTCCAGAGAACAAGTGCAGGCTCTGAGGCCAGGAATGTCTAGGAATCAAATTCGAGAAATCTTAGGTACGCCTTTGATAACGAGTCCATTTCATGCCGATAGGTGGGATTATGCTTTTACTATTCGGCGATCTGGCGCCGAACCACAACACAGAAAGTTGTCTGTATTTTTTAAGATAGATCAATTTGACCGCGTAGAGGCAGATGATTTGCCTAGCGAATCGGAGTTTGCAGCGCGCATCGATACACAAAAGATAAATACCTCAAAGCTACCTAAGATGGAGGCTACAGAAAAAGAATTGAATGCGTATAAAAATAAAGCCAAACCTACAAAGCCAAGCGAGACGGACAATGCGCCAGCCTCAATGAATTACCCTCCGCTTGAGGGCCCTGCGCGCTAATGTATCAAATGTGAAGAGATTTATAAAATGAATGATGCAAAGAAGCTTTCCATTGCAATTGCCGGCGCAAGCGGGCGGATGGGTAATATGTTGATTGAGATCGTTTTACAGTCTCCAGATCTACAACTGGTAGGAGCCATAGATTTAGCGTCAAGCCCTATGATTGGAAACGATGCGACCGGATTTTTAGGTAAAGCCAGTGGCATAAATGTTCAGGCCGATATCAAAGCGGCCCTAAAAGATGCAGATGTGTTAATTGACTTTACAAGACCAGAGGGGACGATGAGTCATTTGAAGGCTTGCAGGGAACTCGGTGTCAAATTGGTCATTGGTACTACGGGGTTTACTGTGGATCAAAAGACTCAAATCGAAGAGGCCTCGAAACACATCGCCGTTGTAATGGCGCCAAACATGAGTGTTGGGGTGAATGTTACTTTAAAACTCTTGGAGGTAGCGGCGAAAGCTCTCTCGTCTGACTACGACATAGAAATTATCGAGGCCCATCACAAACACAAGGTTGATGCACCGTCTGGGACGGCTTTAAAAATGGGAGAAGTGATCGCTCAGGCTAAAAATATTGATTTTCAGTCGAATGCTGTATTTTCCCGGGAGGGGCACACGGGCCCGCGTAAGCCAGGAACGATTGGCTTTGCAACAGTGCGTGCGGGGGACATTGTGGGAGATCACACGGCTTTGTTTGCTGGAGAGGGGGAGAGGATTGAGATTACGCATCGATCATCAAGCCGGTCCAACTATGCACAAGGCAGTATGAAGGCGGCACGTTTTTTAGCATCAAAGAAATCAGGTCTTTTTGATATGTTTGATGTTTTAAATTTAAGGTATTAACCCTTCAAGCCAGCAATGCTTAAGTAATCACAAACATACCTTAAGCAAATTGCTGAGCTATTTTGCTCTATTGAATTATTTTCTAAATAACTATGCAAGAAAAATACAATCCATCAGAAGTTGAGATGGCGGTGCAAAGCGTTTGGGCGGATCAAGATGCCTACCGGGTGAGAGAAGACGCATCAAAGAAAAAATATTACGCATGCTCCATGCTCCCGTACCCTAGCGGCAAACTGCACATGGGGCATGTTAGGAATTACACCATCAATGACATGCTAACGCGCCATCTCAGAATGGCAGGATACAACGTGTTGATGCCTATGGGGTGGGATGCATTCGGGTTGCCGGCGGAAAATGCCGCCTTAAAGAACAAGGTTCCACCCGCCAAATGGACTTACGACAACATTGCTTATATGAAAAAGCAAATGAAAGCGATGGGGTTGGCTATAGATTGGTCGCGGGAAATTGCGACCTGTGATCCGAGCTATTACAAGTGGAATCAATGGCTATTTCTAAAAATGCTTGAAAAAGGCATTGCCTATCGTAAAACACAAACCGTGAATTGGGATCCAATTGACAAGACGGTGCTTGCCAATGAGCAGGTGATTGACGGTAAGGGTTGGCGAACTGGCGCCGTGGTTGAGAAGAGAGAAATTCCTGGTTATTATTTAAAAATTAGCGACTATGCACCTGAACTTTTGGACCAGGTACAAAATCACCTAGACGGTTGGCCAGAAAAAGTAAGGCTGATGCAGGAAAACTGGATAGGTAAGTCTGAAGGCGTTAGATTTGCGTTTACACACGATATTAAAGACGATCAAGGCCAAGCGTTAACGCAGGGTCTAATGTATGTGTTTACAACTCGCGCTGATACGGTTATGGGTGTAACCTTTGTAGCGGTTGCCCCCGAGCATCCTCTTGCTGAATTTGCAGCTCGCAATAATCCTAAATTGTCGCAATTTATAGAGCAATGCAAATTGGGTGGTACCACGGAAGCGGAGATGGCTGTTAAGGAGAAAGAGGGTTTCAATACAGGGCTTTTTGTTACTCACCCATTGACTCAGGCCAGGGTACCTTTGTGGGTTGGCAACTATGTATTGATGAGCTATGGTGATGGTGCTGTTATGGGCGTTCCCGCGCATGATGAACGCGATTTTGCGTTCGCTATTAAATACAACCTGCCAATCATGGATGTGGTTGCGGTTAAAGAGGCGCAGGATCAGTCAGCAGATGGGAAGTACCGAACCTTTGATCCAAAAAAATGGCAAGATTGGTACGCGGAAAAAGGGCGTGGAGTTGCCGTCAATTCAGGCCCCTACGATGGTTTGTCCTTTATTGAATGCGTAGATGCGGTAGCGCATGATTTGCAGGACAAAGGGTTGGGAGAGAAAAAAATAACTTGGAGGCTAAGAGACTGGGGAATAAGTCGCCAAAGATATTGGGGAACGCCTATACCAATCATTCACTGCAACGACTGCGGCGCGGTTCCCGTTCCAGAAAAAGATTTACCCGTTGTTTTACCACAGGATTTAGTCCCAGACGGTAGCGGTAATCCGTTAAACAAGTGTGCTTCATTCCTTAACGTTGCGTGTCCAAAGTGTTCAAAGCCGGCGCAACGTGAGACCGATACGATGGACACTTTTGTGGATTCGTCTTGGTATTACATGCGTTACTGTGATCCAAGTGATTCTCAGAATATGGTGGCGCAGGGGGCTTCATATTGGATGCCGATGGATCAGTACATTGGCGGAATCGAGCATGCCATATTGCACCTGTTGTACGCGAGATTTTGGACCAAAGTCATGAGGGACCTCGGGTGCATTAAAGTGGATGAGCCATTTACCAGATTATTAACACAGGGTATGGTGCTCAACCATATCTATTCAAGAACAACCGATAAAGGCGGAGTAGAGTATTTTTGGCCACACGAGGTTGAAAATATCAGTGATGCAGACGGCCGAGTCACGCATGCGGTATTAAAGGATTCGAAGGACGGTTTGCCCGCTGGCACTCGTATTGAGTACGAGGGCGTGGGCACGATGAGTAAGTCTAAAAATAATGGCGTGGACCCTCAAGACCTTATTGAAAAATTTGGAGCAGATACGGCCAGGTTGTACACCATGTTTACGGCCCCGCCTGAGGCCACTTTAGAGTGGAATGATGACGCGGTTGAGGGGAGTTTTAGATTCTTGCGAAGGGTCTGGACGTTTGCGGCAAATCACCAGGAGCGGTTGCTTGATTATTCAAATAAGCACTCCACTGCGGATAAGAATGTGTCAATCAGTGCCGGCGGGGCTGAGTTGAGGTTTGAAATTCATTCTGTACTCAAGCAGGCGGTGTTTGACTATGAGAGGATGCAGTACAACACAGTAGTCTCTGCGGCAATGAAAATGCTTAATACACTTGAGAATGCTAAGTTGAGTTTAGATTCACAAGATGATGGAGCGCTTTTTGAATGTCTCTCGATTTTGTTACGAATCCTTTATCCCGTTTGCCCGCACATTGGGTTTAGTCTTTGGGATTCTTTAGGGTACTCAAAGGTTTGGGGAGCATTACTAGATGCACAATGGCCTCAAGTTGATCCGGGCGCATTAGAGAGAAGTGAAATTGAACTGATGCTTCAAGTCAACGGTAAGCTTAGAGGGTCACTTAAGGTTTCTGCTAAGGCAAGTAAGGAAGAAATCGAAAAAATGGCAATAGCGAGTGAGTCCTTTCAAAATCAAGCCAAAGGACTTGCGCCTAAAAAGGTTATTGTCGTTCCTGGTCGTTTGGTTAACCTGGTGGTATGAGCTTTATGCATCAACTGATTAAGTCAACGTGTTTGATACTCTTGGCCCTTGCTTTGTTGGTGGGCTTTGAGGGATGCGGTTTTGCCTTAAGAAAACCTGTTGAAATACCGTTTAAATCAATTTATGGTAATTTTTCAGATATAAGTCCTTTCGGCCAAGCGTTGCGTAAAACAATATTGGCCTCTGGGAATGTTGAGCTGATTACGGACCCTAAGAGACTGGACCAAGCACAAATAATTTTAGAGGTTTTGCACGAGCAAAGAGACAAAATCATTTTAGGGAGGACAGCATCGGGCACGGTCAATGCCTATCAGCTCCGGATAATGATTTCCTTTAAGTTGCGAACCCCAGAGGGGATGGAGTTGATACCTGAGACTGAGATTTCGCTTTTTAGAGATATGAGCTTTAACGAGACAATCGTACTTGCTAAGGACGCGGAAGAGCAATTGCTTTACCGCAATATGCAGTCCGACGTGGCTGAGCAGATCATGCGTCGCGTAGCCAGTGCGGGTAAGAAATGGAGCGGTGAGCAGCCCGCTTACTGACCCTGATCCTTAATTAATACCGTGCTAGTTCATCAATATAAACTTAAAGAACATCTACAAAAGGGGTTGCAGCCCTTGTATGTTTTTCATGGAGACGACGTATTGCTTGTTCAAGAGGCGAGTGATTTGGTTCGACGCAGTGCCTTAGAGTCGGGCTTTGCTGATCGCCATGTGTTCACTGTGTTTGGTGCGCACTTTGATTGGAGTGAGGTGCTGGCCAGTTCTGGATCTCAGAGTCTTTTTGCTGATAAGCAAATCATAGAGATTCGAATTCCTAGTGGCAAGCCAGGCAAGGAGGGTTCTGTTGCTCTTCAAAAAATTGCAGAAGCCGCGAGAGAATCTGACGCAGTGCTCACCCTTGTTTATTTGCCTCGCGCAGATAAACTTATGAAAAATTCTGCATGGTTTACAGCTCTGGAGTCGAGTGGGGCAAGTATCTCGATTGAATCAGTATCTAGACATGAGTTGGGGCAATGGATTGCACAGAGATTGTCTTTACAAAAACAGCGAGTTGAGGCTGGTGAGGCTGGTCAGGTTGCGCTGAAATTTTTTGCTGACCGTGTTGAGGGCAATTTACTGGCTGCGCACCAAGAAATTCAAAAATTAGGTCTGCTTTATCCAGAAGGAGAGCTGACCCTTGAACAAATTGAAGTGGCTGTGCTCGATGTCGCTAGATACGATGTTTTCAAGTTAACCCAAGCAGTTTTGCAGGGGCAGCCGATTAGAGTTCAAAAAATGCTAGACGGTTTAGAGGCGGAGGGTGTTGCTGCTGTTCTTACCCATCACACTTTGGCCGAGGAAATACGAAGCCTAAGACGTGTTAAAGAGGCTACCCAGGGCGGAAGATCGTTATCAGTGGTATTGAAAGAGCAAAGAATCTGGGGCGACCGGGAAAGACTTTATGAACGCGTTGTGCCGGGTATTCGTTTAAATCATCTAGATCAATTATTAAAAGACGCCCATGTGGTTGACGGGGTAGTAAAGGGCCTAAAGTCACCCCTTTGGCCGCACGATCCATGGCAGGCACTGCACCGTTTGGCACAGCGCTTGGGCCACGTTTGCGCATCAAAATAAGACATAAGAACTAGGATATCGGTGGTTGACCCCCCGCATGGCTCTCGTTCTGGTGAAACAAAAGCCTAAGTGATACCCAATTGCGCGGTGATGGTGCAAAAGGTACAAGATGATGAGAAAATACGCCTATGAATGCTAACTCTATTGCTAATCAGATGCAACTCCACGGGGCCAATGCTAGAAGAGCAAGCGCTTTGATGGCTAAGGCCTCTGCGGCTCAAAAGAACCAAGCTCTTAACGTTTTGGCGGCCAAACTGAGGTTGCGCTGCGCGGAGCTTTTAGAGGCCAATCACAAGGATTGTTTGCAGGCTCAGTCGCAAAAAATTTCAGATGTCCTATTAGACCGCTTGCGTTTGACGCAAAAGATCATAGAGACATGCGCCTTGGGGTGTGAGCAACTTGCTGGGATGCCTGAGGTGATTGGAGAAATAACGGGGCTAAAAGAGCAACCTAGCGGGATTAGGGTTGGACAGATGAGGGTTCCAATTGGCGTCTTTGGAATGATCTATGAAAGTAGGCCCAATGTAACGATTGAGGCTGCAACTCTTTCCATCAAAAGCGGTAATGCTTGTATTTTGAGGGGTGGATCGGAGGCAATACACTCTAATTTGGCGCTTGCGACCTTGGTGAGAGAGGCCCTGCTTGAGTCCTCTTTGCCTGAGGATGGGGTTCAGCTGATCGGGACTGTGGACCGCGAAGCTGTAGGATATTTGATCGCGATGCCAGAGTTTGTAGACGTAATTATCCCGCGGGGGGGCAAAGGTTTGATAGAGCGAATTAGTGCTGATGCTAAAGTGCCCGTTATAAAGCACTTAGACGGTAACTGCCACACATTTGTGGATGCGAGCTGTGATGTAGAGCTGGCGCTTCGTGTTTGTGACAATGCAAAGACTCAGAAATATAGTCCCTGCAACGCAATGGAGAGTCTTTTGGTCTCACAACAGATCGCAGCTAAATTCTTACCTCAACTGATAGAGATCTATGCTCGCAAAGGGGTTGAAATTAGAGGGTGCCAGAAAACCTTGGAGAGTATCGATAAAGTGGCCGGGGTAAAGGCTCAGCTTGCAACGGAACAAGATTGGTATGAGGAGTATTTGGCGCCAATTATTAGTGTGAAGGTGGTGGACGATTTGGATGAGGCTATCAACCATATCAATAAATATTCCTCGCATCACACGGATGCAATTTTGACAGAAAACTATTCCCACGCAGAAAGGTTTCTGAGGGAGGTAGATTCTGCAAGTGTGATGGTGAATACCAGCACCCGATTTGCAGATGGTTTTGAGTACGGTTTAGGTGCAGAAATTGGAATATCAACAGATAAATTTCATGCGCGCGGACCAGTTGGATTGGAGGGTTTAACCTCTCAGAAGTATGTTGTGCTTGGTCATGGTGAAGTTCGGACTTGAGCAGTTCATTTGTGTCAGTCGACTCGTAACTAAAACGTGCCCGACTCCTTTTAAATAGAAAGTAAAAATGGTTCCCCATCTAATTACGGCTCTAAACGGGCCAATCAATGAACTAGAACAACGAATAATCGACTCGATGCCTGCCATCGAGCGGTGGTTTCGACTGGAGTGGATGGAGCATACGCCACCTTTTTACACATCCGTAGATATCCGTAATGCAGGATTTAAATTGGCGCCGGTGGATACGAATTTATACCCGGGAGGATGGAATAATTTAACGCCCGAGATGCTTCCGCTGGCTGTACAGGCTGCAATGGCGGCTATTGAGAAAATATGTCCTGAGGCCAGGAACTTGCTTTTAATTCCTGAGAACCACACGCGCAACACCTTCTACTTGAGTAACGTTGCGCAACTTCAGCGAATTTTTCACATGGCTGGGCTTAATGTCCGCATCGGCTCTATCAACCCGGAGATTAAGGAGGTTACGACTATTAATTTGCCTAATGGCGATAGTGTGACTTTAGAGCCAGTGATTCGCACCAAAAGACGTTTGGGATTGGAAAATTTTGATCCGTGTACGATTTTGTTAAATAACGATTTGAGCGCGGGCATACCAGGGATCTTAGAGGATTTGCCAGAGCAGTATCTGTTACCCCCATTGCATGCGGGGTGGAGCGTTCGTCGCAAGAGTCTACATTTTGAGAGCTACGAGGAAGTGAGTAAACGTTTTGGCAAGCTCCTTGGTATTGATCCTTGGCTAATTAACCCAATGTTTGCGACTTGCGGAGAGGTGAATTTCGCAGAGGGCACGGGAATGGATTGTTTGGTGAGTAATGTGGATACCTTACTCTCCAAAATCAAGAAGAAATACAAAGAGTACGGCATCAATGAAAAGCCATTTGTCGTTGTGAAGGCGGATAACGGTACCTATGGAATGGGTATTATGACGGTGAGGGATGTCAAAGATTTGGATGCTTTGAACCGCAAAACACGCAACAAAATGAGTGTGATCAAAGATGGCAAAGAAGTTGATCAAGTCATCATTCAAGAGGGTGTTTTGACTCAGGAGAGAATCAATGATGCTGTAGCTGAGCCGGTGGTTTATATGATGGACCGGTATGTGGTTGGTGGCTTTTACAGGGTTCATGCTGAGCGCGGTGTGGATGAGAATTTGAATGCGCCAGGCGCCAGTTTTGTCCCACTCGCTTTTGAGCAATCAGCTCAACTCCCGCAGCCCGGCGTCAAGCCAGGCGCAAGTGTTCCTAACCGGTTTTATATGTACGGAGTGATTGGGCGCTTGGCTATGTTGGCTGCAAGTTACGAGCTAGAAGCAACTGATCCGAATGCTGAGAATTACGATTAAAAGCTCCTCAGCTTAATTTAGCGCTTTATGAAAAATATTTTATTTGTCTCAGATCCTTTAAGTACTTTTAAGATTCATAAGGACACAACCTTTGTGATGATGCGAGAGTGTCAGGCCAGAGGTATGGCGGTATGGTCTTGTGAGCCTGGGGATATTTTTAGCGTTACTTCTGCGTTTGTTAGTGCTCAGATGAGTCGCATTCAAATAATTGAGAACACAACCCATGAGCACAAAGAGTGGTTTAAAGTTGAGGGCTCCGAATTGCGCGCTTTAAAGGAAATGGATGCAGTCATATTAAGACAAGATCCTCCGTTTAATTCGGAATATTTTTATTTAACTCATTTATTGGGTGTGGCCCACAGGCAGGGTGTGAAAGTGTTTAATGACCCTGCCGCAGTCCGCGATCATCCCGAAAAGCTCTCAATTTTAGAATTTCCAGAACTGACTCCGCCTACTTTGGTAACGCGTGAGGCTTTGAAAATTAGAGAATTCCATGCTCACCACAAGGACATCATTTTGAAACCTTTAGACGGCATGGGGGGAATGGGGATCTTTAGAATTAAGGAGGATGGATTGAATATGGGCGCAGTTATTGAGTCCCTAACTGTTAATGGGACTCAGACGGTCATGGCTCAAAAATTCTTACCCGCCATTGAAGACGGAGACAAGCGGGTGTTGCTGATAGACGGTGTGGCAGTGCCCTATGCGTTAGCGAGAATACCTCAAGGCGGGGAGGTGCGCGGTAATTTGGCTGCTGGTGGATTAGGCGTAGCTCGGGAGTTAACCAAGGGAGAGGTTGAGATCTCAAATTATTTAGGCCCTGTACTGAGCCAGCGCGGGTTGTTTTTAGTGGGCTTGGATGTGATTGGGGACTGTTTGACCGAGATTAACGTTACAAGCCCAACATGTTTTCAAGAGATTACGCAACAAAAGGGCTACGACGTTGCCAAAGTATTTGTTGATGCATTGATCAAGCGACTATAAATTATTGGTAATTTAAAATTCAAACGAACAATTTAATTCAGTTTCAGCTCATATCTAAAAGTATAAAAATTTTTCATGATGTAGGCCTCCAAAATAGCTTTTAGTGCTTCGTTTGTTATATCGGCTTTATTACTTGTAACCCAGGCCTGAACCTTAGCTTGTATCTCAGAAAATGCTGCTAGAACCGGAGGGCCTTCGGGTTCATTATTTAAAAAGAAATCTTTAGCCTCAGCTGACGCAAGCCATTGGTACATCTCTGAGAATTTGGAATGATCCTCGGCCAAACCTAGTATTCCCGCCAAGAATCTCTTGCCGAGTAAATTTAAGCTTCTGTTACCAATTTCATATTGGTGGCGCATATTTTGAAGCATCCACGGCGCTAGTAATTTCTCTGGGCTGTTGGGGTTTTGATCGATTGTATTGTCCATAGAGAAGTACCAAATTAGGGAAGTTAATTAGTCTTTTGGAATCGGTTTGGCGTCAACAATAAAGTGGTCATTATCTCCAAAACAAGAGGGTAAGCCTGGATGCTGCGCGTACACCAAAATTATACGTTCACCAAGAGTTGCGTTTATCTTGTCAACTACAGAATCATCCCGTACGGTAAAGAAAAACTTTTCTGGCACTGAGGGTTGGCCAGCGATCGATTTTAGTTGTTCACCCTCCCAAGTTTTGCAAATCCAGCCTTTAAGAGATAGCTTTTGAACGTAGCCTACTGTCTCACCGCTTGAATAAGCATAGTGATAGATAAACTCCAAATATGCAACGCATAGTAAGGCCAGCCCTACAACCAGAGCGATCGTGTAGAACCGGAGTTTACGCTTTAGTCTTTCAAGTGTCTCGGTCATGATGATTTGGTTATGAGTCGCCAAGCGTGCAATAACGGCTCGGTATAACCACTTGGCTGTTCCTCACCTTTAAACACCAGGTCTAGTGCTGCCCTAAAGGCTTTTGACGAGCTCGCATTGCCACTCATAGGTTGATACAAACTATCGCTAGCATTTTGGTCATCAACGACTTTTGCCATCCTCTCAAAACTCTCCCTGACCATTGATTCACTCACCACTCCGTGGCGAAGCCAGTTGGCGATGTGTTGGGAGCTTATACGCAGAGTAGCCCGGTCCTCCATTAGCCCTACGTTGTGAATATCTGGCACCTTCGAGCATCCAATACCTTGGTCAACCCAGCGAACCACATAGCCCAAAATACCTTGTACGTTGTTGTCTACTTCCTCTTGTTTTTCTTGATCGTTCCAATTGGGATGAGCAGCGACAGGGATTGATAAGAGATCGTTCAAAATGGCTGCATGCTCTTGAGACTCATCAATTTTTTCCAATTCTTTTTGAACTTGACTTACTAAAATTTGATGGTAGTGCAGTGCGTGTAGTGTTGCCGCTGTGGGGCTAGGGACCCAAGCGGTATTCGCGCCCGCAAGTGGATGAACGATCTTTTGTCTCATCATGTCTGCCATCAGATCCGGCATGGCCCACATTCCTTTGCCAATTTGAGCTTTGCCTCTCAAGCCGCAAGCCAGGCCAACTAAAACATTATTGCGCTCATAAGCTTTAATCCAGGCGCTAGATTTCATGTCGCCTTTTCGAATCATTGGACCAGCGCGCATTGCAGTATGCATCTCGTCGCCTGTGCGGTCAAGGAAGCCAGTATTAATAAATGCTACTCGCTCAACGGCCTGGGCGATACAAGCTTTCAAATTAACACTTGTTCTGCGTTCCTCGTCCATAATGCCGAGTTTGACAGTGTGTTGTTTGAGTCCTAGAAGTTTCTCTACGCGTGAGAAAAGCTCTGCAGCAAAGGCAACCTCTGCGGGACCATGCATTTTAGGTTTAACGATGTAAACTGAGCCTTGTCGAGAATTTTTAATACCGTTTTGGGTCAAACTTCTTAGGTCATATAACGCAATGGTGGTTGTTATGACGGCGTCTAAGATCCCCTCGGGTATTTCTAATTCAACCCCGTTTTTATCATCGTAAAGAATTGCAGGATTGGTCATCAAGTGGCCGACATTGCGAAGGAACAAAAGGGAGCGACCGTGCAAACGAATTTCTCCCTTGCCGGAGAGTGCTTTGTAAACCCTATCAGGATTAAGACCCCTGGTAAATGTTTTGCCGCCCTTGTTAACCTCTTCTGTAAGTGTTCCCTTTAAGATACCAAGCCAATTTCGATAAGCGAGTACTTTGTCATCAGCGTCCACAGCGGCGATGGAGTCCTCAAGATCTAAAATTGTAGACAGCGCAGCCTCAACAATCAGGTCACTAACATTTGCCGGATCTTTGGAGCCAATAGGACTTGTCCCGTCAATGATCAAATCCATGTGTAGTCCGTGGTGCTCAAAGAGTAGTGAGCTTGGATTTGTCGCATCCCCATTAAAGCCAAGTAATTGTTTTTTTACTTTTAGTTTTGATGTAGTTCCATTATTTAAGGAAACAACCAATTGGCCATCTTTAATGGAGTAAGCACAAGAATCAATATGCGATCCGTGATCAAGCGGAATGGTTCGGTCTAAAACGTAGCGAACGTATTCAATGACTTTTGCGCCACGTTTGGGGTTGTAGGCGCCAGATTTCTCGCACCCGTTGGTTTCTGGGATTACATCGGTGCCGTATAGCGCGTCGTATAGGGATCCCCACCGAGCATTTGCAGCGTTTAATGCATAGCGAGCATTTAAAATGGGGACGACCAATTGCGGTCCAGCCTGATGGGCTAGTTCATCATCGACTTGCTTTGTCTTGACATGAACTTTGGCTGGAGTTGGAACCAAGTAACCGATATCTTCTAAATAAGCTTGATAGGCCTGCATGTTAGTTATTGGGCCTGGATGATTTTCGTGCCAATTATCTAAGGCGCTTTGCAGGCGATCCCGCTCATGGAGTAGTTGAAGGTTGACGGGCGACAGGTCCCTCACAATGGAGGAAAAACCAGACCAAAAATCCTCGCTATTGATATGCAATCCAGGAAGCACCTCAGAGTTGACGAAGTGATATAAGGAGTTGGCGATGTTTAAATTATGGGTTTTGATGCGATCGTTCATTTCTATGTCAGTGCGTTGCAATTGAGGTTGATGGGAAAATGCAGTCTTGGGTTTAAATCAAAAAATAGCTATGAAATTCAGTCGTTACTTGGTGGTTAAAGTTAATGGAGAATTAATTTCAATCGTAAAGTGCAAGTAAATGGGCGAGAATGCCACAATACTGTGAAACAATCCTAAATGGTACTCCTAAAAATAAGCCTCTGAACGGAGCTGGTTTGAATTTTTTAAATACTAAAAAATCGCTCATTATTTGTGCAGATGACTTTGCATTAAATGAGGCGGTATCTGAGGCTATAGCTCGGCTTGCTGAGGCAAAACGGATTAGTGCAACTAGTGTGCTTTCCTTGTCTCCTTTTTGGCCCTCACACGCTTTAAAATTGAAACAACAGGGTAATTTGATTGATGTTGGTTTGCACTTAGACTTGACGAGTGAATTTGCACTAGCAGCCGGTTATGGTGCGAGCCTAAATCGGGTGTTGCTTAAAGCCCATGGATTCGGGTATCACCCAGAGAAAATGGATTCGATTATTGAGTCGCAACTTGATAAATTTGAATCTATTTGGGGCGCCCCTCCAGACCATATTGATGGCCATCAACATATTCACCAATTTCCGGGGATCCGGGACAGTTTGGTGCGGGTTATTCGGGCTAGGTATTTGGACGCTAAACTTCGGCCCTGGCTTCGGGTATCACAGGTCAAGCCTGAGAGCTTCAAATCCAGAGCCATATCTTTCACCGGCGCACGTCGCCTTAAGGGGTTGCTTGAGCAATCGCAATTTGCTTTCAGTCCGGTGCTTCTTGGGGTTTACGGATTCAATCTGAACGAGGGGCAATACCGAAATGATTTTAATCATTGGATGCAAGTGGTTGAGCAAATCGAAAACGAGCAACCGAGAATGCCCTCCAAAGATGCTAAATATTTAGAAACCATTCATTTGCCACCATCCATTATGTGTCACCCCGCATTATTCGAAAATATTGACGACCCAATCAGTCCGGCTCGCAGGGTGGAGTTTGCTTATTTGGGCTCTGAATTGTTTGTCAAAGATTTGGCCCAGTCCTCTCTTGTGCTTGTTCGGGGTACGGATTTTTTGCGAAACCATACATGACAACTACACAAAGACTCGACGGCGATTTAAAGCCTAGTTCTCCTCAAGTGGGAGGACTCCCAACCTATAAATGGCCCTGTTTAGCTTTAATTGTTTTGTTATTGGTCTTGGCTAAATTCAGGCCTCTAGCATTGCCCGATGAGGGTAGATATGCTGAGATAGGTCGATGGATGGGAATTTCAGGCGATTGGCTTGCACCAAGACTGAACGGACTTCCTTTCTTTCATAAACCCCCTTTGTTATATTGGCTTGAGGCGTTTGTCACTCAAGTCGTTGGACCAGGAGCTTGGTCTATCAGGTTGATTCCAGCATTACATGCGTCAATAGTTTTGGTTTTGATGGGCCCCCTGCTTAAAAGAACATTAGGTCCAATAATTGCCAGGCGAAGTGTCATTATTTTTGGTACAAGTGCCGCTTTCTTACTCGGTGGCCAGTACATCAACCACGACATGATGGTGGCTTGTTGGATTAGCGTTGCAATTTCTTCATTTGCAAGTTTTGCGTTGGGTGGGGAGGTAGACCTAAGATATCGCGCTTGGATTGGATTTGCTGCATGTGCATTGGGAGTTTTAAGTAAAGGATTAATCGGTATCGTGCTGCCCGCTTGGGTGCTCTTTCTTTGGTTGTGCTGGAGTGGACGTTGGGGTGCCTTAAAGCGAGTGCCATGGATCTCTGGGTTGATAATCTTTTTTAGCCTAACATTGCCTTGGTTTTTATTAACTGAGCACGCCTATCCAGGAATGCTGGACTATATGTTCGGCGTTCATCAGTTTGATCGATTTACGGGGACTCAATTTAACAATGCCCAGCCGTTTTGGTTTTATGGGGCGGCGATTTCATTGTTGATGGGACCTTGGATGATATGGTTTTGGGCCTATCAGGTAAAAAGTATGTTTGATTCATGCAAAGATGATGGGCATCGGGGATTTCGCGCAAAGGCGGCGTTGTTGTTTAGTCAATTTGTACCCTCTTACCAGGCGACTCGAACAACAAATCAACAGATTGTCGGACTGTGTGTTATTTGGGTATGGGCTATTGTTATTTTCTTTAGTATTCCCAATTCAAAAATTATTGGATATGCTTTGCCCGTTACACCGCCTATGGCAGTACTTTGTGCCATAGGTTGGGAGCGGATGGTAACTTGGCGTTATAAGAGATATCTTTGGCAAATCTTTCTAGCGGTAAGTATTGTGTTAATGGTTGGAATCAATTACAAGGCCGCAAAATTAACACGCCTTCAATTTAGTGAGGACATCGCCAAGGTGTTGATATGTCAAAACTTGTTGAATGCCCAATTGATGGTCGTAGGCGAGTACCCTTATGACCTACCGTTTTTGCTTTCTATGAGCAGACCCATGTGGGTCCTGCAGGATTGGGAGTTCGAGCGGGCACATGCCGGAGATAACTGGAGGCGAGAGCTATTTGAAGGCGCTAATTTTGATCCTTCAAAGGGGGATTATTTAAAGCCCCTCAGTACGATCGATACGGAAGTGAGCCATGAAGACCGATGGTTGTTGGCGCCGTCCCACTGGGACAAAGTGGGATTAGTAAAGGGTTCTGGTTATAACTTAGTAATTGCCGGCAGTGCTTGGGATTTATACCGGACACCAGCCACTAAATTTAATCCGACCAATACAGATGGGTCTTGTATAAATTCAGTGCAATAAAATTAGAAAAACTAAACTTTAATATCTAAAGATAGAGGGGGAGAGGAAATGGCAACTTGGACCATCAAAACTTATTATAAAAAACAGTGCGAACAAATTGAGTATTTTTTTAACAGGGAAATGGACGGTGCGAAGGTCGTTGTCAGGGATGGGTTTCGTACTGCGGAATATGAAATTGAAACCGCAGATGATAACTTTCCGGAGTTCGAATTCACTTATGTTCCAGGTGGTGACGGAAAAAAAGACAGTATCAACTTAAACGACTGTTTTACGGGGAACATTGAAAATTCGGAACTCGTAGAGATGTTTGATGGCGGTTGTTGGTTTGAGACAGAGGTGCATGGTATTGATGACGAGGAGGAGGTAGAACGCATTCAAGAGCTTATTAGTGAAAGCGGTTCTTATGCCATCGAGGAGGATGGCGATGGGCACTGGTATCTAAGCGATACAGAGGTTTGGGTTTGGGGCCCATTACAAGTAGAGGATGAGGACGGCAATATCCGAATTATTATTGCTGACGAAGAGGGAAATGTTGTGGACTTTGAAGAGGAAGAATGAGCGAACTCGCTTGAGGATTCATTATGGTTTTTAAGTTGAGGAAATCAAGTTTTTTTGCGAAATGCCCAAAACCTACTCAGCAAAAAGGTTTGGGCTGCAGCGCCGATGATCGCAACAAATAAAGCGATCCAATCGTTTATTCCTAAAAATCTGAATAAGAAAATAAAGATCAACTCGTTGCTAAAGAACCCAGCTATCGCAGCCACCAAAAAGCGCGGTAAACTTTGTCGGATCGAGGTGCCACTATTTTTGAAGCTAAGGTTCCGATGTCCTGTAAAACTTACAAAGAATGCAATAACAAACCCACAAGCATTGGCCCACTCATTCATGACCCCAAACCAATGAGTGACAACAGAATAAATACATAAATGGGTCAGTGCCGCACTGGCGCCAACCAAAATAAACCAGATACCAGAGCGCATTTTAAAAAGAATATTCACTGGGCCGTTTGATGTCACACCAAGCCGACGAAAGGGGTTGATAATTTAATGACCCGAATGAGTTTCACTGCTAACCCTGTTGTCAGTTTCGAGTCCTTGCCCTAAGCGTTTGGCAACGAGGTATTTAGGGCGT
>CAIKVH010000017.1 GCA_903830725.1 uncultured Burkholderiales bacterium | reverse complement strand
ATCAGCCAAGAGCAGATGGAATTGGCCAGACTTCGAGCCGAGTTAGCTCGGGTGAAGATGGAGCGAGATATCCTAAAAAAGGCGACAGCGTACTTCGCGAAAGAGTCTTTGTAAAGTACGCCTCGAGGGTTTTATTTTTTGGTGTAAAGTAACTTATCACACCCTTTTTACACCCACTCAATCTCCGCCGGAGGTTTACCTGAAATATCACCCCGCACCAAATTAATGCATCTCGCTAATCCCCCATCTACTGTAACGTCTACCCTTTGAGTCGTTCAAAACTATAGAATTCAATTACTTTTAATTATCTCCATAATCATCTTGACATGGAGATAATTATCTTTAAAATACGTCAAATGTACTTTAAACTAACTTGGCATGAATCAAAGCGACAAACAACATTAGTTGACCGTGGTCTTGATTTTGCGGATGCTAAAGTGATTTTTGACGGTCCAACGCTTGAATTTGAGGATGAAAGACAAAACTATGGTGAAAAACGCATGGTTTGTTATGGGTACTTCTATGGTCGTTTGATGGTGGTTGGCTATGTTCAACGTGGCGATACTCGCCACATTTATTCAATGAGGAAAGCAAATGAGCGCGAACAATCAAAATTTAGGCAGTAATTTAGTAAAAGTTGATTTGCACGAAATATCATCGAAAGAGTACGATGAGCTTCCAGAATTAACAGAACTTGGCCTTGATCGTGGAGTATGGAGGATTGCCGGCAAGGAGGTCACCCCCCTTGAAGGTAAGGTGGCTTTTCGTTCGGAACTTAAAAAGAAAAAGATTAATATTACTCTTGACCCAGACGTACTGAGCTGGTACCGCGCGCAGGCTGGTGGAAGAGGCTATCAGACTTTAATCAATGCCACCCTAAGAGAGGCTATGACGATTCATACAATAGAGGAAACTATGCGCAGAGTTATTCGTGAAGAATTACGCCGTTAAATCTTCAGTGTGAGGTTGCCCCTGTTAAACATACTTCTTAACTCTTTGAATTATGCAAAGTCTTTTCGTGTTGCATGTCATCGTCTCTCAAACTCCATGGGGCTCCAATAACCTAAATTTGAGTGTAGCCTTTTGTAGTTGTAGAAACTGATTCCAGTTCATCACCTCATCCATCATGGCTCGCCATGTTGCAAACCTTGCGCGTAAGCGAAAGTCTAAACCAGCCTGCTATGAAGCACGAACCCACCGAGGCGACTATGCGTGAGGCAAGTCATGTGTAGTACCGAAGGAATCCGCTGCCTTTAGGCAGGGGAGAATCTCAAAGAAAAGATACCAAAAAGATGGGGAAATCGCAGGAAGGTTTAAAATCGGCTGGTCGGACTTATTTATCACCTAAGCGATGCCTCTGAAAGAAAAGTCTAAAACATAATTACATCACTGAGCTAGAACATGAACACTTTTAATCATATAGGAATGCTACTTTTGAGTTACCTGGCGCTTTATGCTGCTTTTCGCTCCGGTAAGGCTCATTTGAAGTATAAAAAATTTCAAAAAGCACTTGATACTTTGCACAAAGGTGCCTCTGAGATTTCAACCAATCATTTGACTAAGATATATATTTGGTTAGGTGTGTGTATTTTCTCAATCATTTTTGTTTTTAAAATAGCCCCTACGAATGAGTTGTACAGTCGGGACTCAGCTCCAGCTGCGCCAGCGATTAAGCAAAAATAAAGCTATAAAACTACCCAGCAATTAGCTCTTGCGACTAAGTTTGAGGGTTTTTCGACCGTAACCTCCAAAATAGCCAAAGGCTAATGGAAAGGTTGAGTAAATTCCATGCTAAGCCGTTCAAAAATGCAGCTTGGTAAGAGCCTGTCATATCAAAAATCTTCCCCGATAACCAACCACCTGCGGCCATTCCTATTAAAGTGGCCATGATCACTGCTCCAACTCTAGCTCCCGCCTCATTGGGTGGGAAATGCTCGCGAACAATGATTGCGTAGGAGGGAACGATTCCTCCTTGGAATAACCCAAACATCCCAGAAATGATGTAAAGCGGGACTAGCCCTTTAAACGGTAGGAATAACAATAATGCAATACCTTGAAGCGCAGAACCCAGCAGCAAAGTTGAAACTCCACCGATACGGTCACAAATCCAACCCGATAGTAATCGGCTAACTATCCCACATGTGAGCATCAACGATAGCATTTGTGCCCCCCTCGCTGCGCCATAACCCAAATCTCCGCAGTAGGCGACGATATGCACTTGAGGCATAGCCATAGCTACGCAACACGAGAAACCAGCTATACAAAGAAGAATCTGGGCTCGTCCTATTTGCAAGCCAAAAGGAGTAGAGGAGGAGAAACTTGAAGATATTGCATTTGTTTTTGTTGCTCTAGTTATCGCTAAAGGCGGACGTTGACGCATTGCAAATGAGAGTAAAGCCATGCAAACACCGCAAAACACCCCCATTGCAATATAGGTATTTCTCCAGCCAATCGACTCTATTCCCCACTGGGCAAGCAATGGCCAAACCGCCCCTGCTACGTAGTTACCGCTTGCACAAATGGCTACAGCAACACCCCTTCTTTTATTCCACCACAAGGATGTGTCTGCCATTAGCGGAGCAAACGTGGCGGAACTGCCCAGTAGTCCCAAAAGTAAGCCGTGCGCCAATCCAAATACCCAAATATTGGGCGCTAAGCCGGCGACCACAAATCCCGCCAAAATTGCTACAGAACCTATCCATAAAACTGGGGAAATGCCGATTCGATCAGCTAATTTTCCGGTCCACACGCCACCTAAACCAAGACAAATCATCATTAAGGTGTAAGGTAGGGAGGCGTTTGCTCGGCTGATGCCAAACTCTGCTTGGGCGGGGGGCAATACGACTGCGACAACATACATGCAGCTACTACCTAAGGTTACTAAGCATAAAGTAATCAGGAGCCGCCAAGCCGCGTAACGAGAGTCAATTAATTCTTCTGAGGCAGGTGCATTCAACATGGCTAGAGATTAGCATGCAAAGTGAGCTTTTGCTTAAGGGTTTACTGGGTTGTGAGTCCCTTGTTCAGTAGCTAAATGTCTGATAAGTTGAGTTAATATGAATGGGTTGTATTCCCATCCCGAAGTCTTAAAAATAGACGATTTGAGACGCAAAGAAAATGGACATCGGCTTCGTTTTTATAGGGTAAACCAGGCGAAGGAAGCAAATAACTTTCTTTATATTATGTTGCGGGTTGGCTGCATAGCTAAATGGGTCGATTGGTATATTTTAATCACTGCTGGAGTATTTGTCCTATGTTTAAGTTGAATGTTAATTCCAAAATCTATACCGTCGACGCCGAGCCTGAGACCCCTTTGCTATGGGTTATACGTGAACAGATCGGTTTAACGGGGACTAAATTTGGTTGTGGTATTGCGCAGTGTGGTGCGTGCTCAGTATTTATAAATGGAGAGATACTGCGTTCGTGTGTTGTCCAAGTATCAGCGATCAAACCCACGGACAAAATCACAACAATAGAAGGACTCTCAGAGCACTCAGATCATCCAGTACAAAAAGCCTGGGCCGAGGTCGATGTTCCCCAATGTGGATATTGTCAATCGGGTCAGATCATGGCTGCAGCTGCGCTGTTGAAGCGCAAAAAAAATCCAACGGACAAGGAAATTGATGAGGCAATGACTAATATTTGTCGTTGCGGAACTTACCAAAGGATTAGGGAGGCATTGCATGTTGCAGTTAAGTTGATGGCTGGGGCAAAGATGAGTAAAAGCGCTGAAGTCTCCAGTTCAGCTGATCAACTTCAAGCTTAAGGTGCACACATGAAAACAAACCGACGTCAATTTTTGGTTTCTTCGTCAACACTGGGGGCAGGATTTACTTTGGGTTTCCAAATTCCCCTTGTGGCGATTACTACATTCGGATCAGACACATCAATAGCTGCTGACCGAAAATTTGTAAACGATGCAGCTAACCTTGGTGGTTCATCAACAGAGATAGATGCCTGGGTTTGCATTCAACCCGACGATACTTGTGTCATAAGAATTGCCCGCGTAGAGATGGGGCAGGGTTCACTCACAGGACTTGCCCAGTTGGTTGCGGATGAGCTAGACGCAGATTGGGATAAAGTTGTCCCTGAGCGTGTCTCCCCTCAGGCGAACTTGGCAAGAAAAAACGTTTGGGGTCAAATGCTCACTGTTGGTAGCTTTGGAATTCGTTTTTCTCAAGATTATGTCCGTCGAGGCGGTGCAGTAGCTCGGTTGATGTTATTGACTGCTGCTGCCAATGAGTGGAATGTTCCTGTATCTGAATTATCAGTTGATAAAGGGGTTATTACCCATACCCCTACCAAGCGAACTACAACTTATGGAAAAGTTGCAACTCAAGCTGCTTTACTGACGCCCCCCGATTCAAAATCAGTGGTTTTGAAAACTCCAAAAGAATGGAAATTAATTGGTCAACCTTTAAAAAGGATTGACACACTAGACAAGTTAAATGGTGAGAAAAAATACGGAGTTGACGTTAATTTGCCCGGAATGCTAAATGCAGCAGTCGTGGCTTGTCCAGTTTTTGGGGGCAAGTTGGTGAGTTTGGATGATAGTCAAGCACTGAAAATGCCTGGTGTAAAAAAAGTAGTGAAGGTTGGGGATGACGCATACGCAGTGATTGCAACCACTTGGTGGCGGGCAAAGAATGCTCTAACTGCCGTTAAGGTGGTGTGGGATCAAGGCGCTAATCAGAGTGAGTCTGATCAAACCATTTTGGCGCGCCTAAAAGACGGGCTACAAACTAAAACAGGGCTTTATGAATTTAGGAAGGAGGGTGACCCTTTAGCCGCAATAGAAGGTGCCGTTACTCGAGTAGAAGGGACTTACTTTGCTCCTTTCTTAGCCCATGCGACTATGGAGCCCATGAACTGTACCGCCATGATCACCGCCGACAGAGTCGAGGTATGGGTTCCCACGCAAGACCCAGAAGGTTCTTTGCTAGCCATGTCAAAAACAAGCGGTGTGCCCTTGGATAAATGTGTTTTAAACAGATACGATCCAGGTGGCGGTTTTGGACGTCGAGGGCGGGTTTCAGACTATGTGATTCAATCCGTACAAATTGCTATGAATATGCCTGGCGTGGCGATCAAAATGATTTGGACTCGTGAAGAAGATATGGCTCACGGTCAGTACCGTCCTATATCAATGTGTAAATTTACTGCAGGACTGGATAGTAATAAAAAAGTAGTTGGCATGCATGTACGTTTATCTGGTCAATCTATTTACGCATGGCGAAACCCCACTGCAAACATGGAAGGGTATAAAGATGATTTTCAATTGCAGGGGTGGTTTAAAGATCCTAAGAGCGATCAACAATTATGTTATTCACTCCCCAGTTTATTAATTGAATATGCAATGCGTAATACGCATGTTCCGGTTGGAACCTGGAGAGGTGTTAACGTTCCTCAAAATAGTTTTTATATGGAATGCTTCATCGAGGAGTTAGCGCGCGCAGCCAAGATGGATTCTGTTGCATTTAGAAGATCAATGATGCCCACTCAAACTCGCCAATTGGCAATGCTTGACCTTGCCGCGGAGAAAGGGGGATGGGATAAGAGCACACCTAAGGGGATTTATAAAGGCGTAGCCCAGTTTATGAGTTACGGGACCTACTGTGCCTGCGTGGTTGAACTTTCTCTTAATAAACAAGGCGAAGTTAAGGTACACAGAGTGGTCTTAACGCTTGATTGCGGTTACGCCGTTAACCCTAGTCAAATCCAAGCTCAAGTGGAGGGTTCTATTGTTTACGGATTAAGTGCAGCGCTTTGGGGTGAATGTACGGTTGAGCGGGGCAAAATTGTTCAAACAAACTTTGATAAATACAGGGTTTTGCGTCTAGCAGAAATGCCAAAAGTTGAAACTTATATTCAGCCTGCACTTGAAGGTCCTTGGGGCGGAATTGGTGAACCAACAATTGCAGTAGTCGCTCCTGCCGTGGTCAATGCGATTTCACTTGCAATCGGAAGGCCTGTGAGAAGTTTGCCCCTAAAAAATGAGCGACTTGTCAAGGTTTAGAGCCAGTAAATTGATGGTTTAAATATATTTTTATGAATAAGTTAATTAAAGGATTTGATTAAATGTACTCTCGTCTAATTTGTATTGCAGGCGCAATCTTAATCTTTAGCTTGCCGTCTCTGTCGCAAACACCAGCTCAAACGCCTGTTGCAATAAGTGCTCCAACAGTTGCGAATAGAGAGGTGCCTGCCAAGTCAATCCCTGTACCAAGCACAGTTAGTTCTCAGATGCAAGCGATCATTGCTCAGCCTTTGAGGAACAATTGGGATAAGCCACCGACCACTCCTGAAGGTTGGAAGCAATTGGCGGACAGTATTGCTACTAACGTGGCACCTCAAATTCCTGCGATGGCTGATCGTATGGGTGTAAAGATTGAGCCCTCGACAATAAATGGTGTACGCACATACACTATCACCCCCAACACAATTGCAAAAGAAAATAAAAATAGGCTAGCAATTCACGTACACGGTGGTTGCTATGTACTAAATCCTCGCGAAGCCTCTCTTCCTGAGGCTATCTTCATGGCTGGATTTGCGCATATGAAGGTCATTAGTGTTGACTACAGAATGCCCCCAGAGGCTTATTATCCGGCAGCACTAGATGATGCAATGACTGTTTATAAAGCACAAATTAAATCTATTAAATCGAAGAATATTGCAGTTTTTGGTAGTTCTGCTGGTGGCGCCCTAACGCTTGAGATGATGTTGCGTGCTAAGCAAGAAAACTTGCCTATGCCTGGTGCAATTGCTCCTGGAACGCCTATGTCAGATGTGACAAAGAAAGGGGATACATTTCAGACGAATGCAATGGTTGATAACGTATTGGTATCGCCAGATGGGTTTTGCGATGCAGCAACCTTATTTTATGCAAATGGGCATGATTTAAAGGATCCTATGCTTTCACCAGTCTACGGCGACGTACACGGATTCCCTCCCGCAATATTTACAAGTGGCACTAGGGATCTTTTACTCAGCAATACAGTACGTATGCACCGTGCATTGCGTCAAGCAGGAACAGAAGCAACGCTTCAAGTTTTTGAAGGCCAATCTCATGCCCAATATTACCGCGATGACCGTATCCCTGAGGTCAGGGAGGCGTTTGAAGAGATAGCTACTTTTTTTAATAAACACCTCGGTAAATAGTTTTCGGTATCAATCATTTGAGTGTCATAAAGCGGACGACTGTGAGAAAGTTGGGCGATGATCGCTTGCGCCTTTTTCCTAATTGTGTCATTTTCGCACGGTTGAAGCACTCCTTTTAAATTGCTCCCAGTTTAGTCTTCGTCTGACTAAAAGTTTGTACCAGGCACGAATTTAATGAATAAAAGAATTTGATTCAAATCGACCCATTACCTAATCTTTAGAAAACTTCTACTGGATTTAATAAATAGTTAACAAAATATGCATCATATTTTTATATTGGACGCTTTTCACCAATCTGGAGTTACTCTAGCAGGGAAACATGCTAATGTCACAAACTGGTCGGACCCCGACTTACAGGAATGGATCAATAATGCAGATGCACTTATGGTTCGAATGACACCGATCACACGCGACTTAATGAAAAAGGCAAAGAAACTCAAGGTGATATGTAAACAAGGGGTTGGGCTTGATACTATAGATCTAGAGGCTGCAAAAGAATTGGGCATACAGGTTTACAGAACACCGGGAATAAACAGTGAGGCTGTTGCTGAAATGGCTTTTTCATTAGCACTAGCTGTCTGTAGAAGGATTTCAAGATTTGACAGGCTGTTGCGCGCAGGCGTCCCTATTGTTCGTCCAGAGCATTTGGGAGTCGAGATGTGGGGAAAAACAGTTGGTATTGTGGGTATGGGTAACATTGGTACCAGAGTTGCTGCAAAATGGAGAGGAGCCTTTAATGCGAATCTGATTGCATTCGATCCGCTTGCGCCCAAAAGTGCTTGGTCTGAAATTGAACATACCCGAGCGAATAATTTACATGACTTAATTCCTCAAGTAGATTTACTCACACTTCATCTTCCTTTGACCAATGAGAGCCATCACCTTATATCTTTGCGTGAACTTGAGATGATGAAAAAAGATGCAGTTCTAATAAATGTATCCAGAGGTGGAATAGTGAATGAAAGCGCGCTTTATAAAGTGCTGAAAAGTGGACATTTATTCGGCGTAGGCCTTGATGTATTTGAAATTGAACCTCTTACAGCGGATAACCCTTTACTTCAATTCGACAACGTGATTTTCACTCCGCACGCTGCAGCGGGTACTAAAGAAACCCAAGAACGAAGTGCTTTGCAAGTAGCTCAGCAAGTTATAGACGCATTGGCTGGACGAATAACTGAAAATCGAGTGGTGTGATTATTCTTTTTTTATTTTCTCTTGTACCTGGTAATTAAAAGAAATACAGATGAAATTTAAATTTGTTTATAAAAAGCTATTGTTCATATTATTGATATTAATTTTGTACTCAAGCTTACCCTCTTTAGCAATAGCATTAGATGTTAATACCGATAATCTATCCAAACCCCTAAGAATAATAGTTCCTTTTGCACCCGGTGGCAGCAATGATATCGTCGGAAGAGCCTTAGCGACGGAACTGAGTTTAAGACTTAAAAGGAATGTATTTGTTGAAAATCGTCCAGGTGCTGGTGGCGTTATGGGCACAGATATGGGGGCACATTCTGAACCTGATGGCAATACCTTGGTTCTCATTTCCTCAACCTTCACGATGAATCCATCTATCATGAAGTTGAATTATGACCCTATCAAATCATTTATACCAGTTTCGATGATTGGGATGGGGCCTAGTGTAATAGTGGTAAACACACAATTACCGGTCCAAAATATGCGAGAATTTATCGATTATTCTAAAAAAAATCCTGGAACTGTATTTTTTGGCTCTGCAGGGGTCGCTAGTTTTCAGCATTTTCAGATTGAGTTGCTTAAATTAAAAAGTGGCGCAGATATAACTACTATTCACTATAAAGGAGGTAGCCCAGCTTTGGTAGATTTGGCTTCAGGGCATGTTCAAGTTGCACTTGGTAGTTTAATCCAAATGCAAAATTTCATCAGATCTGGAAAAGTCAAATTGTTAGCAGTTGCGGGACCTAAAAGAATTGATCTCATTCCAAATATTCCTACTTTGCATGAATCTTCGATAGATATGGATGCAAGTAATTGGTGGGCAATACTTGCGCCAAGTGGAACTCCACTTCCGATTGTCGAGGCGCTACATCGCGATATAAATTCGGTGCTTGGAAGCGCTCAAATGAAACAACATCTAGAAAACGAGGGGGCGGAAACCGTGTCTTTGAGCAGGGCTGAATTAGAAAAATTAATAAAAGATGAAATTAATAAATGGTCAGTCATCGCAAAGAAAACAGGAATTAAGGCTGAATAAATTATGTTTATTAAAAAACTAACGCCTACTCTAGGTGCTGAAATTTCAGAAATAGATCTCTCCTTGCCCGTAACTAATCAGGAAAAATATCATCTAAAGAGCTTATTTGCAGAGTATGCAGTTTTGGTATTTCCAAACCAGCCCCTTACTCCTGGTCAATTTGTTCGTGCTGCAGAAATATTTGGTCCCTTGATGGAGCAGCAAATAAAGAAATTTACGCTTTCTGATTATCCATTAGTGGGCTACAACTCAACAAAGGACTTACCACTTATAAATGGGAAGCTACAAGTAAGGGGGGAGAACTTTCATACGGATCATTCTAATGATTTGGAGCCCCCCATGGCAACTTCCTTGGTTGCTGTTGAGATACCCTCTTACGGCGGGGATACTCAATTCGTAGACGTTCGAAAAGCATTTGATGATTTAAGCGCTGAGATGAAAGAGAAAATAATAAAATTAAAATCTCGCCATGTTCATGAGAGTAGTAGAAGTCCCCGATCTTTTGCAAAACTTACACCGGAGGAAATGGCCAAAATACCTCAAACAATACAACCACTAGTGATTGAACATCCAGAGACGCATCGTCCTGCGCTTTATTTAAATACAGGACGCATGGAGGGGATTGTGGATATGCAGGACGAAGCGGCTTATGCGCTTATCAATCAGTTGTATGTGCACTCAACGCAAGAAAAGTATGAATATCGACACAAATGGAGAGTAGGTGACTTAGTGATTTGGGATAACAGAGCAGTAATGCACCAAGCCAATGCAGACTATAACCCAGAGGAATTTAGATATTTATACAGAATTATGCTCAAAGGAGCACCTCTAAAAGGCGTAAATATTTAGAAAATGATCTCTACGCAGTATAAGTTAGCTACTCAAATAACGATTAAATAAACATGTGCCTTGTGGTGTGGAAATGGCAGCCAGAAACTGCTTCTCCCTTGATTTTATTAAGCAACAGAGATGAGTTCTACTCTCGTCCAACGCTGCCACTGCATTGGTGGGATGAAAGAGTTTTGGCTGGCAAAGACCTGCAAGAGGGTGGTACGTGGCTCGGTGTAAGTAGAGCAGGTAAATTAGCCGTACTTACCAACTATCGAAGTGCAAAAGAGCGAATTATCAGTGCTCCCACAAGAGGTAAATTAGTTGCAGACTTTTTGAGGAATGACGAAAGTATCGATTCTTATCTGAATTTCTTGTCCTCTGTAGGCCAATCCTATAATCCTTTCAATTTACTGCTTTATGATGGTTCTACGCTTAAGGGTTTTGAAAGTAATAGCAATAAAGTAATCGATATCAAACCCGGCATAGGTGGTTTATCAAATGCGCAATTCGATACGCCGTGGCCTAAACTTAAGAATCTAAAGAATCAATTGAACAGTTGCTTGCAAATTAACATGACTGATCCATTTCAAATGTTGAGTTTATTAAGTGACGATACTCTTGCTTCAGACGAGGACCTACCTATTACTGGCCTACCTTATGAGCGCGAACGATCCCTTTCTGCTTGTTTTATAAAGACAATCGATTATGGGACCCGTACGTCAAGCTTTGTTCATTTTAGAAACAGAAATGTTTGTTTTGTCGAGCAAGGGTATAACAACGTGGGAAAAACAGAGTTAGTTCAAATTGATTTTAAACTTTGATCAGACACAAATATTAGGCGCTATTGATTTGACTTGGCTTTACTACTTACGGGCGACAAAGTGAGTGTTTTTTCAACCAAGGCTAAATCAATCTAAATTACATAATTATTCACAATTAATCAATTGTTTGTGTTGGATAGCGCACTGTTTTTAACGTGGTTTTGTATATCGTAGCGAGTTGATATTTCCTCGCAACCTATAACAGACTAAGGAGTCATTGGCAATGAAAAATACCGACGATCAGAACGAAGAAAAAAAGCTTTTACACGATTTGGTGAGTAACTTTGATGTGGCTATGCTTGTAACTCAAAGTAATTCTAAGAGTCATGCCCGACCTATGGCGATCGCACGCATGGAGGACACAATGACCGTATACCTTGTTACGGATTTAAATTCTGTAAAAGTTGAAGAAATTAAAGTGAATCCGCATGCGCTGCTTACTTTCCAAGGACCCAGCAAATTTGCATCTTTGCGGGGAGAGTTGGCCTTATCCCTGGACAGAACATTGATTGAACTTTTATGGAAAGAAACTTGGAAAGTATGGTTTCCTAAAGGAAAGTCTGATGAAGGCATCGCCTTGTTAAAGTTTACTGGGGTTGAGGGTGAGTTTTGGAATGGCGCCGGGATCCAGGGGCTCAAATACGCCTACAGTGCGACAAAGGCTTACTTGACTGGGGATCGTATGAATACAGATAGCGAACAGCATTCCAAAGTTAAATTATGACTTAAGGTTAATGTCATTTCTCTAAACTAATAGGTTTCAATCCAAAAAGACGGCGAGACTGCCGTTTTTTTTGGGACTGTAAAGGATTTTGTCTAAGTTAATAGTTTGTAAATAATGATAGAGAGATTCGGATTCAATTCAGTCTCGTACAGATCCCCTCAAATGAATCTATTAGGCCTGTAGGGAGTTTTTCGTATTTTACAAATAAATTTAATGTATCTGTTCTAAGAATTAAGAAGGTAGAGCTAGCGCCATCAATGGTCTCAAGCGTTGCATACAAATTTACTTTTTTAAAGTTCTTGCGATCGCTTTGCCGAATATTTTCTCTCTGATCTATCCATGCGGTCAAGCCATTTTCCGTATATTTATCCCAACCGAAAGGGAGTTCAAATCTACCTTCTTCTTTTTCATAAATCAACATAATACTTGTTTCCGCAGGAGCACTTTGAGTGGCTTTACTGTTGATTTTGTATTTGTAACTGCCTGAACATTTGAATTGTTGTTTAAGGTTATTTTCTACTTTTTGATTCTTATCAGTTTGGTTATAAGCTTCTTGATTGTTTAAATTAGTAATAGGGTTATGTATTGCTTGAGTAACGTCGTTAGATTTATCTTCATTGGATTTGCTAATCAAACTTTCAAGATTTTGATTTCTATCGTTAGCATTAGATTTTGAACTCTTTGCAGTTAATGAAACAACTTTGCATGTATAACTTATTACAAACATGCGTTTAAAATGATCTTTAGAGATTCTCTCTTCCAAGATGATTTCTTTGTTTTTATCGATTGCAAAATAAAGGTTGTGCTCTGATTGATATTTATCTGCTTTACTCCACTTGCTAACTTTTAGTTCACCGGCAATTGAGGTAAAAATTTCTTCCCCTACATATTTGGCGCCATTTAGTATGGATGGTGATGGGGTTTTATTTTTAAGAATTGCCTCTATTGATTGATCTGACATTACTGTAAACCTTATCTTCGAAGGGTTTGTCAGAGGCAATAGATTATTGACCTGCGAGTCGACTATAAATTGTTGTTCAGTTGGCTGGCAATCAATAATATCTCCCGAATCTATTATTGCGGCTAGGACGGCGGTATGTAATGGAAATATAATTGAAATTATTAAAATACGAATTGTCATTGGTTACTTTGTGTGTGCCTTGTAGCTTAGTCATTTGGCATTAAGTATTTCATTGAGATAAAAGTCGCTTTTTAATATTTCTTTTAATTCAGGTTTCGTGTATAAAGTTTGTAACTTTTTTAAATCTAATTCTTTATAAGCGGCAGCTCCCGATTTAAAGGCCGCTTTAAGAACATCTTTGTCATACTTGATCTCTTCTGGAACGCTTTCAATAGCCCAACCATTTAATTCAAGGCAAGGGATAACTAATTCTTTATTAGATCGCAATGTCAGAGGAACGGTTCGCATTAGAGATCGCGTTAGATTTGATAAGCCACTTTGTTTCTTTTTCTTTATTTTGGATATGGATTCTAATAAAAATTGAAGGTCTGATAACAATGGCTCTCGTAAGCATTCAGCAGCAGCCGAGTTTTCGCTAGACATGGCTAGTCGCATGTATTCCCTGTCTTTATGAAACTCAGGGTCTGCATAGATTACAGAGTAGGGGTAGGATTCAAGTGCTGCGAAAACAATCTCTTTATCTTTTTTAAGATGATCGACGGCATTTTCGAGATATAGACCATTAATCTTCACAACAGATAAAACGAAGTCCTTGTCAGTCCATAATTTTTCAATTGGAAATTCTTTAAATTTAAAGATCCTAACTGAATGGGTAAGTTCTAGCAAAAATTCTTTGTTTTCTCGTAGTGAAGAATGTAATGAAGACGCTTTTGTCTTTTCTCCAATATTTTCTTTGACAAAATTTATATTATTTCTATATTTTTCCGGTAATTTTTCAAGAACTTCCCCCTCGGTAACTTTCATTATTGACGAGGCAAATTTCTCGTCTTCTAATAATTTTTTGGAAATAACGGAGGTTGATTTGCCGCGTGTTTTACACTCATAGTCGTTTTGTAAATAATCTACTTCCACGAGTAGTTTCAGAAGGCTTGCGTTATCACCTAAATCAGAAATTGAAGAAATGATATCTGCTAACTCTTTAGAGGCTTTTTCCCTGTAGTATGAATTGCTTGCTTCCTTCATCTCCTTCTTAAGCTTTTTTAATTTTATTTTTATTTCTTCAATTTTTCCTGCATCTTTGCCTTTTTCAGTTGCTAAAGCTAGTTTGTGCCAATTCTTAATGGACTGAATAAGTTCTTGTCTGTGAGAGGCTCGGTACGATTTAAGCTCAGCCACGCATTTTTTTAAAAAATCAGTGTCTTTCAATATTTCTTTTCCAGCAAACTCGTAGGCAAGTGGAGACCAAAGAATTCCATTTTTAAACATTGCACACCAAACTACATCAGGATCATTCCTAAGTTCATCAGACGCGTGCTTTAGGGACGAAGAATCCCATGTTGAAAGTATTCCTAAAACGATATCTTTATCCGAACGATAGTGCGCGGGAATCATCGATAGAAAACCAGTATTTTCGAGGAAATTCGTTCTAGCTATTAAATCAAGCATGAATTCGCGGTTATCTAATAAAGTTTTACTAATATGGCGAATATTCCCAGGTTTCTTATCAACAGCTATTCTTGCTAATTCAGCATCCTTTTTAAGTGACTCCGAAAAGTCCTTAAAGCACTCACCGTCATCTGATTCATTCAGAAGTTTGTAAGCCTGCTCTTTTTCCATTATTGATATCCCCATGAGTTTAAAATTGAGTTAAGTAATTAATTCTTAACCGCATTTTTAGATTTAATTTTAATATTCTGCTCGAATTCTGGATTTTAGAAAATCTAATACTTATAAAGCAACTGAATTCCCAAGAAAATATGTGTAAGTATATGATTTAATGTATCTTTTTTATTTAACGCGAGCACCAAAATGTGTTTTATTAGACAGATTTCGGCTAAATAATAACAATAATATGCATATGATATACCTTTGATATACAAATTAGTAATCAATACTCATTATGATACCTAATCGCACATTTCGTCTTTTCATTAGCTCCACGTTTAGTGACTTTACCGCCGAGCGAGAAGCATTACAAAAATGCGTATTTCCCGAGCTTGAGCGTTTCTGTGCCGAAAAGGGAGCTCGCTTTCAAGCAGTGGATTTGCGATGGGGAATTACCGAAGAAGCTCAGGTTGAGCACGACACAATGCGCATTTGCTTAGAAGAAGTGCGTCACTCGCAGTTGCTATCTCCAAGACCAAACTTTGCAGTTCTTTTAGGAGATCGTTATGGTTGGGAGCCAGTACCAGCGAGAATACCGCTATCGCACTGGGATCGAATTATTGCGGTTGCAACTGCAAAAGATGCCAATTTAATCATTGCTGGTTACCAAGGGCCTGACCATAACGCGGTTCCCCCTGTCTACCACCTTCACAATCGCAAAGGTACCTGGGACGAGAGTGCATCTGAAGAAAACCAATTGCTCGCCGCTTTAAGACGTACTGTTGATGCGGCGGGCTTTCAAGGCAATGACCGATTACCTTACTTTGCTTCAGCAACGCACCAAGAAATTGCACTAGGGGCACTATTAACCGCCGATGCGCCTAACCACGTCCACGTGTACGTTCGACGCTTAGAGGGATTGCCTAAGGAGGAGAGTGCACGTCACTATATTGACTGGGATGCCAAGAACTCAAGCATTGTCCCCGGCGCTAGAGATCGATTAGCTGAGTTAGAGACAGAACTTCGAACCCGTCTTAGTAATCATGTACATGAATTAGAAACCAAATGGGATCGGCATGGCAAAAATTCTGCGATTGATCAAGATTATTTAGACAATTTTTGTAAGCTCTTTTTACTTCACCAAAAGAATTTGATTGCATCTGAGCTCTCGGCAATAGATCACTTAGATGAAATGAACGAGCGCATTCGTGCACATCTTGAGTTTGGAGCCAGTCGATCCAAGGTCTTTGCTGGGCGCAAGGAACTTCTAACTCAGGTTGCCGAATACACAGGGAATATAGAAGCTAATTTATCAACCCCCCCCCTGGTATTGATCGGCTTCGGAGGAAGTGGCAAATCAGCACTTCTAGCAAAATCCGCAAGATCCGATCTGGAAAGGGAGTCCAACAATGCCGTAATCGTCCAGCGCTACATTGGAGGAGTTCCCGGGACGGAGTCTTTAATGACCCTGCTTTTAGATTTGACCAACGATATATCTCGTTTGTTCGGACAACCAGAGCCGACTGTCCCAGAGAATGCAAAGCAATTATTTGAAGCTTTTGTAAAAGTCTTAGGCTATTCAAGCACTGATCGCCCGCTACACCTGTATTTGGATGCGCTAGATCAACTTGACAGTAAAGACAATGCCTGGACCTTGGAATGGCTACCCATTGATTTGCCTGTGTATTCACGCATTGTAGTTTCCCTTCGAGCGAGCACCAATGTTGAGCAATCAGCCAAGAGAAGGTTTACCAACTGGGTTGAAGTACCTGCCATGAACGCTCAAGACGGACGTTTTATGTTGGATGCTTGGTTGGCTGATAAACAATCGGCCTGGTTTAATGCAGGAATAGCACCGTCCGTTGGCCGTCAGTTAACTTTGAAGCAAAAGGATGCTGTACTCAATGCATTCTGCGAAAACGGATCAGCGCTTTGGCTCAAACTGGCTTATGAAGAGGCGAGTACCTGGGCTTCGTGGGACGAACCGGGTGAGTTGCCCTTGACAGTTGATGGACTTATTAAGGAATTGATAGAGACTCGATTACTTAGACGACAGAACCACCCGAAAGTATTTACAGAACGTGCTTTGGCATATCTTACGGCGGGAAGATCTGGGCTATCTGAGGAGGAACTAGGACGCGTTTTAGGAACAGATGAGCAAGTACGTGAAGAGTTTCAAGCGAATGAGAAAGCGCAGGTTAAGTGGAATAGTTATAAGTCATTACCTCCAATAATTTGGTCGCGACTTTTCTTTGACCTGCAACCTTACCTTGGACTAGCCGAGGTGGACGGTGCAATTGTGATGCGTTGGTTTCACCGAGAGTTCACCGAATCGCTTAAAGAAAGATATTTGTCAAACCTGGAGCACAAAAAGGATATCCACGGTGCATTGGCTGATATGTTTAAAGAATTGGATAGGGAAATACGTCCAAACGAAACAAACGACAATGCTTTGTTTAAATCCACAGACGCAGGTGGTAAGCAGATCAGTGTCGCTTTGCGCAGGGTCATGGAGCAGCCCTGGCAGTTATCAATGGCCTCAAGATATGATGACCTAAGGTACTTGTTAACTGATTTTGGGTTTTGTATGGGCAAATGCGCATACAACCAGATTGATGATTTGCTCGAAAATTATGACATCATAAAAAATAATAGCGAATCAAAAAGCGAGGCCTGGCTATGGATGAGTTTTGTATTTGCAAACGCTCACATTTTACGACGAGGTGTCCCGCATTGGCCGGCGCACAAAATACTACTGCAACTGAGCGTTGAACATGCGGACGATAGCATTATCACCAAGGCAGCGCAGGTTTGGCTTAGCTCAAGTAGCTGCGATTGGGTCTGGATAAGGAATCGAATAAGGCCAAGGATTGTGGCTAGTAATGCATTGTTGGCGGTGATGGAGGGGCACAGTGAATCTGTGTATGGAACGAAACTCTTGCCAGGTGGACGAGTACTCTCCTGGGGGGACTGTACCCTGCGTCTATGGGACTCAGAGAATGGAGCGCCACTAGCAGTTTTGGAGGGCCACAAGCGGCGTGTTTTGGGAGGGCAACTCTTGACGACCGGAGAAATTTTGTCTTGGTCTCAGGACGGTATGCTGAATTTATGGGATGCACAAGGAAGAACTTTGCTCTCCAAGGCAGAAGTAGGTGTTTTCGGTATAACTGGAGCTCAAGTTCTTCTGGACGGTCGAGCTTTATTGTGGTCACATCGACAACTAAGCCTTTGGGATGGTAAAAGTGGTTTGCAGTTGGTAAACATGTTGGGCCATGCAAAGGATGTTTACGGGGCTAAATTTCTCCCCGGTGGGCAAATACTATCTTGGACTCATCACTCTTTGCATTTATGGAGTGAACAGAGCGGGGTAGCGGTTGCGGTTATGGAGGGAACACCACCAAGTATTTCAAATGCTCAAATTCTAAGCAACGGACGAATTATGTCCTGGGGAGGAACAGCGATACGGTTGTGGGACTCCGAAAGTGGCGCTGCTTTAGCAGCCATGCAAGGGCATACAAATTTTATTTGGGGAGTTCGTGAGCTACCCAATAGCCGGTTGGTGTCATGGTCGAGCGATAACACTTTAAGATTGTGGAATTCGGATGATGGTAAGCAACTCGCAGTCCTAAACGGACACAAGGGACGAATCTGGGATGTAGAGGTGTTGCCCGACGGCCGACTTCTATCCTGGTCAACAGACGGTACTCTGCGTTTGTGGGACGCCGCAAAAGGCGATTTACTTGCCGTGATGCAGGGTCATACTGCTTCGATTACAGGGGTTAAGGTTTTACCTAGCGGGCGGTTTATCTCATGGGCGGGAGGTCATGCATCAGATGATAATTCTTTGCGCTTATGGGATGGCTATAGCGGTGCATCTTTAGCGGTCATGCATGGTCACTTAGATCAAATTGAAGGCGTGGAAGTTCTTTCAAACAACCGTTTACTCTCCTGGTCTGTGAACAAGGTTTGCATTTGGGATGTTGCGAGTGGGCTATTATTGTTCGAAATGCATGCGGGCTCAATTGCAGGCGTCAAGTTGTTGCCCAACGACCGCGTTCTTTCTTGGACCGGTGGCCACGATTCGAATGAAAAGTGTCTGCACTTATGGGATTGCGAGAATGGGGAGTTATTAGCAGTGATGCAAGGCCATTCTAGCCACCCTAGCGATGTTCTCGTCATAAGTGATTCTCGGGTGCTTACCTGGGCAGGAGATTTAGTTTCGAATGACCATACGCTTCGATTATGGGACACCCTACTTGGCAAACCCATAGCAGTAATGAAAGGGCACACAGGACTTATTTTAGACGTTATTCAATTGCCAACTGGTCGGTTGTTGTCTTGGTCCTCGGATGGGTCACTGCGCCTGTGGGATTGCCAAAGTGGACAGTCTATTGCAGTTTTGGAGGGACATCTAAGTGGAGTATCCGGCGTTAAGGTTCTCGCCGATAACCGAATTTTGTCTTGGTCCATGGATAAAACGCTTCGGTTGTGGGATGCTGAAAGTGGAGAACTTATTGCTGTTATGAAGGGACACACCTCAGGTGTAGATAAAGTTCAAGTGCTAGGAAATCAAAGGGTACTTTCGTGGGCAAGTGGCTATGGGGATAATGAGAAAGGTTTTGATAAATCCGCACGTTTGTGGGATATCAGTACCGGTGAGTTAATCTCTGTAATGTCAGGGCATACAGATTCAATTAAGGGTGTTGAGGTTCTAGCTGACGGCCGTATCCTGACCTGGGCTGGCAACGAAGGCCGCCAGGACAAGTCTTTGCGATTATGGGACGGCGAAAGTGGCGCATCAATTGCTGTCATGGATGAAAGTAGTTGGTGGACAATTAACGGCGCCTTGATTTTGCCCGAGGGCCAAGCCCTAACCTGGGGAGGCAAAACCCTGCGCTTGTGGGATCTCAAAACCACTGAAACGCTTGTCGTGATGCAAGGACATACAGACTCAGTACTTGGCGCGTTACAAATGAAAGACGGGCGTTTGCTTTCTTGGTCAGCAGACAATTCACTGCGAATATGGGACCGTGTTACGGGCGCTCCTTTGTTAGTTCTACAGGCAAACGCAGGATCCGTCTTGGGTGCGAAGTTACTTCCTGATGGCCGTTTGTTGTCATGGTCCGTGAGTGGCACTTTGTGCATTTGGGATGGTGAGAGTGGAGCATTACTTACCGTTCTAGAGGGGCATATTGATAAGGTTCTTGGTGCGCAGGTATTGTCCGATGGTCGTCTGTTGTCTTGGTCGGCAGATAGCACGCTGAGGCTATGGGACGTGCAAAGTGGAGCACCTCTCGCTTTGCTAGAAGGACATAAAAGCCAAGTATCGGGAGCTCAAATCCTTCCAAGTGGCCAGATTTTGTCTTGGTCATCAGATAAAACCTTGCGACTTTGGAATTGCGTTGCTGGTTCCCTTGCCGCGGGTGAAGTTGGTCATTCGCATCGAATTTCTTTTGTTGAAGCCGTGCGTGGTGCCCGATTACTTTCTTGGGCTGAAGACAAAACACTTAGACTTTGGGATGTGAATAGCGGGCTACCCATAGTTGAGATGAAAGGACACAAGAGGCTTATTCGAGGGGCAAAAATATTGCATGACGGTAGAGTTTTATCTTGGTCTGACGACCAGACGCTCCGGCTGTGGGACCCCGACAGCGGTACTAACACAGCGACCTTGCAGGGTCATACCGGGAGCATCCTGGATGCCCAATTGCTACCCGACGGAAGACTAGTGTCTTGGTCAGATGACGGCACGATACTTTTTTGGGATGGTAAAAGTGGGGAGTCGTTATTCGAGACGGTGAAGATCGAAAAGGCCGATGGTGGGTACTTCTTACCTGATGGTCGTGGGCTGTCATGGGACGTACAAAATAACTTGCGTTTTTGGGATGCTTCAACTGGGGCAACGCTAAAGCTAATTGAAGAGGATTCAGAGTACTTCCCGTCAGGTTATTACTCGCGTTCGGATGCCTTGGAGGACGGTGCAATTGGGTATATAGTCTTCGCCAAAGCGTTGCCCAACGATATGGTTTTGGTGGCCTTTTCAGTTGGAACGCTATACCTTTGGGACTCTAATAGTGGTGATTTGATATCTGTATTGGAGGGGCATCAAGGGATGGTGGAAGACGCTGAGGTTATCGATTCCGAAGGTAACCTTTTATCATGGGCTGAGGAAGACGCCACTCTGCGTCTTTGGAGTCCCCAAAGCGGTTCCCAGATATCGGTCTGTCCTGCATTTTGGATAGATGTAATTCCTTACCCCAGCCCCTGGGAAGAGTTGTCTGTGGTTGCAGGAGCATATCGCTCGGGACAGTGGTGGTCTCAGGGAACAAGCCAGGCCATTAAACTTGTTTATAGAAAGTCGGGACTCCATGTACGCTGGCATGGCGAGAGTCTTCGTTTGTTTGGATTAATCGGTACGACGGCAATCGTAGCATCGGGTCGAAAACTACTTTTGTTGGATATTATGAACAGCGAAGAAGGGAGTCATAACCATTAAGACTTGGTTTGTTTAACTTGATTTTGCACCATCGATTAATCATTCTTGATGCTTGTAGATGTAATGAAGTTTTCAATAAATTTTGATGCCTCAGTGCCTGAGTTGTAATACATATGAAAACCAGAGCGGCATGGGTCCGCAGATTCTGAATCGCCGCCGGTAATCCATTTGAATTGAATATTAGAACTACTCAATTCTTTTACCTTTTCAAAAAGTCTCTGTGACTGTGTACTTGATGTATTTATACATCCATCTTGTTCATGATGAAGAAAGAGAATTGGAAAATCTATCGGCTTATTAAAGTCAGTGCCATTTCTAACAGCCGACGCTACAACACCGGCAATTTCCTGAGTTTTGTTATTTTTTTGAAGATAGAAAATAAATTTAGTAAGACTGATCCCACCGTTGCTATGCCCCATTAGCCATATGGGTAATCCAGTCTTATGTTGATAAAATTGAATAATACTTTCTATCCTAACCATGTGATCGTTGCTACCTCTGTCAATTAAACTTTGAAGGGGTAAGGGAAAATCAATTAAAACCACATCGAATTTACCGGTTGTTAGCTCTGGATTCGTGAGACTCTTAAGTGTTTGATAAAAAGAATATTTGCGATCAGTAGTGCCGGGCTTTAAGTCCAAATTCCCATTCCCGCCGGGTATGAATAGTATTAAGGCCTGTGAATTAATTCCTCTCCAGTAAAGGGTTTGAGTGGGAGTTGTACTTATGGAAAACCCGAGGCTACTTTGATCAACAGTTATTACCTCAGAAAAGCAGGTGCTTGCTAATAGGCTAAGCGCTATAAAAAATATCTTCATTGTTAAAGTTTTTTAGATACATATAAAGTATTATTATTGATATGTAATTGATAATAATCGTCTTTTTTGAAAAATGAAATATCGTAGGCTAAGAAAGTAGAAAACAAAATCTAATTTTTAAATGCTTTGCTATATCATAGAGTTTTAAATCGGTATCGATGTTTAAATTACTTATTATTTGGAGATTATTATGCCAAGGTATTTTGAATTTAAAGATGAAAAATCTAATAAATTTTGGGAGATTAGTTGTAGTGCTAATTCGATGACAGTTCATTATGGAAAAATTGGTGCTACTGGTCAAAGCAAGACTAAAGAGTTTGATTCTGCAAGTGCAGCAGGACTTGAAGAGCAAAAGGCAATTACAAAAAAACTTAAAGAAGGGTATGTAGAAATCAAAAAATATTAAATACACGCTTACCGAATCTTGAATTCTATTCATACTAAAAAATGGAGGCTAGCCGAGCTTGGAGGTGATGAGAAAAGATACATTGATCGAATTAATTTAATTCACAATCTTGGGGGGCGTTTTAATTGTCTACGAGAGCATCAGTTTATTTTTGATGATGAATTTTTAGTGCTGAATTCAGAGTATGTTAAACCTTCTAAGGAGCTAAACTACAGTTCAACATTAGACGCGCTAAAAGTGTTAGCATTAGAATTAGAATCGATCAATTCACTGATGCTACATCACGGTGACATTGTTGCTAGAAATACGATTTGGGATGGCCACCGATTTGTATTGGTGGATTGGGAACCTTTGTTAGAGTACGGTACTAAACCAAATACATTTTTTAAAAGCACGAAGCCCTATATATCCAAATTGGATAAAGAAAACTTTAAAATAACTAGTAACACCGATAAAATTGGTTTTTACTATTTTTCTAAAAAGAAATTATTCGGTTGGTTTCCAACGAACCCATTAGAGGTTTTGAAATTAGAAGAATATTTAATAAGTCAAAGCTTTGTTGATTTAATTGAATTGGTTTGTAACGGATTGGGCTAGTCCTAACTCTTTAATCACCAGGACAAATGTAAGTCATTCCAGCAGGTGATTTGAAGCAGCCAACGGATTCAGGAAAAATCTTTTTAGGCAACCACAGCACCACATTCGGGATGTATATCGCACTTGCAATAGTTGCGAAAAATATCAAATAGATTGGCAATGAAGCTTTTAGAGCTGTGGAGAATTTAACATTCAGAAATTTCGATGCCATTAAGAGTGCCAACCCATAGGGTGGTGTGATAAGTCCGAATGCAAGTGTAATGATTAGCACAACACCCATATGAACGCCGGAGATATTTCCGGTATCTGTTAGGACTGTCACAATTGGCATAAAAATAACGATAGCAGGTATGGGTTCTATAAAGTCCCCAACAATTACGAATAGTGCTACTAATAAAAACATGATGGTATGTGGATCTGACCCAGCAAATCCAGTTATCCATTCTGATACGACTATCGGTCCCCGCAAGTAAGCAAGCATCCAGCCAAACGCAGATGCAGCTGCGATTGTAATAACAGGTAATGAAAAGACGACTCCAGCCTGTATGAAGTCGTGAGGTAATTTTCTTAAATGCGATGGATTAAGTAAGGGTAATACGATGATAAGTATATAGACGACTGCTACGACTCCAGCCTCAGTTGGTGTAAACCAACCTGTAAGTACGCCTCCTAAAATGATAATTGGAATAAGGATAGCCAGAAATGCTTCGCGTGCTGCTGTGGTTAGTTGGGAAAAGCTAGATCGCTTTCTTTTTATCCCCGCTGGACCAAATAAGTAACTATATATCATGAGGCCAATACCAATCATTAAGCCTGGTACGACACCTCCCAAAAATAGCCCCGCAATTGAGACGTTACCTATGGCGCCGTAAACAACGGCCATGATACTAGGCGGGACTAGGGCCGCAATAGTGGATGCGCCAGCAACTAGAGAAGCAATAAAGGCAGGTGAATAGCCCTCACGCTTCATTGGCTCAGCCATTGTTTTTGTGAGGACAGCAACATCCGCCGATACTGATCCTGACATACCAGAAAAGAACATACTGAAGATGGTAAGAACTTGTGCCAATCCCCCCCTAAAGTGTCCTACCATGGCTTGTGAAAGATTCACAATTCTTATGATTATTCTGGATGAAGTCATTAGCTCACCAACCAGAAGAAAGAAGGGAATCGCCATTAATGCTTCGGAATCAATGCCGTTAAACATCTGTCCAACTATAGATGGCAAACTGATTGGAGTTAGAGAGGTTCCAACCAAGACACCGGCCATCAATGCAAATGCAACAGGCACTCCACTATAGCCAAAAAATAGAAATAAGCATGTCATTATGACAAGGACTAATGCACTATTCATAGCTTAACCTCTTGTGATTCTAGCTCGTATAAATCTAGTTGCTCAGGGGGTTGTTCAACATAGTCATATCCATTAATTAATCCATTAACTATTTGCTCAATCGTAAAGATAATGATCAAAAAGCCAGACAATGGAATTGCAAGATACCAAAATGCAATGGGAGTCATTGACGGCATCCTAAAACTTCCAAATCCTTGGGAAAAATTTATACCTCCGAAATAGCACATACAAATGGCTACAGACAAAATTACAAAGCGATTTATAGTTTCCAGAGCAGTCCTTTTGTTCCCAGTCAAAGATTCAGCTATTGCAGTTAGAAGGAGATGATCGCTTCGACGCACTGCAACTGCAGCACCTAAAAAAACACAATAAATGAATTGAATGCTCGTCACCTCTTGTAACCAAAACCAAGGCTTTCCAATAATTCGGGTGAATATATCAAAAAAAACAGACGTTACAAATCCGCACAATAAAGCACCACAAGACATCATCAGCAAGATCTCAAACGGATCTAAAAAACTCCATTTGAGATGCTTGTTTGTAGTTTGTAGTATTGATTCTCCAAAACGCATGGATTGCCTTGAATAATAATAAATTGATAGTTATTGAAATGGTTCTTAGTAATCTCTTAAATTATTTGATATTTCTAATTTGGGCTAGTATTTTTACAGCTGATGGCCCAAGATCTTTTGCTATCTTATTTTGGAGCGGTTCAGCAACTTTTACAAATCCATCTTTTTGAACGTCTTTTACAAAACGGACACCCATCTTTTCTAATTTTGCTTGTGAATCGTGCTCAAGTCCAAAAGCTTTCAATGGCTGGTTTCGACCTACTTCTTCAGCTGACTTTTGGACCCACTCCTTTTGCTGCGGTGTTAAGGATGACCAAAGCTTATCGCTAATCCATAAAACGCTATTGTTCGCTTCATGCTCTGTTATAGACATTATGGGGGCGGCTTCATAGTGCTTATTTGATTGGTATACGTTTACTCCGTTTTCAGCCATTTCCACAACACCAGTTTGCAATGCTGTATAAACGTCTCCAAAAGGCATGTGTACAGTTTGTGATCCGTAAGCGGGGAACATTGTGTCCTCAGTAGCTGTAGCTTGAACACGTATTTTTACGCCTTTGAGATCGTCTACTTTATGGATTTCTTTTTTTCCATACAGATTTCTAAGTCCCAGGGTTGCGAGAGTTAACATGTGAGCACCTTTAACGGTTTCTTCAAACATATCACGCATACTTTTCGTAACCCCGGGATCTGCTAAAACCTTCATCAAATGATCCTCTGATCGAAAAATATAATGAAGTGACATAACGCCAGATTGTGGCGAAACGGTCGATGCGTTAGCAGTGGATGTAATTAGGAAGTCTATGTCACCAGTTCTAATTTTTTGTAGTGCTTGAGGTTCCTGTCCTAGTTGAGCACCAGGAAACTGATCAATCAAAAAAGTACCTTTACTTAGTTCAGAAAGTTTTGCTGCAAAGATATCACCAGCAACACCGTATCCTGTAGTGTGGGGTTGGTCATATCCGAAGCTAAAGTGCTTGACTTCTTGTGCGTTTGCACTGGTGAATAAAGTTGCAGTACTTAGTAATCCTAAGCATAAAAATACTTTTGTTAAGCTTGTATTTGATAAAAACTTCATTTCGAATATCCTTTTCATTAATTTTCTAATTTTGTTTATTAACTTAGTTACTCAACTCGTATTAACTTTGACCAATCAAACGCTGACTACTTCTTATTTATTTAGATCAAAGCTTACTCCAACATAATAACTTTTTAATTCATTAAATTTTCATTTCGCACTCTATTTCTAACTGGTGTTATCCCTGAAGGGTTTACGACAGGCTTTCATTTTTTATTTAATTAGATCGCTAATTTCTTGTGATTTAACTTATTGGAATCTACTCAATTTTCCGAGCGGGCGTAGCTTTCAATTCTGTAACTTTTCTCAAAAAGAATTTTTTATTTAATCTGAAAACGAATATTAAGAACGAAGTCCTATTTTCTACATGCATACCCTGATACCCTTTGTGGATCTTGTGGTCTATGATTTAACTTATCTTTTGTTCTTAAGAGTTCATCCATCAAACGGAGAAGATACTATGAGTTGGCAATATAATCGACGCGGTTTTATAAAGTCTTCTACAGCTATTACTGCCAGTGCTATAGCCCCAGCATTGATTGGTAAAGCGCAAGCTGCCTCTGTTAAATTAAAGCTTTCATCCTCCCAAGCTAATGACCCGAAATTTGCAAATGGCCGGGTTTACTACGATAATTTAATTAAACACCTTAAAGCCAACGGATTATCGGAGCAAATAGAGGTCGCTTTTTTTCCAGATAATCAATTAGGACAAGAAATTGATGTAATCAATTCGCTAAAACTTGGTGTTATCGATTTGATGATTTCTGGTTCATCCATTTCTGCTAATTTAGTACCCCTTGTCGGCACTTTTGATTTGGGTTATTTGTTTTCTAGTTTTCAACAGCAGACTAAGGCGTTTGCAGCTGGTGCTGCGAAACCAATTGAGGAGGCATTGCTGAAGGGGGCAAATATTCGAATTATGGATTGGGCCTATAACTTTGGGTCAAGAAGCGTTTTAGCTAGAAAACCAGTCAAGACCCCAGAGGATTTAGCCGGACTTAAAATTCGCACCCTACCTAATCCTGTTATCACCGAGTGTCTCCGCTTGATGGGCGCTGCTGCGACGCCACTCGCCTTTGGTGAGATTTATACCGCGCTACAAGCTGGCGTTCTGGATGGTCTTGAGCATGATCCACCAACTATGGTAGCCAGTAAGTTTTATGAAACTGCGAAATTTTATTCTTTAACACGACATAATTTTTCACCATTAGCAATCTACATGAGTGAAATGAGTTTTACTCGGATGGACCCTAAGTTGAAGGAAGGCTTCATTGACGCTACTAAAAAGGCCGCTAATGACTCGCGAACACATGCACTAAGCGTTGAAAAGGACGCTCTAGTACAGCTCGGTGAAAAAGGAGTTACAGTCACTGAATGTGATAGAGATGCTTTTAAAAAGCGTGTTCTGCCCCAAACAGATAACTTTATTAAGAATAGACCTGAATCAAAACCTATTGTTGACATCATTCGTTCTACTCAGGTCTAAATTTGCTCGTGTATCACAGTGGATGAGCGATTAAATTAGCATAAATATTATGAATAAGGCTCAACTTGAGGCTGTACCGGTTGTCAATCGTTTACAGTTTCTCCTAACCTTTGCCGATTATTTCGCTGCTATTTTCCTTATATGTGATTTATCAGTCGTACTTTGCTCGGTTATAGCGCGATCAATTTTTAATTCCCCTGTAGAGTGGGCGGATGATATGGCCAGGGGACTAATGGTTGCTAGCGCTTTTTTTGGAGCATCTAGTGCTATTGCGAGAGGAGAAAATCCAGGAGTCGTATTCTTTGTAGATAGATTGCCTAAAACTTTTAGAAATTTATGCACCTCCATTAGTGCGTGTCTGGTCACATGTATATCTGGATATATTTCATTTCACGCCCTAAATATGGCTCTGATGACAACCGGTCAAACAACTGGTTCGGGTCTGCCGCTGCAATTCACTTTTTATCCGATGGGATTGGGTGCGTTGCTGATGACTTTGTTCTCTGCGGAAATATTCATTTGTCTGGGTGCAAAACGTGTATTTGGAGCTGTTTTTCTTATTTTGACATTAGGGGGCTTTTATATATTATGCAATTCATTTGTCCCTAATTTAGTGCCTTCTCCAGCTGTACTTATGGGTTTAGGTTTCGTTATTGCCCTTTGTGGGGGACTTCCTATTGGGTTTACATTGGCACTGTGCGCATTAATATTTAACTGGACAGAGGGTTCAATTCCCGGAGTCATATTTGCTCAACAAATGGCTAGAGGCATAGATAATTTTGTTTTGCTTGCCATACCTTTCTTTATCCTTGTTGGCTATCTAATGCAGGCTAACGGCATGTCCATTCGTTTGATTGAACTCTTGCAACGATTGGTAGGGCAAATTCGAGGGGGACTAAATGTAGTTATGGTTGCTGCCATGGTTCTATTTTCAGGTATTTCAGGATCTAAAATGGCCGATGTAGCTGCTGTGGGATCCGTCCTAATACCAGCTGCGAAACGCTCTAAGCAAAATCCCGGGAGTGCTGTAGCACTTCTTGCTGCTTCAGCGGTAATGGCTGAAACCATACCTCCTTGTATTAATTTAATCATATTGGGTTTTGTTGCCAATTTATCTATTGGAGGGCTATTTGCTGCTGGAATTGTTCCTGCTGCCTTAATGGCAGCCGCTCTAATTGGCATTTCGATATATTTTGGAAGTCCAATACCTTCAGAAAATGCATTTGATTTAGAGTCAAACAATGGAGTAACTGAGTCAGAATCTGTAATAAAGCACCGGATGTGGTTTGGAGGCCTTGTTTCTTTTGGACTTATTGCAATGATTTTTATTGGTTTTAAGTCTGGATTTGCAACTGCTACTGAAGTATCTGCTTTCGCAGCCTTATATGCCCTGGTAGTAGGCGGGTTAGTATTTAAAGAGCTTAATTTTAAGGAAGCTGTTCATAGTTTTATTCAAGCTTCTTCCAGAGCTGGACTAGTGCTTTTTATAGTGGCTACTGCTCAGTCATTGGCTTTTGTGTTGACTCTTCAGCAAATTCCACATGCGTTAGGAGATTTGCTTATTAGATTATCTGCTGAGCATGGGGTATGGATGTTTTTAATGCTGTCCATTTTTATTTTAATAGTAATGGGCTCCGTACTTGAGGGAGCCGCTGCACTTATTATATTTGGCCCACTGTTAATTCCCGTAGCTATCAAATTAGGTATTGCACCACTTCATTTTGGTGTCGTATTGGTTATTTCAATGGGGATTGGGTTGTTTGCCCCACCATTAGGACTTGGATTGTATGGGGCTTGCTTAGTAGGGGGGGTTCCAATTGAGCAAACTGTTAGGCCAATAATAGGATATCTTGGATTACTTTTTGTTTGTTTATTGATTATTGCCTTTATTCCATCTTTAAGTTTAGCATTACCACATTGGCTTGGATATTGAGGATGGTTTTTAAGTGAAAATATTACTCGCTCATACCCCTTCGCTTCGCAAAAATTACTATGGTGATAAAGCGATACTAGGGCTACAGAAATTCGGCACTGTTTATTTTCATGAGTCAGAGATAGCTTTATCACCTCAGGATTTGGTATCTGCTGCCCAGGATATAGACCTAATTGTTGCCGATCGGTTAACCGCGGTTCCTTCTGTTGTCTTTGAGTCTTTACCTAAGTTAAAAGCTGTGCTCAGGTGCGCTGTAGATGTAAGGAATATAGATATAGATGCAGCAACGCAACACGGAATATTAGTTACAAGAGCAAAACCAGGTTTTATTGAGTCTGTTGCTGAACTTATAATCGGATTTATGGTCGATTTGTCGCGAGGCCTATCCAGTTATGTTAATTCATATCATAGAAATGAAATTCCACAAGCGATAATGGGGAAACAGTTAAGTGGCGCCACTATTGGGATCATTGGATTTGGCGCAATAGCCCGGCATACCGCAGATATTGCAAATGCATTTGGTATGGAGATACTTGCATATGATCCATATGTTAAAAATACTCCGCCATTTGTCATATTGGTAAATTTGGAAACATTACTGGGTTTATCAGATTACGTGGTTTGCTTAGCCGTAGCAACGCTAGAGACAGAGAACTTAATGAATGCAAAAAGTTTTCAATTAATGAAAAAAAGTGCATTTTTTATCAATCCTTCAAGAGGAAATCTAGTTCAAGAAGCTGACTTAATTAAAGCTCTACAAAATGGAACTATATCGGGTGCTGCCCTGGATGTTGGGAGAGGATCAGATCAGATGCCAACAATCGAACTTGCCAGTTTATCTAATGTTATAGCTACTCCTCATGTTGGAGGACTAACGCCACCTGCAATACTTGCACAAGCTCTTGATACAGTTGAGCAGGTGGGCGAAATTTCAGAAGGACTAGTTCCTCACGGTGCGCTGAATGCTGATAATTGGAGCCGAAGAAATGCTTAAACATATAGTGCTAAAGTGATTGTTATTTCCTGAGTCCTAAAAGTATTGCTCCTGCTACAACAATAAGTGCTCCAGCGACTTGACTAATTGATACTTCTTGGCCTAATAGAAGCCAGGCTAGAACTAGTGCGCAAATTGGCTCTACGTTCATAATGGATGTATTACCCACTGCACCTAAGCGTGGAACGATTGTGAACATTATTGTAAATCCTGTTCCGTAAAGTAATATTAGTAAAGCTAAGCCTACCCATCCTGAAAAATGCGCTGGTAGATGTGGACCACCTTGGAAAATACAAATAAATAGGGTAATAATTGCTACCATACCCATGGTAATTCCAGATCTAATTCGACCGTCTAAATCAGGAGTACCGTGCTGCGTAAGTAGTAAAGCAACTGAAAAACTTAAAGAGGCTGTCAAGGCAAAAATCACCCCAAGACCGATCACGCTCCACTGTGCTTGCGCTCCAATGCCAGAGGTAGCGCCAAACACATCTAGAGCCAGCCCTAGGCCAATAAGCATAATTGGCATGATCCAAACCACTTTCTTTTCAATCGTCTCTTTATAAATCAATCTTGCTAGAAGTGCGACAAAAAGCGGGTAAGTATTAAAGGCTAAAAGTGCCAAGGCTACTGGCATCCGAGCAACAGAGGCATACAGAGTTGTACTCTGGATTGTTATCAATACTCCGACAAAGCATAAATATTTAATATGTTTTTTGCCTATATTCCTTGGAACTCCTTGGATGATAATCAAGAGTGCGACTATTATGCATGTGATACTAGATCTTGCTAATACTGCAGTTGTTACGTCTAGGCCGTCGTTAAACGCAAACCGAGCACATACATGATTTGCACCCATTATCAATCCGATAAGAAGCAGAGTAGCAAAAGCCTTTGGAGATAGTTTATTTTTTTTAATCGGGTTTGATAGATTAGTCATTGGAGTTATGGATCAGGGATAAGTCCAAATGGGACTGTATTTATCCCATGGTTTACCCTTGTATGGATTTAATTGTAGTTTGAACTTAAGAACACTTTGAGGAATCTTATATCTTAGCATCCAAATTCAATAGACAATTTATGTCTTTATATGAATGTATGATTTGATTATTAACCTAAAGGACTAATTATGGACATTACAAAAATTGACCTCGCCAGAGTAACCAATATCGATATAGATTTGGCAAAGTGTTATTTCCCCATACTAGTCTCATATGCATGCGAAAAACAAACTATCACCTACGGTAAATTAATTCAACTTGCAAAGGTCTTAAATAGCAATAATGTGAACGTTCAAAATGCAATAGCAGTTTCAACGGGTAGGCGATTAGATGTAGTTCGTAAATTCACAAATTCTCTAAACTTACCAGATTTAACATCCCTTGTAATTGGAATAAATTCAGGCGAATGTGGTGGGGGATTTTTAAAGAGTTTTGATCCCGTAGAAGCAAGAAATCAGGTATTTAAATTCGATTGGAATTCAAAGAAATTGGAGTATGAATCTTATTTAAATGAAGTTGTGATTTCCATAGCACCTAGAAAACGAATTTCACAAAATGCAGCCATTCATTTGATGTCTGAATATTATTATTCGAATAAAAATAAATTTTCAGCAGAAATAATAAAGTATCGTGATTGTCTTATAGATTTGATCATGGATGGTGTTCCCGTCGATAAAGCATTTCAAGCCTATATTTGAACTCCTAAAAAGTTGATTGTTTAGAGTGGTAATTATTTAGTGTTTTGGGGAGCCTCGGCGAATTCTTAAAAATTTCTGGCTTTTGCGTTGAGTTTTAAATTATCAAATATCACTAAGTGAATAATTGTTAAATAAAATTTAGGTAGGACAAAAATTAAATCGTCGAATAAATTTATCAACGATGGGAATATTAATATTAACAATTTAATATCTTGAAGTAGTGGTATGCAGATTTATTTCGCTTGGAATCCAAACTGTATTGGAGCTTCGAGGTAATAATTTTTTTGGGAATTACAGTATGAATAAATATGCGCTTGAACGATTCAAGCATTTAGTCAAAATAAATCTTAATTTTTGGTATGCCTTTGTCATTTTGGTAATACTGACAACGCCAGTCATGGCTCAAAATATGGGGATCATTGATCCTCGTAAAAATTTAACACCTAGTACTACAATTACTTGGCGATATTCAGATAACGTGAGCGAGGCATGTAATGCTGAAAGACAAAAGATTGGCGAACCTGCATTTCAATCTCCTAGCAGAGCTTGTAGCTTTTGGACTAAAAGCACCTGTTTGATTATTACCAATCGGGACACCCTTCCAGAGTCTCTCGCTCACGAGGTTTTACATTGTTTTCAAGGTAAATGGCATTGATGGAAAAATTGCTGATTTGTTGAAATTTTCTTGTATTAAAATTTAATCTAGCAAGTGAACTGGAGTAGGTATCTTTGCCTCTGCACAAATGCTAAGTTGTAGCTTTTTAATTTTTCCTGGTGTGTCGTAAATGCTTGTGCCCTGTTTAAGCCTATATGACATGCTTCCATGTGGATAGAACCAGAGCCCCTTTAGATCCTTAAAATCAACGATCCACGATAGCGATCCTGTATCGCAACTAAAGTTATATTCTGAAAAGTCTAGGGTATTAAGATTTTCAAATTTTGTGATTGATGCAAGATCAAAAGCTACAGATGAAGAATAGTTTGAACCTCCTATCAATTTTAAATCTACTGACTTTAAATTACTTATTGCTACTGTAAAAGATTCTGGAAACCCAGGAGAGGGGTCTTTTTTATTTTGCTTGGAAGTGATTTCAAGGATGTTTACTTTCAATGTTACGCGCTCTAAGTTTTTTAATGCAGATGCATCAGTTATAGAAATTGGAACTGCAATGGATTGAAGTGAGTTACAAGCCTCTAATCCATTAAGAGTTTTTAATTTTGAACAGCCTAGGAGACTAATTTTATTTAGGCTTGAGGGCAGAGTACCAAGATCGCTGAGTGCAGTACAGTTGTCAGCTGAAATACTTTTGAGTCGATCGCATGTTTTCATCCCATCAATTTTTACTAATCCAGCACAGCCGTCAAGGAGAATGGTATTTAGTGCGTCGGGTAGCCCTCCCAGTGAATTCAATGACGCACAGTTTTTTAGTTCTAAATTCGTAACTGAACTTCTCCATGAGTTTGGCATTAATCGAACTCCGCTTGAATTCATTTTTACGCTATTTAATGAAAGCAAATTGCCAATTGGAGTTGCATCAGCAAGATTTGGATTGTTGCTTAGATCAACTCCTTGAAGATTTTCTAAAACTCCTAAATCCTTTAGATCACTTATGCCTGAGTTGCAAGCAGTTAATCCTATAACTTGATTGAGAGATCTCATCCCCTTGAAGTTTTTTAATGCTCCCATATAGTCAAACGAAAGACGGATAACCTCTTTGGGTAAATTCGGAAAGAATTCAAGAGATGTGAGAGCGTTACAACCATCTAGCGAAAATGTTTCTTTTTCAAATTCATACAATTTAGAATGTACTGTCAGGTCTTGAATGCCTTCTAAGCTGATTAGATTGCGACAATTAGTGAGGCTCAAATTTTTTAATGCACTACAACCTGCTAGCGGTTTAATGCTTTTTATATTTTCACAATCGTTTAGATAAAGTGAACTTAATTTTCGCGCATTCATGAGTGTATCGATAAGTAATAATTTTTTACACCCCTGTAGATTTAATTCCTCCAGTTTATCTGCACAGGCTCGTAGCGGGGTAATGTCATCTAAATTTTCATTGCCCGCCAAATTTAGTTTTGTAATTTTGGGGGAATTAACTAGTGCTGAAATGTCTACTAAATTCAAATCATTCAGCTTTACGATTTTTAAATCTGGAGCATCAAGTCCTCTTAGAGAGCATAGCTCTCCCTTTACACTCCACCTCTCACCCTCGACCTCTAAATTTATTAGTTTAGGTAACTTTCCAAAATTTGAAAGATCGGGAGTACTACCATTTATTGCACTCAAGTTTATAGACTTTAAATTATTGAAGCCTTGTAGTTCCGGTGATATTGGTGCTAGTGTTAATTTTAATTCTGTAATTTTTTCTCGCATCGTGGCTAAGGCACTCTTAGGCTGCGCCCGACTCATTAGACCAAGAAGAGCTAAGTCAAGGTAGGGTTGAGCGGGGCCCGTACCAGTAAAACGTTTGCCCCTAATCAGTTGGCCGTCTTTGACGCTTACGCCTTCGTACAGCGTATCTAAGCCCTCTTCAACCCCCACAGAGAGTTCAAGACCCATTTGTATATTTGCAACTTCCCGAGATGAAAGCAACTTCCAAATGGCACCTAAGTCTGATTTTAGTGCTCTTACTGGTTTAGCTCGCGGCAATAGTCGCCTGTTATCTATTTCTATTGTTTTAGCATCGATTCCTGGAGGTAAGGCTTTTATTGTTTTAAGTGCAGGGCAATGTGCGAGCGAGAGAACACTAACCGATGATTGCCATATATCAGGTAGGGTTTCTAGCTTTTTACAACTTTTTATAGTTACTTTTTGAAGTTTTTTTAGATTTCCAATGGCACTTGCATCAATAAGTTCATCGCAGTTTGTTATTTCTAGCACTTCTAGATTGATAAGTTCACTAATTACCTTTAAGTCGGTAATATTGGTTTTACTGATCTTTAGGATTTTGAGTGAAGCCTGTGAGGCTTCAAGACCCTTAAGATCTTTAAGTGAAACAGATTGCGTAATTGCTAGTACTTCAACTTCTTGGCTTAGGGGAGGCATATCCCTGAGTGATAGTAAACCCTTCAATCCATAAAGGTAAAAGTCATTGCCTGGCTCTTCATCTGCTGTATTGTCTGGACTACATAGGGATTTCATTGGTATACCCTTTAGCGTTTGTAGGCTCTCACATTGTCTAAAGTCCAGAGTTTTAAGAGTAGAAATTTTTTCAAGATGGACAAGATCCTTTATGGAGGTAAGTCCCGATATATCCAAATGAGTTAATCGTTTTGCATCACTTATACATTCTAGGGATGTAATACCTGGGCAGCGAGAAACATCAATTGAAACAATACTTTTTAAACTTGGCTTGATAAATTCTAGAGAATTTATTTTATTGTCTTGCAAATCAATTTTCTTTAGTCTCTCGCATTTTGATAATGCACTCACATCAGTCAAACTCAAATGACTGGCTATAAGTTCCTCTAAAGCTGGAGTTTGTAATCCATTCAGGGTTTTAAGGATTGGTCTTTCAGGAGAATACCAAAGGTTATATTTTTTAATCTCTAGTTTTTTTAATTTAGACAAATCTCCTAAGTTTTTAACATCCTCGCCAACAAAGTCTGCTGATAGCCTAAGTTCAAGTTCTTGAAGAGATGTGAAATTATTCAGATTTGGTATCACAGGTGCTGCGCAGCTAAGTTTTTTGATTGAGGTTCGGATTTCATAACCAGATGTACCCTTTGGACAAAGCCCAAGCTGAAGTATTAACAACGCGTCAAGCATCTCCTGAGTTTTCTCGTTCCCTGAGAAGCGCTTTCCTTTTTCAAGATCTCCGGTTTGCGGGTTTATAGATACTTCATCAAGTATCCCATCGAGCGGTTTACCCAGGGCTGCGGCAAGTTCCAGTCCCTGAAGAGCTGTGTTTTTCTCTTTGTCCTGGCATAGCTTGAATATTCTGGACGCTTCCGCATTAAGAGGTTTTAGTCGTGCAGTCTTAGCTGTGGCCATTTTTTTGGTTCCTATAAAAATTCAAAATACTTAAGTAGCAGGTAATTTCACAGTTCTACCGAATTTGAGGTGATCTCCAGTGTTCCCGTCTGAAGTTACTACCCATAATAAGGGACATCGCGGAGGTGTAGTGGGCTCGGAGGCGTATCCATCTGTAAGAAATATGCATGCATCGAAAGGCCCATTTCGAGGTGTACGTACCCATGCTAGGGCTGGGTCAAATAGCGTACCGCCACCGCCCTGTACTTCGGTGGGTTTTTTTCCTTTATACGAATATGTCTGCTGCACTGCAGCATCACATTCAACTACAATAATTTCTGCGCCGTTTTTCCATATTCCGTGAATTTCGCTAAAAAATAGGGTCAGAGTGTTTTCTTGAATGGAGCCTGAGGTATCAATTACAACAGCTATACGTTGTTTACGCTGTATGCGAATACCTGGGAAGGTGCCAAACCGCTTGGATGCGCGTCGATTGGTTGCGACGACCTTGGTACGGTATCCGCTGCTAGCGAAAAGCCTTAATGTACGTTTCCAATCGATTTGGGGTTTCCGTCGTTCAGCCATTGCTTCTAATTCCTGGCGAATTTGTGATGGAATACTCCCCCAGGCCTTGGCTGTAGTTTGATCCTTTGCTCGTAGCAAATGTCGTTCAAGGTCGGATTCTAGTGCCTGTCTCATGGCCTCTGTTATTGGACTTTCGGCTCCAGATTCATTGAGCTCAGTTCCTGCCCCGGAAATCCAAAAACTGTGATCGCCTTGTTGCTCTTGAATCAATGCTTGTTTAAGTGCTTTTTTACTAATGGGAGATTTATCTCCACTGGTACCTTTTTCTCCCTTTTCCCCTTCATCGTCCTGGCCACTTTGCATATCATCTCTTAGATTGCTTAACCTCTCGTAATACCACTCCAATGTCATATTCGGTTCAAGACCCATATCGGGAAATTGCTTGATTGTCACTGCCATATCTGGCAGTGGCCAAGGCGCTATGTGTTGGTTAACCACTAAATCTGCTGCAATATTAAATAGCTTTGCGTCACCCTTTTTTAATAGAGGTCTGTACAAATGACGAAATAAGAGGTGCAATGCTTCATGTTTAATTACTGCTACTCGCTCATCTTTTTTAAGTTCATTCATAAAGAAGAGAGGGTTGACAATTAGCTGCAAACCTTGGGGTGTGATCGCTACAGCTGCCGTAGGAATTCGATCATCAACGCTTCGTACCACTCCTCCTAATAGATGGCCGTAAAATGGTTCTTTGAGCAGTAAGGCAATAATGCCTCGACTGACCTCATCCGACACATTAACCGGAGGCTTGGCACTTTTAGCAGTACCTGTAGCCTTTGCCATCAAAGGCCTCCAAGGACTAGCTTTGCAAGTTTGGGTGAGCGAAGCATTGCTGGTAAATCCCCGCCTGCTGAAATCAGATCGCGATGAAGACTGAACCGCAAATCATTAGGTATGTCTTCGTGCATTAGGAATTCAGTAAGGTTACCTGCATGGGGGGCTTCTTGCTTGTATTTAGGGTCTATCAGTGCAAGATAGAGTCGGGTACAGATCGTAGCAATTCGGTCCACTCGCTTTGACTCGCCTTTGCCGGTTGCCAATTCATGGATACGTTTACTAACAGGTAGCCATTTTTCCGCATTCAAAATGTCATTGGGATTTATTAATTGTTCAAGATCATCGTTTACAAAGGCTAAGAACGTTGCGGAAGTAATCGAATCTAGGGAGCTTTCAGCTAAAACACGAACGATTTCTAACTCTTTTTTAAGATCAGTAATAGGAGCTATCTGATCAAAGAATTGAGCCAAAGTTCGGGGCGTAGTCCTCTTTCCAGTAATCACTTCGGGATAGGTCAATACAAAGGCTATGCCCCTGGGGTCTACGCCAGAAGAGTTGGCCCAGCGGCTCCAAGCCTTGAGATCGAATATCATTGTTAAGTGCAACATGCGAGTAATCATGGCATCATCCATTGTGCTCACCGAGTAGTCTCCACCTTCCGGGTTTGCGGTGCAAACGATTTGCCATTTTGGAGGGAGCTTCCAAGCAAACATCTCAAACTCTTGAAGTAACTGCATGATGCCTCGCAATATTCGGTCATCCGCACGGTTCAAGTCATCCAGCAGTAGTATTCCAGGTCCCACATCATCCTCACTAGGGACCCAATCGGGAGGCATGTAAATAGTAGTCTCGTCACCGACTATGTCTGGATTCGGGTCATTTTTTACTGGAAGACCGTTCAAATCGCCCATTTCTTCGAATTGAGCTGGTGCGCAATAACGAAATTTCCAGCCGTTTTCATTTGCGAAAGATTTCACTATCGCGGTTTTTCCAATACCGTGTAGCCCCCAAATACAAACTGGCGTTGGGCGTTTACCATTTGTTCCCGAGGAATCTGGTGCAGATTTTTCTTCATTGGCCAGGTTTGTGCGAAAAATATGATCTAGCGCACGAGTAACAGACTCAGAATCTAGTTTGGCGCCGTAGGTGATGTAGTCATCAGACATAGAATGGACTCGAAATTAAGTTTGACGTGTAAAATATAATTGTTATCTAATTTAGTGTAATATAAAAAGTTAAATAACGGCTCAAGAATTATCTCTATTATTGTAAGGGAACACATATGGCTAAGCCACTCATGGTAACGCTAGGGCAGGAGACTTTTAGTTTTGCCATAAACAAAATTGAGCGTAGCGATCTTTATGGGGCTCGCAAGCGCGTTCCCTTGGACGCAGAAGGTAACTCGTGTACTCGGGCATCGCTGACTCAGGATGGGCAATTGCTGATCGCATCTGGTATGTCTGGGCAGGGGTATTTTGATGATCAGGATAAATTCGTCCCCCGTTCTAGTCTTGTAGGAGTTGCCCCTGATGGATCCATTGTGGAAAGTAAGCCCTCCACCCTAGGGATTGCCCAAGCCCTCCGCGGTCCAGTTGAGGCTTCCCGTGTTTTAGATCTTGAGTTGCTGTCGGTTTATAGGCTTAACCCAGAGCAAACTGAAGGGACCCTGCTCAATCGACTCAAATCGGGCGAGATATTCGAATGTGATTTCAATTACACATCTAGTCTAGAGGTCGAACGTAGTTTCCTTATTGCTAATGATCAAGGTTATTTTGCCTTGGTGGGTAAGCCATTTAGTGTCGAATGGGTGCAGGAGGGGGAAAGTTTTACTCCTCCTATTGATGCTGCACAGGCAGAAGATGACCTAGATTTTGAAATGCTATAAGGCTTCATATGACTACTAACATTCACCTTACCAATCCTAAAGGTCGCGATGCATTCATAGCGATCGCAACGATCAAACCTGCGTCAGCTCCAAAGCTGTCGCTGCCAGGCAAAAAAACTATTTTTCGCCGTTATGTTGCTTGCACCGAGTCTGGAACACATGCTTCAATGGCAAGCCAATTTGGCGGAGATTACGCAAACCATCTAGTTCAGGGGGATCCCGAAGTTGATTTAGAGCATGTAGGTATGTATTTAGAGCAAATGCAAACTGTTTATCTTGATCCTAATGGGGAAGTGCTCACAATAGAACCTAAAATGATTGAGCTACTTCTTAATCCGGATGGAAGTGAACGCGAGCGCAGAGACCCTCAAGAAACGGAATCTAACACCGACTCGACCTCGCCCGTCAGGTGGACAGGAAAAAAAATTGACGTATCTGAAGCCGTAAGGAAGTTTAGTTTCAAAAGGCGGATGCAACTTCGCCATAGCGATGGATTGACTTATGAATTTTTGTATGGAATGGCGCAGGAACTAGAGTCCGCGCACAGCGTCATGCTATTAGGCACGGGGGAGAAGGGCACTGGCCCTTTGATATTTCAGGCAAACGGGCGACCTTATCGTGGCTTCCTAGAAGGAGCGACTCAAGGAACAGCCTACCGGTTAACCTTACTTCTAAGTGATATGGAACTTAAACTGCCTGCGGTGGCAAAAGGGGGCGATTGATGACTTCTAAAAACTATACTGGAGGAGAGCCGTTTGGTGGTGGGGTCAAATATGCAAGATTATCCGACCCTGCTTTGATTGAGCTTCTTCAAGCCTATAAACGACGAGTGGCAAGCTCATATCGTTCGCTACCCCCTAGCAAACTAGGGGAGTTAAGTGCATCTAATATGTGGGTTTCTAGAAAGTTTGACGGTGAAACCTGGTTTTTAGTAAATAAGGGCAAGGAGGTTTTCCTTGCAAGTCCTTCTGGTTCAGTAATCGCAGGTAAGTTGCCAGTCCTGACCGAGGCTAAATCACTACCCGATAACAGTATTTTGGCTGGGGAGTTGTACGCAAAAGTTTCGGGCCGCCGCGAGCGTGTGGGCGATTTGGCAAGCGCCTTAGCTCAAGACGGGAAAAATGCAGATGACAATCTGATGTATGTAGCTTTTGATAGTCTTCAAATAGCCGGACAACCTGTGCCCATTGCCTATGACGAGAAACTAAAGCAGATCACCCAGTTGGTGTCGGATGGTTCTCATTTCAACGTTGTAGAAGTGACTGCTTTGCATACAGGTCTAGAGGTGCACGAACGTTTTACAGCAGATGTTCTAAACGGAAGTAGCGAGGGCTTAGTTGTTCATCATGCAAATGGAATTGTCTACAAAGTTAAACCTGAGATTAACATTGACGCGGTTGTCATAGGCTATACCGTAAAAGCCGACGAGCCTAAGGCATGTAGATCGATATTGCTCGGACTAATTACGAAAGAGGGTAGTTACGCAGTTGTAGGTGCCTGTGGAAATATTGGTTCAAATGCAGATCGACTTGATTGGTTTAAACGACTAAGTAAATTAAACACTGAGTCGCGCGTGCGAAGAGCAAGCGACAGTGGGGGGCTATACCAGTTCGTCAAGCCTGAGATAGTTGCGCAGTTTGTTGTGACTGATCTACAAGGCGAATTGTCAGATGGCAGTATCCCAGTTGTATCAACTGTTGGTTATTCTAATGACGAATGGACTCTGGTTGGATCAGTTCAATCGCCAAGTCTATTGCACCCAGTATTTGAGCGGATAAGGGAGGACAAAAAGATCAATGAAACTGACGTCCGCTTCGCCCAGGTTGAAGAATATTTACCATCCGGTCGGGTAACTATAGTTGCAAGTGGCCCCCTTCCCACAAGTACTGTGTTGAGACGGGAAGTTTGGACTAAGACAACAAAGGGTCAACTAGCTGTTCGAAAGTTATTAGTATGGAAGACAAATAAATCTAAGGTTAACAGTCTTTATCCTGAGTTCGTTGTGCATTGGACAGATTACAGCGCTGGTCGAGCATCCCCTCTTGATAGGGAAGTTCGTCCTGCACCAGACGAAGTTCAAGCTATGAAACTTGCAGAGGAGTTGATCGAGGCGAATATAAAAAAAGGTTGGGAAAAAGGGGACTGTAAAGGATTTTGTGTAAGTTAACATTTTGTATTATTCTGCCACATGGGCAGACAAATGGAGACTTTCACAATGGACCAAGAAAGACTAAAAGAGCTGGCAAAGGAGTTTGCCAAAGGT
>CAIKVH010000016.1 GCA_903830725.1 uncultured Burkholderiales bacterium | reverse complement strand
CATGCAGACCACAACGCTGCAAAAGTCATTGCTATGCGTGGTGTCAAGCAATTGCTGGCTGGCAAGGGTGTCAAAAATGAGAAAAAGAAGTGCCGGATCACAAGGAATAAGGTAGGGGCGGAAGGCTCCAAACCGGGTGCATCAATGTGCCCTACGCTTGGTGAGACTGAGGTAAGTCGTTTGGGTGGTAACAACCCGGCGCTCTGGTCTTTGACCCAAGAAACCCCCGCTATAGCTCTGGCTTAGCGGTGGGAGACTTCATGAAGATACGAGAGACCTTGGTCGGACTAACAGATTCCTCCTATGAGGCTCTTAAGAAAACGGGTGGGCTATCGGATGACGTTCGCGTTAGGCATATTATTGGACTAGATACGCAAAGAAATGGTGTAGCTGTTGCGGAGTTACTGTCAGATAATTTGCAATTAACTTTTTGTGAGCGCAATGCAAAAGCGGCAAAAGCCGATCTCATTCGAATTGCAACTGAGATCAGAGAGGCCTTGGAGCCGCAAGAGATGAGCGAATCTGATGCGCTTGAAGTCAACCAACTCTCCCTAGTGGACGCGCCCATAGCGGCTCGAAAAATCAGGGGTGCAATATACATAAGTTGCGCTGGCCGAGGAGGACCCCATTTCGGGGCGCCGAGCGCGGAACTTCAGTTGCTCAAAAAGGCATTAGGGGATGTTCCTCTCACTGGATTTTTTGCCGGAGGGGAAATTGCACACCAAAATTTATACGGATACACCGGGGTCTTAACTGTTTTTACAAATTAATACAAAAATCCAAGAGACCCGGGAAAATTTGGTTCCGAGTTGCTTTAAGTCGCAGGTTTGTCAGAAAGAGCTTTCAAATTGTCCTTTAACTCCTTACTCATTGGTGCATTAAGATTTATCCCTTTTGGAGGTATGGGGGACATGAACCATTTTTTATAGAGTGTTTCAAACTCTCCATTTTTCATCATAGAACTGAGAGTGTCATCAACAAGACGCTTGAAGGTGGCGTCATCCTTGCGAACCATGATCGCATAGGGTTCAACTTGGATGGGATCTGCAACAACGATTAACTCCGATGGATTAGCTGCACTGGCCCGATTGCCGTAAAGCAATACGTCATCCATACCAAAAGCATCTGCTCTTCCTTGTATAACGAGAAGGGTTGATTCGGCATGATCTTTTGCGCCGATCAACTCAAAATTTAAATTTTGCTCTGCATTAATTTTTCTTAGGATTTGAAAGTTTGTTGTGCCTGTAGTGCTTACCACTTTCTTGCCCTTTAAGTCTAATAATGACTTTATGCCAGAGTCGGTCTTCACCAAAAATCGTGTGCCAGTATAAAAATAATTAATTGCAAAATCAACTTGTTTTGCGCGCTCGGAGTTATTGGTCGTAGATCCGCACTCAATATCAATCGTGCCATTCATCAAAAGGGGAATACGGTTTTGGGAGGTGACCGACTGAGTTTGAATTTTAAGATCGGGGCGCGAGGTGACTCGTTTAACTTGATCAACGATCTTGCTACAAATTTCCCACGCAAAGCCAATAGGTTGGCCATCGGACCCAAGGTAGGAAAAGGGGATAGAAGATTCTCGATAGGCCAACGTAATAACCCCCGAAGCTTTTACTTTCTCTAGGGTGCCCGTATCTGATAGGGCCGATTGGTGAACACATAAAATAATCGCGGATATAACGAGAAGATTCGAAACCTTGATCATTTGACTCTCCATTTGGTAGTGTGTTATGACGATTTATGTACGTATATTAATACAAAACCGAGACAAATTTGTAAATGAAAATAATATGGCCTCTCAAAAATAGAACTTAATCTTTCTTGAGAGGCCTAGAACGGGGGAAATTTGTTTAAAGTTGTTTAAAGTTGGCTAAAGTTTTTTCAAATGCAAAAGAGACTAGCTAGCTTTGATTTTTGTTGCTTTTGACTGGGGAGCAATGTTTATATTAGCGTGCTTAGTCGGTGTTTGACTGGAAGCTTTAACATGCCCAACTGCCTTTCCAACGTCCTCGCCACCTTTGGTCGGTGATTTTGATTGGGGTTTGGTCACATCCTTTTTTTGGTCTTGAGCCGGTGCATTAACTATTTTTGGATTTGAGCTAGCGACGGGGGCAGAAACAGCGGACGAGGCTGGAGTAGCAGCGCTTGAGGTTTGAACATTAGGCGTAGCTGCAAACGATGCACTAAATGCAATTGAGAATAAAGATAAAAGAGCAGTAGCTTTAAAATTTTTCATGATGTGTCCTTAGGTTATTTAAAAACTCTCCATTTAGTTGGAGTAAGTATTCAACGGGGCCACGCTTTAAAATGTTGACAAGAAAATTTATATATTTCTGTCAACCTTAACAATCATGATGCGTTAGCAGGTTGTATTTTTATCAAATATATATTGGTATTAGATTAAATGCCTCTGGATCGATCTGCATGAAACTGATTCACAAACATGGGGAATTGATTGACATCTAGTGCTGTGCGCATTTCCTTCGCAAGATTTAAGAAATAATGCAAGTTATGAATGCTTGCTAGCATCGGCCCCAACATTTCGCCGCATCTATCAAGATGGTGCAGGTAGGCGCGACTGAATCCGCTTGATGGTGAAGATTTTGCTACGCTTGCGTTCGATGATCCTGCACAGGTATAGCAACTGCAACTAGGGTCTATTGGCGATAAATCAGATTTATAACGAGCATTGCGAATCTTAAGGTCACCAAACCGGGTGAAATAATGACCGTTTCGAGCGTTTCGTGTGGGCATCACACAATCAAACATATCAACCCCGTTTGTTACTCCTGCGACTAAGTCTTCTGGAGTTCCAACGCCCATTAAATAGCGTGGTTTATGGGGGGGTAAACGGTGAGGAGTGTGCTCCATGATTCGGAGCATTTCTTCCTTAGGTTCGCCTACGCTTACTCCACCAACAGCATATCCGGGCAGATCCATTTCTACAAGATTTTGAAGGGACTCCTCGCGAAGTCCTTCGTACATGCCTCCCTGAACTATCCCAAACAAAGCGTTAGGATTTTCTAGGCGTAAAAATTCTTCCTGGCATCTTCTTGCCCAACGAAGACTCAACTCCATTGAAGCTCTAGCATCCATCTCGCTGGTTAAAACTCCGTTTAATTCGTAGGGGGTGCATTCATCAAACTGCATTACAACATCGCTGTTGAGTGCTGTTTGGATTTGGATGCTAATTTCGGGGGTTAAGAATAATTTATCCCCATTCACCGGGCTTGAAAACTTTACCCCCTCCTCACTAATTCGACGCATCGCACCGAGACTCCAAACTTGAAATCCTCCGCTGTCAGTGAGTATGGGTTTGTGCCAATTCTCAAAGCTATGTAGCCCATTGAATTTGTTTATAACGTCTAGGCCTGGTCTCATCCACAGGTGAAACGTGTTGCCCAAAATGATTTGAGCTCCCATATCCTCAAGGCTTTGAGGCATAACACCCTTAACAGTACCGTATGTGCCCACTGGCATGAAAATGGGCGTCTCAACGACGCCGTGGTTGAGTGCGAGGCGACCGCGACGCGCATAGCCGTCGGTTTTTAAGAGTTCAAATTTCATGAAGGGTTATTTTAAAAGGACCTTAAATCTTCTCTAAAAATTAGTAAAGCTTAGAGGATTGTGCTCTGCGCTTCCACATCTGCCACGGACGATCCAGGTGTTGATCATTCATCTCAGCAGTTGCCTGCGCTTCTGCAGCACTTAAGTAGGTTATTTCTCCGAGTGGTTTTGCCTGAAGTTGAAGTTTTGCATTGTTTTCAGTGTAAATGGCCCGGTAGACCGCCTGTTGAATAGATATTCCCACACAAACGTTACCGTGGCCACGCAAAAGTGCTACTGCGTGTTCTTTTAATACATTGGCCAAATCATGCCCTAAGGATTGACTGCGAATAAGTAAATCAGAGCTTTCTCCGACACTATTGCGGATTTCATACACCGGTGTTAAGGCTCCAAGGAAGCCACTCATATGACAAATGGGACGAAGTCGCTCCCCTGTGACCCCAAATGGAATCACCGCAGGGGAGTGTGAATGAATTACGGACTGCACGTCGGGTCTAACTTTGTAGATTTCGCTGTGTATGAATCGCTCTACGTAAGTCTTTGTTCCGATTGGTGCGATCACCTCGCCCTCAAGATTGCAACATACAATGTCATCAGCCGTCACAAGCGCAGGTGCCATGCTTTTGGCAATGAGAAAGAGATCGGGGTGTTTATCGTGTCTAACACTGATATGACCAAACCCATCTAATACGCCTTCATTGACTAAGATATGATTGGCACTCACAAGATCATCGATTAATGACGGGTTTGCTGATGAGATCATGGATGTTCCCCAAAAAAGAAGTGGATATGTTTATATTGCATTTTCTAAAGTAAAAGAGCGACAATTGATATTGTCCACGAAACTTGTATTTGAATTTAGAACTAATGGTGTTTCAATGAAGATTGCAAAATTATTTTCTTTAAAGTCCTTGAAAAATAGGTTTATTCTTTCGTTCGTATTTTTTTGTCAACTTAGCATTGGGCAAGTTTATCCAAATCGCCCCGTCCAAGTAATTGTCCCTGTTGCCGCGGGAGGGGGCACGGACCTGCTAGCTCGGTTAACAGGACAAAAATTGGGAGATGCACTGGGGCAAAGTTTTGTAATTGAGAACCGACTTGGTGGGGGCGGTAATATTGGAGCTGAACTTGTTGCCCACTCAAAGCCCGATGGGTACACTTTATTGGTTACTCCAGGAACAATTGCTAGTAACGTAGCCGTGTATAAAAAATTGCCCTATGAGTTGTTAAAAGACTTTCAGCCCATTACCTTAATCGGACAAACAGGAGTTGTCCTCGTCGTGCATCCATCCTTGAAGGTAAATAGCGTTAAGGAATTTATTGAATATGCAAAAGCGCATCCTGGAGAGCTCAATTACGGATCCGCAGGCACCGGAAGCCCCCAACACCTCCATAGCGAGTTCTTTAATCAGTTAGCAGGGCTTAAAACAACGCATATTCCCTATAAAGGGCAATCTCAATCAATGGCAGATCTAGTCGGGGGACAAATTAACTATATGTTTAGTCCTCTGCAAAATGCGTTACCCTTCATTCAGCAGGGAAAAATTAAGGTTTTAGCACAGGGCTCGGCACAGAGAAATAATGCATTACCTAATGTTCCAACATTAAACGACTTGGGTTATAAAGATGTCGATTTGCAAAACTGGTTCGCTGTTTTTGCGCCTGCCGGAACCCCAGCCCCGGTGGTTAAAAAGCTGAATGACACCTTTTTAAAGATCGGACAGAGCGAGGACTTGAAAAAGAAATTTGCAGAGTTGGGCTTCGAACCTTTCTTTACAACACCTGAGAAAACGACTGATTTTCTGCGCTCAGAACTGGTGCGCTGGGCAAGGGTTGCGGCTTATGCAGGTATTCAGGCCGAATGAATTAGGCGTCTGTCAAGCAGCATTGCGTCTCCGTAGCTAAAGAAACGGTACTCGCTCTCAATGGCGTATTGATACAGTTTTTTAATATGCTCGTAGCCGGCAAACGCGCTAACCAACATCAGTAAAGTTGACTTTGGCAGGTGAAAGTTAGTGATCATTAAATCAACGACTTTAAATTCGAAACCAGGACGTATAAAAATTGAAGTTTCTGCGCTTGTTAGGCCCGTTTTAGCCCAAGACTCAATAGATCTGACGGCCGTTGTTCCAACGGCAATTACTCGTCCGCCCTTTTCCTTACATTTCTCTATAGCCTTTAGTGTTTGATTAGGCACGCTGTACCACTCACTATGCATTTGGTGGAGATTGATGTCATCGGTTTTTACAGGTTGAAATGTGCCTGCACCGATGTGTAAAGTCAATTGAGCTGATTCAACACCTTTGTTTGATAGCCGTTGAACGAGTTCTGGATCAAAGTGCAGAGATGCAGTCGGCGCGGCTACAGCTCCCGGGTTCCTAGCAAATATGGACTGATACCGTTCAACATCTTCAAAATCATCGGCGTGCTCCACGTAGGGTGGAAGAGGTACGTGTCCATGTTTATGCATCAATTCAAATGGATCTTCTTTAAAAGACAAAAGATATAACGGGCCGTCGTCATTGGGCCAACGTCCCAAAAGTTCCGCTGTAAAGCCTCCTTTCATAAGTAGGGTATCGCCAAGGTGTGGTTTTTTGCTAACCCTCATGTGGGCTGCAACGCAGTAATTGGACTCTGAGGGTGATTTAGGCAGGACGCGCTCAATCAATAATTCAAGCTTTCCTCCACTTTTTTTTGATCCAAATAGTCTTGCCTTAATCACCTGTGTGTCGTTGAAGAGCAATAAATCGCCTTCACTAAGTAAACTTGGTAATTGATTGAAAATAAGATCTGAGGGCACATCTTTGCGTCCATCTAAAAGTCTAGATGCGCTACGTGTCGTTGCAGGATGTTGAGCGATTAAGTGTTGAGGTAAAACAAAATCATAATCACTCAGCCGATTAAGCTCAGCAGGGCGTTTTTCATTTGGGTTATCAAGGGACATAAAAATGGGTCACTTTTGGAGTTATCACCAAAAGTTGTTTTTTGGGATAGAAGTAAAGAGATATTTACTTTTAATGGGTCCTATTTTGCACTAGCTTAGGGATACAACTGAATTTTGACCGAAAAATGTTAGCGTTTAACAAGGGCACAATGTAGGTATGACGAATTCTTCTTATGCATCCAAACCCCTCTCTGCGCCGCAAAAAGCGCTTAGGAAAATGGGTTTGCTGCGGGACATCGATTTGGGACTGCATTTGCCTATGCGTTATGAGGACGAAACCCACTGGGCCTCTCTTGACCAAGCTCGGGACGCAGACTCGGTTCAATTCTTAGCTGTGGTCAAAAGTTCTGAAGTCGTTTTCAAACCCCGTCGCCAATTGATTGTTCAAGTCCAGGAGATTAAATTTAATGGGCTAGTAAAGGTTCCAAGCCCAAATGAAAATGAATTGGGTGAAACCTTGGGAGATTTTTGTACCCTTAGATTTTTCAATTTTTATCCATCCCTGCAAAAAAGCTTGGCAGTTGGCAAAAAAGTTCGCTTAAGAGGCGAAATCAAAGGCGGTATGCTTGGCAAGACCATGATGCACCCCAGTATCCATGCATTTGATGATGTGTTACCCACAACCCTAACACCGGTTTATTCAACAACTGCCGGTCTCCCTCAGTCCTATTTGAAGCGCGCTGTAATGACGGGACTTGACCGGTGCATACGCTTGGGTGCATTCCAAGAGACTATTCCTACTGAGTACCAATCTGAGAGTATGTGGCCCCTCGTTAAGGCTGTTCAGTTCTTACATGCCCCTACAGCAGGTGTATCTATTGCGCAACTGGAGGATAAAACGCACCCTGCATGGCAACGCTTAAAGGCTGAGGAATTGTTAGCCCAACAAATCTCGCAACTTCGAGCCAAGCGGGAAAGACAAAGTCTCATGGCTCCGAATTTGTCTGGAGAAGTGGGAGGTGTTAATTGTTTAACTAAAGAGCTTTTACAAATCTTACCGTTTCAATTGACGAATGCTCAGAGCAGAGTCGTGAGCGAAATTACCAGAGATATTGCCAAAACAACTCCTATGTACCGATTGCTCCAAGGTGATGTTGGCTCAGGCAAAACTGTAGTAGCTGCTTTAGCGGCTACTCAGTGTATCGATTCCGGATACCAGTGCGTATTGATGGCCCCAACTGAAATACTGGCCGAACAACATTTCAAAAAATTAGTAGATTGGTTAGCGCCACTGCTTGAAAAGAAAAATCTTTTAGTAGCTTGGCTATCTGGAAGTCAAAAGAAAAAGGAGCGCCAAAAGATGTTGGAGATTACTCAGGACGGTCAGGCCGCCTTGGTAATTGGTACACACGCCGTGATTCAAGATCAGGTTAAGTTTCGCTCCCTAGGTTTAGTTTTGATTGATGAACAGCACCGCTTCGGCGTTGCCCAAAGACTTGCTTTAAAGGCAAAACTTCAAGATCAAGAACCACATTTGTTGATGATGAGTGCCACTCCGATCCCGAGAACGCTTGCAATGAGTTACTACGCTGACTTAGATGTCTCCACCCTGGATGAACTCCCTCCGGGACGAACTCCTGTTGTTACAAAAGTCATCTCAGATCAAAGAAGAGATGAGGTCGTGACCCGAATCAAAGCACAAATTAGTCTAGGGCGACAGGTCTACTGGGTTTGTCCCCTTATTGAGGATAGTGAGGCGCTCGATTTGGTTAACGCTACCCAGACTCACCAATTGCTCAGCGAATCTTTACCTGGAATCAATGTGGGTTTGTTACATTCAAAAATGCCGACAGCTGATAAAAAGGATGTCATGCAACAATTCACAGACGGTAAGACGGGAGTGCTCGTAAGCACAACTGTGATTGAGGTTGGAGTAGATGTGCCAAATGCTTCATTAATGGTGATTGAGCACGCAGAGCGATTCGGATTGAGTCAATTGCACCAACTTAGAGGTCGTGTTGGGCGGGGCGCAGCTGCGTCAGCTTGCGTTTTAATGTACTCCTTAGGCGAGCACGGCAGATTAGGAGAGACTGCGCGGGAACGATTAAAGGCGATGGCGCAAACTCAAGATGGCTTTGAAATAGCGAGAAGAGATTTAGAAATAAGAGGGCCGGGGGAGTTTCTAGGGTCAAGACAATCTGGTGCGGCAATGCTGCGTTTTGCGGACTTGAGTACAGACCAAGAGTGGCTAGATTGGGCTCAAGATTTGGCCCCTAAGATGCTGGATTCATATCCCGTGCAAGCGCAGGAACACGTTGCACGTTGGTTGGGACATAAACTGGAATATTTGAAAGCGTAATTATGACTTTGACTGAGCTGAAATATATTGTTGCCGTGGCTAGAGAAAAACACTTCGGACGCGCAGCAGATGCCTGCTTCGTCTCTCAACCGACTTTGTCTGTTGCCATTAAGAAGTTGGAAGATGAATTAGAGGTAAAGCTTTTTGAGCGAAGTGCAAATGAAGTAGCCGTAACAGCTTTGGGAGATGAAATTGTCAGGCAAGCACAAAGTGTTTTAGAGCAGGCAGCCAACATTAAAGAAATTGCTAAAAGGGGAAAGGATCCATTAGCGGGCCCTCTAAAGCTAGGAGTCATCTATACCATTGGACCTTATTTGTTACCCCACCTAGTGCTCAAAGCAATCGCTAACTCTCCACAAATGCCTTTAATCCTCCAGGAAAACTTTACCGTCAGATTACTTGAAATGCTTAGAACTGGAGAAATAGATTGTGCAATCATGGCTGAGCCCTTTCCAGATGCAGGGCTTGCAACTGCTCCTTTGTATGACGAACCCTTTTTGGCTGCACTCCCCAGTTCCCATCCTCTCGCTATGAGGGAGCATATCAGCCCTCAAGAACTTAAGGCTGAAACGATGTTGTTGTTAGGCGCGGGGCATTGCTTTAGAGACCATGTACTTGAAGTGTGTCCCGAGTTTGCTAGGTTCTCAAGTGATGCGGGGGGAATTAAACGCAGTTTTGAGGGCTCTTCCCTAGAAACAATTAAGCATATGGTGGCGGCCGGAATGGGCGTAACTTTGGTTCCTAGATTGAGCGTGTCCAAAGAAGCCTTGGCTTTTAACTCAAAGCGTAAGCCTACATCGGAGGAAACATATATTCGCTATGTTCCAATTGTTGATGAAGGCAACAATCCCCCTTCGCGCAGGGTTGTTTTAGCTTGGCGGCGAAGCTTCACTCGTTATGAAGCGATTGCCGCACTTAGAAACGCAATTTATGCCTGTAATTTACAAGGCGTAACTTTGTTGTCGTCTTAAGAGAAAGCGTTTATGCCAAGAACTGCCTTTGGGTTAACTCGAGCGAACCTGGACTTATACCTAGACTTAATAAGGTGGAACAGACCCGCTGGGTGGTTACTTTTGCTATGGCCGTCTCTGAGTGCCCTGTGGATTGCGAAAGGTGGATATCCTGGTTTACATTTATTAACAGTTTTCGTTTTAGGCACGTTTCTCATGCGAAGTGCTGGCTGCTGCATTAATGATGTAGCAGATAAGGAATTTGACCGGCACGTTAAGAGAACTGCAAATCGACCGGTCACAAGTGGACAAGTCAGCGTAAAAGAGGCCATTTATTTGGGTGCAATGATCGCCCTTATCGCATTTTTACTTGTATTAACAACGAACCGCGTGTGTGTGGTTTGGTCGTTTGCAGCACTCTTAATAGCTATTGCTTACCCCTTTGCAAAGCGATTTGTGTCTATGCCGCAGGCGGTTCTTGGCGTTGCATTCAGTTTTGGTATACCTATGGCTTTTTCTGCAATAAACGGGGAAAACTTATCCGCATTACATGCGGCTGATGTTGTGCCGCCTTTTGCATGGTGTTTGCTCGGGAGCAATTTGTTTTGGGTGCTTGCTTACGATACGGAATATGCAATGGTTGATAGAGATGATGATATTAAGATTGGGATAAAAACTTCGGCCATTACTCTTGCAAAATATGACGTGCTTTGCATTATGATTTTTTATGCAATTTACCTCGGTTCATGGTGGTACCTGTTGGTATCAACTAGACCAGGCTTATGGATTAACCTAAGTGTGATTTTGGCTATATTGCAGGCTTTTGCTCATTTCATGTTAATCCGAAAGCGTGACCGAGAGAAATGTTTTAAAGCTTTTCGTTTAAACCATTGGCTTGGTGCCACTTTATTCGTCGGTGTTGTGTTGAGCTATCTTTAAATAACATTTATGCTTCTAAGCGTTTGAAGGACTTGGTTAACTCAGTTGGTCTAAAAAAAACCACCGGGACAGGTGGTATTTTTAATGGAGCATAAAACAAAATTACTGTGTCTTGGCTTTTTTCGCCTTATGCTTTTTATGCTTTTTAGCTTTTTTAGCTGGCTTTGAGGGGGTTGCATCAGTAGTCGGGGTAGCGGTTGGAGCAACAGAGGGGGCTGCGGGGGCTGCCGGAGCAGCAGTTTGTGCTGTACTTAAAAGCGGGGTAGATAAAGCTGCAGCGCTCAAGAGGGTGATTAAAAGTTTGTTCATAATATTTGAGTCCAAGAAAATAAATCAATATCTAAATTGTCGCATAAACCTAAGAGACTATAAAAGTCAGTCTAATTGCCGTAATTGACGCCAAGTTGAATAGCTTTTTTGTGGGCTATTTTTACGGCGTCCTTAAATTTTGAACCCAAGTCAATGTTCAGCATGTGGGTGAGTGCTGCCTCTGTAGTGCCCCCTTTAGAGGTCACCCGTTCACGAAGCGTCAACAATGAATCAGCACTTTGTTGAGCGAGTTGGCTTGCGCCAATGAATGTACCAATAGCGAGTTGTTTTGCGTCCTCTGGTTTTAGGCCTAGCTCCACGCCAGCTTCTGACAATGCTTCAAGAAAATAAAAAACATAAGCTGGTCCTGAGCCTGAAATTGCCGTTACGCCATCTAAAAGTGTTTCATCATTCAGCCAAATAGAACGTCCTGTGCCCTTGATGATCTGTTCAATTTGATTTCGCTCTTCAAAAGTTACCCCTGGGCGGGCGAAAAGGCCGGTTTGTCCAAGACCGATTAGTGCGGGTGTATTGGGCATCGCTCGCACAATTCGTTCGGTGCCAAGCCATTTAGCAATACTTGAGGTTGGTATGCCTGCTGCAACGCTGAGATGCAAAGCGTTGGTGCACAGGTGAGCAATGGAATCACAAGCGGCTTTCATTTGCTGAGGTTTAACGGCCCAGACAAGTAAGGAAGAGTCCTGCCAAGAGAGATCATCAATAGGATCTGAAACACATTGGATTGAGAACTCTTGGGAAAGACGAGCTCTCGCTTCGACTGAGGGCTCGATTGCAATAATTCGGGCGCTCTCAAAGCCGTTCGCAATTAGGCCCTTAATCATGGCGGCGGCCATATTGCCTCCGCCAATGAATGTAATGTTGCCGGTTGATTTAATTAACGGGGTATTCATAGTTTTGAGGTGGGGTTGTACGCAGTTAAATTGTAACTATTGAGTATTAATAGCAGCGTGTTACTGTATTTAAGCAATTTAATAATCCTTTAGTATTCGAAGGAGCAGCATTCTGGGGGCGTAACTGTTGCAAATTGACACAATATTTGGAGGGCGGCGGGCGCGTAACCGTGTGCCATTAAAAATATTCTTGTCTCAGGGTTGTAAAAGGATTAAATATATGCCATAATAGCAGGCTCTGCGCAATTTTGCGTAGTTGTTCTAACCCAAACAAAGGTACGCTGAGTGGTTCAGCGTATTGATGACGGGACCAAGACTGATCGGCCAAGTTTGTTCTAGCGAGTGAGCAAAGCTGATGCAAGTTGGGAATAAGAAAAATGATCCAAACTGAATCTCGATTAGAGGTCGCTGATAACACCGGCGCCAAATCTGTCTTATGCATCAAAGTGCTAGGCGGATCGAAGCGTCGCTATGCAAGTGTCGGCGACATTATTAAAGTCAGCATTAAAGAAGCTGCGCCACGTGGACGCGTCAAAAAAGGCGAAGTCTACAGCGCGGTTGTGGTGCGTACCGCAAAGGGAATTCGCCGTGGCGATGGTTCCTTGATTAAATTCGACGGTAACGCGGCAGTATTGCTGAATAACAAGTTAGAGCCTATTGGTACTCGTATCTTTGGCCCCGTTACGCGTGAACTGCGTAACGAGCGCTTTATGAAGATCGTGTCATTGGCCCCTGAAGTTTTGTAAGGACCCTGGTCATGAATAAGATCCGCAAAGGCGACGAAGTTATCGTCATTGCTGGCCGAGATAAAGGCAAGCGTGGCACAGTGTCTCTTCGCAAAGACGAGAGTCATCTCGTTGTAGAAGGCATCAATTTGGTTAAGAAGCATACTAAGCCCAATCCTATGGCGGGAACTTCGGGTGGTATTGTTGATAAGACGATGCCGATTCACCAGTCTAATGTGGCGATTTATAACGCTACTACGGGCAAGGCTGATCGTGTCGGAATTAAGCTTTTGGCTGATGGCAAGAAGATACGTATCTTCAAGTCCTCGGGTGAAGAAATTAAGGTGGCGTAATCATGGCACGACTTCAAGAACAATACAAAGAAAAAGTAGTTCCGCTACTCATTGAGAAATTTGGTTACAAATCTCCAATGCAGGTGCCGCGACTCACTAAAATCACTCTTAATATGGGTGTAAGCGAGGCGGTTGCTGATAAAAAGGTGATGGAGCATGCTGTTAGTGATTTGACGAAAATCTCAGGTCAAAAGCCTGTTGTCACTAAGTCTCGTAAAGCTATTGCAGGATTTAAGATTCGCGAAGGCCAGGCTATTGGCTGTATGGTCACATTGCGCGGTGTAAGAATGTATGAATTCTTGGATCGTTTTGTTACCGTAGCATTGCCTCGAGTAAGAGATTTTCGCGGTGTATCTGGGCGTGCGTTCGATGGAAGAGGCAACTACAACATCGGCGTAAAAGAGCAGATCATTTTTCCTGAAATTGAGTATGACAAGGTAGATGCCTTGCGCGGTCTCAATATCAGCATCACCACAACGGCTAAGTCAGATGATGAGTGCAAAGCGCTTTTATCAGCTTTCCGTTTCCCGTTTAAGAACTGAGGTGGTACGTGGCTAAAGTAGCATTAATCGAGCGTGAGCTCAAAAGAGATAAGTTGGTTGCAAAGTACGCAAAGAAATATGCGGAGCTTAAGGCAATCTCTACGGATGCAAAGCGGAGTAACGAAGAGCGTGCAGCTGCGCGCCTTGAGTTGCAAAAACTTCCTCGCAATGCTAATCCTACGCGACAGCGTAATCGTTGTGTATTAACGGGGCGCCCACGCGGGACGTACCGTCAGTTTGGACTTGGACGTTCCAAGGTTCGCGAAATGGCATTTGAGGGCACCATTCCTGGTGTCACCAAGGCTAGTTGGTAACAGGCAAGGAGATTCCACATGAGTATGAGTGATCCAATTGCCGATTTGTTAACTCGCATTAGAAATGCGCAAATGGTGGCAAAACCAACCGTATCGGTTCCTTCTTCCAAGGTGAAGATAGCAATCGTTCAGGTTTTGAAAGAAGAAGGCTATATTGACGGGTTTAATGTCAAAAGTGACGATGGGAAAGCTGAGCTTGAAATCGCACTCAAATATTACGCTGGACGTCCTGTAATTGAGCGCATCGAGCGTGTCAGTCGACCTGGCCTTCGTGTTTACAAGGGCAGAGATGCGATACCCCAGGTCAAAAATGGACTAGGTGTGGCTATCATCACGACGCCCAAGGGTGTAATGACAGACCGTAAGGCGCGCGCAAGTGGCGTGGGCGGCGAAGTTTTGTGTTACGTCGCATAAAAGGCAGGAGAAACACAATATGTCCCGAGTAGCAAAAATGCCTGTAGCCATTCCGCAAGGAGTGGATGTATCGATCAAGGAAGATGTAATCAGTGTTAAGGGTACAGGCGGTACATTAACAATGCATGCCAATTCTTTGGTGAAAATCAATAATGAGGGTGGAAAGCTCAGCTTTGCTCCTGCTGATGATTCGCGGGAGGCCAACGCAATGAGTGGCACTATGCGTCAACTCATCAACAACATGGTTGTTGGTGTAACAAAAGGTTTTGAGAAGAAGCTTAATTTGGTTGGAGTTGGTTACAAGGCTCAGGCTCAAGGCACAAAGCTCAATTTAACTGTTGGGTATTCCCATCCAGTAAATATTGAAATGCCAGCAGGCATTAAGGTGGAAACACCTGCGCCAACAGAGATTTTGATTAAAGGCGCTGATCGTCAGCGTGTTGGTCAAATAGCTGCTGAAATTCGCTCGGTTCGTCCTCCTGAGCCCTATAAAGGCAAGGGCATTCGATATTCGGATGAGACGATCACGATCAAAGAGACCAAGAAGAAATAAGGGGCTGCAACATGATAAGCAAGAAAGAGCAGCGTCTTCGCAGGGCTCGTCAAACAAGAATCAGAATAGCTACACAAGGCGTTGCACGCCTGACTGTAAACAGAACCAATCTGCACATCTATGCCAGCGTTATTTCTGGCGATGGTTCCAAAATTTTGGCTACCGCTTCTACAGCAGAGGTAGAGGTCAAGAAAACTTTGGGTGGATCGGGTAAGGGTGGTAATGCGACTGCGGCTGAGTTGGTTGGCAAGCGCATTGCTGAAAAAGCAAAAGCAGTTGGCGTGGAAAAAGTTGCATTTGACCGCGCTGGATATGCATATCACGGGCGTGTCAAGGCTTTGGCCAATGCCGCTCGTGAAGCAGGCTTGCAGTTTTAAGCAGATCGGATAGGTAAAACATGGCAAAAGTTCAAGCTAAGGTGCAAGACGACAGTCGTGATGACGGTTTGCGCGAAAAAATGATTGCGGTAAATCGCGTGACTAAAGTAGTGAAGGGCGGACGAATTCTGGCTTTTGCTGCATTAACTGTTGTTGGTGATGGCGACGGAAGAGTAGGTATGGGCAAGGGCAAGTCTAAGGAAGTGCCTGCGGCAGTACAAAAAGCGATGGAAGAAGCTCGTCGCAATATGCACAAAATTTCATTGAAAAATGGAACCATTTTTCACAACGTAACGGGTCACCATGGTGCGGCAAGTGTAATGATGGCTCCTGCCCCAAAAGGGACTGGAATTATCGCGGGTGGTCCAATGCGAGCCGTGTTTGAAGTAATGGGGATTACTGACATTGTGGCTAAAAGCCATGGTTCATCAAATCCTTACAACATGGTGAGAGCAACACTTGATGCGTTGATAAATTCGACAACTCCTTCAGAAGTAGCTGCTAAGCGCGGTAAATCTGTCGAAGAACTCTTCGTTTAATGAGGGGAATCAAATGACAACAGCTCAAACATTAAAAGTTCAATTGGTTCGTAGTCCAATTGGTACAAGAGAGTCTCACCGTGCAACAGTCCGTGGTTTGGGGCTTCGCAAAATAGGAAGCGTAAGTGAATTGCAAGATTCACCTGCGGTTCGCGGAATGATCAACAAGATCAGTTATCTGGTCAAAGTGCTTTAAAGGTTTAGCATGGAACTCAACGACATAAAGCCCGCAGATGGTTCACGTCCTAATCGCAGACGAGTAGGTCGCGGAATCGGATCTGGGTTGGGTAAGACGGCCGGACGAGGACATAAGGGGCAGAAATCCCGCTCAGGCGGATACCATAAGGTAGGTTTCGAGGGCGGTCAAATGCCACTCCAAAGACGTTTGCCAAAGCGTGGATTCAAGTCACATTTACTTAAATTCAATGCTGAGGTTACTTTATCAGCTTTGTCTGCTCTTGATCTGGCCGAAATTGATGTCTTGGCACTGAAGCAAGCCGGATTGGTTGCTGAAATGGCTAAGGTAGTCAAGGTTATAAAGACGGGTGAGATTACTCGTGCTATCAAGTTGAATGGTATCGGTGCAACAGCAGGTGCTAAGGCGGCCATTGAGGCTGCTGGCGGATCAGTCGCTTAAAAAAGGTAGAACGTGGTTACAAGTGCATCAACAGGAAAAGCAGATAAGTACGGTGACTTGCGTCGTCGGCTTGTTTTCTTGTTGTTGGCTTTAGTTGTTTATCGACTAGGTGCACACATTCCTGTGCCCGGTATCGACCCAGCTCAATTGCAGCAATTGTTTAGTGGCAGACAGGGCGGTATATTAAGTCTATTCAATATGTTCTCAGGCGGGGCATTGTCCAGATTTACTGTTTTCGCTCTTGGCATCATGCCATACATATCGGCCTCAATTATTATGCAGCTGTTGGGTTACGTCGTTCCCACATTCGAGCAGTTGAAGAAGGAAGGTGAGTCAGGCAGACGAAAGATTACTCAGTACACACGTTACGGAACGCTTGGATTGGCACTCTTTCAATCAATGGGTATCGCGCTTGCCTTAGAGTCTTCCGCCGGATTGGTAGTAACTCCAGGTTTTGGTTTTAGAGTGACGGCCATGGTCAGCCTCACATCGGGAACAATGTTTCTGATGTGGTTGGGTGAGCAGATTACAGAGCGTGGTTTGGGCAACGGTATCTCAATTCTGATTTTCTCTGGTATAGCTGCAGGGTTGCCTAATTCAATTGGTGGATTGTTGGAGTTGGTTAGAACGGGGGCAATGAGTATCATCATTGCTTTGTTTGTAGTCCTGGTTGTTGGCGGCGTTACGTATTTTGTTGTTTTTGTAGAGCGTGGTCAGCGTAAGATTTTGGTTAACTATGCTAGACGTCAAGTCGGCAACAAGGTTTATGGTGGTCAGTCCTCACATTTGCCTTTAAAGTTGAACATGTCAGGCGTGATCCCTCCCATTTTTGCTTCATCAATAATTTTGTTGCCCACCACAGTAGTTAGCTGGTTCAGTACGGGTGATGGCATGCGTTGGTTGAAGGATATTGCTTCGGCTTTATCTCCAGGTCAGCCAATCTATGTTTTGCTTTATGCAGCCGCTATTGTGTTTTTCTGTTTCTTTTACACTGCTTTGGTATTCAACAGTAGAGAGACCGCTGATAATTTGAAAAAATCAGGAGCGTTTATTCCCGGAATACGCCCAGGCGATCAAACAGCAAAATACATTGATAAGATTTTAATTCGCCTGACTTTGGCAGGCGCTGTATACATTACATTCGTTTGTTTGTTGCCAGAGTTTTTAATCTTGAAATATAACGTACCCTTCTATTTTGGAGGTACGTCTCTCATGATTATCGTAGTTGTTACGATGGATTTTATGGCGCAAGTACAAAATTACTTGATGAGCCAACAGTATGAGTCGCTACTGAAGAAAGCGAATTTTAAGTCTGCATTAGGTGCTTAAAAGGAATGGCGAAGGATGATGTCATTCAGATGCAGGGTGAGATTGTTGAAAATCTCCCCAATGCGACTTTTAGAGTCAAGTTGGAAAATGGACATGTGGTTTTAGGTCACATATCAGGCAAGATGAGAATGCACTACATTCGCATACTGCCAGGAGATAAGGTTACGGTTGAGATGACGCCATACGATTTGACTAGGGCGCGGATTGTTTTCCGGGCAAAGTAGGCAAAGTAAGGTTCAAGAGTTGTAAATGTATGCCTCAATTTAATTTGGGGTGATGAAGGCAAAGAGTTTTTAGGAGAAATATATGAGAGTTTCGGCTTCGGTCAAAAAGTTGTGCCGCAACTGCAAAGTAATTCGTCGCAAAGGTGTCGTGAGAATCATTTGTACTGATCCACGCCACAAGCAGCGTCAAGGCTAACTCTGAATAGGAAAATAGAGGAATCACATGGCACGTATCGCTGGTATTAACATTCCCCCGCACAAGCACGCTGAAATCGGCTTGACTGCGATTTATGGCATTGGCCGAACGCGCGCTCGCAAAATTTGCGAGATGTGCGGCATCGCTTATTCTAAAAAAATCAAAGACTTAACCGACTCTGATTTAGAGAAAATTCGCGATCAAATTGGTGTTCTCACCATAGAAGGTGATTTGCGCCGTGAGATAACAATGAACATCAAGCGTTTGATGGACATTGGTTGTTACCGCGGTTTCCGTCATCGTAGAGGTCTACCGATGCGGGGACAACGCACCCGCACTAACGCTCGTACGCGCAAAGGTCCCCGTAAGGCCGCTGCAGCACTGAAGAAATAATTGAGGCATAACTATGGCTAAAGCACCCGCCAATTCAGCAGCACAACGTGTCCGTAAGAAGGTTCGTAAGAACGTTGCCGACGGAATAGCACACGTGCATGCATCTTTTAACAATACGATCATTACTATTACTGATCGTCAGGGAAATTCCTTGTCCTGGGCATCATCAGGTGGCCAGGGTTTCAAAGGTTCGCGTAAATCTACCCCTTTTGCCGCTCAGGTGGCTTCGGAGGTTGCAGGTCGAGCTGCCATGGATCAAGGAATAAAGAATTTAGATGTAGAGATCAAAGGCCCTGGCCCCGGTCGTGAATCATCTGTTAGAGCACTCGCTGCACTGGGTATTCGCATCACTTCTATAGCTGATGTAACACCAGTTCCTCATAATGGTTGTCGCCCTCAAAAGCGTAGACGCATTTAATTTTTTCTAAAGCCCACCGCTATTGGACTAATACCAATAGCTCCTTGCGCTTAATGCGCAAGCAGATGATTTAAAGGATGTTCAAGTGGCACGTTACTTAGGCCCTAAGGCCAAACTCTCCCGCCGAGAAGGCACAGATCTTTTCCTTAAGAGCGCTAGGCGCTCCATAAGTGATAAAGCTAAATTCGATAGTAAACCAGGCCAACATGGTCGTACTTCAGGTCAGCGTACATCTGACTTTGGCTTACAACTTCGCGAAAAGCAAAAAGTAAAACGTATGTACGGCGTCCTTGAGCGTCAGTTCCGTCGTTACTTTGCAATGGCTGATCGTCAAAAAGGAAATACAGGTGCAAACTTGCTATCCCTTCTAGAGTCTAGATTGGACAACGTTGTGTATCGCATGGGATTTGGGTCAACCCGGGCCGAAGCGCGCCAATTGGTTTCTCATAAAGCCATTACAGTAAACGGCCAGCAAGTAAACATTCCGTCATATTTGGTTAAGACCGGTGATGTAGTCGCAGTTCGTGAAAAATCTAAGAAGCAAGGTCGCGTTCTTGAGGCCCTTCAACTGGCTACTCAAATTGGCATGCCAGCTTGGGTTGAAGTTAATGTAGATAAGTCTGAGGGTATCTTCAAGAAGGTTCCAGACCGCGATGAATTTGCAGCAGATGTTAATGAGTCATTGATTGTTGAACTTTACTCGCGTTAATTGAGGCGTACGTTAGCCTTCGAAGCTCCCGAATTAGCAGTAATTTGGGGTAAAAAATTCAGCCTTACCGGTGTAACGAGCCGGGGGTGTTGAGAGGATTAAAAAGAATGCAAACAAACTTGTTGAAACCAAAAACGATTAACGTTGAACAATTAGGCCATAACCGGGCATTAGTTACTCTAGAGCCCTTTGAGCGTGGCTACGGGCACACTTTAGGCAACGCAATTCGCCGAGTGCTTCTTTCATCAATGGTTGGCTATGCGGTGACTGAGGTAACTATTGCTGGTGTTTTGCATGAGTACTCTTCAATAGATGGGGTACAAGAGGATGTTGTCAATATTTTGCTAAATTTGAAGGGTGTAGTATTCAAATTGCATAACCGTGATGAGGTAACTTTAAGTTTGCGTAAAGAGGGCGAAGGCCCTGTTGTAGCATCTGATATTCAAACTCCACACGATGTCGAAATTATCAATCCTGAGCATGTAATAGCGAATCTTTCGCACGGTGGCAAGATTGATATCCAACTCAAGATTGAACAAGGCCGTGGCTATGTTCCTGGAACCGTTCGCCGCTATGGGGATGAGCCAAACAAATCTATTGGACGCATCGTCTTAGATGCATCTTTTTCACCGGTCAAACGTGTAAGTTACAGCGTTGAAAATGCGCGTGTAGAGCAAAGAACGGATTTAGATCGTTTGGTTATTGAAATAGAAACGAATGGTGCAATTACTGCTGAGGATGCAGTACGTGCCTCAGCAAAAATTCTAGTTGAGCAATTAGCTGTCTTTGCACAACTCGAAGGTAGCGAATTAGCTGCATTTGATTCACCGTCTCCAAGAAATGCCCAGCAATTTGATCCAATCTTGTTACGTCCTGTAGACGAGTTGGAGTTAACAGTAAGGTCAGCCAATTGCCTGAAGGCCGAAAACATTTTCTATATCGGTGATTTAATTCAAAGAACTGAGAATGAATTACTTAAGACGCCTAATTTAGGAAGAAAATCTTTGAATGAAATCAAAGAAGTTCTGGCTTCACGTGGCCTCACTTTAGGTATGAAGTTGGAAAACTGGCCTCCAGCAGGCTTAGATAAGCGTTAATTCAATTATCTAAAACGCGAAGAGCACTGAGGCGTTTTTAATCAATTCAGTCCACCCCTTGTACCTCATACGGCAAGGGGAATATAAAGAAAAGGAAATAACATGCGTCACGGACACGGACTAAGAAAACTCAATAGAACAAGCGAACACCGCTTGGCGATGCTGCGTAACATGATGAACTCTCTCATCGAGCACGAAGCAATCAAAACAACGGTTCCAAAAGCTAAAGAACTTCGCCGCGTCGTTGAGCCTATGATCACGTTGGCCAAAGAGCCAACCTTGGCTAACAAGCGCTTAGCTTTTAACCGCCTGCGTAGTCGTGAAAACGTAGTGAAGCTTTTTGCAGAGCTCGGACCACGTTACCAAACTCGTCCAGGTGGATACACAAGAATTTTGAAAATGGGATTTAGAGTAGGTGACAATGCACCAATGGCATTGGTTGAATTAGTTGATCGACCAGAAATATCAGAAGAGACACCAAATACTGAAGCATAAAAATCAAATACCGGTTACAATAGAGAATCTGACGCGCGATGGAGCAGCCTGGTAGCTCGTTGGGCTCATAACCCAAAGGTCGCAAGTTCAAATCTTGCTCGCGCAACCAACATTCACGCCCACTTTTAGATATAGAAGTGGGCGTTTTGTCTTGTAGGAGTCGTATTTGAAAGACGAATTTTCTAAAGACTCGGTTTTAGAAATAGAAGCTTTATCTCACTCATTAGAAATTGATACGAAAGGCGGGCGTCAGATATGGCACGTTTGGAATAAGGGTGGGAAAGAAAAGGTGGTGCTATTTCACGGCGGAAGTGGGAGTTGGACTCACTGGGTGAGGAATATAAAACACCTAAGCATGACGAGGGAAGTATGGGCGCTAGATATACCGGGATTCGGGGATTCTGAATTGCCTGCAGGCGCATTAGACGTGGACGATCTGGCGCCTTTTGTATATGAAGGTATGCAGAAAATAGGGGGAGCTAATTCGCTTGATGTTATCGGATTTTCATTTGGGGGGCTATTGGCAGGATATGTAGCAGCTAATGATCCTGATTCAATACGTAAGCTAATTTTGGTCGGAGTCCCTGCCCTGGGATTAACTGGTTCACCTCTGCCCCTTAGAGGGTTACGCTCAGATATGACACCTACGGAAGTAAATGGTGTGCATCATCATAATTTAAAAATAATGATGCTAGCGAATGAGTATATGATTGAAGCAGATACCGTAGAGTTGCAGCGAAAGAATATAGAGCGGGACAGGTTGAAACGAAGGCGTATAGCCAGGAGTGGTGTATTACTGGAGTTGCAAAAGAAGTGGACGTGCCAGGTGTTTGGAGTATGGGGTGAATTGGATGCTCTTTACAAAGGGCATATGCACGACATAGAGGCTAGACTTGAAAATTGTAATCTTCAAAACTTCAAGGTAATTCCAAGCGCGGGTCATTGGGTTCAGTATGAGCAAGCTGACGCATTTAATGATCATGTACTCAAAATATTAAATGACTGTATTGAGCAGTAAGTCATAAAAAAAGAAAAGACAAATAAAATGTTATTTAAATTCAAATCGAAATCATGCGGAGACCTCATCATGTTGGAGGAGGGGGGTAAGCTTGTATTAACATTAATAGGGAAGGATCCGGAACCAAAGGGAATCATAGAAATATCAGATATGGATCATGCCATAACAAGGTTAGAGAGCGTAATACTTGATAACGAATTAAATTCACACCCGGCCCCAAAAGCTCAAATAAAAGATAAAGACGGGCAAAGACTAAAAATTAGTATGAGCGATTCAGATGAATCTGTAGACCCAGTGACAATTAAGCAGAGGGTAATTCCGTTCCTGGAAATGTTGAGGACTTGTAAGTCACAAGGCAATCCCATCGTCTGGGGAGTTTAAAGATTGCACCCCTATGAGGCATTAACGCCAGATGTAATACAAAGTGCGTTAGCCGCCCTAGGACTTGAAATCGACGGCAGACTCAGTGCTTTAAGTTCCTATGAGAACAGAGTCTATCTAGCTATGTTAGAAAATGGTAACGGCGTAGTTGCCAAGTTCTATAGACCAGGGCGCTGGAGTTTAGAGCAAATACAAGAGGAGCACACATTTGCGTTAGAACTAGCACAAGCGGAAATACCAGTAGTAGCGCCGTTGGTCATTAATGGCCTTTCAGTGCATAGTACAAAATCACTAGGCATGGATTGTGAGATAGACTTTTTATTTAGTGTTTCCCCTAAAAGGGGGGGAAGATCCCCAGAGTTAGATAATGTTGAAGTTATCGAATGGTTAGGCAGATATTTAGCCAGAATACATAATGTTGGCGATTTGAAAAAATTCGAATATCGCGAAACAGTAGATGTTCAAACCATGGGGATAGAGCCCATGGAATTATTAACTAACTTAAGGTGTATACCTGAGCAATTTGAGGAAAAATGGCTCAATGTTTGTCAAAGGGCATTGGAAAAAGTTTCTCAAGCTATGAATCAGACGTACCAAGTTTTACGTTTACACGGCGATTGTCATCCCGGTAACATATTGTGGACTCCTGTGGAGTTACCAGGCGGCGGGCCTCACTTTGTCGATCTTGATGATGCAAAGATGGGTGCATCTATCCAAGATCTTTGGATGCTTCAAAGTGGCAATAGACGAGAGAGAAGCTATCAGTTATCGGTCTTAATGGATGGATATACAAGTATTAGAAGTTTTGACGTGAGTGAATTAAAATTAATTGAACCTCTTAGAACGCTAAGGCTTATTCATTACAGTTCATGGCTCGCTAGGAGAGCGGACGACCCAACATTTGCTATCAATTTTCCGTGGTTCTGGAGTCCAGACTACTGGCAAACGCAAATTGATACACTTAACGAACAAATTGAAGCGATGGAGGAACCGCCTCTAATCGTTTAAATTGACAACAAACTAAAAAATGACAATCAAGTCTGCTAATGGAGGCGCGAAATGATAATTTCTGAAAATATATTTTTTAAAATCCAAAGTCGCTTTGTGAGTATGAGTGTTACTTACAAAACAATTATTACCATCGTCTTTGGACTTTGGTCTAGTTCTTTAAGCAGCTTCGTATTCAGTCAAAGTGCTCCCTATCCAAATAAGCCCATCACATTGGTGGTGCCATTTCCTCCTGGCGGGGTCGCAGACATAGTTGCGCGCCCTGTAGCTGAAGCATTGACTCGTGAGTTGGGCCAAACAGTATTGGTTGAAAACAAGGCGGGTGCTGGGGGAGGAATTGGAATGGGTTATGTATCGCGGGCTAAACCTGATGGATATACCTTGCTTATGGCGTTGTCATCCATAACGGTCATTCCGGAGGCAGATTTAGTAGTGGGGCGCAGCCCAATGTTCGCATTATCTGATTTGAAACCCATTGCTCGGTTCACAGCAGACCCAACCGTCTTAGTTGTCCGAGCAGACGCTCCCTGGAGAAACCTGAAAGAGTTTCTTGATGATGCTAAAAAAAGACCGAACGCTATAAACTACGGATCATCTGGGAACTACGGAACAATGCATGTTCCAATGGTGATGTTGGAGGCGGGTGCGGGGGTGAGTTTTACGCATGTCCCGTTTACGGGTGCAGGCCCTGCGCTGGTAGGGCTACTTAGCGGACAAATTGATGCAGTAGCATCTGGACCCACAACAGTTATGCAAAATATTAAAGCCGGTAAATTAAGAGCATTAGCACAGTGGGGAAACAACCGCCTAGAACTGTTGCCGGAGGTACGCACTCTAGCAGAAGAAGGTATAAATGTTCAGTATGCGCAGTGGTCAGGTCTGTTCGTGCCCTCCGGCGTACCTGATCCGATTGTCCAAAAGATTCGCGCGGCAACAAAAATAGTCGCAAATGACACGCGAGTTCGGGAAAATATTATTGGCGCAGGGAGCCCTTTGCAGTATTTGGATACGACTGAATTCGAGCGCTATGTACAGGCAGACTCGAAAAAGATGAGCGAATTGGTCAAACGCATGGGTAAACTGGATTAACAATTGGTTTAAAAATTAAGTACTGATGTACCCCCCAAAGGGGGCACCCAAGTTAGTTTTAAACGAGCAGAGCATTTACACGCTTGACGTATTCAGCAGGATCCTCTGGCAACCCACCTTCAGCTAATAAAGCCTGATCGAATAAGATATGAGCCAAGTCGTGAAAGTGGATAGTTGCCTCGTCACTGCTTAGTTTTTTGACAAGTCTGTGCTCTGGGTTAACTTCTAAAATAGGTTTAACCTCGGGCGCAGTTTGTCCGGCTTGCTTTAGCATTCTGGACATTTGCAGAGACATTCCTTGGTCTTTAACAACTAAGCAAGCAGGTGAGTCCACTAATCGAGATGTTATACGAACGTCCTCAGCTTTATCTTTAAGGGCTTCCTTTAATTTTGCAAGAATCGGTTTAAAAGTTTCAGCTGCTTGCTCTTGAGCTTTTTTCTCTTCTTCATTTTGTAGCTTGCCTAAATCAACAGCACCCTTGGCAACGCTTTGGAGGGGGGTAGAGTCAAACTCATTTAAAAAGCCAAGAGCCCATTCATCAACACGATCCGTCATCAGGAGTACCTCGATGCCTTTTTTACGAAATACTTCGAGTTGAGGACTGTTCTTGGCTGCGGCTAAACTGTCAGCAGTGATGTAGTAAATGGCCTCCTGCTCAGGTTTCATGCGGGATTTGTAATCAGCAAAAGAGACCGTTACTGAATCAACAGTTGAACTTGCAAATCGAAGTAAATGAGCAATCTTGTCTTTGTTTGCAAAATCCTCTCCCAACCCTTCCTTGAGAACGGCTCCAAATGCGGCGTAGAAAGTTTCGTACTTTCCTGCGTCTTCTTTGTCCTCTGGGGTGGCTTGGGGCTCAGGTGTGTTGCGCTTTGCTAGATCCTCAAGCATAGAGAGAACGCGTCTGGTGTTGCCCTCGCGGATTGCCTTCACGTCGCGGCTTTCCTGAAGCAATTCACGGCTCACATTAAGTGGCAGGTCCGCAGAGTCGACTATGCCCTTTACAAACCGAAGATAAGAGGGCATTAGCGCATCAGCATCGTCCATGATAAAGACGCGTTTGACGTATAACTTAATGCCAGCCTTTTTGTCCCGGTTCCACAAATCAAAAGGGGCTTTAGCGGGTACATACAGCAACTGCGTGTACTCGGTTGAACCCTCTACTTTGTTATGACTCCAAGACAGGGGCGCCTCAAAGTCGTGACTAATCGCTTTATAGAATTCTGAGTACTCTTCAGAGGTGATATCTTTTTTGGACCTAGACCAAAGTGCGTTGGCCTTGTTGACGGTTTCCCATTCATCCGTTAAAACCATCTCTCCGGGTTGTCCGTCTTTGCCGTCTTGCCACTCCTCTTTACGCATGAGTATGGGTAAAGAAATGTGATCCGAGTACTTAGAGACGATAGACTTTATTTTCCACGCGCTCAGGTACTCCTCAGCATCATCTCTTAAATGTAGAATCACGCTAGTACCGCGTTGTTGGAGACTAATCTTCTCAACTTCAAAAGCCCCAGTACCAGCACTTGACCAGCGCACGCCGTCCTCGGGTTTCAAGCCAGCTCTTCGGGTCTCTACAGTTATTCGGTCCGCAACAATATACCCAGAGTAAAAACCAACTCCGAATTGACCTATAAGAGATCCTGTATCTTTTGCTTGGGTTTTTTGATCATCGCTTAATTTACCAACAAAATCTTTTGTTCCGCTCTTAGCAATGGTTCCTAAATGATCGATTGCCTCTTTTTCGCTCATACCAATCCCCGTATCAGAGATGGTGATTGTTTTGGCGGTTTTATCAAAACTTATGCGAATATCTAAATTAGGTTGTTCCTCAAATAGCGACGAGTTATGGAGTGCCTCATAACGCAATTTATCACAGGCATCGGAGGCGTTTGATACCAACTCACGCAAGAAAATCTCTTTGTTGGAATACAAAGAGTGGGTAACCAAATGAAGTAATTGAGCTACTTCGGCTTGAAAGGCATGGGTTTGTTTGCTCATTTTGAAACTCAACAATTAATAAAAATAACTAATAGGAAATGGGGGTGTTGGTCACGTTTTCAAGCCCCCTATTGAGTGAAAAAGGCTAGGTATTATTAATAAAAATAGGCTTAGAGAGGCGAATATTGGAAGCAATTAGATGGCGTATTGGGTTTAAAAGCGCTCCGAAGGGCCCAAATAGCGCCACTCACCAACCGGGAGACGCCCCAGGACAATATTACCAATGCGGATTCTTTTAAGTCCAACAACATGAAGGCCGACTTGCTCGCACATACGTCTGATTTGGCGTTTTTTGCCCTCAATAAGAACAAAACGAAGTTGTTCAGGGTTTTGCCAGTCAACTTGTGCTGGCAAAAGGGCTTGCCCATCTAGCAACAATCCGTGTCTCAAGAGTTCAAGCTTGTCAGCAGGAAAGTGCGTAGATATGTTCCCTGCGTTGCCTTGGTACTCAACCCTGACCAAATACTCCTTCTCCATGGAATGGTCCTCTCCGATGAGTTGCCTAGCTATCCGTCCGTCTTGGGTTAGAACAAGGAGCCCCACTGAGTCAATATCTAGTCTTCCCGCAGGAGCAAGGTTTTTAAGTTGTGAAGCGCTAAAGCGGGTTGGGCTTGTGTCGCCTTGCCATCGAGTTTGAGCCGAAATTAAAGTAATAGCTGGCGTGTGCCCATCCTCCGCTTGTCCACTTACAAAACCAACTGGTTTGTGCAAAATAATCGTAACTTGGCGCTCTTGTTGGTGTCTGGCTCCTTGTTCTATTTCGATATTATCAGCGTCAGTGACTTGCAAACCGAGTTCAGCCGTATACCCATTGACCTTAACCCAACCTCTTTCTATCCAGTCATCTGCTTGTCTGCGGGAGCAAAGTCCAAGGGCAGCCATGCGCTTGTTCAGGCGTGTAGTAAGGGGCGTATTTGGCGTTTGTGGGGCAGACATAAATATTTAATAATTTAACAACTTTCAGAACAACGGATTATCGTTGTGAATGCTTAAATAACTCAAGTACTTTATTGTCACTAAAATACGGACTATTCAAGCAAATGATCGTACTCATCCTGGAGAAATAGCCTTGTCCATTACTGTTTTTATAATTCATCCTAGTGGCGCAGAAGAAGAACTCATCGCTCAAGAAGACCATACTTTGCTGGAGTCCGTGCAAAGTACAGGGTTAGACGGATTTGTTGGGGAATGCGGAGGCAACTGTGCCTGCGGGACCTGTCACTGTTATATTGAGTTTGCACCGCAAGGTTCTCTATTAGAGGCAACGAACGAGGAGCTACAGATGCTAGATTTTGTTGCATCAGCCAGAGAAGATAATAGTCGTCTCGCATGTCAAATCCGAATTACAAAGGATATGCACGGCATGCGTGTTGCGATGCCAGAGCGTCAGTTTTAGCTTTTATTTGCTGTAACTGTAGATTCCGTGCTTGGTCTTACGTCCCAGTCGACCGGCAGCAACAAGTTCCTTCAGCAATGGGCATGGGCGATATTTACTATCTCCATACTCTTTTAAATAGACCTCCATCACCGCCAGACATACATCTAATCCAATTAGATCGGCTAAGGCCAAAGGTCCAATGGGATGGTTACAGCCCAACTTCATTCCTTCGTCAATATCCTCGGGTGATGCCAATCCCTCAGCTAGGACAAACATGGCCTCGTTGATCATTGGCACCAAAATACGGTTCACAACAAATCCGGGTGCATTTTTAACTGTGATTGGGGATTTTCCGAGTTTTTTGGCTAGAGTTTCTACCTTTGAATGGGTTTGATCGCTAGTATCCAGCCCTCGAATAATTTCAACCAGAGCCATCATAGGTACTGGATTGAAAAAATGCATACCTACAAAGCGATCCGGGCGACTTGTTATTGAGGCAAGTTGAGTAATTGAAATGGATGAGGTGTTTGATGCCACAATGACCTCGGGAGGAAGGAAGGCATCAATTTGTTTAAGAATTTTTACCTTTAACTCGTAATTTTCTGTGGCAGCCTCTATAACGAGTTGTGCTGATTTGAGGGCTTCGTAGTTTGTTGCAGTTGTAATTTTGGCTAATGCAGCGCCTTTTTGGTCATTGGTTAGCAACTCCTTCTTTATCAAGCGGTCCAAACTAGAGGTCACAGTGCTAACGCCTTTGTCCAGAGCGTCTTGCTTAATGTCAACCATAATAACGTTTATTCCGCTAACTGCGCAAGCTTGTGCAATTCCATTTCCCATTGTTCCTGCGCCAATGATTCCAACTGTTTGAATGCTCATAGAGTAACCTTAAAAGAACTAGAGTTAATATATATACTGGACAGTGTAGTTTACTGAAAAACCCGAAAAAAGCCTACAAGGTCCGCCAAATAGACATGAACTCTTTATTTGATTGAATGAGCCCAATTTACAACAAACCAACGCACAGAAGTCTGAAGGGCCCCAAGGATCCCAGGGGCATTGGATCAAAGCTCACCCTGAGGATACAGAGTTTGTTAAATCAAGCAGTTGACTTACATCAAAGGGGTGCGCTTAAAGAAGCCCAGGGGCTGTATGACAGTGTTCTGGCGGCGGACCCTAAAAATTTTGAGGCATTGCATTTGTCGGGACTGATTGCGTATCAATGTCAAAATACATTGAAAGGCGTTCAATTGATGAGAGAGGCATTAAAAATCAACTCGCAAAGTATTGCCTGCTTGGTCAATTTGGGATTGGCAGAGCATGCAATAGGGGATTTAGCAACTGCCATACAAAGGTACCACCGCGCACTATCGATTAAGAAAGATTTGCCTCAAGCGCACTATAACCTGGCAAACATTCACAAAGAACAAAACAACTGGAATGAGGCTAAGCTTGGGTATGAAATAGCAATCACCTTGAAACCAGATTATTGGGAAGCATTACTTAATCTAGCTAACATATCAGAAAGCACCCGGGAGTGGACGCTAGCTCTTCAGTGTTTAAACAGAGTTATAAAGATCATTCCTAACTTGTCGAAAGCTTATAACAACAGAGGGAATATTTTCAAAAAACTAGAAAGATGGAGAGAATCTATTCAGGATTACGATACATCAATACAACTAGATCATACGTATCCAGATGTTTACGTAAATAAGGGCAATTTACTCAAAGAGTTAGGCTATTGGGACCATGCATCAGCGTGTTATAAGCATTGCCTTGAATTAAATCACTTTCACCCTAAAGGAGTTTGGAATCAGTCACTGTTAAGTCTAATGCAGGGGCAGTTTAAGCAAGGATGGCTGGGTTATGAGGCTAGGTGGGATAGAGAAAATGCAGAGGCTTTAAACTTAAGATTAAGCGGATCTTTGGGAATCAATGAGCAAAAAAAGTGGCGAGGCAATGAGATCATAAAAGGCCAAAGACTGTTGCTATATGCAGAGCAGGGGTTTGGGGACAGCATTCAATTTATAAGATTCGTGCCGAATTTGATTAATATGGGTGCAGTTGTTATCTTAATGGTACAAAAACCGTTGCTTGAATTGTTTAATCAAATAGACGGAGTTTACTTAATTCTTGAAATGGGCCAGGAAGTGCCCGAACACGACTTATCTTGTCCTTTGATGAGTTTGCCATTAGCGCTTAAGCTACACGAAGAGGAGAATTTTAATAAGTATCCATATTTGAAAGCGGATCCTTTCAAAGTAAGCAGATGGGAAGCCAGGCTAAGTCATATTAAAAGCCTTAGGGTTGGCATAGCTTGGCGTGGGAGCACATCGCATGCCAACGATAAATTTAGAAGCCTGCATTTTGAGCAGTTTAAGAAATGCATACCCATTGATGCGCAATGCGTGAGTTTACAAAAAGAAGTCTCAAAGGAAGAGGGAGCTATTGTTGAACTCGACAAAAGGGTGGAGGATTACACGGTTGAGTTGAATGACTTTTCTGATACTGCGGGTTTGTGTGCTAACTTAGATTTGATTATTTGTGTTGATACAAGTGTGGCGCATTTAGCCAGTGCTTTGGGTAAGCCGGTGTGGATTATGTTGGCTTATAGTCCAGACTGGCGGTGGATGATCAATAGAGCAGATTCACCGTGGTATGACAAGGTGGTTTTATATCGGCAAGACGCCTTTGGTGAATGGGACGGAGTGCTTAATGAAATTAAGTCTGATTGGTCCGAGAAAATTAAAGCCAGGTAAATATCAGTCAGACGGTTTGTTTGTAAACTTAGTCTAATAAGAATGTTAGTAATGGATTAATGCTTTCAAATTGTATGCAACATAGATAGCCTTTAATGCAGTAAAGGATCTATCTAAAAAGAAATTAATGGCGTGTGAAATCGTAAAATATTTTAAGGTAAATTACTTTTCAATTTATCTACTCGCTTGAAATAAGTTTTTGCATAGGCCGTAATTTGTCCGTCTGTAGGATGATCAACTGTCTCGATACCAACAATTTTTTTGGCAACAATAGGGTCATGTATTGCTGCGTGTTTAAGCAACTCGCCTTTGGCTGAGCCAGGGCCAATGATTAATATTTCACTGATGTCAGCAACTGCCGAAATGATTTTATGGAAAAACTGATGATCCTCGGGCGCATTGCCACTGCCAATCACGTTAGCCTTATGGTGCAAGTGAGTGTGTGAGGAATTATTTTTAATTAATTCGTTTTTAGTAGCATCAAAATAATTGATGTGGGCTTCTTTATGGTCGATCCAAATGACTACGTGATTTGTTTTCATACATTCCTATCTGATTATTTAACCGATGTGAGTATAGGTGTTATCTAAAGAATAAACAGTACGTGGGAGCGCATTGATAGACCTAGAACGTGATATTTGCCTCAATAAGCTCAGATAAGAGTAATTAAAATAAGTTTTAGCTAAGCTTAAGTTTTAAACCGAGCCTTAAATGAGCTAAAGTTTGATCAGGT
>CAIKVH010000015.1 GCA_903830725.1 uncultured Burkholderiales bacterium | reverse complement strand
TTTGCTCAATCAACTCAGCTCAGCTCAGCTTGATCGAAACAATGAGGCCCGGGGCGTGGCTTTGGTTTGGGGTGAATGTTGTCATGAGGTGCCCATGCCGGTGCCATTCTCCAGGGTTGAATTCCTATTGGATAACTCCGGTTTATAGTAATGCGGTAATTAGTTCTTTTAAATCCGCAATAAATGCGGAGAATAATAGACTTAGCGGTGGACAGGCTCTATAATCTCCGCATGAATAGCGGAGATAATAATTATATTTGGCAAAATTCCCAATGGCCTCATTGGGAATATGACCTCAAGCAACTCACTAATCTATTGACCAAGGTGTACCAAGCTCAAGGACACTTACTGGGGCAATTACAGCACGTGGGTATTAACTTGCGTGATCATGAGTCATTGCGCGTACTTACCGAAGATGTACTCAAAACCAGCGAAATTGAGGGTGAAGAATTCGACCCAAACTCAGTGCGCTCATCTATTGCTAGACGGCTGGGTATCGATATTGGGGCCTTAGCTCCAGCAGACCGTCACATCGACGGGGTAGTCGATATGGTGCTCGACGCTACCCAGAACCATCAGAAAAATCTAACGCAAGAGCGACTATTCGCCTGGCATGCAGCCCTCTTTCCTACGGGCTACAGCGGCTTATCTAAAATATTGGTTGGCACTTGGCGAGAAGATGCGCTAGGACCCATGCAAGTTGTATCAGGCCCCGTCAGTCGCCAAAAGGTTCACTTTGAGGCGCCACCTGCGTCGTTCTTGTCTTCTGAAATGGCGCAGTTTTTACTTTGGTTCAATGCAGATCAGCAATATGATCCAATTATCAAAGCTGGCTTAGCTCACCTCTGGTTCGTAACAATGCACCCTTTTGATGATGGCAATGGTCGGATAGCAAGGGCAATTGGTGACATGGCTTTAGCTAGAGCAGATGGATCATCGCAGCGTTTTTATAGTCTTTCAGCGCAAATTGGACGCGATCGTAAAAATTACTATGATCTTCTTGAGCAAACGCAAAAGGGGACGATGGATGTGACGCAGTGGCTGGGTTGGTTTTTGCGTAGCCTGCTATCTGCTGTCGAAGTCGCGCAAGCAGCACTCTCTAAAACTCTATTCAAAACCAATTTCTGGCAACAATGGTCCGCAATGCCAATGAACGAGCGGCAAATCAAGTTACTTAATAAGCTACTTGATGGGTTTGATGGAAAACTTACTAGCAGCAAATGGGCAATCATTGCCAAGTGCTCCCCAGACACTGCTTTACGAGATATCACCGATTTAGTAAATCGTGGTGCTTTAGTGAAGTCGGATGCTGGCGGACGAAGCACTAGTTACGAATTACAGAGCCCCAATCATCATTCCAATTCGCTTTGATAGTTATTCATATTGGAAGCTAGCTTCCTTTTTGACTGCTTTTGGCTCTTCATTATTAACGGGGGACAAAGGTATTTTTATTAAACTAGTTGCTATGAAGAACTTTTTTAATAGATGGGCGGTTTCAACAGGCAAGTGCAAAGAGTGAGGCGCGATGCTGTTTGAAGTCAATCGCTTCTGGAGTGAACATTTCTCATGATCATGGGCACTTAAAGCCCATGCTTTTCCTGGGTCGTGTATTGGGTTGCCACCCCAATTTTTACTAAAAATGTTGGGGCCTTGGCAAACACGTTCACCGCAAGATAACTAAGGGGCTATATCTCGAACATGATGAGCTGAGTTTTTGCCCACCGATCATGCCAAAACTGTCTTGTAGGGTTGAGTTTTGAGCTCAGTGCCCAGGTCACCACCCAAGCAATCATAATTCCAAGCGCTGAGAGTCCGTCAAGGCCCATGAAACTGCTAAAGGCGAGTGGAGGTACGAACCAAATCCAGCAAAGCACATAACGTGTAATTGCTTCTCTCTGAGAAATGGAAGTGCCCGATAAGTTGGTGATACGAATCTTCCAAGTTTTCATCGCCAAAGTTTGACCATGTCTCCAAAACCAGATGAAATAAACTCCAAAGACCAAAAAGATAAATGCCTGCAGGGGATGTCTGTTATCCAGTGCGTTACGGGTTTGACTTAGAGTACTAAACAGGTAACCGGTAATAAAGACAACTCCGAAAAGCAAAACACCCTCATAGATCCAGCAAGCCATTCGTCTTTTCAGGCTTGGTACCAAAGAGGGCGGTTCAGTTTGTAAGCTATGGTCTTGTGAGTGGGACGGTGCTTCTTGAGATGCCATTACTTAACGATGGGTCCTGCAGATTTGTCTAAACTCGCTGTTTTTGATGTAACGAGGAGTGTTTTAGGGGAAATTTGAGAGACATCAATTCGCGGTAGATAAGTTGAGGAAGTATTCAGTGGCGTTCCAGGCGAAATAGTCAAGAGCGCCTTATTGGTTGGCTTAACTGCAATAGCAGCGCCCTTTGGAAGCGGTTGGGTTGAATCTAGGAGTTTTTGTTTCGCATCGGGTTCCAACGCTTGGTAAGCCTCCCACTTCACTCTTTTTTGGTCTTCGCTTAGTTTGTTAACCTCAGCAAAGTTAAGCCTTGCTACAGAGCGCTCTTGATTCGATAAGGAAACCCAGTCATTCATTCTGCTTTGCAAACGCGCTTGTTCATCGGGTCCCATAGACATGTAGTTCTTGGAGATAACCAGCCATTTTTGCTTTTGGAAATCACTCATTCGAGACCACAATTGTTGGAGTGGCGCGAGGGCTACTTTTTGATCCGCATCTAGTTCTCGCCAAGAGGGATGATTTTCCAATTTGGCAGCAGGTTTTGTTTGCGCTCCATCTGGGACAGGAGTTGTCCCAGGGGTAGGGAAGTTGGAATTTGTAATTGGCGTGAGACCAGTTTGGGCAAAGGCGCACAACTGGACACCCACCAGACTCAATACGAGAGGTAGACTCAAAAAATACTTGGCTTTAGCGGCTAATTTGAGCAAGGCTATTACCTGTTACTTGGAATTTGAATCCGCGGTTTGATCAGAACTGGAGTCTGAAGAATCCTGGCTACTAGAGTCACTTGCGAAGTTGCTTGTGGTTTGCAGAAATTTTAGGAAGCCAGGATCAGTATAGGCGGTAGGGGGTAAGTCATCTAGCAGGAGTTTTGCATCAACTTCAGCGAGTTCTCTTGTGATCTGGTTGTCCTGGAAATTAAACAATACAAAGACGCCAATGACAAGGGCAACCAGGGGGATAAAGGAGGCAAACTTATTCCACACGTTACCATCATTAAAATCAAACTGCAAACTGGCCAGGTTGCCTTGAATTTGAATGTTACCAGCGCTTGCTGTTTCCCAAGCAGGCGCCCTTTTGGCAGCAATAGCTTGCATACGGGCAACGCGAAGGCGTTCTCCTATGTCATGAGATAAATGCAACGCAGACGCGTCCAGGCGAGCAGCTAAGCGCCTCCCAAACTGATCCATCACCAATTGGGATTGGTTTAAATTTGGTCTATGTATTTTCATGGCTCTATCCCTTTTGCCCTTAAGGCTATCATTAAAGCATGCACTGCGCGAGAGCAATGCGTCTTCACACTGCCCTCTGTGCACCCCATTGCAGCCGCTGTCTCGGAAACATCTAACTCCTCCCAATAACGCAGCAGGAAGGCTTCTCGTTGACGCGGTGGCAAGTTTTCAATTTCCTTTTCAATTTCGCGAACTATTTCATTACTTTTGAAAACATTTTCCGCACTATTTGAGTGCTCTAACTCATCTATTGAAGCCAAACTCTCCAATAAGTTGAAGTCTTCTTCATTGTCCTTGGATTCAAAATCTGCAAAGTTAGAGAAAAGGGCGTTACGAGTTTTCTTTCTTCGAAACCAATCAAGAGTGGTGTTTGAGAGAATCCGGTGAAAGAGCATGGGTAACTCAGAGCTCGGTTTATCCCCGTAATTCTCAGCTAATTTCATCATGCTGTCTTGCACAATGTCAAGCGCTGCCTCTTCATCCCTCACATTGAAAAATGTGCGTTTGAAAGCGCGTTTTTCAACACTGACCAAGAAGTCTGATAATTCTTTATCGCTTGCCAAGTCTCGCTCTTTTCACTTTTTGTGGTTATTTTGATTCTGACGGATCCATTTTTTGGGTTGTGGGTACCGTTGTCTTTGTAATTATTATCGCATCACCTGGAAATATAGCTAATTTTCTTAACCTCAATCATAAAAATGTAATAATAGAGGGCTTTTCACACTCAAGGTAAACGGATCTGGGTTTGATGCGATCTGCATCTGTAGCAACAGGTCCTAAGTTCTGCGGCGTCTCCAAAAGAGAGCGTTAAAGAGCACCGAAGGTTTTTCGTTTCCGAAATTCACAAAGGTTAAAGTTCAAAATGCAAACTAATCATGCAGATTCGAGTTCTGCTCCAATTAAAGCCAACCAGGCGACCGGCAACAGCTCTTCCAAGATCTCACCAGATACAGGCGCAACTGCGCTGCAAATGAATGGGTCTGAGATTTTGGTTAAATCTCTCCAAGCGGAGAACGTTAAGTACCTTTGGGGCTACCCGGGTGGAGCAGTGCTCTACATTTACGACGCCCTATACAAGCAAGAAACAATTCAGCACGTCTTGGTTCGTCATGAGCAGGCGGCTGTTCATGCTGCGGATGGCTACGCTCGAGCAACTGGAGATGTGGGTGTTGCACTCGTGACCTCTGGTCCAGGGGTGACCAATGCTGTGACTGGAATTGCAACGGCCTACATGGACAGCATCCCAATGGTCATTATTACGGGTCAAGTTCCTACCCCAGCGATTGGTCTTGATGCGTTCCAAGAGTGTGACACCGTTGGGATCACACGTCCGATCGTGAAGCATAACTTTTTGGTTAAGGACGTTGACGATTTGGCCGTCATTATGAAAAAGGCTTTTCATATCGCCAGAAGTGGTCGACCTGGCCCCGTGGTTGTAGACATCCCTAAAGATGTTTCTTTCAAGAAAACCACCTACTCAGGTTATCCTGAGGCTGTTCACATGCGTTCGTATAACCCCGTGGTTAAAGGGCACGGCGGTCAAATCAGAAAAGCATTGCAACTTCTTTTAAACGCTAAGCGACCCTACATCTACACGGGTGGGGGCGTGCTTATGAGTGAAGCCTCCCATGAGCTTAGAGCACTTGTTGATTTAATTGGCGCACCCTGCACAAGCACACTTATGGGACTTGGTGCCTATCCCTCGACGGACAGCAAGTTCTTAGGCATGCTCGGTATGCACGGGACCATAGAGGCCAACAATGCAATGCAAAACTGTGATGTGTTGTTAGCTGTTGGCGCCAGGTTTGATGATCGAGTCATTGGAAATCCAAAACATTTTGCCCAAAACGAGAGAAAGATCATTCACATTGATATCGATCCCTCTAGCATCTCCAAGCGCGTCAAGGTTGATATTCCAATTGTTGGGGATGTAAAAGATGTATTGAATGAAATGCTCTTTATGCTCAAAGAAAGCCCAGCGCGACCCGATCCGCATGCCCTCGCTCAGTGGTGGAATACGGTGAATGAGTGGCGCAAAAGAGATTGTCTAAGCTACGACCGCAACAACAGTTCAGTCATCAAGCCTCAATTTGTTGTTGAAACACTTTGGAATATGACCAAGGATGATGACGTCTACGTTACCTCTGATGTAGGGCAGCATCAAATGTGGGCTGCTCAATACTTTAAGTTCAACGAGCCAAGGCGTTGGATTAATTCAGGCGGTTTGGGTACTATGGGCGTAGGTATCCCCTATGCAATGGGTGTTAAATTGGCAAAGCCAGAGAGTGAAGTCTTTTGTATCACGGGTGAGGGCTCAGTACAAATGTGTATTCAAGAGCTCTCAACTTGTAAGCAATACAACACGCCCATCATCATCATGGCTCTTAATAACCGTTATTTAGGCATGGTACGTCAGTGGCAGGAAATTGAATACTCAGGTCGGTACAGCCATAGTTACATGGATGCGTTGCCCGATTTTGTGAAACTCGCTGAGGCGTATGGTCACGTTGGTATGCTGATTGAGCGTCCACAAGACGTTGAAGGAGCCCTTCGTGAGGCCAGGCGTCTCAAGGACCGAACTGTGTTTTTAGACTTTAGAACGGATCAAACTGAAAACGTTTTCCCAATGGTCCAAGCTGGCAAGGGCATTACTGAGATGCTTTTGGGTAGTGAGGATCTTTGAGCTCCGAGGTTGAATAACTTTTTAATCATTAATTAAACGAGGCAAGAATCTATTGCCTGCCAAGCCCTCAGGTTACCGCCCGAGGGGGAGGGCAGCGAGAAGAGGAAACGCAATATGAAACACATCATCGCAGTATTGATCGAGAACGAACCGGGCGCGTTGTCCCGTGTTGTGGGGCTTTTCTCAGCTAGGGGATACAACATTGAGTCACTCACTGTTGCGCCCACTGAGGATCCAAGTCTCTCGCGTATGACCATTCAAACAACTGGCTCAGACGATGTCATTGAACAAATTACTAAACATCTAAATCGCCTCATTGAAGTGGTTAAGGTGGTTGACCTCACAGAGGGCCCCTACACTGAGCGTGAACTGATGCTTGTAAAGGTTAGAGCAGTTGGCAAAGAGCGCGAAGAGATGAAGCGCATGGCTGATATTTTTAGGGGTCGTATTATTGATGTCACTGAGAAGAGTTACACCCTAGAGCTTACTGGAGATCATTCCAAGAATGATGCATTCTTAGAGGCGATTGACCGTAATGCAATTTTGGAGACCGTCAGGACCGGGTGTTGTGGCATCGGTCGTGGAGAGAGGATACTGAGAGTTTGAGATCTGATTTGATTAAGCCAGATCTTGATATTTTGAAGGTATGCGGATTTGAGAGAGCTTGAGTGGTTTAAGGCTCAGGTATTTAAACTCAATTATTTTGAAAACTTTGAATTAACTATTTTTTAGGAGCGAGAAAGAAATGAAGGTTTATTACGATAAAGATTGTGATTTGAGCGTTATTAAAGGCAAAACAGTTGCCATCATTGGCTTTGGTTCACAAGGTCATGCGCATGCCCAAAATTTGAATGATAGCGGTGTTAAGGTCGTTGTCGGACTTCGCAAAGGCGGAGCAAGTTGGGGTAAGGTTGAGAAAGCTGGGTTAACTGTTATGCCAGTTGCTGATGCAGTTAAAAGCGCAAACGTCGTTATGATTTTGCTCCCCGATGAGCAAATCGCAGAGGTTTACCACAAGGAAGTTGAGCCCAACATTGCCCAAGGTGCTTCGCTGGCGTTCGCACACGGCTTTAACGTGCATTACAACCAAGTCGTGCCTCGCGCTGATTTAGATGTATGGATGGTTGCCCCTAAGGCTCCTGGACATACAGTTCGCTCTACTTACACTCAAGGCGGCGGTGTTCCTCACCTCGTTGCTGTGCATCAGGACAAGAGCGGTAAAGCGCGTGATTTGGCGCTCAGCTATGCGATGGCAAATGGGGGTGGTAAAGCCGGCATTATTGAAACCAACTTTAAAGAAGAGACTGAGACAGACCTCTTTGGTGAACAAACCGTTCTCTGCGGCGGAGCAGTTGAGCTGATCAAGATGGGTTATGAAACATTGGTTGAGGCTGGATACGCGCCTGAAATGGCCTATTTTGAATGCTTACATGAGTTAAAACTCATTGTTGATTTGATTTATGAAGGCGGTATTGCCAACATGAACTATTCAATCTCCAACAACGCAGAGTACGGCGAATACGTAACGGGTACTGAAGTAATTAACGAGCAGTCTCGCGAGGCAATGCGAAACGCACTTAAGAGAATTCAAACGGGTGAATATGCAAAAAGCTTCATCTTGGAGGGACGTACGGGCTATCCTAGTATGACCGCTAGACGCCGCCTAAATGCTGAGCACTCAATCGAGATTGTTGGCGGCAAACTTCGCGCTATGATGCCTTGGATCACTAAGAACCGTTTGGTTGACCAAACTCGTAACTGATCTTTAATCCTTACAAAACCTTATGAACTATCCACACCCTTTGTTGGCCCGAGAAGGTTGGCCGTTTATAGCTGCCAGCACCCTAGTTTCAATAGGGGCGTGGATATTTTTTGGCCTTGGAGTAAGCGTCCCATTTTGGATCATTACATTATTTGTGGTTCAGTTTTTTAGGGATCCTGCGCGAGAGGTTCCTGAGATTGAAAACGCAGTTCTCTCACCAGCCGATGGTCGAATCGTTAAGGTAGAAAGGTGCCTGGATCCCTATGCTGGTCGAGAAGCACTATTGATTAGCGTTTTTATGAATGTATTTAATGTTCATAGCAACCGATCAAGCGTTAACGGAACAGTTCGTGAGGTGAAATACTTTCCAGGATTATTTGTTAATGCGGATTTGGACAAAGCTTCCTCAGAAAACGAGCGAAATGCGGTTGTAATTGATGCTCTTGTTTCTGGACAAAATCAAACAATTACACTGGTTCAGGTTGCTGGCTTAATTGCACGTCGGATACTTTGCTATACAAGCGCTGGTGAGACACTGCATAAGGGGCAGCGCTACGGTTTCATTCGTTTCGGCTCCAGGGTTGATGTATACCTACCTTTATCCGCAACACCTCAGGTCGCGCCTGGAGACAAGGTCTCAGCCACATCAACCGTGCTAGCTACTCTTTAAAGCGTAAGCATTCATGGACTCCCAAAAAGAAATCGATCAACCCCGTAAACCCCCAATGAAGGGGATTTATGTTCTACCCAATCTTTTTACGCTTGCGGCTTTGTTTGGTGGTTTTTATTCGATAGTGATGGCTATGAATGGGGTCTTCGATAAGGCTGCCATTGGGGTCTTTTGCGCGATGGTTCTTGATAGTTTGGATGGACGCGTAGCGAGAATGACTAACACTCAAAGTGCGTTTGGGGAGCAGATGGATTCGCTCGCTGATATGGTCTCCTTTGGGGCTGCACCCGCATTAATCTCTTACGAATGGGCCTTGAAAGGCCTTGGTCGCTGGGGCTGGATTGCAGCCTTTGTTTACTGTGCCTGTGCTGCACTGCGATTAGCGCGGTTTAACGTGAATACATCAGTTGTAGACAAGAGGTATTTCCAGGGGCTTCCCAGTCCCGCAGCAGCAGCTCTCGTTATGGGGTTTATTTGGTGGGCGGTCGAGACAGAATATCCTGGTGCAAGCTTGTCTTGGTGGGTCTTTGGGTTGTGCCTTTATGCAGGACTCACTATGGTGACCAATGTCCCCTTTTATAGTTTTAAAGATTTTCAAATGCGACGCAGCGTACCTTTTACGGGAATTGTTTTGATTGCTCTGATCATAGCGATCATCAACATCAATCCACCAACAGTATTATTTGCTTTGTTTATTCTCTACGGAACCAGTGGTTACGGTGTGTATATATGGCGTAAACACAAGGGTGAGCACACATCATTGATTAGCCTCTCTACTGAGGAGCCAGACGAAGAGGGATTGCATCAATAGCCTGCTAGGACACTAAGAATCCGCTAGCTTTAGATGCCGTAGTAATTCAAGAAAACGACTTGCTAACCCCGTTATGTTGCAAAATAATTACTAAATTTCAAACATTGTCTCAAGTAGTTGGAATATGTGTTAAAGTTTAGTTATGAATATTTCTCTAGCGCTACTACTACTTCGTCAACACGGGCGGGTTGAGTAGCGCTTAAGTCTATCCAACAAAAGGGCCCGTATGCACAAGCAGCGGGCCCTTTTGCATGGGGCATCAGAAGTTAAAGTGTTCGATATTTGTTTTATCAATTCCAGGAGATTTGAAAATGGCTGAAAAATTAATCATATTTGATACAACTTTGCGTGATGGTGAGCAGTCTCCTGGGGCTTCTATGACGAGGGAGGAAAAATTAAGGATTGCTCGCCAACTTGAGCGACTGAGAGTAGATGTGATTGAAGCCGGATTTGCCGCGAGTTCTCAGGGGGATTTCGAGGCGGTAAAGGCAATAGCTGATGCGATCAAAGACTCTACAGTTTGCTCGCTTTCTCGCGCTAATGATAGAGATATCTCGCGCGCCGCTGAGGCACTTGCAGGTGCTAAAAGCGCTCGTATCCACACATTTATTGCAACATCTCCCTTGCATATGGAGAAAAAGCTTCGCATGACCCCTGATCAAGTGTTTGAGCAAGCGGTGCAATCCGTTCGTTTCGCAAGGAACTTGGTGGGCGATATTGAATTCAGTCCCGAGGATGGTTACAGAAGTGATATGGACTTTTTATGCAAAATTTTGGAGGCTGTCATTAAAGAGGGCGCTACAACAATTAACGTCCCCGACACTGTGGGGTACGCCATTCCAGAGCTTTACGGTGAGTTCATAAAAACACTTCGCACGAGGATTCCAAACAGCGATAAAGCCATTTGGTCCGTTCACTGTCATAACGACTTAGGGATGGCTGTAGCCAATTCCCTTGCTGGTATCAAAATTGGGGGTGCAAGACAAATTGAGTGCACCATCAACGGACTCGGGGAGCGCGCTGGTAACTGCGCTTTAGAGGAAGTTGTAATGGCCATTAAGACACGCTCGGATTACTTTGGATTGACAGTAGGTGTTGATACGCAACAAATCTTGGCCGCTAGTCGCATGGTCTCTCAGACAACTGGTTTTGTTGTTCAGCCCAATAAAGCTGTCGTTGGTGCAAATGCTTTTGCCCACGCATCTGGAATACACCAAGACGGCGTTTTGAAGGCGCGTGATACTTACGAGATCATGCGAGCGCAAGACGTGGGTTGGAGTGCAAATAAGATCGTCCTTGGTAAATTAAGTGGCCGCAATGCTTTCAAACAGCGTTTACAAGACTTAGGTGTTGATCTCGATAGCGAAACAGAAGTGAATAATGCGTTTGCAAAGTTTAAAGAACTCGCAGACCGCAAGAGTGAAATTTTTGATGAAGACATTTTGGCCTTGGTTAGCGAGGAGAGTCTTTCACACGAAAAAGATACTTTTAATTTCGTCTCTCTCAATCAGCATAGTGAGACGGGTGAGAGACCTCACGCAAGTATTGTTTTCAATGTGAACGGATTGGAGGTGCACTCTGACTCGGACGGTAATGGACCGGTTGATGCCTCACTCAAAGCCATTGAGAAGCACGTTAAAAGCGGAGCGGAGATGGTTCTGTACTCTGTAAATGCGATTAGTGGTTCAACAGAGAGCCAGGGCGAAGTAACGGTTCGACTTCAAAACAGCGGACGGATAGTGAACGGCGTTGGATCTGATCCTGACATCGTCGTAGCCTCAGCAAAGGCTTATTTGAGCGCGCTCAACAAGCTAAGAAGTCAATCTGATAGGGTCATGGCGCAGGGGTAGCCCACTGAAATTTTTGATTAGATTGTGGTTTTAGTGCAAAAAGTCCTCCAGCCTGGGCGTCAGTGGAGGATTTATTGCGTCCAATTGTCATAAACAATTCTTCAATTATTCATTAATAAAATCAATGACTTAGGTTGATTTAGCTTCATTTGCGCACGATTTTTCCGTTTTAATTGGAATCCTAGCCTCAAAAATTTCTAAATCTCAAGAAATCTTCGTAACCATATGATCTTGCTATTGATTTGTAAATATCTTACAATGTACGTTGAATCTTATTAATTAAGAGGTAACCCCTTTGAAACGACTGTTCATCCAAGCCCTAGTTGTAGCGATATCCAGCCTTTCACTTGTCCCCGTATGCTCGGCTGACACTGACACGTCCTCCCAAGCAGGTGGGCATCGTCACGCAAGTCACAAGGGGAGACTTTTTCACAGAACTTTAGTCCGCTACGTTCCCTCACGTCCCTCCTTTGGAGAGCTTGCAGGTCTTCACATCTCCAGGGACGAGCTCGCTCTTAAGTCCAGCGTTGCCTACGTAATCGATCAAGATACGAACGAGGTGTTGCTCAGTAAAAATGATGAAGCCGTTTTGCCAATTGCTTCCATTACCAAGCTCATGACGGGCGTGTTAATTAGTGAAGCAAAGCTTAATATGGACGAGCTCATCACTATTACTGAGGATGAAATTGACACAGAAAAGGGCAGTCGCTCCAGGCTCGCTGTAGGCACGACTCTCTCTCGCGGTGATTTACTTCAACTCGCGCTCATGTCAAGTGAGAACAGAGCTGCCCATGCACTTGGGCGCACCTTCCCAGGTGGACTTGAAACCTTTGTTTCATTGATGAACGCTAAAGCAGCTTCCATCGGAATGAAGGACACACGCTACTCTGAGCCTACAGGGCTTTCATCTAGAAACCAATCTAGCGCCAAAGACTTAGCTACTTTAGTTGGTTACGCCTACAACGATCCTTTGTTGCGACAACTTACGACATCAGGTAGTTACTCTGTTGAAGTGGGTCGTCACAAAATGGAATTCAGGACGACCAATCATCTCGTGAGCAGTCCAAATTGGGAAATTGGCTTACAAAAGACTGGTTATATCTCTGAGGCTGGTCAGTGTCTAGTTATGCAAGCTAAGATCTCAGGACGTAAATTGATTATGGTTTTCTTAGACTCTGCTGGCAAATTTAGCCGAATTGCAGATGCTGAACGCGTTCGTCATTGGATAGAAAATGAGACGCGTCGGGGGACGCTGCGAACCCCAACCTAATAGAAATTGATTATCTGGTTTTAATTTCGGGTATCAGTACAGGTTATTGAGCCCGCCTCAGATTGTGCAAATTTACTAGACCCATTGATTTTCGCGAAGCGCGTCAATGACGATGCAGTTACATGGACTTGAAATTACTCAACAGTCCTTAATTCCTAATTAAAAGCTTGATATTTTTCTGTATCCAAGCGAATTAGAAATCTCCTCTGCCGTTGATTGAAGTTTCCTAACCCAGTCCTCGTTTAATCTATCAGCAGGTGAGGAAATAGATAGACCAGCAATCAATTTTCCTTGATCATTGTAAATCCCTGCAGCCATGCAGCGTACACCCAACTCAAGCTCTTCATTGTCTCGTGCTACGCCACTAGACCTACATTTACTGAGTTCTTGTTCTAATCTGGCCAACTGCGTGATGCTATTTTTATTATTACCTCTAAGACCTGTTCGGGTTGCATAAGCGTGCACCCCTGCGCTCTCGTCTGCAGCGAGAAATAATTTGCCAACAGAGGTGAGGTGTAGTGGGGCTCGCCCCCCTATAGCTCTCACAACTTGCATACCTGAGCGTTCGCTATAAGCACGCTCAATGTAGACAATTTCGTCCCCTTGGCGGACACTTAGGTTTACGGGTTGTTGAATTTGTTTATGAAGTTCACGCATTAGCGGAAGCGCCGAGTCTCTTACATTCAGTCTCGCTTTGACTGAGTTACCTAGTTCTAATAATCTAAGCCCTAGTCTGTAACTTCCTGCTTGAGGACGTTCTACGAGCCTCCCGCAGGCCAGGTCATTCAATATCCTGTGTGCTGTCGAGGGATGTAGGCCTGTTTTCTCACTTATCTCCTTTAGCGATATTGCATCCTCACTGTCAGCCAAAACATCCAGTAGGGCGAACATACGCTCAATAACTTGGATCGTGGGCTCGCCCGTAAGATTTGCTTCTGATTTGGTAGTTTTTGGAGATGTAGCCATAATCAGATTTTACCTGGTGAAAAATGGCAACGTACTTTTACAGTCAGTGAAAATCCCAAATTCAGGGGTGAACTCTTTATTTGGTATTTTCTAGTCAGTTAAATCCACTGCCCGTCTATCAACATTTGATGGGGCTTATAAAGTGACTTGTAGTTCATCTTCTCACTCTCTTGGATCCAGTAGCCTAAATAAAGGTAGGGCAGCCCAAGACGTCGGGCTTGTTCGATCTGCCACATCACGCTGTATGAGCCGTAACTGCTGGAGGGTTCGGGCTCATAAAAAGTGTACACAGCAGAGATTCCATCATTTAGTAAATCTAGGATCGCAACCATCTTGAGTTCTCCCAGATCTGAGCCAGTGTCAGCAGTTCTGAACTCAACCAGTCTGGAGTTGACTCTGCTTTGAAGCAAAAACTGAGAGTACTGCTCTACGCTATCTTGGTCCATCCCGCCCCCACTATGTCGGGCCATTTGGTAGCGCAGATACAGTTTGTAATGCTCCTCTTTGAATCCAAGAGTCGTTATGCGTGTTTGTAGTCCCTGGTTACTTTTGTAAGCCCTTTTTTGACTCCTGTTTGGGGAGAAACTGTTCACAAGAACCCTAAGCGGCAAACAGGCCTTGCAGCCATCGCAGTAAGGGCGGTAGGTGAAAAGTCCACTGCGCCTAAATCCTTGGGTCACTAATTCTGAGTAAGCATCGCTTTGAATGAGATGACTTGGCGTTGCGACCTGAGACCTGGCCTGGCGCTCAGCAAGATAGCTACAGGGGTAAGGGGCTGTTGCATAAAATTGCAAAGCTTGGAGGGGAAGGTCTTTGAGGTCAGTCACACAAAAAAGTTTAATGCAAAAAAAGGATTTTTTGCATTTCACCCAAAGTTTTTAAGTAAATAATTCACTCCAAAATTCAGGCTGAAATTTCCAAGTGGGGCTGGGTTTTTGTTGGGATACCCTGATTGACTCTATGAATTCGGATCTCGCTATCTCATAGGCTCCGAGTGAGGCTAAATGACTCGTATTTTGTTGGCAATCTATTAATTCAATTTCATGCGCCCTGCAAAATGCAACGAGTGCTGCGAGGGCTATCTTGGATGCGTCTTTTTGCAAGCTGAACATCGATTCGCCAAAAACCGCTTTGCCCAACGATACGCAGTACAGCCCTCCCACCAAAAGACCGTCTATCCAAGTCTCTACGCTGTGGACAAACCCCTCTTGATTTGCCTGAGAGTAGGTTTGCTGCATTTCGGGAAGGATCCAAGTACCGGCAATTTCTTGGTTTGCCTTGGGAGGTCTTTTGGCGCAGTTTCGGATAACGCTAGGGAAGTCTGAGTCAATTCGAATTTCGCAACGAGGATTTTTTATAAATGCGGTTAAAGTTTTTTTGAAAGAGTGATGAATGCGAAATTGATCAACCATTAGAACCATTCTGGGGTCAGTGCTCCACCACAAGACCGGTTGAGACTCGCTGTACCAGGGGAAGATGCCCTTGGAATAGGCCTCCCTCAGTCGGCCAGTGCTCAGGTCCTCTCCAGCAGCGAGGAGGCCTGGGGAGTGGCTACTTTGACCCCAAGCATACGCTGGGTCTGGTAAGGGCTGGTGCTCCTCTATCCAGCATAAGGTGGGTTGCTTTTTAATTTGCAAAACGTAGGCGAGTATTGTGAAGAGATGGCTAGTTTTTAGGGGCTGGCTTGGAAACGGGATTTGCAGCAAAGTAATCCATTGCAGCTTGAACGCCACTTGACTTTAAAGCAATACCCGACAGCCTAAGCCCCATCTCACATCCAGCCAATGTTCCAAGTAATGTGAGATCGTTTGTGTCGCCTAGGTGTCCAATTCGAAACATCCGTCCTCTAATTTTTCCCAGCCCTGTACCCAGCGAGCAATCAAAGCGTTCATATATGGTTTTACGAACTTCGTCAGCGTCAATACCTTGTGGAAGTATCACGCCCGTAAGAACGGGCGAGTAAAGTGATTCATCATCACACTGAACCGGGAGTCCCCACGCTTTAACAGCCTCCCTAACCCCAGCACCACTGCGTTTGTGTCTAGCAAATACACCCTCTAGTCCACCGCTATGGGGATCTAAGATCATGTCACACGCTTCGCTAAGTGCGTACAAAAGATGTGTGTTGGGTGTGTATGGCCAGTACCCTGTTTTGTTCATCTCAATTATCTCGTCCCAAGCCCAAAAAGCTTTGGGCAATTTAGCGCTCTTACTCGCTTCGATAGCTTTTGCGGAAACCGCATTAAAGCTCATCCCAGGTGGAAGCATTAATCCCTTTTGTGAGCCACTGATTGATACGTCAATGCCCCAGGCGTCGTGTTTGTACTCTGCGCAGGCTAATCCAGAGATAGTGTCCACCATCAAAAGGGCAGGGTGCTTAAGATCGTCAAGGGCTTGGCGAACTGCTTGGATATTGCTCGTGACCCCAGTAGATGTCTCGTTGTGGACAACGCAGACAGCCTTGATTGCGTGCGAGCTGTCCTCCCTAAGATGTTTGGTGATAAGGTCAACTTGTACCCCGTTCCTCCAGGCGTTTGGTATGCCGTTTGTCGTCCCCTCAAGTGCAATAACGCGCGTTTTGATACCGAGCTTAGTTGCCATTTTGTGCCACAGCGCAGCAAAGTGGCCGGTCTCGTACATAAGTACCTCATCCCCAGGGCTTAGTACATTACAAAGCGCCGCTTCCCAAGCCCCTGTGCCGGAGGCGGGATAGATGATGACGGGCTGATGGGTTTGAAAGATCCTTTGAATATCCTTTAAAACCTTAATGCCCAGATGACCAAACTCAGGTCCTCGGTGGTCGATGGTCGGCAGACTCATAGCGCGCAAAACGCGCTCTGGAACAGGGGAAGGTCCAGGTATTTGTAGAAAATGACGACCAGTGGGGTGGAAATCGAGATTTAACATATGGAGCAAGGGTAAGTTGTGATGACGCAGTAAGAGGGCATTTAAGAGGGCATTTTGCAGTTGAAAAAGTAGTTAAAGATTATTACATATGTGCTTGCAAGCTTAGTGGGAAGCTTCCCCCTTAAAGCAAACCCACCCCGAGGTCGGGTAATTGGAGGCTCAAACCGTTCAAATCAAGAGACATAATCAGGCTTGTAATGGAGTGAGCTCTTGATCATCGATACTCAATGAAAGAAATAGTCAATATGAATTTACCAACTTTTGAAGATTTTAAATCTAACGCCCTTGCTAGGGGATGCTCTGAGGTTTTGGTACGCGAATGGACACCCAACCAAGAAGTCGATGAGCACTCGCACCCCTTTAAAGCCGAGGCATTAATCGTAGAGGGCGAGATGTGGCTCATCGTAGGAGCAGATGCTCAGCACCTCGTATTGGGGGATACTTTTAATCTTGAACCGCATGTCCTTCATTCAGAAAAATACGGCCCTCAAGGCGCTATATATTGGGTTGCGCGAACCAACACTTAGTTTTTGGTAATAAACTTAGTCCAGTGACTAATTTATATTTAATCTAGCCTCAAAAGCATTCTCCTAATACGGAGCTCTTCAAATGAACGCGCCACTGAATTCTAAACACCTGGAACAAGCAAAAGACGCTTTATCTTTAAACTCAAACGCACCAAATCACGACGTTGCTCAGTTGCTCTCAAAGCGTTTGAAAAGCGAAACGCAGGGGCAAGTTCTTTGGACTCCCGCAGATAAAGGTCGCTACTCAACGGATGCGTCCATATACCAAGTCATGCCCATAGGTGTATTGGTCCCTAAAACATTGAACGATGTTCGATTGGCTGTGGACATTTGCAAAGATTTGCAAGTACCGATTGTTCCAAGAGGTGGTGGCACGAGCCAGTGTGGCCAAACAGTTGGTGTCGGATTGGTTATTGATTATTCAAAGTACATCAACAAGGTGAGCCATATTGATGTGCTCAACCAAACTGTTGATGTTGAACCGGGGGTGGTTTTAGACCATTTAAATGCAAAATTAAAACAGCATGGACTTTGGTATCCGGTAGATGTATCCACTAGCGCCCAGGCCACCTTGGGCGGCATGGCCGGCAACAACTCCTGCGGTAGTAGAAGTTTGGCCTACGGCAATATGGTCCATAACGTTGAGGGCGTAACTGTTTTACTCAGTAGCGGGGAGTCCCTGGAGCTAGGAGCTTTTGATAAAGCAAGCGGGCGCGCAAAAGAAGTTGGAAATTATGTAAAAGAGTTAGCCGACCGACTAAAGCCTGAAATCCAAGCCCGTTGGCCAAAGGTGCTCCGACGCGTAGCAGGTTACAACTTGGATATCTTTCACCCGCAAAGTGAGAGAGCCTACACAACCCATAGTGGAGTAAATTTATCCCATCTAATGATCGGCAGTGAGGGTACTCTTGCCCTCACTGAGTCGCTCAAACTTCGGTTATGTAGCACGCCTCAAACAAAGGTGCTTGGGGTTGTGAATTTCCCGTCCTTCTACGCTGCAATGGACGCCCCTCAGCATATTGTCAAAATGGGTGGTCGTCTCTTAAGTGCGGTGGAATTGGTGGATAGAACCATGATAGAGCTGAGTTTGCAAAATCCAGCCTTCGCTCCTACGATTAAAACGGCCTTGTCGCCCCATATCAACAACGGCCAACCAGCTGCAGTCTTGTTGGTCGAATTCAGCGGGGACTCAAGGCCTGAGTTACTGGTGAAGCTGCGAGAACTCGTGGAATTGATGGGAGATTTGGGTCTACCCAACAGCGTTGTTGAGTTGGTAGATGCGAGCGCACAGAAAAATTTGTGGGAGGTGAGGAAAGCGGGGCTTAACATCATGATGAGCCTAAAGGGGGACGGTAAGCCAGTAAGCTTTATTGAAGACTGTGCAGTACCGCTTGAGTCCTTGGCTGAATACACAGAGGCTTTGAGTGAGGTTTTTCAAAAAAACGGTACCCACGGTACCTGGTATGCGCATGCGTCTGTTGGTACATTACATGTTAGGCCTATTTTGGACATGCGTCGTGATGGGCCCTCCAAAATGCGAGCGATCGCCGAGGAGGCGGCAAGTTTAGTTGCCAAGTACCGGGGAGCTTACAGCGGCGAGCACGGTGATGGGCTTTGTCGTGGCGAGTGGATTCAGTGGCAATTCGGTGATCAGATTTATGATGCATTCAGATCGATTAAGAGTTATCTAGACCCCATTAATTTGTTGAGTCCTAATCGCATTATTGATCCGCCCAAGATGGATTCTCAAAGTATTTTGCGCTACTCCAGCGCCTACAAAGTTATTGCGCTTCAAACGGCTTTGGACTGGCGTGCGTGGGATGTACAAAATGACCCCCTCACAGAGGAGGTCTCCTTGTCTGGGACTGGAGGGGACCCAGCCCTGGGTATGGCCAAAGCTGTTGAGATGTGTAACAACAACGGGCACTGCAGAAAGTTTGATGCAGGCACAATGTGTCCAAGTTTTCGGGTAACTCTAGATGAGCAACATCTGACCCGAGGCCGAGCGAATACGCTCAGACTAGCACTCTCGGGGCAACTGGGCAGTGAGGGACTTACAAGTCCCTTGGTACGTGAGGCGCTTGATCTGTGCGTAGGTTGCAAGGGATGCAAGCGCGAGTGTCCAACCGGTGTAGACATGGCGCGTATGAAAATTGAGTCCTCCTATCATTTTAAAAAGAAGTACGGATTCAGTCTTCGGGATTATTTAGTTGGTTATTTACCCAGATATGCGAGACTTGCAAGTCGTTTTGCTTCGCTCTTGAATTTGAGGAACAAGAGCAAAATTGTTGCAAAACTTACTGAAGCTTTATTAGGATTTGCTGCACAAAGGTCTTTGCCGACATGGTCCAATAAACACTTCTTCAACACTGCGCATACTGGTGTGAGTCGAGAGAGTTTGTTGGCCCATATTGATACTAGCAAATTGGTTGTTCTCTTTGTCGATACGTTTAATGGGTATTTTGAGAGTGGGGATAATGCATTTGCCGCCCTTAGAGTTTTAGAATCGAATGGCTACATTGTTCATGTGCTGTCTAAAAAAGGCCTCTTTGACGAATCTCTTGAGCCCCTTTGCTGCGGTAGAACATTTCTCTCTGTTGGGATGATCGATCAGGCTAAAGCCTCTTTGGGCCGGTTGCTTGAACACATGCAAGAGTTTGCTTTGAGGGGCATTCCTATTGTTGGCTTAGAGCCGAGTTGTTTGCTCACTCTGCGTGATGAGGCCTTAGCAATGGGGATGGGAGAGCGAGCTCAGTGTGTTTCTAAAGTAGCGGTGCTTTTTGAGGAGTTTCTTGCCAGTGAGAATAGCAAAGGCCGTTTAGAGCTTTTAAAGTCTAAGCTTCAATCTCCAAAGCAGTCCATCAAAATCCACGGACATTGTCATCAAAAGTCTTTTGATGTAATGGACTCGGTATTACAGACTGTATGTCTTTTGCCCGGTGCACAGGCGAAATTGATCGAGAGCAGTTGCTGCGGTATGGCGGGAAGTTTCGGCTACGAGAAAGAACACTTTGATATTTCGATGAAGATGGCTGAACTCAAACTCTTGCCCGCCTTGATAGAGGATCCGAACGCAATTGTTGTTGCAGGAGGAACCAGTTGTAGACACCAAATTGAGGATGCGATAGACCGAGAGGCCCTGCATGTTGCTAAATTACTAAGTCACCATTTGGTGACTTAGTAATGAAGAAATCATTTGCATTTACTTTCGTGAAGAACCATAGGTTTGTGATAAATAGTCGACGACGCTTTGAACCTCATCGTCAGTGATGGGTGCTTTGAAGACAGTTTTCATTCTTAAGACTTGTGCTTTCCAGTAGCCAGTCCCTGCGTTTGGGGGTTGGTATTCAGCATAATGTGCAGAGTGACAGGTTGAGCACTTTTGTTGTGCAAGAGCGTAGCCCGCTAACTCCGATGATCTCCACTGCACTGAGTCAGCTGGCCATTCAACTGTCTTGGCTTGCAACGCGTGATGCAAAGAGAGGGTTGTTATTAGCGCGCTCATAAACACAACCTTTGCCAGTGTTGTTGATATCGCACGAGAGTTTTTTAGGTAAGAACTGCGCATAGTAATCATGACCTTTATGAACAAATAGTAGATGGCTTGAAGCTCGGTTAAGGGACACAAGACGAATGGTTGAAAGATTTTTGTCTAAACGGATGTCACAGTGACTGTTTCAACCACGTTTCTCATGTACCCCGCAGGCATCCATTTGGCCGTCATGGGCTGTTCCTCTCCTGCTCTGTTAATTGCTTTCACTCTTAACTTTAACTCGCCCTTGCTTTGCGCTGTGAACTCAGTGTGCCAACCCCGGAAAGAAAACTTGCCCAAATCAGTGCCTAGTTGAGTCTCTTTCCACGTTTGACCATCATCGCTTGAAAATAACACCTTACTGATGCCAAGTCCTGAATCAAAGGCAATACCTCTTACCGCCGTGCCTTGGTTTGCAATGATTGTGCTGGCGTTTTTGAGGTTGGTAATGAATGATCGAATAGTAAATTTGTTGATAGGTACAGTTTTGGTGGGTGCAGTACCAGGTTCAACACACTTGCAATCGTTGTCTGGAATTCTGTAAGCGGGATTCATCCAAAAACCGTTGTATTCGGTGTCGATAACATTAATTTCACTTAAGTGCTTGACCCAGTAAGTACCGTAATAACCCGGGACAAACAGTTTTAATGGATATCCATTTAAGAACGGCAGGTCTGAGCCGTTCATTTCATAAGCGACCATGACGTTGGAGTCTAGGGCGTGATCAATGTTGAGCGCTTTGATAAAGTCAGCTTCACTTTGAAGTACAGGAGTATCTAGGCCGTTGAAACTTACTTGGCGCGCACCTTGTCCAGGGTTGGCGAGTTTTAATATGTCCTTTAGAGGCACTCCAACCCACTGTGCATTGCCCATTGCACCGTTTCCTAGTTGCCCACCCGTCGCGCGGGGTTCAAAGAAGCCCCTGCTATTTCCAGAGCACTGATTCACCGCCACCAACTTTTGAGCTGTGAATTTGGTTTTAAGATCCTTAAGTGTTAGCTCCAGAGGCTTTGCGACATTACCCCCAATTTTTAAAGTGAACCGATTGGGGTCAATCGTGCTGGGTATGTTGGCTAAGTGGTAGCGGACAAAGAATTCATCGTTGGGTGTGATGAGTTTATTGTCAAAATACTCAAAAGGCGTTTCAAGTTGAACGGGTCTTGAGGTCAAAACAATCATTGGTTTTTTTTCTGGAAAACGAGCAAGCTCGCGTTCCCCGTAAGCAAAAGGCAGATGAGTCCTTTGCGTCGTACCTGCTAAAAGGCTTTTACTGTTCAAACCTAAGCCCAAACCAAGGCCTATTCCGATGCCAAAGCCATTGCGCAGCAAGTGACGGCGAGGATTATGAGGGGCGTTCAAGGGGTTTGAAGCTTTGTGCATTTTAAATGAGTCCTTTTTGACTTGGAGGTAAGTATCAGTTGATTCAAATGGTCCACTACGATATCACATAAACCGATATCTCTATGTTTGGCCTGTGAGGGGAACTAAATTAGCTTTAATCACTTGTGCGGCCAAATTAAATGATGCAGTTTAGGTAAAATAGGATTCAGAAAATAGCCATCATATTTATTATTAACCAGTCTATTGCGATGAACTCAGATTTAACGGAGAAACTCCTATATCTCCTCTACAAATTCAGCGCCTATTTGACACTCAACTTACTTGATGATGCAGCCTATTTGGCAATGATGTTTAGTTGAATTTAAAAATTCATCAATTTAGCGCCTACTAGTTTAGGGTCTGCGAATGCTCAGTTCTTTCTCTCTCCAATAGGCTGTGGTTAGTTTATTCAAACGTACAGTCCCTCCGGTTGACGGCGCGTGAACAAACCGGTCCTCGCCCACATAGATGCCAGCGTGGCTCGGCTCACTTGAAGGCCCAAACAGTAATATGTCTCCGGTTCGAAGTTGTTGGCGAGGGATTTCATGCCCCCAGTTTTTGAGTCCAGAAACCGTGCGCGGGGATTTGACCCCTGTTTGGGACTGATACACATAAGCAATGAGGCCACTACAGTCAAATCCGGAGTCCGGAGTATTGCCCCCCCATTTGTAGGGCGTGCCAACCAAGCCTAATGCGTATAACGCAAGCCCTTGTGCTTTCTCGGGGCTCAGGGTGTTGGGTAATTCTGTATTCTTATAGTCGTATGGATAGCTGCTAGACCGAATTGGAGGGGAAGTACAGCCCGCCAGAACAATTGCCACAATTAACACAGCAGGTGAAGCCACCTCTAACGCAGAAAACAAGTTAGAAATGAACCCCCATTTAATTTTCATTATGGATATCAATTCATGGGTTGAACGTACACAATACAAGAGAAGGATCCGTAGAAATACTGATACAACGCATTTTAATATCTTAATTCCTAATTCTCACCAGACGCCCTCTATACTTATATTGTTAACTATAGTAGTCTATGCAAAAGTGTTGGCTTGTTTCAAATAGAGATTAGTCTTGTAGTTGTTCATTTGGGTTGAGAATTAATGGCTAAGATATAGGCTTTGATGCCAAATGTACGTCTTTTAAATTTTTTTCTTAATCGTGCTTATTATTGAAAGGACACCTGTGAATTATCTATCTCGAATGAAAATGCTAAGCCTTGGCTTACTGTCTGCTTGGCTAATGGGTTGCGCCTCCTTAAGCGCTGACTCCACAAGCGCTCCCGGCGCACCTGTTGCTAACAAGACCGAGTTGTTATGGCTTGGTCAGGCTGGATTTAGGATAAAAACTCCCGGCGGGAAAATGATCCTAATTGATCCCTGGATCACAAATGGTCCCAAAACTCCTGCGCCCTATAAAACGGATTTAAGTGCGCTTGGGAAAATTGATTTACTGCTCGTAACCCACGGACATGTGGATCATTTGGGGGACGCACCGGATATTGCAAAACTAAACAATACAGTTCTCTATGGGCCTGCGGATATGGTGACCCCGCTGATTACCCTAGGCATGCTTCCGGCTAACTTAGGCCATCGCTTCAATAAAACGGGTAGCGTAAAGCCTCTACCTGGTATTAAAGTTACCGCGGTTCAAGCGGAGCATTCATCTTTGATCGTTTGGAAAAACCCTGCTACTGGTAAAAACGAATCTCACCCTGCGGGGGAAGCGATGGGCTACATCATTGAGCTTGAAAATGGCTTCAAGATCTGGCATATGGGCGATACTGGACTCTTTGGTGATATGAAGTTCATCGCCGATCGTTACAAGCCAGATTTGGTGTTGATGCCAATTGGTGGTAATTTCACCATGGATCCTGAGGACGCCGCTTATGCAATTAAGACTTGGATTAATCCAAAACGCGTCATCCCAATGCACTATAACTCCAACCCCCTCACGCCGGGAACACTGGCCGAGTTTCAAGCTGCTATGCAGGGCAGCCTAACCGAGGTTGTTCCTATGAAAGAAGGCCAGACACTGTCCTTTTGATTGGTCCTTTTGATTGCATCATTCGAATGAAGGTTTAGGCTTTTAAAGCCTAAACCCATCGATCAAATATGTCTACCGACTCACGGATAATTTTGAGGACTCACGCAGGCGAGATGATTAGCGCTTATCCCCAAATTCTGGCAGTATATTAAAAGTTGTGCTGCTCGCTAGACGTCGCTAGTAAAAAGTCAATTTCGAATTTGCGAAACTAACAATCTTTTAAATGCTATCAGGTAGGCATTACCACTGCACCTGCTGCTGGAATTGGACCCATAAGCCCGGGGATTACGATTGGGTATACACCAAAGAGCAAGTTGTGCAGATAAGCCACCATTACCACCCATATGACTAAACCTAGCACTAGGCAGGTGAGCGTTCTAGCAAAGGATGTATTGATAGGTAAATCCACAATTGGGGCATCCTTTGCAGTTGCTTCTAAAGCCAATCGATCCCTTTGCCTAGCAAAGCGGAAATTCAGAATTGCCCAAATTAAGAAACTACCAAATAAAATAACATTTGCACCCTCACCGTTTGCAATAAAGTGAGCCAATGCCCAAACTTTAACGCTAAGGATCATAGGGTGTTTTAGTTTTGCTTTGATATGGTTGTTAGGGACATAGGTACTCACCAGCATGATTAATGCAAAAAGCATAAGAAGAACACTGATGTGTTTAGTGAAAACTGGGGGCGTCCAACCCCATGTCAATGACTCTAATGCGTTGTCATGCCCTTTGACGATTAAGGTAATCCCAATTAGAGCTAGGGTTGCATAGATACCTCTATAGGCATTACGGCCAACTTGTTCTATCTTGCGCATGCGCCAATCAGGAGCGAACATACCAATACTGTGGCCACCAAGAAATAAAATAAGCCCTAAAATCATCATTTCCATGACATGCACACCTTTAAGAATAGAACCATCGAAAATCGGACACAATAGCAGTGCTCGAACTGTTGAGCACCGCCCACTCTTTGGTCATTCTAACGGACACTGTTTCAAGGTTTTTCCTCAAAATTCTCTTCATTCCTAGATCCAGATTTGACCAAATAACTCAAAATATCTTGTACTTCTCATTTTTCTCATATTTCTCGTTGCGCATTCAATACCCATCCATTCATACAAGCATACCTTGAGCACTCCTCCCCAAACTCATTACCCTGACACAAGCACAGATGCTTTTTCCTCTGCAGAGGCGGTTGACTCATTAAAAATGACTTCGAGTGAGAAAAGAGCGAGTTGGTCTTTGGCGTTTGTTTATGCTCTACGAATGCTGGGCCTTTTTATGGTCCTGCCAATATTTGTTCTCGAGGCTCAGCACTATGCGGGGGGCAACGATCCGTCTAAGGTAGGGATGGCCATGGGGATTTATGGTCTCGTTCAGGCCTTACTACAAATTCCTTTTGGGATCGCTGCAGACCGATTGGGGCGCAAAAGGGTCATTCAATTTGGGCTACTTCTATTTGTTCTGGGCAGTTGGCTTGGTGCAGTTGCAACAAGCGTTGATGGTCTGGCCTGGGGTCGAGCCTTGCAGGGATGTGGCGCGATCTCAGCGGCAGTATCCGCACTCCTTGCCGATCAAACCAGAGATCATGTTCGTACCTTTGGTATGGCGTTAATAGGCGCAAGCATTGGTCTCATGTTTGCACTCTCCCTTTTTCTAGGGCCTATCTTGTCCCAGTGGGGGGGGTTATCCGGAGTTTTTGCTGTTACTGCAATACTCGGCGTAATTGGTATGGCCGTAGTAGCGTGGTGGACCCCTAAAGAGCCAGAACTCCATAATGCCAATAAGCTCACAGACTCCCAGATTGGAGAAGCTCTGGGGTTGCGAGCAACACTCCTTCAGCCTGATCTTCTAAGACTGAATGTAGGTGTTTTTGTTTTGTACGCGGTGCAGCTTGCAAATTGGGCTTCAATTCCGGCTATGTTGGTTGCTGCAGGAGTAAGGCCCGCACAACACGGATGGGTCTACCTGCCAGCCGTCCTTTTATCCTTCGTAGTCATGGGGGGGACTTTATTCCCAATGGAGCGACGGGGCAAGTTAAAACCACTGTTTTTAGCTTCTATTGTGTTGGTTGGTTTGGTTGAGCTTGGGTGGTACACCCAGGCGATAAGAGTTCAGGGTATTTATGCAATTGAGTTTTTGCTATTCCTATTCTTTTGTGGTTTCAATATTTTGGAGGCCAGTCAACCAAGTCTTGCGTCAAAAATGTCAACTCCTGCAACTCGGGGAGCAACAATGGGGGTGTACAACACCCTGCAAAGTTTAGGTATCTTTGCAGGTGCAGTTGGCGGTGGATTGCTCACCAAGAACTACGGTGCTACGACAGTGTTTTTGGTAAGTGCGTGCTTGATGGCGCTTTGGTTTGTAGTAGCCTCGCCTATGAGGTTCAAGCAATCTAAAATAGTGAACTAAAGTCACACCCCACTAATAGGAACATAGTTGTTAAGTTCGACCCATCCAGCTTTTACCAGCTCTTCAGAGCTGGTTGAGCGAAGCTTAAAAAGTGTTTGGCATCCCTGTACTCAAATGCAGCACCATGAGAGCACTCCGCTGATTGCGGTTGCTAGGGGGGAGGGGGCTTGGCTATACGACTTGGAGGGGCGTCGGTATTTGGACGCTATAAGTTCTTGGTGGGTCAATCTTTTTGGACATACCAATCCTAGAATTAATAAAGCGGTAAAGAGTCAATTAGACAAACTTGAGCACGCGATGCTTGCCGGCTTTACGCATAGCAGTGTGGTCGAACTATCTGAGACTCTGTCGGATCTAACCGGCAATGTGCTTGGCCATGTGTTTTACGCCTCAGACGGTGCATCTGCTGTTGAGATTGCGCTGAAGATGAGTTTTCATTTCTGGAAAAACACAGGACACACCAAAAAACAAGAATTTATCTGTATCAAGGGTGGTTATCACGGGGAGACTATAGGTGCTTTGTCTGTGACGGATGTGCCATTATTCAAGACCGCTTACGCAGAGCTCATTAAAAACTCACATGTCGTGATGTCCCCGGATTACAGGCAGGCTGATAACACCCCAGAACAGTCCAAAGAGGCTATAGCTTTGCAAGCTGCAGCTCAAATTGAGTCTTTATTAAAGTCAAACTCAGACTCTATCTGCGCTGTTATTTTGGAGCCTTTGGTGCAATGCGCTGGGGGGATGGCTATGCACGACCCCGTTTACCTCAAACGCGTAAGATCCCTTTGCGATGAATACGGTGTCCATCTGATTGCTGATGAAATTGCAGTAGGTTGCGGTCGCACTGGAACTTTCTTTGCCTTTGAGCATGCAAACTGTTGGCCAGACTTTGTATGCCTCTCTAAAGGCATAAGTGGAGGCTATTTGCCTTTGTCACTGGTCATGACTCGCGATGAAATTTATAGGGCTTTCTATGATGAAAAGGTCTCCAAAGCTTTTCTGCATTCTCATTCTTACACCGGTAACCCCCTCGCATGTAGCGCCGCGCTAGCGACGCTCGATATTTTTAGGGAAGATCAAGTCATAGAGTCAAATATAGATTTAAGTCGCAATATCTCTAAGGCACTTGCCCCCCTTGGAGCCGATTCAAGAATAAAACATTTTAGAAACCAAGGCATGATTTGGGCTTTTGATGCGGTCATTGATGACCCAGTACTTGCTCAATCATTTTCAAGAAGATTTTTTGCTAAAGCCCTTGAGCATGAATTACTTCTCAGACCCATCGGGACGACGGTCTACTTTATGCCGCCCTACATTTTGAATGATTCAGAAATTAATCACCTCGCAGAGCAAGCGCACGCTGTGTTTGATGCTGTTATGAAGTGATGGGTGATTAACAAATGTTAAATGAAATTCATCGCAAAATACATACTTTGAAGGAGCAGGGACTTTACCGTGTTCGCAAAGTTGCCGATTCGCCTTGTGCACCTACTGTAATTTTGAGTGGTCGAGCAATGCTTGCATTTAACAGTAATGATTATTTGGGACTCGCTAACGATCAAAGGTTGATTGAAGCATTCAAAGAGGGAGTAAGTCTTTACGGCGTGGGAAGCGGAGCGTCCCACTTGATTAGTGGGCACTCTAGGGCTCATGATCTTTTAGAGGATAGGTTGGCGGAGTTTATGTCCCCACATATCAAGTCAGCCAAGGCGCTTTATTTTTGTACAGGCTACATGGCTAACCTTGCAGTGATTACTGCCTTGGTGGATGTGAATAAAGATGACTGTGAAGTGTTTTCAGAGGCAGTCAATCATGCATCAATTATTGATGCCATAAGGTTATCTAGGGCTCCTTGCTCTGTATATCCCCACTGCGATCATGTGAAACTCAAAGAGTTATTGCTAGCCTCTAAAGCAACTAACAAAATTGTTGTCTCCGATGGTGTTTTTAGCATGGACGGCGATATTGCACCGCTTTTAGATTTGGTTAAAGTCTGTGAAGAGACCAACGCTTGGTTGGTGATTGATGACGCGCATGGGTTCGGTGTTTTGGGCGCGAGTGGACGAGGAATATTGGAGCATTTCAATATTAAGTCTTCTCATATTATTTACATGGGTACGCTTGGCAAAGCCGCAGGGGTAGGTGGTGCGTTTTTATGTGCCGAACAAAATGTTATCGATTGGATTGTTCAAAAAGCGCGAGCTTATATCTATACAACTGCTGCTCCTCCGGCTTGCGCCCATGCACTTCTTAAGAGTATTGATTTAATAGTTAGTGATGAGGGTGATGCAAAACGCGCTCATCTGCACACACTCATCCAGTCATTGAGGACTGAGCTAAGCGTGATTCAAGGAGGCTGGAATTTGCTAGCCTCGCAAACGCCAATTCAACCATTGGTGATTGGCAGCAATCCAGAGGTTTTGCAAGCGTCTAAAGCTTTAGAGGATTTGGGTTTATGGGTTACGGCTATAAGGGCACCTACAGTTCCCGCGGGGAGCGCAAGATTGAGAATTACTCTCTCGGCATCGCATACTATTGATGAGGTCAGTCAACTTGTGAACGGTTTAAAGAAAATTGCGAGCGGGAAAGCTTAATGAGTAGTCCAATCTTTGATCAACCTTTGTCTTGTTTTGTAACTGGAACGGACACGGAAATTGGTAAAACCTTGGTCGCAAGTGCTCTGATTCATCTTCAAGCAAAAAGGGGGTTTAAAGTTGCTGGGATGAAGCCTGTCGCCGCCGGCGCTAAATTAGAGGGGGAGCGTTGGGTTAACGAAGATGTTGAATCTTTGATGCTCGCATCCTCAGTGAAGTTAGATCAAAACCTTGTGTGCCCATATCTTTACCGCACCCCCGTTGCACCGCACATTGCTTCTGAGATTGAGGGGCGATCCATAGAGCCTGATCACATCATCAAGTCCTTTAATGAAATTCAGGGACTAACAGAGTCTATTGTTGTTGAAGGAGTCGGTGGATTTCGAGTGCCCCTAACTAAGGACTTTGACACAGCAGACCTTGCTGTAAAACTAAACTTACCCGTTATCTTGGTTGTTGGTCTAAGGCTAGGTTGTATAAGTCAGGCTCTGCTGACCATGGAGGCTATTCATTCAAGGGGCCTTAAGCTCTTGGGTTGGGTCGCCAATTCTGTGAATTCTGATATGCACAAGGTACAAGAAAATCTATTGGCAATACGAGAGAGAATTGAAGCACCTTTGCTCGGACAAGTGCCTTATCTCACAAACGCATCATTTAGCCAAGCAGCGAATTATTTGTTGAGATAGATTTTGGTATTTGATACCCCATGAAAAAAGCGCCTGTGATTAGCAGGCGCTTTGAGATTTAAAAACGAGTTTTTAAAAACTCAATAACTCATTACCTTTAGAAGTGGTATTCGGCTCTAACCATAGGTGTGGATGCTCTTGTGCCCCCGCCCAAGGAGGAAGCATCAGCTTCTAAATTACCAAACTTGTTCTTCCAGAATTCGTATTCGAATCCGAGTTGGAATGTTTTGGGTTTAGCTGTCAGTAGCGGACTAGCGTCAACCATGATGCGTCCGTCAAAGTGGTTTTCTTTACCGCTATTATTACCCACTGCTGCGCCAAAAGACGGTTCAAGTTGTCCTTTCTGGGCAATGTAATCCCAGTAGCCTTCAAATGAAAATTTGGCTGGTCCGATGCTAAATGGAATTCCAAATGCTAAGTCTAAAGCCGCGTGTGGCTTATAGTTATATCTTGTAGGTGTTGCGGCAGCAGCGTTAGTTTCGTAAAGCTCTAAAACGCTCAAATTTAAAAAACCTGGTACGTTAAACATGACTGTAGGACCCACTACTTCCATTTGCTTTTTGGAGCCATAGGAATTGTTTTTGGTATTCCAATCAAAACCTGCAGTAGCGCCAAGACTTCTGATAACGCCAGCAAATTCGAGTGGAGATTTTGTGAATTTAGAGAAATCAACTGTGTTGCGGTAAACAGCATATGCCTCTTGAGCGCCAGCGGTACTAGCTGGAGTGCTAGTGGTTACGGCGGGATCTTTAGAATCTGAGTTAAGCAAATCTACACTAAAAAAGTTTGTGCCATAGGCGTATCCGCTGACGTGGGTCAAATTGAATATGTGCTTACCAATTTTGCATCCGTTGTAGGGCTCGCAAAAATTTGTACCGTATCTTTCGCTTAAAGCTGTATCGCTCCAATCAGCAGCATGAGCTACGGAACCTACAGCAGCAAGAGCCGCAACTAGGGCAGTGCGCTTGAAAATACCTGATTTCATAAAAAACTCCGTGTCAAGGTTAAAGAAAAGTGAAAAATCCGAGTTGTGTCAAAAAAATGAATCAACTTTTAATTTTGTAACTTGATTCTAATTAGTTAGTGTTTTCACTTATATGCCTGTGCATATTCAACGCACCGAAATGGTGATATTCATACTCAATATAGTACTTTTAAAGTATTAAAAATTTATATAAAGAATACTAATAAATTATTTCTTGTGTTTTAATTTCTATTGTGGTGCAAATTTTTTGAAATAATTTAATGATGCAGCGTTGTTTTTTAACGAAAAAATAATGATGTGTTCGTTAGCTAACAGCCTTTCTACCGTAAATTAATTCTTTATCCAGGTTGAAGTTATTGGTCAATTTGGTTTTTACAATGCATGATTAAAACATCTGTGCTTTTTTTCTAAACAAACAAAATGAATAATAAATTATCAAGTCTATTTAGGTCATCCAATTTGGCACCCTTGGCACAATCAAAGCACTTGATTAGAGCTGTAGCGCTTTGTTCAATTGCAATAATTGGAAGTTCTTCGTTTGCCGCTGAAGCCGATTGGCCAACGAAGCCTATTACGCTTATTATTCCTTTTGCAACTGGAGGAACAACAGATATCATTGGCCGAGAAGTAGGTCAAAAGCTGAGCGAAGCATTAAAGCAACCTGTTCTAATCGACAACAAACCCGGAGCTGGGGGCAACTTAGCCGCTGGACTAGCTTCAAAAGCAGCGCCAGACGGCTATACATTCCTTTTGTCAACAGTCGCGCATTCCATGTCTCCTGGACTTTATAAGTCCTTGTCCTATAACTTCATCCAAGACTTCGAGCCTGTTGGAATGGTTGCAACAACCCCTAATCTATTAATAGTCAACCCTAAGTTACCAGTTAAAAGTGTTGCTGAATTAATTGCCTACATCAAAGCAAATCCAAATACAGTTAACTTCGGATCAGCTGGCTCTGGAAGTACTGAGCACCTTTCTGGAGAATTGTTTAAATCAATGACAGGTCTTCAAATAACGCACATTCCCTATAAGGGCGGTGCACCCATGATGACGGATTTGATAGGTGGGCAAATTCAAATGGCTATTGAGACCAGCCCCTCTGCAACGCCTCACATCCAATCTGGCAAAGTCAGGGCACTCGGCGTTACCAGTTTGTCTAGATCTAGCGTGTTTCCAGACGTGCCCACTCTAAATGAATCAGGCGTTAAAGGTTACGAAGTGATAACTTGGTTTGCGCTTATGGCTCCCAAGGGATTGCCCGTGAATGTTCAGGCTCGTTTAAATACGGAACTTGGCAAAGTTCTTAAAAATCCAGAGTTACTCAAAAACTTTGCAGAACAAGGAGTTACCGCAGGTAACATGAAGCCAGCTCAACTTGGTGAGTTTATTAAAACAGAGACCACCAAGTGGACTAAAGTGGTTAAAGAGTCCGGTGCAGTTGTTGATTGAGCTTACTGAGTTGATTGAGCCTACTGCGTTGGTTGAGTTTATGGAGTTTTAGGTGATTTGTGGATTCTCTATCAATACCTTTTGTTCAGGTAATCCACCCTGATTCTTTCCCTTGATCGGAGCTCGCGGCAGGATTGCCTCGCCTTGGTCAACGATAAAGGTGTGTTCAAGAGAGTACCAATCTCCCTTTATAGACGGATCTGGGGGTAGTGTTTGATGTTTATGGTATTGAGCTAACAGCGATGCTGTTACGCCGAATTGAACATCAGATTCAATATAAGGATCATCGTCAGAGTAGACCTGGGAGAACTGGGTTTTGTAGCCCTCTTTGAATATTAGAAAGTGGATGTGGGCCGGACGCATATTGTGGCGCCCCTGCATTTTTAACAAATCCCCTACTGGGCCATTAACAGGAATCGGATAGCCAGAGGGTTTGACACTTCTAAACTCTATCAATCCTTGTTCATTGGTTTTAAATCGCCCCCTTAGGTTCATATCGACTTGGGAGGGGTCTTGGTTTTCATAAAAACCATCTGCCGATGTATGCCAAACATCCACCATTGCATCGCAGACCGGTTGACCTAATCGATCTTTTACCCAAGCTTTAACGAAAATTGGATCTCCCTTAGTTAGACCCCTCGCTAAGTTCTCACCATTTCGACTTAGCGGTGAGTCGTCCCTCCAAAAGGGCCCAAGCATATTTGCAGTCGTCTTAAACTCGACTTCGCTTGTGTTGGGTGCGTTATTGAGTAGGCAAACTAAGGCTGATATACCTAGTGATCCGCCAGCCAAAACAACCTCATTGTGAGACTCATTTGTCATCTGACCAAGTTTTGCAATCACAGCGCAAACCCTTTGGTATTCGCTCTCTGAGAGCTTCGTCTCGCTAACAAAGGCATGCATGTGCTTAACTGCGGATTGCATGATCTCTTTAAAGCGCGAGTCTGTTGCCCCATCAAGCCCTTTTAGAACAGATGCCGTGATGTCATTGGGAGTTTTAATGATCATGGTTTTTCGCTAACCATACGCAGTGGAGATTAAACTGGTTTTTTCCCCCTGGGAATTATGGTTGTTGTGATGGTCTTCGGACGCATCGTGTCTAGGGCAACTGGCTTAGGGGCCGAGGTGTCTTTCTTTGGTTTTTTAGTCTCTTTATTTGATTTTTGTTGACCTTTGGCCATTTGGTGCCCCTAATTTATTGAATTGTTACCAGTGTAACGCTTTGTTAAGCTTAGTTAAAGTCTCTGGGCTGACTAGAGGAAGCTGCTTTAGGTAATAATTGCCTTGCTGGGTATCCTGGACTCATCCTTATTGAGGGTTGTCATTCAAGGGACTTAAAGTCAAAGTCCCTATTTTTTATAAGAGGTTTTTTAGATGTTTTGTTCACAAACTGCACACAATCCCATTTCAAATGACGGCTTGATTTCTGACAAAAGGGGATTTCTAAAAACTTCAACAACTCTCATCGCTTTATCTTGCGCTCCCGTTCTGACCGGGCTTGGCGGCTGCGCGACTGCGCGGAGCGCTTCGTCCATCAATGCACCCTCAAAGTCCGGTTTTTCATATGATCCAAATGCAAAGTACCCGGTCAATATCATAGAGGTCCCATTTCGCAAGACTGCAGCGGGTACACAACTCATGGCCCGCATTTACAGGCCTGAATTGCCCGCTGCTATGTCAAATTATTTAACTCCTGCTTTACTGGACTTACACGGAGGAGCTTGGAACGCAAAAAACAGACTCGCTGAGGAGCCTATGGATCGATCAATTGCTTCGAGTGGCATTTTGGTGGTTGCAATTGATTTGACTTTGGCTGGAGAGGCCCCCTATCCTGCGAGTGTTCAGGACGCCAATTACGGGGTTAGATGGCTTAAGAAGAACGCCCATCTTTGGGGTGCAAGTGCGAACCTACTGGGTGTGTTTGGAAGCTCCTCTGGCGGTCATTTGGCCGAGCTACTGGGCATGCGCCCTAATGATCCAAGATATAACGCCCATCCCCTAGATAATCAACAAGGCTTGGATGCGCGTATTGCTTACATTGCAACCCGCTCACCAATTAGTGATCCAGTTGGTAGGTATCAAAACGCTTTAAATTTAAAGCGTGAAAAAATGATACTTAATCACACAACCTATTTCAAGCCCTGGGAGACTATTTTCGAAAGTAGTCCTCAACAAATTTTGGAGAGAGGGGAGCCCGTTACATTGTTACCTATGCTTGTTATGCAAGGAGCCCTGGATGACAATATGCTGCCAACGATTCAAGAAAAATTTGTTAACACCTACAGACGATCTGGGGGCAATTGTGAGTACCGGTTGTTTCCAAATTCAGAGCACGAATGGGTGGCAAAAGAGGGCGCTCAAACTGATCTAGCAAGGCAGTGCGTGAAGGATTTCATTGCGAGGCAACTGGGTTAAAGAAAGCTCATGTGTTTTGGCTACATTTGATCCATACCCTCACTTCGTAAAACGCCGAGCCCAGTAGATTCTCGCCTTGGCTGGTATTCTCTAAGGGTAAGTACTGATTTTTGTACCCAAACTGCGTAATGCTTTCCCCGCTAAAACAAGCTTGGCTTTGATGTATTGAGCACATAGGATCTCTTTTTAAGGCACAATTAAACATTCAGTTAAGCGCGTCCTGCGCTTACTACTTTAGGCTCAAGATATTGAGCCTTTTCTAATCGAAGAGAAGCGAGTTCCTTAGATGTGGATTGTCAATATTGCACTTCGCAAGCCCTACACGTTCATTGTGATGGCGTTGTTGATTATTCTTGCCACGCCTCTCACACTGATGCGCATGGCAACCGACATCTTCCCTGAAATCAATATACCTATTATTAGTATTGTTTGGACCTATAACGGACTCTCTGCAGAGGAGATGGGTTCTCGTTTTACAAGCATAAACGAGCGCGGGATCACAACTATTGTTAACGACATTGAGCACATTGAGTCTCAGACTCTAGCCGGTGTTGCAGTTATTAAACTCTTTTTTCAACCCAACGCCAACATTCAAACTGCTATCGCGCAAGTCACTGCAGTAGAGCAAACGGTGCTTCGTAATTTGCCGCCTGGTTCTGTGCCGCCTAGCATTTTGAAATACTCGGCGTCCAGCATTCCTGTAATTCAGTTGGGCCTATCATCCCCTTCGATGTCTGAGCAATCGCTCTTTGATACAGCCATTAATTTTTTACGACCCCGACTCATTACGGTGCGAGGAGCGGCGATTCCCTATCCCTACGGTGGTAAACAGCGTGTGATCTCTGTTGACTTGGATATCAATGCTCTGCAAGCAAAGGGGCTAACCCCATCGGATGTCACGAGCGCAATTAATGCACAAAACCTCGTCTTGCCTGGGGGAACCGCAAAGATTGGTGAAACCGAGTACACGGTTAATTTGAACGGATCACCTTCAACCATTGAGGGTCTAAATAAGATACCAATTCGAACCTCTAACGGTGCAAATATTTATCTAAGTGACATTGGTAATGTGAGGGACGGATTCACACCACAAACCAATATCTCAAGACAAGACGGCAAGCGGGGCGTATTGATCTCTGTTTTAAAAAACGGGGGGGCTTCAACCTTAGAGATCGTTGATAAGCTCAAAGCTCTTTTGCCTGTAGTTTCCCAGTCATTGCCGTCAGATCTCAAGATAACGCCTCTGTTTGATCAGTCTTTGTTTGTTAAGGCTGCGATTGAGGGGGTAATGCGAGAGGGATTGATAGCTGCTTGTTTAACTGCTGCGATGATTTTGCTTTTTTTAGGCAACTGGCGAAGCACAGTCATTATTGCGGTTTCAATTCCATTGTCGATTTTGTCAGCCATTTTGATGCTCTCTGCTATGGGGGAGACCATTAATTTGATGACTTTAGGGGGATTGGCGCTTGCGGTGGGTATTTTGGTGGATGACGCAACTGTGACAATCGAAAATATTGAGCGTCACATGCAAATGGGTAAGGAGCTTGATACGGCCATATTGGAAGGAGCGGGAGAGATTGCCGTTCCAGCGTTTGTTTCCACGCTTTGTATTTGTATTGTGTTTGTTCCGATGTTTTTCTTGGCAGGAGTTGCTAGGTATCTCTTTGTGCCACTGGCTGAGTCAGTGGTCTTTGCGATGATGGCCTCTTACGTTTTGTCAAGAACTTTGGTTCCAACAATGGTGATGCTTATGATGCGGGGCCATGAACACGGTGCGCCTAGGCCCGATGAGCCGCATCTGTTTCAGCGCTTGTATTACAAGTTTGATACCGCATTCGAGAAATTCAGAAGTGGGTATGTGGTGATTTTGAGCACCCTATTGCCCAGACGCAAGAACTTCATTATTGGGTTTTTAGCGTTTTGTATTTTGTCTTGTGGTTTGTTTACGGTGGTTGGGCAAGACTTCTTTCCTAATGTAGATGCGGGCCTGATCAGACTGCACTTTAGAGCCCCCACCGGAACGCGAATTGAGGAGACTGCTCGCTACGCCGATCAAATCGAGAGTGAGATCAGGCGCATTATTCCCGAGGAGGATTTAGGAGCAATTCTGGATAACCTTGGATTGCCCTATAGCGGCATCAATTTGGCCTATAGCAATGCGGGTTCAATCGGCACCTTTGACGGGGAAATTCAGGTCTCCTTAAACCCTGAGCACTCGCCAACCGAGGACTATATTGATCAGTTGCGATTGGAGTTGCCAAAGCTCTTTCCGGGTTTGGAAATTTATTTTCAACCTGCAGATATCATCACGCAAATTCTGAACTTTGGACAGCCTGCGGCTATTGATATTCAGTTCAGTGGTTCTAATGTGAAAGAAAACTACCGCCTTGCCAGTGAATTACAGGCCAGAGTAAAGCAAATTCACGGCGCAGTAGATGTTCATATCTTGCAGCGTATCGATCAGCCTACTAAGAATCTGGCTGTAGACCGAGATCAATTACTCCAACTGGGTTTATCGCCAAATAACGTTGCGCAGAACATGTTGGTTTCTCTGTCTGGAAGTTTCCAAACGGCACCTGCGTTTTGGTTGGATCCCAAAAACGGCGTTGTTTATAACATCGCAGTTCAAACGCCACAATACAAGGTAGATTCACTAGATAGCCTTCTCTCAATACCTGTTAATGCAAACGGCAACGATGTATCTAAAGCTCAAATCTTGGGTAACTTGGTGACTGTCCAGCCTGCACATCAACAATCGATTGTTTCGCACTACAACATTACTGCGGCAGTGGATTTGTTTGTAAGTGTTTCTGGTCGCGATTTAGGCGGGGTTGCTGCTGAGGTGAATAAAGCGATTGATGAAATCAGGCCCAAGTTACCCAAGGGAACTACGATTAACCTTCGGGGCCAAGTTGAGACGATGCAAAACTCATACTTTGGTCTGGGCGTAGGCTTGGCGATGGCGATTGTGTTGGTCTATTTGCTGATTGTGGTGAATTTTCAGTCATGGCTAGATCCCTTTATTATTATTACAGCCTTACCGGCCGCGTTGGCTGGGATTGCGTGGATGTTATTTTTAACTGGCACCCCGCTGAGTGTTCCTGCGCTGACTGGAGCTATCATGACCATGGGCGTTGCGACTGCCAATAGTATTTTGGTCATCTCCTTTGCTCGGGAAAGACTCTTGGCAGGGGAGCCACCGTTGTCTGCTGCTTTAGAGGCCGGTATGACCCGTCTGCGCCCTGTCATGATGACTGCTCTTGCGATGATCATCGGTATGCTTCCTATGGCTTTAGGTCTGGGTGAGGGGGGGGAGCAAAATGCGCCGTTGGGACGAGCAACGATTGGCGGGTTGATATTTGCAACTTTCTCTACACTCTTCTTTGTGCCAGTGGTGTTTGCGGGCATCCACCGTTGGTTGGCGCATAGAAAACCTAAGAGCAAGAGTAACTCAGATGGAACTGGCGGTGCAGGTGGATCAGTTCATTCAAATAATGCCGTATCTAATTCCTCAATTAGCGCAGCGAATGCGCTAAATGTTAATCAGACTTCAAATCCAAATTCACCCCAAGGGAAAGCCTGAAATGTCTACTAACTCGCGTCACGCCTCAATAGCTATGCACGGTTTGCATGAACATGAAGCAGCACACAACGTTCCTCGAATAGCGATGCTACGCAAGCTTAAGAAAGTTGGATTTTTAATCTTTGTCGCTCTATTCTTAGGCTCCTTCACCATCATCGGATTTAGGTATTTGCACGCCAACGCACTGGCAGCTACAAATAAAGAGCACTCAAAATTATTTGTTTATTATGTAAATCCAAAGCCAGGAAATCCCTCTAAAAAGCTTTTGTTACCTGGAACTTTGCAGGGCTACGCTGAAACGCCCATTTATGCGCGAACCAGTGGCTACGTTCAGCGTTGGTACAAAGATATTGGGGATCATGTACAAAAGGGCGACTTACTTGCGCAAATTGATACACCTGAGGTGATGCAACAACTGGCTGAGGCAAAAGCAACGAGAGCGGAGAGGGAGGCTAACTTGCAATTGGCCAAAAGCACTTACGAGCGTTGGAAGTCTCTTAGACAGCGCGATGCAGTGTCCCAGCAAGAGTTAGACGAGCGCACTAACACCTTTAACCTTGGCAAAGCAAATTTAGATGCTTCGGAGGCAAATGTGCAGCGTCTAACGCAGCTACTTTCGTACAACAAAGTCATTGCACCCTATTCGGGGTTGGTTACGAAACGCAATGTAGATGTTGGAAATTTGGTGGATGCTGGAAACGGTGGTGGACCAAAAGCATTGTTCTCAATTGCTCAAATTGATCCACTACGTTTATATGTGCAAGTGCCTGAGGCTTACTCTCCTGATGTTCAAGCGGGCATTGAAGCCACTGTGAGTTTGGCGGAGATGCCTGGCAAGAAGTTTAAAGGAAAGGTGGTCAGAACCTCTGGGGCTATTGATCCTATTTCTCGAACTCTACAAGTTGAGATTAACATTCCCAATGCGGACAATAAAATTTTGCCTGGCTCCTATGGACAAGTAGAACTCCAGACCAAAGAGCGTAAGGACGTGTCAACTTGGACTTTGCCCAATAACTCGATACTGTTTAGGCCAGACGGCACAATGGTGGCTGTTGTAGATGATGAGGGTAAGATTAGTTTGAAGAAGATCACCATCGGGCGCGACATGGGTGTCTTTCTCTTGATTACCTCTGGACTTGATGCAAGTGATAAGGTGATTGTCAATCCACCCGATTCATTGGCAACTGGGGATTTTGTGGTTGCAAAGGTTTTACCACCTCCAGAGGTTAAAGCGGATTCCAAGGGTGATGCCAAAGGTGATGCCAAAGGTGATGCCAAAGGTGATGCCAAAGGTGATGCCAAAGGTGATGCCAAAGGTGATGCCAAAGGTGATGCCAAAGGTGATGCCAAAGGTGATGCCAAAGGT
>CAIKVH010000014.1 GCA_903830725.1 uncultured Burkholderiales bacterium | reverse complement strand
TGAGTTGCCAGATGGGCATTTCTATGGGGGCCAGTTAACTGAACCTCCCAAGTAATTTTCAAACTCTTGTCTGGCAATCGCAATTGTCGGCAATGTATAGCCCCAATTCCTTTTAGTGTTAATCATTGGTCTACCATTGGTGGCACTTGGGCAAATGGTTTTAAGTATCTCAGCAATGTCCTTGTAAGTTAGGTTGGTGTATTTTGTGTTTCCCTTCAACTTAAAATTAAATGCCTCGAGAATATTTTTAGTCGGCCAAAAATGACCAATAGACCAGTCATACGGAATTTCTGAACTTAAGCCAACATCCATAGTTTCACCTCGCCACAAACAATCAAACCAAAACTTATAAAATGGTGGGACTGATTGAAGCTTTTGGCTCAATAGCTCATCGGATTGGGGTCTTTCAGTTACAACAAAGTCAGAAATATCTAGGGGAGCCTGTAAATAATTTTGTGTAAGTTGACATTTTGTATTAATCTGCCAGCAGTGGCAACAAAATGGAAACTTTCACGATGGATAAAGCGAAACTACAAGAACTGGCCAATGAGTTTGCCAAAGGGCTTAAAACTCAGCATGACCTGAATGATTTTACAAAAATGCTCACCAAGTTGGCTGTTGAGACGGCCCTCAACGCCGAATTGACTGAGCACTTGGGCTACGAGAAGCATCAAAATAGCCCCGAAGGCGCTACAAACGCCCGCAACGGCACCACCAAGAAGCGCTTGAAGGGCAACCACGGCGAGATCGAAATTGAGACTCCCAGGGACCGAGAAGGTAGCTTTGAGCCACTATTGTTACCCAAGCACCAGAGTCGGTTGACCCAAATGGATGACCAAATCCTGACCTTGTATGCCAAGGGCTTGTCGACCAGAGAAATTGTTGCAGCCTTTAAGGAAATGTACGACGCCGATGTGTCTGCCACCCTAGTCTCCAAGGTCACAGAGCGGGTATTGGAGCAAATCACGATCTGGCAATCCAGGCCCTTGGACTCCATCTATCCGATTGTGTACCTTGATTGCATTGTCATTAAGATTCGAGAAAATCAAACGGTTGTTAACAAGGCCATCTATGTGGCCTTGGGTGTTAACACGCAGGGGCACAAAGAACTGTTGGGTCTGTGGATCTCGCAAAACGAGGGAGCGAAATTCTGGCTCTCAGTGCTGACAGAGCTCAAAGCCAGAGGCGTTCAAGATATATTGATTGCCTGTGTGGATGGCCTCAAGGGCTTCCCTGAGGCCATTGCCGCGGAGTTTCCTGAGACCCGCGTGCAACTTTGTATTGTTCACATGGTGCGTGGCAGTTTGAAATACGTTTCCTGGAAAGACTACAAGCAAGTCACGGCCGGGCTTAAAGAAATCTACCAAGCATCTACAGAGGCACAGGGTCTTAAAGCCCTTGAGGAGTTCTCTTTGAAATGGAGTGATCAGTACCCGCAAATCGGCAAATCCTGGACCAGCAACTGGGTCAATCTTAGGGCCATCTTTGACTACCCGCCAGAGATACGAAGGGCCATTTATACAACCAATGCCATCGAATCCCTCAACAGTGTCATTCGATCGGCAACCAAACGCAGGAAACTGTTTCCCAATGAGAACTCTGCGATGAAGGTGGTATATTTAGCAATCATGCAGGCATCTAAGAAGTGGACCATGCCGATTCAAAATTGGAGAGCTGCGATGAATAGATTTGAAATTGAATTTGGGGATCGTTTAAACGCTCACCAATAACCGAAGTCGATTTACACAGATTAATTTACACCCTCATCTAGGGTAATCAAATATTCTGCCAAAGCTTCAACTTCACCACCCTCAATAGCTCTGTATAAGTTTCCCCAATACTCTGTGTTTCCTTTATTTACATCGGATACTTTAAAGTACATCATGCGCCTATCGTCATAATCAGTTTGTGCAAAATGAGTGGTTGAATTGCTTGCAGCAAAAAATCTATGAAAACTTTCTATGGATCGCTCAGGTTGATGCTTTTCTTCTATTTGCACGTTCTTGGAGGTTACATAGGACTTCAACCGTTCTGTTGATTTTTTGTCACCAAAGAATAGCGCTTCATCCATGAAAACTAAATAAGCTCGCTCAAGAACAGCATTAAAGCGACCAATGACTGAGTCCACATCACTCACCATGAGCATGGTTGCTTCAAACATCATACGAAGGATGATCTCCAACGTACCCTTGCCCGTTCCTTGACCCCCAAGCAAGACAATCATAATGCCGGGCTTTTCCTCAGGTTTTTGAAACAAGTGTGCCAAATAACAGATCAAATATTTGTATGCTTTGGCATCTCCGCTGCAAATACCATATAAAAGGTAATTCTTAATCGTTATCCAGTTACCTTTTCGGGGTGTAATCGTGTATCCGATCCAAAGATTTAGCACTTCCGGCGGTTGCTTTACCGGTGAAAATGCCAGCCTTTTAAAAACTCGGGTATACGGGCTGTTCCAAAAATCGTTAATTGTGTCGTTAACCTTGTCGGCAGATGCAATATTTTCAAGACTACGCCTGAGTGCTATTTTTGCATCGCCACTATAGTAGATGTAAAGACTGGGGGCAGCTGTCATACCCTTGGCCCAATCAAGATCAGACATACGAACTAAACCGAATTTACCGTTCAACTCAAGAATTGCGTATTCCTGTTGGAGTGCTTTTAGAGGATTGATATTTTGCATTGGTGGATAAGGCATATTCATTTAGACACCTCTAGATTTAATTTATTGGTCTTGGCGGATTGATAGCCTGCTAACTTGGCATAATGAACAAGCGTGCCTAGAGTAATTCCACCATTTCTTCGATGAAACGACGCCTTTATGATTGTCAGCCCGTCCTCTGTAAATCTACCGGGCGCTCCCATGCTCCATTGCCTTTGAATCATCTCGGTGCAGTTCCACTCTGTGGATTCAATTGCCCAAATCACATTTCTGTAAATTTCATAACTGCAATCGGCGTTGATATAAGACAGCATTTCCATCACCCAAGCAATTTTGCGTGGTGTTTCTTCAGGTGGAAATTTTAAAGCGCCACTTTTAGTCGATTTTTGAGATACCTGCTTTGTTGGAAACCACCTCTCATGTACTCTCTTGATAGCATCGGTACAGTCGGCCATTTCACCTTTAGCGTCCCACCCTGTCACCGTTAAAAAGCGACCTGAGTAATACATTTCAAGACCGTTTTGGTTCCTGTTATCTATTGGTTCTCGGCTCAAACAAAACATTCTTCGACCTAACCGACTTGGGGATAGCTCAGAATATGGTCGTCCAAGCTCTTCCCAAAGCTCATCAATTTGACCGGTGCTAAGGTTCGAGCCATTGTCGATATCTATACCGACGATAATCATTGGATAATCGTTAAAGACGATGTATTCATCTTTAAGAACGAAACCGACACCGTCAGCATAACCATTTGAGACGGCTTTCACTGCCATATTGAAAGTCAAATGATTCTCTGATTTATGAGCGTTAATTTTGTAGCCCAGTTTGGGATGTACTGGATATTTAGGGAATTTACCCTTTTCGTTAATTGCGCCAGCCGTCCAACAGACCCATGACTCTTGATCTTTAAGAGTGGTTGATATGGATTCTGGGTCTACTGCTGCAAATTTTGGTTTATGTAAGGTTTCTGCTATCATAAATTAGCTCCTGTTTTAAGAGAATTGATTCGTGGGGTTAGAGCCAGTTTTGGGCTGGAACCCATGCTGGCTCGACTTTTTTTAGAGGTCATCGTTATGCCTCGCATTCAGAGCGATCTTTTATATACTGGTCGATAACATCTTCGTACCAACCAGCGGCTCTACCGCCTTTTATGATCTTGAAATTTTTAGGAAATAGACCACGATTAGAATTTTCGTGGATTGTGCTTGGAGATAAGCCAGTTTTTTGACATACCTCTTGCATCCTAATGATGCGTCTTGGGGATTGAATTTGCTTCATTCCATTTGGCTCCTATAAAGTTGATTAAACACCAACCAAATAATGCCGCATGTCTGCTATTGTTAAAAGGTAGGAGAAGCAAACAGATATCCTACCTTGACATATTCACTCTAGTGGATCTTTAAGCTCCCCTTTCATTTTCAGCAAGTATTCTCTTCCCTCTTTGGAATAGTAGGCTGTCTTAACAGTACCCTCGGATACATAAACTGAGCTGGCTACTTTTTTTATAGCATCAGTAACTTTTAATCCGTTCTTACCGTTATATGTAGTCTGAGTAAGACCAAAAACTTGATACACGTAATATTCGGTAGTTGATCTATTTGGTCTGTTTGCCGGATTTATAACTCCTAATATTTCATCAACATCTTGCCCTGAAGCTATGCCTCTTAACAATGATGTTATGGATATAGCGTCTTCTTGGGTCAAAGTATTTTGCTCCAATTTACGAGCAAGAACTCTGAGCGAAAGCCAATTTGGGTGTAAGTCTTGGGCCATTATGTACCTTTAGATTTTCTATTAAATGGAATCAGCTCAGCCTTTGTTATTGGAGTGTTTATGTAGCTAGACCAAAGTTGCATCAAGTGAACACGTTTTTCAAGCTGGTCTTGTCTTCTATAGGCAGCTTCAGCCTTATTTTTGATGGTGTGCGCCAAAGCCAACTCAAGTGTTTCGTTTGCAAATTTAGTGGTTTCACTTGCCCAATCCCGAAAAGTACTTCTTAAACCGTGAGGCGTAAATCCATTAAACGCTGTCATTCTTTTCATTGCGACCAAACAGCTTCCAGTCGACATGTGGGAGTTTTTTTCAACTGAGTGACTTGGAAAAACAAAATCATTTTGAGCGTTGGTTTTTAATAATTGCAATATTTCAACAGCACGTTTGCAGAGTGGCACTCGATGCTCCTTTCCAGCCTTCATTCGTTCTGGTGGAATAGTCCAAACGTTTGTTGTCAGATCAACCTCATTCCATTTGGCTCCGACAACTTCGCCAGTTCTGCAAGCAGTCAATAGCATGAACTCTAATGCCAAAGATGTCATTCCACCTTGTTTCCTCAATGCCATTACAAGCTCATTGGCACGCTGATAAGGCAAAGCTGGATGATGTTCTATTTTTTTGATCTTTTGTGACTTTGGCAATAACTCCCCAAGCGCACCCTTGAGCCGTGCTGGGTTGTCACCCTTGCAATAACCACGAGCCTTGCACCAGTCCAAGACAGTTTCAATGCGTTGTCTCACTCTTGTAGCGGTTTCGGTTTTGGTAAGCCATATTGGTTGAAGAACTTTGTGTACCAGTTCCGTGCTTATCAGTTCAACTGACAACTTACCAAGCAAAGGTGACGCATATGTTGTTAATGTGTTTTGCCACTGCTGGGCGTGTTTAATATTCTTCCACTCCACAGCTTTGGTCGCCATGCACTGAGTGATCGCTTCATCAAAAGTGATTTGGTGCGCTCTTGCAGCCACAGCAACAGCTTTTACCTGATCCCGTTCATCTTTGGGGTCAAGACCGTTTAGAACCTTCAATCTAAACTCAGAACACAATGAACGGGCATCAGCAAGCTTACGTACCCGAGTTGAACCTAACCCCAGTTCTCTGCGCTTTCGAGTCGTTGGCGATGTATATCGGTACACCCATGACCGTGTCACGCCCTGACCATTTGACGTAACCTGTAAATAAAGCCCTGTATTTGAACCGTCTGCATGGTAGCCAACGGTGACCTCGTTTTCGACTTGTTTGGCTGTTAAAGCCTTTGATGCAATTCTACCCACCTATTTACCCCCCAATTGATACTGGATATTACTGGGTTTTAATGGAGATTACAAGAGCAACTTGTTAGATAAGTTATTGATATTAAATGACTTTCATGAGGCTACTGGAGTTTACTGGATGTGGATGCGTAGGACTCCGTTTCCGCCAATATCAGTTCGAATTGATTCCAAGTCGTTCGAACAAATTGCAACCC
>CAIKVH010000013.1 GCA_903830725.1 uncultured Burkholderiales bacterium | reverse complement strand
TACAGTCATACTATCTACCTTCTTTGTAGCCATATCTATCTCCTTTAAAAGAGTTAACTATATCATAATTGGTTTACTTTAATAAATGTAATACTTTATTCTATTAGGGTTTATTTATGCAATATATTTGTATTTTTTACAACGTAGCCATTGATTTAGTTAACCAATATAGTAAACTTCATTCCATCAACAAGTCGTTGATTAACAGGAGTCCAAAATGATTAAATCCATAAAATGGAAAAATGCGACAGTAGAGGTAAGTTATGAGATTGAGTGGGGATGTGAAGGTTCTACAGACTCATATGGTCTAAAGAATGAGCCAGATACTTCTAATTCTTTGTATATTGATTCAATTACATATAACAACATGGATGTAGTTAACTTATTCGATACTGATGATCTGCTTCAGATTGAAGAGATTCTTTGGGAGCAATTAGATGATTAATGAATTAGATGCATGGAAAGATGGTTTTGAGGCGGGTAAGCAGATGGTATTTGAGATGATTAGAGAAGCCACAAACCAAAGTTTCACAGAAACCGCAGAATTGATTAACTGGATTAGAAAACAAGAGGAGTCTTCCAAAAATGAATAAATTAGAAATTAACCAAAAGATTGCCAGTATTAAGGCTAAGAATGAATTTTGGAAGCAATTCAATGATGGCAGTTATGAGTTGAGTTGCTCGAACGATGGTTTACCTGAACTTTGCAAACTAGCTAGAGAGATGGAAAAAGATGAGTTATTTGACAATGGCGAGTATGCAGAATACATCATGGAGCATTACCATGGTGACAGGATTATCTGTAATGGGGATGATTTGATTAACCTAATGGAGGAACATTATCTGTGGGATGATTTTCTTGAAAGTAAGGGGATATACGCATGAATATCTTTAAAAACATCATGGGTAACTTTGAGAGGAATTTTGGTACAGATCCAAAGCTTCTATCCAGAAAAGATGATCCTGCTACATCAATTGAGGCAGGAAATAAAGTAGATACAACGACCAAAGAAAAATTGGTCTATGAAGCCATTAAAAGCTTCCCAGATGGGTGTATTGCAGACCAAGTAGTTGACCTACTAGGACTTCGTTGGAATAGCGTGACACCGAGGTTTAAAGGCTTGGAGATGAAAGGTTATATTGAATACACAGGACAGGTTAGAAAAGGTTCTTCTGGGCGCAATCAACGTGTGATGAGGTCAGTATGACTAAAGAAGCATTGAAACTGGCGCTGAAGGCGTTGAATACACCAAGACCGTCTGACAGTTACCCACCATTGTGGCAAGCCTACGAAACCACCATTAACTCTGCCATCACCGCCATAGAAGAAGCCTTGGCACAGCCAGAGCAAGAGCCTGTGGCGTGGTTTAGGAAACTGTTTTCACCTGAAATAGGCGAATTCTTTGATTACAAGGATGAGGCTTTTGCAAGAGAAACAGACAGCAAAGGCTGGACACCCCTCTACACCACCCCACCAAAGCTTAAGCCGCTGACGGGATGGCAACCGATTGAGACAGCTCCAAGGGATGGGACGGAAATCTTGATGACCAACGGAGTTGATGTAAGCAGCGGCCAATGGCTTTCAGAATATGGCGGGACATACGACCAAGAGGGTGCGCCAAACGGAGATGGGTGTGATGCCAGATGGACGGATTGGACTGGAGGAATGCAACCCGACCCCACCCATTGGATGCCACTGCCTCCGCCACCAATCGAACCCGCACAACCAGAGCAAGAGCCTGTAACTTATTCAGGCAACGGCACTGCTGGACGAGAGGCAGATGCGCGACCAACGGGGTTCTTTTTTCAAATGCCAAAGCGAACCACTTGCCCGAATGGAATGGTCGATACTTGCTGTGAAAATTACAACGATTGCACCCTTAGTTTTTACGACAAGGATGCTGAAATTAAACGCCTCAACGAGAGGACAAGAATGAATAAAGAAGAAGAAATGAAACTGCGTGAGTTAGCGGCTGGTCGATGCACATTGCCAAGCGTAACTGCGGCACTTGGCCCGTTATCTTTGTGGTCTAAAGATGGATTAGACAGAGAAATACGCAAGGCAG
>CAIKVH010000012.1 GCA_903830725.1 uncultured Burkholderiales bacterium | reverse complement strand
GTAAGTTGAAGAAAGTGCACGGATGATTCCGTTAACAGAATCAATAGAACATGTAGGATGGTGCAAGAATATAGCAATCGTTTGCTTCTTGCTTGGATCAGTCGTTAAGTGCACTTCTAAAGACCCTTTCAAGACCCTTTCAAGACCCTTTCAAGACCATCGCAAAGCCATTTCAAGGTTTTTTGTCAAATCTGAAATTTGAATTTTAAAAAAATAAAACTCAATCATGAATCACCTAGCCGAAAACTCAGCTTAGCATTATCTTGAGCCTAATCTCTCAGACAAACGCTCAATCAATTCTTGTTGTTTAAGAATGAGCAGTTTAAGATTATTCAATTCCAATTTAATTTCGTCTGTATCACTAGTAGATTTTTCATCCTGATTGCTAGCAGATAAGGAGTCCACAATTACAGCAATGAAGAGATTAACTACTACAAATGTTGCACTCAATATGAAGAAAAGGAAAAACACCCAAGCATAGGGAAATTTCTCCATAACCGGTCTAGCAATATCCCCTGCCCATCCCTCTAGCGTCATGACCTGGAAAAGTGTAAATAAGCTATGCTGCAAATCTCCGAACCAGTCCGGGAATGCTGATCCAAATATATTAGTGACTACAACAGAGGACACGTAAAAGACTACGAGTAGCAACCCTACTACAGAGCCCAGACTAGAAAGTGAATTTAGTAATCCGCGGACTACTTTACGCATACTTGCTACTTTATTGATCAGCCGAAGAACTCGCAGTACACGAAGTGACCTGAGTACTGACAAAGAATCAGAAGCAGGAACAAAAGAAATAGCGATTACGATAAAGTCAAAAACACACCACGGATCTTTAAAAAAATTCCTCCCACGCGCAAATATGAGCAAACAGAGTTCGATCACAAATATCCCCAAAATCGCGTGATCCAGGTCATGAATGATCTGACCAGACTGCTCCATTAAATCATGACTTGTCTCCATCCCAAGCAAAATAGCATTGATCACAATGAGTACTATCATTGCGTGCTGAAACATGGGGTGATGGGTGAGTCGGTAAGCCGAATGCCGTAGTGAATGAATAGTCATTTTTCTGTTACTTCAGGGGTTGACAGGTTCTACAATTCTAGCAAGCCTATTTCCTTGACTTAACCTGCAACTGCCCCCGAGGCACAACCGATTAGCAAAGGATTTGTCTGCTAGAAAACCAGTCAATCTTTAATCAAAAAGATTGCATTAATTCAAAGTGAAGCCCTGGCAAGCGAAGGGGTAACTTCATACGAACTCTTTTAATAGTTTTGCTCGACTGATTTAGGTTGCGAAGGGCTCCATCCAGTTAAACGCCCCACCTCTGATTTGACATAGTTTGACATGGCCGAACGGTCAGCCACTAACATAACCATCTGAAAACCTTGGTCAATGAAGCGTTGAGTGAACTTAGAACTTCCCGTGTGAATTCCAGCAATTACATTGTGCTTCTTACAGGTTTCAAGCATTCTGTTAACCACAGCTATGTGCTTTGGATCATCGTTGTCCATGACAGGTGGAAGTCCAAGAGACAGTGCCAAATCGGTAGGCCCGATGTAAGCCGCATCCACTCCAGGTGTTGAGATAATTTCCTCCATCTTTTCAATACCCTCTAGAGTTTCAATCATAACCACACATGCCATTTCTCGATCTGAATTTTTTTGATAATCAGCTCCCCCGTAAAGCAACGCCCGATTGGGTCCATTACTACGCATTCCAGTTGGCGGATAGCGACAAGCGGCTACAGCACGCTCAGCCTCTGCGCGGTTACTGACCATTGGAACGATGACGCCGTAAGCCCCCGCATCCAAAACTTTCATGATTACGGATGGCTCGTTCCAAGGAACCCGCACAAAGGGGGTAACGGATGTAGTGGAGATGGCCGTTAGCATGGGAACTACGTCTGAATAATCAATGCATCCGTGCTGCATATCAATACAAAGCCAATCGACACCGGTATGGGCCATCACTTCAGCAGAGAATCCACTCGGAATGGATAACCAAGCACCAACCGCGGGTTTGCCTTCACGCCAAATCTTCTTAACATTGTTGATGCGCATTTAGTGTCTCCGAGAATTAGGTTTCAAGATAGCTAAGTAGTCTATCAGGTAAGAGGCCCCGGTTTTAGAGCGCCCTATTGCATATTGATACGATAGCTAAACGTATCAATTAGTGTCCATTACACATAAAACGGGCCTCTGTCAAGGGCTAAAGAAAGATGAATATAGACCTAGACCAAGTCTTTAATAGAGTCGATCATCCTCAATAAAATGGGAGTGGAGGTGGTTCCCATTTTTTTCATAACCCTAGCTTTATGAATCTTAAGAGTAGCTATTGTGATACCGAGGCGATCAGATATTTCTTTAATTTTGAAGCCTTCAATCAAAAGCAAACATACCTCTTTCTCGCGAGGCGTTAATAGATTGAATTTCTCGATGTACTGGAAACGTAACTCCAACTCTTTATTTTCATTCTCACTCTTTTGAAGGGCTTCATTCACCGATTTCTCAAGCGTGTTCAAATCAAAGGGTTTAAGCAAGAAGTCAACAGCACCATTTTTCATGGCCTGAATAATTTCGTTTTTATCACTCTCTCCACTGATGAATATGATGGGAGTAGTTATATTTTGCTCATTAAGCTGGCGCTGAAAATCAATTCCAGTGATTTGCTTCATTCGCATATCTAGTAGGATAACTGCAGGATTGTATTTTTCAGTAGTATCTAAAAAATCCTGTGGCGATGCAAATGAATGTACGTCGTAGCCTATAAAACCAAGCGATCTAGATAGTGAGCTTCTCATCTCCAAGTCATCGTCGATGATATAAATGTGGCCCTTATTTTTGATACTCATTAAACCCTCACCTCTCGGATTCAGACACAGAAGGCATAGCCCCACAGGTAATTTTTTCTAACGTACTGATTTTGTTTTGAAAAACACAGACTACGTAGACAAATCTGCACCCAGGTGACGTCCTCAAAACCGCCCGCCTGCCTCAAGATCATAAGTAGAATTTGCGATTAGTTGCATACCACTTTCGTAGTACAACGCCTAGTACTCACTTGTCTATCATAGGCTATCAGCAACCAAAGACTCCCATTCCTTGAAGATCCTTTAATTATGAAAGCTCAAATTGCATTTTATTTTCTAATATTGGGAACTGTTCAGCTTGGACTTTTAATCGGCGTTTATCACTATAAAAAAACTCAACAATCTTTGCTGAAAAGTGAGTACTGGACATTTTCCCTTGCCATAAACATACTAGCTCTTTATCTTTTCGCATTTGGTATTTTTTTTATAGACGACGTTTCAAAGCCACCATTTAGCTTCGCCGTTGCAAATACACTTTTTTATATTGGCTCCATTTTGCAGTTGCTATTTTGCATTTCGTTAAATTCCGATATTACTAAGTTAACCTTAAGGCTATGCGCCGCAGCTATTGTTGTATTCATTCCGGTATTTGAATATTTGCGCATCTACTCTGATTTTGAAACGCGAACAGTGTTCATGTGCTGTTTAACTGCCCTGCTCTACATAGGGGAAATTCAACAATTAATTGTCTATAAAAAGACAATTGCTTCAAAACAAATTGAGTATTTAAAATTTGCTACATCTGTAGAGTTGATGTTTGCGATATGCCGCATAACATTAGTCATTTTCCCAACCCTCACTATTCATGAGGTCGAGCAAATTCCGGCCATACTCACCTTTGTTACGCTACTACAATTTGTGATGAATACCTTATCTTACATAGCAATCGGTGGGTATTGGACGGAAACTATTTCAATAAAAAATCACCAATTTCAGCTTGAGAATGAAAGGATAAATCAACTTCTTAGAGAACAAAATAAACTCATCTACAGTCTATCTATTGCCAATAAAACTGCGACAACTGGGGCTCTTGCTGCCTCGATTGCGCACGAACTCAACCAACCTTTGGGGGCTAGTAATTTAAACATTCAACTTTTACAACTCAATTTGGAGAAAAATAACTTTGATACATCATTATTTAAAGAGGTGCTTGCCGCTCTTCAAACTGAAAATTCTAGAGCGTCTACGATTATCAAATCGTTGAGGTCTATTTTCCTAAATGAGCAAGTTGAACATGAAAAAGTACAACTTCAAATCATTATTGAGGAAGTTTTAACGATCTGCAGACCAGACTTGGAAAAGCACAATATTGAATTTCATTTGAAGGCGAATTCAGCGCCTTCCATCAATTGTGTTCCTAGTCAAATTAAACAAGTTTTCTTAAACCTCTTTAACAACTCAATTGACTCACTTAATAAGTCCAATCAGCCTAATAAAAACATAACACTCTCGGTCCATCAAGAGGAAACGAATATTCAAATTGATCTATTTGACAACGGAATAGGCATAAGCAAAGAGAAGCAATCGGAATTGTTTGAGCTCCTGAGTGGCCCTAAAACTACCGGAATGGGACTTGGCCTTTGGCTAAGCAGGCACATCATTACCAACCATAGGGGCACCTTAGATTTCATAGAGGTGCCCCAAGGGGCTCTTTTTAGGATAAAAATACCTTCCAAATAGAGTCCCCTTGGGCTTTCATGGTTAAATTTTTAAGCCGTTTCTGTTTCTTTGATTTGCGCGGGCAACGGGGTGCGTATCAAATAGTCGAACGCGCTAAGTGCTGCTTTTGCGCCCTCGCCTGCTGCAATAACAATCTGTTTATAAGGAACGGTCGTCACATCTCCAGCTGCAAAGACACCTGGCACGTTCGTATGGCACTTGTCATCAATAACAATCTCACCAAACTTACTAAGTTCAACGGTATTCTTTAAAAACTCTGTATTTGGAACCAATCCAATTTGAACAAACACGCCTTCTAATTTGACTGCATGCTCTTCGTTTGTTGCACGGTCTTTATAGCGAAGTCCGTTCACTTTTTGCCCGTCCCCGGTGATTTCAGTAGTTTGCGCGTTGACTTTAATATCTACATTTGGCATGCTCTTAAGCTTAGTCACCAATACAGCATCCGCTTTTAAACTGTCTGCAAACTCAACTAAAGTTACGTGCTCCACAACTCCAGCCAAATCGATTGCGGCCTCTACACCGGAATTACCACCACCAATTACTGCGACGCGCTTGCCTTTGAATAAGGGACCATCGCAGTGCGGACAATAGGCTACGCCTTTGTTTTTGTATGCCTCCTCTCCAGGAACATTCACATTGCGCCACCGAGCACCGGTTGACAAAATAAGACTGCGGGTACTGAGTACTGCAGAATTGGCCATATGGACTTGGATCATGCCGCCTACCTCGCTTGCTGGGACAACTTGAACAGCCCTTTGTAAATTCATAATATCCACTTCGTAGTGACGCACCTGAGCTTCTAATGCTGCGGCGAACTTTGGACCATCTGTTTCTAATACAGAAATATAGTTTTCAATTCCCATCGTATCGTTGGTTTGTCCACCAAAACGCTCCGCAGCTACACCGACTCGCAGGCCTTTACGGGCAGCGTAGACAGCTGAGGCAGCTCCCGCAGGCCCACCTCCAACGATCAACACATCGAACGGTTCTTTTTGATTAAGTTTTTGGGCTTCCCGCTGATGTGCACCCGTATCCACTTTAGTTATGATTTCCTCTAAGCTCATGCGCCCAGAACCAAATACTTGGTCGTTCATATAAACCATCGGAACCGCCATCACCTGCCGCTCCTCGACCTCGGCTTGGTTCAATGCTCCGTCAATGACTGTCGTTTCGATTTTTGGATTAACGATCGCCATCAAAGTTGTTGCTTGGACTACGTCTGGGCAGTTGTGGCAGGACAATGACATGTAGACCTCAAATTTCATGTTCGCATCCAATGCTTTGATTTGTTCAATTACTTCTGGTTCTATTTTCGGTGGGTGACCACCGGTCCAAAGTAATGCCAAAACAAGGGATGTAAATTCATGTCCCATTGGAATCGCGGCAAAGCGAACACCCTTTGTGCTCCCTTTGGGCGCAATTACGAATGACGGTTTACGTGCGTCGGAACCGCTTTCATCAAAGCTTACCTTGTCCGAGAGCTCAGCTATTTCAGACAGTAAGGAGCGCAACTCAATGCTTTTTTCGCTAGAGTCTAGGGAGGCAATCAAATGTATGGGGTTACGCAAATTTTGCAAATAACCCTGTAATTGAGTTTTCATTTGTGCGTCTAACATGGTGAGTCCTTTTAGGTGTGAAATTGATTTATTTGAATGATTAAAATGTTCTCGCAAGAAGCTAGATACCTGACAAAAGGGGCTTCTTAAAAACCCCCTTCAGCAGAGGAACTGCTTAGATCTTGCCAACTAAATCGAGTGAAGGTGTCAATGTCTTAGCGCCTTCATTCCACTTAGCAGGACAAACTTGACCTGGGTTGTTTGCAACATATTGTGCTGCCTTGAGTTTACGCAAGGTTTCCTTAACGTCGCGAGCAATAGCGTTGTCATGGATTTCGGCTGTTTTGATCACGCCTTCTGGGTTAATGATGAACGTACCGCGAAGTGCAAGGCCTTCCTCTTCAATATGAACGCCAAAGGAGCGTGTCAAATGGTGCGTTGGATCTCCAATGAGGGGGAACTTAGCCTTACCTACCGCAGGTGATGTCTCATGCCACACCTTATGTGAGAAATGAGTGTCTGTGGTCACAATATAAACTTCTGCGCCAGCTTTTTGAAATTCTGCATAGTTATCTGCAGCATCTTCCACCTCAGTTGGGCAGTTAAATGTGAACGCTGCTGGCATGAAGATCATGACAGACCACTTACCCTTAAAGCTTGAGTCAGAAACCTCAATGAACTTACCGTTGTGGAATGCTTGAGCCTTGAAGGGTTGGATATGAGTGTTGATGATTGACATTTTTTGATCCTTTCGGTGATTAATAAAAACTATTGAATGAGATTAACTCATTGGCGTCAATTATAGGCAAGCCGTAGCCTTTCAATGATTGTTAATATTAATAACGCTAATTGAAGATACCTAATAGGCAATATACAAACGCTTAAATGAATCCTTAAGAACTAAAAACTGACCTTTAAAGTCAAATTATTCAAGGAATTCGCTATTGGAAGCGCAAATTTCAACCTGCAGACAGAAGTTTCAAGACAGATTGTTGATTCGTATTGGCCTGCGCTAGAACTGCGTTGGCTGCGGATTTAATAATTTGAAACTTCGCAAGGTTTGAGCTTGCGCTAGCGTAGTCAGTATCCCTCAACGCGCTCTCTGTAATGGTGAGGTTAGTGGTTTGTGTCGTTAGGTTATTGGATGTAAAAGTCAGTCTATTCATTTTTGCACCCATCACAGACTGATAGGCACTTAAATTCAGGATTACGGCATCTATGACTGTAATCATGTTGCTCGCACTATCTTGGGTAGCAATATTTTGGGTTCTCAAACTATTAGGAATCTCTGCGTTTAATCCCGCATCGCTTGTGAGTATTCCAGTCACAGTGCCATTGGGACCAAAATTAGGTAAATCAATATTTATGATTTGGTTCTGCTCGGATCCAACTTGAAACGTTAATCTTCCAACTTGGTTGGTAATTTGGGTAGTATTGGCTTGCCCGCCAAATGTTCCAACTTGAAACCCAAGATTTGAGAACTGACTGTTTTGGTTGAACCCATTAGTACCAGTTGTAATAGTTATTGGCGATGGAGGCGCTGGTGCAGGAATATCTTGAAGCGCCTCGACATCCGTTGATTTGGGAATCGTTTGATTTTCTGCTGTTAGTTGAATCCCCCCGTACACGGTCTGAGCTTCGGTTGAAAATGCAGTTGCATTTGGGATGCCTGTAACACCGTTAGATGAATTCTGATTTTTGGATACTTGAGTGACATCTGCTGTAATAGAAGTCGAACCAGAAAATGTAAGCTCACCTAGGGTAAATACAGTGCCCGGGATAGTGGATGCAATTTGCAAATTAGTACCGCTCGAGTTTACAGAGATATTTGCCAGGTTGCCATTGTTTATAGCACTTTGTATCGCCGCGGCTAAATTAGTTGCAGCATCAGCAGCAGAGGAAGATGGAGCAGAGTTGATGTTGAATCCATCAATACTTATACTCGCTTGAACAGGTTGACTGGGCGCACTATTTTGGAAATTAAGGCTACTTACCTGCGTGGGTTGATTAAACGCCCCTAATCCGAAACTTGAAGCAGATAATCCGCTCACACTTGAATCAAACCAAGTGGAGATGTTTTGTCCCTCAGAGGTAAGTGTTAAGCCAGAGTAATTAGCGTTTTCATTTGCTGTAACGCCTGTTTTAAAAGAGTGTTGGTTAATCGCATCTCTAACGTTCGTGAGCCTGGATGTGATTGATTCGCCCTGCGTGAGATTCACGTCAATTTGTACGCCGTTGATATATAGCGTTTGCAAACCACTAACAGGCGCATCGGTATTTAAAGAACTTCCCAGCACAGTTGCGCCTTTTGCAGTAGCAGAAACACCTGTTAATGATGTACTTGCGTTGATGGCTTTCGCGAGCGCTAAAGCGCTAGCAGCTGGATTACTGCTGCGTGCAACTGAGCTTGAGAGCGGGTCATCCGAAATTGTCGTCGCTCTAATAGAAACACCATTAATTACGAGATCTCCCGGTTGCAACCCAAAAGTTTGAGATCCAGACTCCGCCACTGGTCTATTTAAAAGGTTATAGACAGATTGATTTTTATCAAAAGTTTGTGCTTGAAATCCAGAGTTTGCGATGATGCCATTGGTTGCGTAACTTAGGGTTATAGGTAACTTGGATTTGTTCTCCAATGAGATAGTGGAGCTTTGGGACCCCTGCTTTATACCTATTGCTTGCAAAAAATCGGTTGCACTTGAGCTTACACTTCCGCTGGTATTCATTACCTCACTTGCTTGGGTGTTGAACTCAACCTCAATGTTTCGACCGTCTTGTGCAACCAAAGATATCCCTAGTTCATTCGACTTAGTATCAACCGCTGTAACCCCTGTAACGGAGCTAAGCATATTGATAGCTTTAATTGCCGTCTCTCTTGTGACTGCAGGATCGTTAGCCGATGAGGAGAAAATCTTTGTGGCTATACCGTTTATAACTAGCCCCCCCGTAACGAAGTGGGTGTTGGTCATCGCAGTTCCCGTGAAAACGTTGGGATTCACAACCGCGGTAACTCCTGTTTGCGCGGTTCCGTTGGGGAAATTCGTAACACGATTGATTGCAGCGGCCTTGGCTATTGCACTGGCAGCTGCATTCTTTGTCGGAGATAATTTGTCGTCAATAGCAAGGGAGGGGCCCACTGGAACTGAATTAACGATTAAGTCCCCTCCGTTCATTACGGGTAAAACACCGCCGCTTGTAAATTGATAATGCGATGTATTTTTTATTGCCGGTAATTCACCTATATTTTTTCCCTGTGTACCGTCCATGATCGATATGCCGTTCCAAGCTGTATTGTTGGAGATACTTATAATTTGATTTTTGAGTTGCTGAAACTCTAAGTCTGCATCCGCTCTTTGCGCATCTGTGTAAGAACCGTTGGCCGTTTGAACCGCAAGCTCTCTCATTTTTTGTGTGATATTTGTGATGTTTATTGCTGCACCGTCTGCAGTTTGAATAAGATTAACAGCATCATTGGCATTTTGATTGGCCTGATTAAGTCCTAGTATTTGCGTACTCATTCTGTTAGAAATAGCCAAGCCAGCCGCATCATCCTTGGCGGAGTTGATTTTTAGGCCAGAGGAGAGTTGCTGCATCGAAGCGGACAATTTCTTCTCTGTTGCTGTCATAGCCATTTGAGCAACAATTGAGTTGTAATTGGTATTAATTACCGTCATGATTTATTGAATATTCAAGTCTAATTTGATTAAAGCAAATTACCTGCCACCTTATACGGTCCAAATGCACCCTAAGAGATTAATCTATTCATTTATTTAATTCTTAAGTAGTATTTATATTTTGACAAAGCTTCCCCAGCCACAGCCCGTGGCAATGAAAATATTAACTTTGCAGAGCCTTGTTTTCGCAATCAGGGAGCAGTTTTCTTGGACTCCTCAATGAGTCTTAGCTCCCAGGGAATAATGATTTTCGAGAAAATAACGGGATCAGTCCAACCCTTCAATTCACGCCCAAGGTGCCCTCCTTTAGGATTTAGCCACAACTCCTTGGGCGAATCTCCACTTTGCATTAACAGCTCTATATCCGATAGCGGCACTTGCGTGTCCTTTGCACCAGCCACCACCAGGGTGGGCCCGCTTGATTTGCCAAGCCATCCTTGGGTTTTCAAAGACATTGCAGGCATTATTCTTTTTAAATCCTCGATAGATTCTGCGCCCTCGAATACGTTGACAAAGGCGGGAGCCAGATCAAATAGATACTCTTTGTTACCCAGGGTTTTTTCCATTAAAAAATTAACGGAAAAAAACTCATCAATAGGTGGTGACTGAGATACTGATCCCAGAAATCGGAATTTATCAGTGATCGCCAATTTGGCTGACCAATAGCCCCCAAAGCTAACCCCTGAGACAATTATTCGTTTTGAATCGATAAGCGGATTGCTATTTAAATAATCCATAACTGCTGTGAACATCCTGTCGGCTGTGGGACTAACTTTTATGGGTGCTTGCCCAGTGCCAGGGCCGTCAACAGCAAAATATCCTACTCCGTGAGTTAATATTTGGTTGTAACTCTCAGCAACAGTCTCTTTGCGACTGTCTAGTCCACTGATTGCAAGAATTAAAGGTACAGGCGTTGAAGATTTAGGCAATCGAAGATAACCTGTAATAAATTTCCCCTCAAATGGAATTTGAACAACAGTTAATGCAGGACTTAGAGACTGTGCATAAGATGCGTAGGATTTAAGAGCATTATCGTAGGCTTGTTTTTTACCAGATGAATTCGGAACAGGCCACTGAGCGGTATAGTACAAACGCCAAGCTCTTTTATATAAACGCGCGACTTCCTCTGGGTTGGCGGTACTTTTAGCCCGCTCCGAATAGGTTTGAGCCACCTGGCTCCATCCCTTAGCCCAATCGTCGCGCTCTCGGGTCTTAATTGAGGACAAAGCCTGAGCAACATCCTGCGGGTCAAGCCCTCCCATGGGATAAGCGCCCCTTTCAGCTCGCAGTTGAGCCTCCGTTTTAATTTCTTCAATCGTTCTCTCTAGCGTTTGAGAGAAGACCAAAGATTGAGAAAATAAAAATATTGCAAAATAACATGCACGTTTAAAAAATAAATTCATCGCTTTGATCTCAAAAATAAAAACCATTTAATCAAACCAGGAAGAGTCGGCTAAACAATTAGCGAAAAACACAAACAGTCCTGCTAATCTTCAAAGTCTAGAAGAAACAAAAATTAGAGTCAATAAGAGTTATTTCTTAGCGATCGGGACAAAACGCTTAAAATATTAGCCAAGTTAATTAAATGAGGAGGTTGTGTATCAGAAATTTCACCCACCCCCTCAATCTCGTCTCTCCCAGACCCCCCGTTTTTATTAGTTCTTCATCCAAGTCACTGAAATTCAATGAACTCATTTTGCAGTTGGGACGGTAAAATTCTTATATTAAATGTACTAGGGAATCCTAGTTCTAAAAAAACTTGTATTGGGAAAGTCAAAGGCAATCAACTCAAAGTGAGCGTTAATGCGGAACCCATTAAGGGTCAAGCTACTGATTTTTTAATTCAGTTCCTTGCCAAAGAATTTGCAGTCAAAAATAAAGACATTGAGCTAGTATACGGCTTGACTCAACTTAGTAAGCAACTCAAAATTCGATCACCAAAAAAGTGGCCTCCGGTCGTTTGGGAAGAACTTCAAAAACAAAAGATGTTGTGAACTCCCAAGGTAAATGATGTTATCAGGAATAACTTTTGGATATATTTCTGAAAATCACGCAAGTCCAAATATTTTCAAATAAATAAGTTAAACTCTTTTTACTTTAACCACTGCATTAAGAAAGTGATCATAAACATGTTAAAAACAAAAAATTTCCGTAACATAGCAACAGTTCTATTACTTAGTTCATTCGGTCTAAGTTTTGCTCAAGACATTAAGATTGCTAATATCGTTGAGCTCTCAGGTCCTGGCGCCACTTCTGGCACGCAGTTTAAGGATGGAATTGAATTGGCAATTAAAGAGATCAATGCAAGTGGAGGAATCTTAGGTAAAAAAATCACCTACACAACTGAGGACACACAGAGCAATCCGGGCGTCGCTAAAGGTCTAACTCAAAAAGCTACAGATAATGACGTATTTGCTATTTTTGGACCCGTTTTTACTGGATCCATCATGGTGTCAATGGCTGAAAGTAAAAGAGCTGAAACCCCGAATTTTACAGGCGGAGAAGGTGCAGCTGTCACTCAACAAGGCAATCCCTATGTATTCAGGACTTCTTTTGGACAAAGCGTGGCCTTCCCCAAAATAGCCAAATACATTAATACGAAATCTAAGAATTTGGCTATTATTTACGTGAATAACGATTTTGGTAAAGGTGGACTTGATACCATCAAAAAACTCTTAGACGGAACCGCTACTAAAGTCGTTGCAGAAGTATCTACAGACTCAGGTCAAATTGATTTCTCATCTGCAGTAATTAAACTTAAGCAAAGCAATGCTGACGCAGTATTTGTGTATACCAATGAGGAAGAATCTGCCAGGGCTTTAAAGGAACTTAAAAAACAAGGTTGGACCAAGCCGATGATTGGTGAAACAACTTTGACAGGACAAAAAGTAATTGAACTCGCTGGAGACTCTGCCAACGGTGCTGTAGCTCACGTGGGTCTAACAATTGATGCCCCTGAACTGAAGGCTTTTGGTGCAAAGTTCAGATCTGAATATAAATCTGATACTGATCACAACGGCGTTAAGGGCTACACTGGTGTCTATATTTTAAAAGCTGCAATTGAAAAGGTCGGCAAGTTGGACCGCAAAGCAGTAGCATCAGCACTGCACAACACATGCTTTAGTGCTAAGCAAAATCCAGGTATTCTTTTGGATGTATGCTTTGATGACAAGGGTGACTTGGACCGTGAGAGCTTTATGGTTGAAGTCAAAAAAGGTAAAGGAGAAGTTATCGCAACTCTACCCCCCTTAGGTAAGAAATAATTACAGAAACTTTAAAGGACGCAGAGAATAATAATTCACTGCGTCCTTAACCATTTTTGGATATTCAATCCGGTTTGCTTCTGTTCAGTCTTTAAATCCATGCTCCTCACTAATAAATGCATGGTTAGCCTTTACGCTGTACTGAAGAGACTTAACGATCGTAAAAGTTCTCGGACGCAGCCTACGTTGATTGACAAGTTTAGCTAATTACTTCTCAGTCGCCAAATTTAGGATTTTACGAAGTTCTAGCCTCCTTTGTTAGCCAATACGAGGAATACGGGATAGCTCCCTTTTTCCCCGATTACGGTGTATGCGGTTAAATATCTAATTTGACTGAATCCCTCTTTAACTAGGGCTTTAGAAAATTCTTCCCTATCAAAACCGTTATGAAAGACGCCTTGCGTTCCTTCCTTGTGAAAGCTTCCGTCCTCAGCGTCCAAATCTGCAAGTGCGATCTGCCCTCCTTCTTTTAGATGCTGTGAAAATTGCTTTAGCATGTTGTCCGTATCTTTAACGTGATGCATTGCCATTGCGCTCATCACTAGATCGTACTTTTGCCCAAGCGGATCTGCAGTTATGTCTTGGCAAATAACAACTACTTTTTTATTTAATTCAACTTTGGCTCTTAATTTATCCAACATAGACTCAGAAACATCTACGGCAGTTACACTTTTAACAAATGGAGCAATTTGCGAGGTTATCAAACCCGTTCCAGCTCCGAAGTCCAAAACATCCATGTTAGGAGTTAGCACTACGTTTTCAAGAATGGCAGTACCTATACCAGTGGATAGTTGTCTTGCCCTATCACTGACGTCCCAATCCTTTGCTTTTTCTTTGAATAAATCGGTCATTAATTATCTCTTAAATTTTAAAATATGAGTACTGACCATTCATAAGTGAATTTTCTTATTTAGATCATTAATCCGCATTGAATGTTTCAAAAGTCTCAATTACTTCTTACTCGAAAAATGCCAGAGAAATATTCCGTGATTTCAGTTCGGGCTTCAAGCGGAAGAATTTGAGCCACATATTGATCGGGACGCACAATTACTATACAACCAGTGGTTCGATTAACCCCTCTTAGATCAAAAATATCTTGGCCCTGCTTTGAATCGGCGCAAAAGATTTTCTCATAGTCGCATAGTTTGTATCGACCTACGTGCGGACGAAGTAAGCTGGGCATATTTCCGTATTCAAGAGATCGAAATTCTTGTTGAAACACAGCACGAACGTCTATAACTGCATCTAAATCTTCTCCTTTTGCGGTGTGCCGAATAACTGGGGAGGAAGCTTCGTGTTCAAACCAGTGACACAAAGTAGCAACAGCCCCAGCTTTTGCACCCGCATCACCTGCAGGCGCAAAGATGAAGATCCGAAAGCGTGCGTCTGCATCAATGCAATGGCCAAGGTGCATAGGTTTAGCATCGGCCAGCCTAATCACCGGCGCAGAATGAAAACGCTTACCTAAATCAAAACCTGTTGCAAGTTGCTGGTACTTAGGTGGGGCGGTCAACGAACTTTCCTCGTATTGAATGGTCAATCCACAAGTAAAGGGAAGATTGTTAACAAACTCCCTTGCAACCACGGGTAAGTCGTCGGTGAGATCCTCAACAGCCTTTGCACCCACTACCCGGGCCCATTTATGATCAAAGTCTACAAGCCCCTTGGCTGCTGCTCTGCGCTCACCAGAGTAACTGTGCAGCAGTGCAGGATCAGCGCGACCTGTTAGAACGGACACCAGTTTCCATCCTAAGTTAAAGGTATCCCCCATTGATACGTTCATCCCCTGCCCCGCTTTGGGACTGTGAGTGTGGCATGCATCTCCTGCTAGCATCACTCGGGGAGTTCGAGTTGCAATCAAGTCGGGCGGGACGTCATCAAACTTATCGGTTAATCGGTGACCTATCTCGTAGATAGACCACCAAACAACTTCCTTGGCCTCTAGCTTGTAGGGGTGGAAGATGCGTTGGGCCTTAGCAATGATATCTTGCGCCCCCATACCACGGTCTGATGCGCGTTCGTTTTCCCCCAAACGATCGAGTTCAACATAAAGACGAACCAAATGTCCCCCTTCACGAGGTAGCACCATCAAGATACCTGCATCTTGCGAACGTACAAATGATTTCATTCGCCAATCGGGGAAGTCAGTAACGGCCAATATATCCATCACCCCCCAAGCATGGTGTGCAGCATCACCATGAAGTGCTCCGCCAATGGCGGTCCGAACGCTGGAGCGTGCTCCGTCACATCCAATCACATAGTTAGCTCGCACTTTAGTAGTCTTACCTTCCTGACCAGGGGATGTGTGCTCGAGGGTCACAGTTACGGGGTATTCTGCTTTGCCAGGATCGACGCTTAAGTCTTGCACTTTATAGCCGTAGTCCGGCTCCAAACGGGTTGGCGAGCGACGCATGTTATCTAGAAACATGTCGTGTACACGTGCCTGGTTGATCAGCACATGGGGCATCTCCGATATCCCATCAGGCACGTCTTGGACTCTTGCGACACGCTTGAGTGAGTTATCGGTCCCAGGGCCCCAGAATGTGGTTTCATTAATCCAAACCGACTCGCGCATCACTTTTTCGCCAAAACCAAATGCTTGGAACATCTCCATGGAACGCACACTGATTCCATCTGCTTGCCCTTTCTCCATTGGTCCCGCCTTAGGCTCTACTAACATTGTGCGTATTTGTGGAACGCGGGCAAGTTGTGCCGCTAAACAAAGTCCAGCTGGTCCTGAGCCAGCGATCAGAACATCTACAGTTTCAGGCAGTGCGTCCCCCGCACGCCTGTGGCCAGGCGCCTCGGGAAAGAGATCTGGGTCACCTGGCTTGAATCCATCTAGATGAAATTGCATGATTTTCCTTAAATAAATACTCTAATGTTTTTTAAAATTGGGTTTGGCTTACCAATCAAAGGCTTAATGCAAAATATTAAAAGTATATTTTCAGCATTATTAAAAGAGTCAAAATTATCTTCCTTTGAGATTAATATAGGCATGTTGGCTTATTCGCGTATCGACACATTGGGCGATTTATAAGAAAATTAAATGAGCTTAATCGTGATTGTAACTATTCAGGGCCTACAGTTGTAACTATCAATACAGGCATCCTAAAAAAGCTCTTTAAAAATTAGAAAACTCAGGTATTTATAGATTTCTTAATTCACGCCGTAAAATTTTGCCTACCGTGTTTTTAGGAAGATTATCCCTAAACACAACTGATTTTGGTCTTTTAAAGTTAGTCAACTCTTTTTTGCAGTGTGCAGTGACAGCATCTGCAGTGAGGCTCGGATTGATTGTTC
>CAIKVH010000011.1 GCA_903830725.1 uncultured Burkholderiales bacterium | reverse complement strand
GTTTGATATCTCTGAGATGTCTCTGTCCTCTTACTGCGTTTCAATGAACAAGCTTGAAAAGCCGTTCATTGCTATTCCCGTTTTCCCCTCCCGTTACTTTAGGCATTCCTGTATTTATGTCAATGCCAACAGCGGTATCAAAGAGCCTAAGGACTTAATAGGGAAGAGAATTGCCAGTCCTGAATATCAAATGACTGCGCCTGTTTGGATTCGAGGCATCTTATCGGATCACTACCATGTACCTGTGGACGCGCAGCCCTACCTCTTCGGGGGTGAGGAAGAAACAGGACGGATTGAGAAATTAAAACTTGAATTGCCACCCCATATCAAGGTCAGTCCCATTGCCCCCCATCAGACGCTTTCGCAAATGCTTTACGACGGTGAACTAGACGCGCTTTACACAGCCCGTATGCCCTCCTCTTTCTTAAAAGGGGACGGACGTGTAAAACGTCTTTTTGAGAATTACCCAGAGGTAGAGCTGAATTACTACAGGGAGACCCACATATTCCCAATCATGCACACCATCGTGATCAAGCGCGAGGTCTATGAGGCCAATCGCTGGATAGCCCAGTCTCTCACCAAGGCTTTTTACGAAGCTCAAAAAATTATCTACGCAGATTTCGCAGAAACTGCGGCCCTTAAAACCATGTTACCCTGGCTTCCAGCACACGTTGAGGCAACTCGCAAAGAGTTTGGCGACGATTGGTGGCCCTACGGGTTGGAGAAAAACTTAAAGACTCTTGAAACATTCACCCGCTACCACTTGGAGCAGGGTCTGTCTAAGAAGAAATTAAATCCAGTCGATTTATTTGCACCTGAATCTCTTGAGGCATTTAAGATCTGAAGTTACTAAGGTTCATTAACAGCCAATAAACCTATAACTGCGAATATCGGCTTTTTCATTTAGACTTATAGGTTATTGTTCAAACCACAAACCCAATTCTTAGATGATTTGAGATTCGGGATTCAACTGTACACACCAGCTGTAAAAGTTAAAAGGAAAGACCTCTGAAATGTTAGATGTATTAGTCATTGGCGGCGGCAATGCAGCCTTGTGCGCAGCCCTCATGGCCAGGGAGCGCGGTGCTAGCGTGCGACTTTTAGAGTCCGCCCCTAAGGAGTGGAGAGGTGGGAACTCCATGCACACCCGCAATCTGCGCTGCATGCATGACGCACCCCAAGACGTGTTGGTCGACGCGTACCCTGAGGAAGAATTCTGGCAGGACTTGCTCAAGGTGACCGGCGGACTTACCAACGAACATTTAGCTAGAGTTGCCATTAGAGCCTCTGCGACGTGTAGGCCTTGGATGGTCAAACACGGCGTTCGCTTTCAACCTTCCTTATCCGGCGCTCTGCATACTGCAAGAACCAATGCATTTTTTATGGGAGGCGGTAAAGCCCTCGTCAATGCCTATTTTAGGAGCGCTGAGTCCTTGGGCGTGCAAATAGACTACAACGCAGAGGCGGTGGAAGTAGAAATTGAGAACGGCGAATTCAAAGCTGCTCATATTCAACACAAAAACGCCCTTGGTGAGGTCCTGCGCACTGAGCGCATTGAGGCCAAAAGTTGTGTCATGGCAAGTGGCGGATTCGAATCCAACATTGATTGGCTGCGTAAAGCATGGGGGCAAAATGACTTGGGCGAGTATCCTGTTGATAATTTCTTAATTAGGGGTACACGCTTCAACCAAGGCGTGCTCATTAAAAACCTTCAAGACGTACATCGCGCTGACATGATTGGGGACCCTACTCAGGCTCACATGGTAGCTATTGATGCCAGAGCCCCGCTTTACGACGGTGGTATTTGCACGCGCATTGACTGTGTATCACTTGGTATTGTTGTGAACACACAAGCGAAACGTTTTTATGATGAGGGGGAAGATTTCTGGCCCAAGCGCTACGCAATTTGGGGAAGGCTTGTTGCTATGCAACCTGGACAAAGAGCCTACTCAATTATTGACAGCAAAGCGATTGGTCGGTTTATGCCCCCAGTGTTCCCAGGCACGAAGGCAAACACTTTAGAGGAGTTAGCACAAAAGATTGGCATTGATGTTCAAACATTTATGCAAACTGTAAACGACTATAACCAAGCCGTCTTGCCCGGCAGCTTTGATCACACTGTATTGGACGACTGCAAAACAAATGGGCTTACCCCCGTTAAGAGTCACTGGGCTAGGAAAATTGATACTGCCCCTTACTATGCCTATGCGGTCCAACCCGGCGTCACTTTCACTTACCTAGGTCTTAAAACGGATGACCAAGCTCGGGTCCACTTCAACTCAAAGCCGAGTCGCAATTTATTTGTAGCCGGTGAGATGATGGCTGGAAACGTGCTCGGCAAGGGATATACGGCAGGAGTCGGTATGACCATAGGCACGGCCTTTGGACGTATTGCTGGTGACCAAGCTGCCATTGCGGCACTTGGGTCGGATCATGCAAAAAATACAGACGTCCATTTGGCCACTCATTAGACATTCATTAAATTTACATTGAACCTTCAGTTGTCTGATTGACTCATTACAAATTTGAAAACTATTCACCATGCAAACCTTAGATCAACTAACGCATGAAGCCGTTGCATTAGCAAACGCAGAAAACAAGCACCATATACCTACTCAAGACGCACCGCTCAGTGATAGCGTCCTAGAGGTTTCCAGACAGATGATGATCTGTAACGGTTGCAGGTACTGCGAGGGCTTTTGCGCAGTTTTCCCCGCCATGACTCGTAGACTTGAGTTTGGTTCATCGGATGTACATTACCTTGCTAATTTATGCCATAACTGCGGCGCCTGTTTACACGCTTGTCAGTATGCACCGCCCCATGAGTTTAAAATCAATGTGCCCCGCGCGATGGCTGAGGTCAGAAAAGAGACCTACACCGCATACGCTTGGCCTAAACATTTCGGCATTTTGTATAAGAACAATGGCCTTTGGATTGCGCTTGCACTATCAATTGGGTTAACCCTTTTTCTGCAAATGACCGCAAACTTTCTAAACGGCGCAAATGCTGTGACTCTAGACTTGTCAAACTTTTATTCCATTTACCCCCACAACACACTGGTAAGTTTATTTTTACCTATCTTTGCCTTTGTGGTGTTCTCATTGTTTATGGGGGTCAGACATTTTCTATCTGATATAAGAGAGGCAACCAGCAAAGATAATGCACCTGTCGTTGCAATTGCTGAGGCTGCTGAAAACGCTCTTAGCCTGAAATATTTAGGCGGAGGTCACGGCGATGGATGCAACAACGAAGACGACGCGTTCACGCTGTTTAGGAAGTACTTTCACCACCTCACCTTTTACGGCTTTATGCTTTGCTTTGCCGCAACAAGTACAGCGACCATCTACCATTATTTCTTTGGATGGGAGGCCCCCTACGCATTGAGTTCTTTGCCTAAAATTCTAGGTTTGAGCGGGGGAACTTTATTGGCGATAGGCTGTATTGGTCTCTTTTATCTCAACCTAAAACGTCACCCCCTGCACGGAGACCCAACCCAAAAGCAAATGGATATCGGCTTCATCTTTTTACTGTTTATGACGAGCATGACTGGTCTCCTGCTCGCCTTCTCGCACGCACTAACAGCTATGCCGTTACTTCTCTCCCTACACCTGGGTGTAGTGATGGCACTTTTTATTACATTGCCCTACGGTAAATTTGCACATGGCGTGTTTAGATTAGCGGCCTTAATGCGCTTTCAAACAGAGCGACGACTGCCAAGCAATATCGGGTTAAGCGGGGATTGACTTCCTCGCCTGCTCGAAGGCCCGGTGTGAGTGACTCAACTCAAGCAGATGATTTAATGCCGAGCCTCAAAATCAATGTACCCACGCTCTACATTGGTGTGGACTAATTTAACATTTACAAGTTGGCCTAACTCTAGATGATCGTTTAAGCCAACCAGTTTACCCTCCGCTGGGGGTGTAAAAATACGTACCCAGTAGCCTGCTTCGTTGACACCGCTAACCACTCCTTTAAAGTTTTGTCCGATATGGGACTGCAACAACAAAGCGGCTTCTGATTTACGCAATTGACGCTCAACCTTCTTGGCCGCATCCTCTTGCGTCGTGCAGTGAAGTGCAAGAACGTCTAATTCTGCATTGGTGTAAGGAGAGTTAACCCCCTTTAGTGCAGCCTTTAAAATTCTTTGCGTAATTAAATCTGGATACCGCCTATTGGGCGCTGTTGAGTGGGCGTAGTGAAGGACGGCTAAGCCAAAGTGGCCTATATTGGATTTGTCATTGGGACGCTCTAAAACGTATTCACCGGAGCCCATCAACTTAACAATCACCAAAGAGAGATCAGGAAAAGTAACTGGATCAGCTTGATGCCTTTTCGCCAAGAACCGCTCAAGGGCTGTGGAATCTGGCTCACTTGGGAGATGCTCACCGTACTGAGCTGCGACTTTCACAATGCGTTGCCATTTCTCGGGAGACCTAACCACGCGCCTAATACAAGCGTAACCTTTGCTAGTTAAAAACCGAGCAACGCATCCGTTTGCAGCGATCATGAACTCCTCAATCAATTGACGCGCTCGGTTGTGAGGTTGTTCTTGTAATTCGTGAATGAGATCGTTCTTAAACAAAGCTCTTGGCTGGATGGACTGGAACTCTAGGGCTCCTTTGGCATGCCTCAGAGCTCGCAGCTTTTGGGCCCACTTGTCCTGATCTATAAGCTGTTGATCCATGTGTTTGACGAGACTCGCTGCAGCGGGCAAAGGCCCTTCATTTTCAAACCAATCAGACACTGAGTCATAAGCCAACTTAGCGTGATTTAAAACTTTAGAACGGTAAATAGAGAACCCAAGTTCGTGCCCAGCAACATCAAAATGCATCTCGCACACCAACGCAAGCCTTGGCTTATCAAAGTTAAGGGAAGTCAGGTCCGTACTTAACTCATTGGGGAGCATTGGAAATACGCGCGCAGACGTGTAAATAGAGGTTGTATTGTCTTTGGCGTGTTGATCTAGGGGTGAGTTGCGAGTAACCAGGGAGTCCACGTCAGCGATAGCCACCATAACCACCATCGATCCGTCTTGGAGGGGTTTACAAACAGTAAGCTGGTCCAGATCTTTTGAATCATCATTGTCAATTGAACACCACAACAATTCCGTTTGATCCTGAATATCCTCAGCATCAGCCATTATTTTGTTATGGTTTTTCTGAATCTGCCTGAGTTGCTCTAGCGCCTCGGGACCAAAGTCAGGCTTGAGTCCGCGCTCAAGCATAGCTGTGAAGGCGAGGGCTGACAAATTTTCTCTGTGATTTTTGTAATGAGTGGACATATTCTTAAGCTTGTTCGAACTTACAGCCAAACCAACCGCAACACCTAATTATCATCAACCTATTCCCTGCGCAGGAGCTACGGAGGCACCTTTGATTTGGTGTTTGATGAGCGATTGAGCAACGAACTGACTCGCCTTCATGTCCTCCACGAATTGTGACAAAACAACCGCAGCCTCAGAGCCCTTGACTTTAGGACAGCCCATAGCTTGTTGGATCACCATAAAACGTCCGGGCAACAAACGCAGGCCTCCAAGCCTTTGAGCGTCCATCTCAAGTTGCTGCTTCACTCCAGCGGCGACGTCGTATCCTCCCTGCACATAAAAATCAACCACCTTAGGAGAAGTATCAGCCCTAAATATCTTTGCGTTTTTAAGCTCCCGTGTTAGGTATAGGTCGTAGGCACTTCCTTTCCCCACAACCACACTTCTACCACTTACGTCAACCTCCTCATTGGCTTTAAGAGGCGAGTCTGAACGCACCAAATAACTACCTTCAATTAAAATGTAGGCGGCGGTGAAATTAATACTCTCACCCCTTAGGGGATCGATAGCAAAAAATCCAATATCTGCTTGGCCATTTGCAACTGCGTCAACGGATTTCCCCGCCGCGTCAAAAACAACTAGCTCAATATCGACCCCAAGTCTTTTAGCAAAGGCATTGGCCAAGTCAACCGATACCCCAACTGGTGCTCCAGTTGCGGGATCCTTACCCGCCAAGATCGGATTGCCTTGGTTGATAGAGGCCCTGAGCTTTCCGGTTGGCGCAAATGCTTTGATGACATCTGAGGAGATAACAGAAGTAGACCTAACTGCGTTATTCGTTGAATTGGCTTGGGTCATAAACGACCTCCTCTATTTAAATTGGATAAATTGGATCTAAATTTCATACAAATTACTCGGATTGGTTCGGAGTATCTGGGTTAACTCCGCTGGCCCCCCTGTCCAGCTTGCCAAACGATTCAAAGCTACTCCATCGTCTATGGCCTGAAAGGGCTCGATACCGTATGTCGTTCTCGTATGCCCGGGCTTAAGCCCCCCAGGATGTGGCCAATCAGTACCCCACACTACCCTCGCCCCATTGGCGTTAATCAACGCCTTGGCCAAAGTCTTAACTTCTTCAGAATCTGGATTACTCGTTATCCTGTAAGGAGCAGACAGCTTTAACCAAACACGTCCAGTCGCAAGCAGATCGAGCAGCACGTCCAGTCCCATCTGATTTAAGCCTAACTCTGGATTTATTAAACAAAAATGATCAATCACCAGCGGCACAGTCATTTTCTTAATAAAGTTGACCAGCGATACCAAAACCGGCAAACGCGTAAAAATTTGTATGTGCCATCCTAGAGGTGCGACCAGCTTTTGTGTGTACTCTAAAGTCTGCATCGCAATTGCTGGGTCCTTCAGCCCAAATGTCTCCAGATTGACGCGCACCCCCCTCACGCCCTGTTGGTGCATGGCGCGCAGTTGCTCCAGTGTGAATGTGTCATCTATGACTGCTACGCCTCTGGCACGATGCCCCCCTAAAACACGCAAAGCATTTAGAGTGCAACTGTTATCCGCGCCGTATGGGCTTGGATGAACAATCACAACTTTATCAATCTTTAATGCAGCATGCAAACGCTCTAAGTCATCGATCGAAGCGTCCCCCGGCGTATAACTGCGCTTAGGGTCAAGAGGGAATTCGCCAAGGGGACCAAAAACATGTGTATGACAGTCAACAGATCCTGTTGGAACAACAAAAGTAGGAGCTTGATGGCTGATATTCAATATGGGAGTAGAAGAATTCATGGACGCACTTGCTCAGGTTGTTGGATTTGGCTCATAAATACATGGGGATTGTGAATAGAATATCAGACTGTGTTTTTAAGCGCCAAAATGACATATTCGTGTCATTCTAACCTCGCAAACTGATTGGTTTTTTATGAAAATAATTGTCTTACCCGGTGACGGAATTGGTCCAGAAACGATGGCTGCGACTGTAGAGGTTTTACAAACCGCTAGCAAAAGGTTTGAATTAAACTTAGAACTCGACCTTGATATAGCCGGTCATGAGAGCTTAAAGAAACACGGGTCTACTGTAACTTCTGCACTACTTGAAAAAGTTCAAGGCGCAGACGGCCTGATGCTTGGTCCCATGTCAACATACGACTTTAAAGACGAGTCTAAAGGTGAGATCAACCCATCCAAATTTTTCAGGAAAAGTCTTGATCTATACGCCAACATCAGACCTGCCAGGACCTATTTCGGACTAACCAACAAGGTGGGTCCCTTTGATTTGATTGTTGTTCGTGAAAATACCGAGGGCTTTTACGCAGACCGAAATGTTGAGTCTGGATCAAGTGAGATGTTGATCACACCTGATGTCGTCATCTCTCTTCGGAGAATTACCAGACTTTGCTGTGAGCGCATTGCAAGAACTGCGTTTAAGCTAGCCCAAACCCGTCGCAAGAAAGTAACTATTGTTCATAAAGCCAATGTACTTAAAATTGCTGACGGCATGTTCATCGATATCTGCAAAGCGATTGGACAAGAGTATCCAGAGGTACAAATCGATGACTTCATCGTTGATGCCATGATGGCGCACGTGGTGCGTGCGCCGGATAAATTTGACGTCATAGTAACGACCAATATGTTTGGTGATATCTTGTCCGATCTAACCTCCGAGCTGTCGGGAAGTCTTGGACTTGCGGGATCCTTGAATGCTGGTGCGGATTACGCAATGGGCCAAGCCGCTCACGGCTCAGCGCCCGATATCGCTGGACGCGATATTGCCAATCCAATGTCCCTCATCTTATCGGCAGCAATGCTACTCGGTTGGTGTGGACAAAGAAAGAAAAGCTCAAAACTCTTAGAGGCAAGTAAGGCGATAGAGCGCTCTGCAGAGCGCGTCGTCAAAGACGGCAATATTACCCGCGATGTAGGCGGCAACCTTGGCACCCAGGCGGTTGGTTTAGCTATTGCCAAGTGCTTACAAACTATCTAACCCAAAATAATATAGTGCAAAGGTATCCAAACATGAAGTCAATTAATCGTTTACTCAAAGCATTTAGCTTCGCTCTTTTTTTGATCACGCTTAACGCAGCTGAAACTTGCGCAGCAGACTCTTATCCAACGCGACCCATACGTTTTGTGATACCCAATCCTGCGGGTGGGTTACCAGACACCGTAGCAAGGATTTATGCCCAGCGCCTTTCAGAGCGTTTAGGGCAAGCCGTTACAGTGGATAACCACCCAGGCGCCAACGGTGTACTTGCCTGCCAATCCGTTATGTCTTCCCCCAAAGATGGCTACACCTTTTTGGTATCTGATGGATCCACCTTCTCGGTTAATCCGCGCCTTTACACAAATCTTAGCTATGACTTAAAAAGAGATTTTGTTGAAGTCTCTCTTGCAGCAAGGGCTCCTCTTTATCTAGCCGTCCATCCAAGAGTTAAAGCCAATAATTTGAAAGAATTAGTTGCATATATCAAAGCCAACCCTGGCACACTCACCTACGGCTCCAGCGGAGTTGGAAGCACCCATCATTTGAGCATGGAGGCCCTTAAAACCGCTTTAAACTTAGATATTATCCATGTCCCATACAAAGGTTCGGGACAATCCGTGCCCGCACTAGTTGGGGGACAAGTAGATATGCTGTTTGCTGCACTCCCTTCTTTATCTGGATTCGTAAAGACTGGACAAGTTAAGTTGATTGCGAGCAACGCAGCTCAGCGCTCACAACAAGAACCCAACACGCCAACGATCTCCGAGACTGTCAAAGGTTATGATTTCTCCCCAACCATCGGAGTATTTGCAGCTAAAGGGACTCCGCAAGTAGCTATTGATAAGATAAGTGCAGAGATGGCAATCATTGCCAAGAGTAGTGATATGGCGCAACTCTTTGCTACAGCGGGAATTGATCCAGTTGGCAGCACGCCCAAAGAATTTGAGCGCGCTTTAGCTGATGAAATAGAGAAGATCGGCAAGGCTGTCACCGCAGCAGGCATTAAAGCTGAGTGAGTTAAGCTCTTTCAATCATCAACGCCCATCGATTGAATCTAAACCTGTCTTGCGAACGATAGGCTGAACTTCGCTGGAGCTTAAATAGGCAAGAAGTTTTCTCGCAGATTCCACATGGGTTGAGTTGGCAACAATCGCTGCGGAAAAGAGAGTTTCTTTTTGTACATCCGCGCTCAATTTGCCAACAATATCCAGCCCCTTAACAGGTAGGAGCTCGCTGTATTGCTGAAAACCAATTTCTGCTTGTCCGCTCGCAACGATCTCCCCAACAGGTACTGCAGGGATCTGCCTTGCCTTGTCCTTAAGTTCTTTTGCAATACCAAGACGAGGAAACAATTCGTTAGCTAAATACTCGCCACTTGCACTATCTGAGTAGGCAATAGATTTAGCGGCAAGGAGTGTTTTAGTCAAAGCTTCTTTGGTGCTTATATCTGGTTTGGGTGCGCCCTTTTGAACTGCAGCCGCTATGAGTGAACGTGCAAGCACAACTTTAGAGCCCTTAAGAAGCTTGCCCTGAGCCATCAGCTCGTCGAGCGAGCTACCAACCATAATCACAACATCAACCTTCTCGCCCCGCTCTAAGCGCTTAGGAATAGCATTTACTGTTTCCCCCATTGAAGGGCCTCTTTGTAGCTCAATCTTTAAATCAGGATTGTTCTTAAGAAAGGGTGTCGATAGTTCGATGTAAGCTTGCGCAAAACCACCTGAGGTGACCACAAGTAATTCCTCGGCAAAGCATTGTGAGCTGAGAACAGACAGCCCAAGAGCTAGAGCTGGAGTTAAATTTAAAAGAAACTTGAAAATACCGCGCATATAGCCTCCAAAAACAGAATTGATACCGGTGGATTCTAGCCTTAGGAAGCACGGCAGCCGAATTGGCCAACCACAAATCCAGATTACTATGCCTTATATTTTTTGCCCCTCCATTTGCCTGAAGGCCCAACGCTTAAGTTACTTAATCTTATGGGACGTAAAGTCCTGGACACGGGAAGTTAATTAACGATACCAACAGCGCCTTTCGGTAAAAAACAAAAGGTTAAAAAGGTTAAGCCTGTACGTTTATGCGGTGCAAATATTGAACGGCCTTGGTACTCGTTGACACTGGCTTGGGAGGAACACCATTTCCACCGGCCTGTGGAGACTTAGTGGCGGCGTTTTTTTGTGCCATTGTGGCCTGAAATACTTTAGGCTGTGCCTCGGACTTGGAAGCGGTATTTTGTGAACTCTGTTGAGACTTTTCTGCAACCCGTAGCTTCGCCTGCGACAGTTGTATAGAACTATTTGCTGGTGAAATGGAGATAGAGCTCATTGTGCAATTGACTCGGTTTGCTTTTGGGAAGCCTCCATTAGATCATGAATCCAACTAAATTGCAAAACCCCAGATAAGGGTTATTACTGCTGATTATTTAGAGTTTATGCGCATAGCATGACGGTGCTTAAGGCTCCTTCAAATCCCGTAACCTATTATCCCAATTGATCAATAAACTCCATGAAAATCAATAAACGAATTTCTCAATATATTTGTTCAGCTCTTCCCTTTGCATTCCTGTCCTTAACACTATTTTGTTCGACTACAAACGCCCAGGACAACTCAAAGGATAGTTCCACCACTAAACCCGCCAGATTTAAAGCGCTGACCCTGGAGGAGTTGAACGTCTACCAACAACCCCTAGGTCAACAAGTGATGAAAGTTTCTAGCATTGGATTGGGAGGGCCCTACAACCCACTGCTTAGAAGCCCGGTCATGGGTCAGCGCATGTTTGATCTACTTTATTACCTGCGCTGGAATTCATCGGTTCCTCTTAGGCTGAATGAATTTGCAATTTTGATCGTTGGTCGCCAGTGGCGCTCACAGGTGGAGTGGTACGCGCACGCACCACTGGCCATCAAAGCAGGACTATCCCCAGAAATTGTAGCCACGTTGAAAACCCAAAAGCGTCCCGAGGCCATGGCAGAGGATGAGGCCATGGTTTATGATTTCGTAACTGAGCTGACTCAAAATAAAAAGGTATCCGATGCAACCTTTGCAAAAGCTCGAAAGATTTTCTCTGAGCAACAATTGGTTGATCTAACCACTATTACTGGTACTTATGTCACTGTTGCCATGCTATTGGCCATGGCAGAGGAAGGCGTACCTGCTGGCAAAGAGCCTCCATTTAAAGTCGGCGAACCTTGAAAATCAAGTAAATCTGCTGCCCGTTAATTCCCCTTTTTTCAGAGAATTTAAATGAATCACCCTGAGCCCAAAAAAAATCTTGCATCTCCTCTCACCGAGCCGCAAAAAAGTAGCGCCCTCCATCAAAATCGCCGAAATTTTTTCCAAACCGTAGCAGGAGCCACTGGGGTTGCCGCATCGGCCTTGACTGCGACCACTGGAACTGCTGAGGCGGCCGCGAGTCAAATTGCCGCTTCAGAGCACTGGGCAATTAAAAAAGTGGGGGCTGAAGACATAAAACTATTCATCCTCAACAAAAAACTGAGTAGCAACAAAAAAGTCCCTCGTTTGGGTACTATTTTGTTTGTTCACGGTTCTTCCATGGCGGGCTCGCCCGTTTTTGATCTCCAAGTGCCTGGCAAACCTGAGTACTCAACTATGGATTACTTTGCCAAACTAGGATATGACACTTGGTGCCTTGATCACGAAGGCTACGGTAGGTCCTCTAAAACACGTGACATTAGTTATGACATCTCCACCGGTGCGGATGACCTAGAGGCAGTCAGCAAATACATCATTCAAAAAACAGGTGATGCTAAGTTGATGCTATACGGTGTTTCATCTGGAGCACTCAGAGCAGCACTTTTCAGCGAGCGCTACCCTGAACGAGTTAGTCGTATTATTCTTGATGCATTTGTCTGGACTGGAGAGGGCAGTCCAACACTTGCAAATCGTAGGAAAAGAATAGACGAGTGGAAGTCCTCGAACAGAAGGCCACTTGATCATGCAATGATTCAGAGTATTTTCACAAGAGATCACCCAGGTACAGCAGATCAAGACGTGGTAGACGCTTTTGCGAAAGCGATCTTAAAATTGGACTCCTCATTGCCAACAGGCACATACATTGATATGTCAATTAATTTACCCGTTTGCACCCCAGAGAAGTTGACTGTACCCACCATGATACTCAGGGGGGAGTTTGATGGAATCGCAGGATTCGACGATATTGTGAAATACTTCACTAAACTCCCTAACGCTGATAAACGCATTGTTGTAATGCCAGGCATTGCTCATGCTAGTTTACAAGAGAAAAATGTTAAGATTGTTTTACACGCTATGGAGAACTTTTTCAGCCAACCTCCCATGATATACAAAGGTTAAATATCATCTGCGAAATTACTACCCAAAGTCTTGCGCAATAAAAAAGAGCCTTATCGGCTCTTTTTTAATGGTGAGAGAAAATCTCTAGTTTATTTTTCGCCTTGTACATGCTGAGATAAAGCGGAGTCAATTAAAACCGACCATTCTTCGCGCTTATAAACTGAAAAAACAAACTCCTGTCCCTCGGTAGTGATGATTCGAAATTGATCTCCCTTGATGCTAAAACCAAGCTCGGAGGTTTGAGACCGAACCCTACAAAATGGAACGGAAACAACTGATGAGTTTACAAAGTAACTCTCAGGCGTAAAAATTAGACCATCCGCCATCAGGTAAAGCCATCCGCCAATAGTGGCGGCTGGGCCTACAAGCGATGCAGGTCCGTGAGCAACCACGTGTTTATTTCTATCCGCAATGGATAAAGATTTGAGAATTTTATGGGTATCGCGGTACTGAATTAATCCAGTCCAGACAAATAATATTAATAAAAAATATGCATACTTGTTGGGTAAGGTCAAACCGTAAACCATTAAAGCGTAGCCAATCACAGTTATCACTGTTGTGATCAGAAAGGCTCTCACAAAGTTCATCTGCAGAAACAGTGACTCAGAGAAAAAACTTACTATATCCTTGGCTCTCCAAACCTCACCAGCTACGCTTGGCAATAATTTGATTCCACAATTCTCACAGTAAGCATTGTCTTCATCGTTAGGGTGATGGCAGATGTTGCAGTTCATGGCTTTGTTTATTGGTTAGGCTAAAAAAGCGTCTTTATTCTTTTTCACTACTAGATCGTTTTTTGGGAGAAGATTTTTCGCTATTCTTTTCTTCACCCTTCTCATGCTCAGAAGCTTTAGAGGACGACTTCTCTTTCGAGTGCTCAGAGCCTTTGTCTGCTTTTTCTGAATGCTCGTTACCGCCTTCCTTGCTCTTTGCTAGAGATTCTCCCTTGGACTCTCCCTTGGACTCTCCCTTGGATTCACCCTTGGATTCACCCTTGGATTCACCCTCAGGCTCTGAGTTCTTGGACTCAGAGCTCTTAGCCTCTGACTCACTACCCTCAGATTTTTCAGATTTATCTTTTGGCTTAGAAGATTCCTCAACCTTTTTCTTATGCAACTCGGCCCTAACCTCTTGAGCTGAGTAGTAGTTGTAAATACTAAATCCACCTAGCAAAATGGTTAAACCACAGAGGAACCCAACAAACCACATAATCGCTGTATCGCTAATTGAGCCAGTTTCTGATGATTTTGTTTTTACTGGAGTCTTAGGCTGCGCTTGAGCAGCAGCTAATTGTTCTTGTTGTTTCCTAAAATTAATATTAAACGAGTTCATCGTTTTTATCAAAGCAGGATCTATAGTCAACCCGCTCAGGAGTTCTTGCTGAGTTTGCAGCTGAGCTCTAATCTCATTAACAGCAGTTAACAAAGATCTATTCGCTGTTTGAGCCGTTGACTGTGCTTGGGCTTGATTTGCAAGTTGCCCATTCACAAAATTCTCTATGTTTTGGATCTTAAAAGTAAGAGCAGCTACAACTTCATCAAATGCAGAAGATGATTTAACAACATTGTTTTGTTGGGTGTTGTATAAATTAACAATGCCCGTCTGAATTTTCTTGAATTCAGCTGAGAGAATTGCCTGCATATCATCTGAATTTTTGTTAACCAACGACTGAGCACTTGTAGCCCAAAATGTCTTGAGTTCCTCAAAATGCAAATTAATTTCAACTTTTAGTTGGTCAATTCCTGCATTAAATCCTTGCATATCAACGCTAGGCGGAGCGCTTTGAACTGAGATGGCATGTATTCTTTGGGCCAAGGCTTGAGCGGTTGCGTGAACATCACCCTTTATATCAGCCACCTTGGTATCCATTTCGCTGCGCATGCTATCTATAGCAACCCGAAGGCTATCTAAGCTTGCTCCAAATTCAGCGGTCAACAAGGGAATTGGGTTATTAAGTACGGGCGCTAATTGCTCAATATTTACAGGCTCCGATCTGACCGGGGGATGTTCATCCGTATGAATGATCTCCTGCGAGGCCTGAGCGTTTGTTGGTAAT
>CAIKVH010000010.1 GCA_903830725.1 uncultured Burkholderiales bacterium | reverse complement strand
TAAGCAAAACAGGCAATGTCATGGCTTGCGCTAAGACAGGAGACTTTTACAAATTGCCTGACAAGACTTTGCTTTACACATCCCCGCAGCCAGCACCCGTGCAGGAGCCTGTGGCTTGGCACAAAGGAGACAGTGTTTACTGGCACACAAGTCCTGATTTAAATGACTGGATTCGTGCAAATGGGGAACCACTTTACACCAACCCACCACCATGCCCAACGTGCGAAGCATTGGCACGAACCGTGATGCTAGACCAGACATCGCATGATGCACAGCGCAAGCCATTGACGGATGAGGAAGTCGAGAAAATCATCAAGTCCAACATGAGCCTGCAAATGAATCTTGCTGGCATACGAGCAGACATTGAAGCCGCACATGGCATTAAGGAGTAAAACATGACACCACAAGAACGAAAAGTAATGGAGATGGCGCTAGAGGCGTTGGAATACCACACGGCACAGACTCGGCCAATACATCAAACAAGCGAAGCCATCACAGCCATCAAAGAAGTCTTGGCACAACCAGAGCAATATCCACAAATTGCAATCAACCCTGAGATAGTTGGTTATGTTGCACCACAGCGCACATGGGTAAAACTGACGGATGAGGAGATTTGGAAGTTCTGGTGGGCACGCCCAGAAATTTCAGAAGGCAAAAACGATAGTATGGAAGCAGAGTTTGTTGCGGCTGTTCGTGCAGTTTTAGCCGCCCACGGAATTAAGGAGTAAGACATGAATGCAAATGAACTAGCTGATTTATTACATACAGAGGATGTTCAATTCTCACAACAGAGTGTTAATGGTTGGGCAGAAGAAACAATCACCATGCTACGCCAGCAACAAGAAAGTATCGAGGGATTGAATAGGGATTACGATCTATTGTTTGCCGAGCACCAACTACTACTTAAAAAAGAATGGGTTGGGCTAAGTGATGAGGAGCACATGATTCTTTACACAGAGGCCGATGGTGGTTTACATGATTGGGCTAGAGCCATTGAATCCAAAATCAAGCAGAAGAACGCAAGGTGACAAGAATGATAAATCAATGTAGCAGCTGCGGTGGCTTTTGCAAAAAGTCTGGTTGTGAACGTGAGAATGTAAAACCTACAATTAGAAAGAATATAAAAGAATTAACAGATGAGGAAATACTGGAAGTATGGAAAGAAAACGAAAAGGTATACCCAATGGATAGAAGTAGGCTATTGGATAGAACAAGGGCTTGTATAAGAAAGGCACAAAACAAATGAATAAAGAACAAGCATTTAGAATAATTAGAAATAATTTAGATAAAAGTTCAACTGTAAAGTGGAGATCTGTAGAAAAAGCAATAGATTATCTAGAACTTGAATATTTCGTAGATAAAGAGTTTGACAATACTTATTGCGAAAGGTTAGAAAGATTTCAAGGTCAAATGGAGGCAGTATTTAATGACTTTCATGGTTCACTTTGAAATTGAAATAACTCCAGTTGCAAAGGGTAGACCTCGTTATGCCAGGCGAGGTAACTTCGTCCAAACCTACACTCCTACAAAGACCAGGGAATATGAGGATGTTATTAGGGAAAACTCTAAGACTGCAATGGGATTGTCAGAACCTTTAGAAACCCCTATAAACGTCTTATTAATGTTTGGTATGCAAATACCAGCATCTACCCCTAAGAAAGCCTTGGAGGGTTATTTAAATGGGTCTGTGAGGCATACAAAGAAGCCTGATCTTGATAACCTGGCTAAGGCGGTACTTGATGCAATGAATGGTGTGGTTTATTTGGACGATAATCAAATAAATAGGTTAACCATTGAGAAAAAATATAGTAAACTACCGTTTGTATCAATATCGGTACGGGAAGATTTAGATTAGGGAGTCCAATATGACAAAGAAATCGGAAACAAGAAGAATTACTTTATACATTGATGGTCACATAGACAAGATTAGAGACAGGGTCAAGAATGATACAGGTGTATCAATGACGTATAACCAGACCTTTGATTATTTGATTAATCACTATATGAAAACGACAAATATGCCTCGGACTGTTTGGGCTGACGTTGCGAAGACAAATGCCATTTGAGATTGGTAATAAGTACGGTAAGGGAGGTAAACGTCC
>CAIKVH010000009.1 GCA_903830725.1 uncultured Burkholderiales bacterium | reverse complement strand
GATCATCACATGAGCCAGATCATCAGATAAAAATATGCTGAAAACGCACACATTAAAGTTACACGCTCATCAAATGAGCGAGTAAAAATAATTTAAATAAATAACAACAGTTTTGATAATTAGTATCATCTAATGAGCCTCATTTAGTGCATATTAGTCAGTCGTTCTAAGACCAAACAAAATACTACCAATGAGTGAGATTGATCGTCTATATAGCTATAAATCACTTTTTTTAGCTCGAAGAATAATTTCACAAGCTCAAATTCTTGAGCTACTGGAAATATCAACAGCCACATTTAAGCGAGACTTAACAAAATTGCGCGATCGCCTGAATTTACCAATTATTTATGACAGAGGGCTGCGTGGATACCGACTTGAAAAAAACAGCTCACCTAAAGATCTCTCCGGACTTTTATTTAGTAAAGATGAACTTTTTGTTTTCTCAGCCATTCAATTCATATTGACTCAATTTGATCCTAACCTCTTCAATTCAAAGCTAAAACCCTTGAACGCAAAGATTGAATTTTTAATGAATGACATTGGTATAAATGAAGCAGATATCATGTCAAGAATTAAATTCTTGCATTCAAGAAAAAGAAAATTAAATTACGATATTTTCGAGAGCTTGGTTAAAGCTACTCTTAATAGAAGAAAAGTTTCAATAAACTACGTAGGTAGTGACAATTCAATCAGCAATGAGCGAGTCGTTTCACCTCAACAGATTGTTTACTATAAAGACAATTGGTACCTTGATGCATGGTGTCATTTTCGGAATGACGTCAGAACTTTTTCAATTGATGCAATTAACATGTGTATTCCACAAGAAGAGGCATCGATTGAATTAAACATATCTGAAATACAGAAAATATTCAGAATCGATTATGGAATATTTATTGGGAAAGAAAAACAGTGGGCTAAGATTAGATTCAATACTAAAAATATTTCTTGGATAGTACGTGAAGAATGGCACTCTGATCAAAAATCTTATTTCGATAATAACGGTTGGTTTTTCCTTGAAATACCATTTAGTGATACAAGGGAAATACTTTCTGAAATACTAAAATTTGGAAACAACGCTACGATCATTGAGCCAGAAGAATTAAGATCTTCACATATTAATATTTTAAAAAAGTCCCTTGATAATTATTAATATTCATTCATTAAACTTTTAATTGATTTTTTATAAACTATTTTTACTGGAAAACGCCATCAGCAAAAATCTCTCTCGATTCAAACTTAGATGGCCGCGATACTGCCGAATTTAGGGGTAAGCACTACAGAATTACAGCTTGATTTCTTCAAAAATAAACATAAACTTATGCAATTAAATATATTTTTAATTGAGGTCAAAAGTTGTTCAAATCACTGTTTTTCTTTTTTTTGGGTTGCCTTTGTTTTTCTTTTGTTTGCGCAGAATACCCTGACAAAAATATACGATTAATCGTTCCTTTTGCGCCGGGCGCTGGAGCAGATGCCATAGGCCGGCATTTTGGACAGCGGTTAGCATCCTCTTTGAATCAAACCGTTGTGATCGAAAACCGCGCGGGTGCAAATGGGCTCGTGGGTCTTGACGCCTTACTCAAATCCTCTCCAGATGGCTACACGCTTGTATTGGTTGACCGCAGTGTTCTTGGGATCAATCCAAGCCTTTATAAGAAGTTAACGTATGACCCGCTTAAAGATCTTGAGTACCTCGGCATCGTGGCATGGGCGCCTTACCTGTTGGTCGTTCACCCTTCCATACCGGCCAAAAATCTTTCTGAACTCATCAAATATACGCAACAAAAGAACGAAGCCTCGGATTACGCCAGTTTTGGTAATGGCAGTCTGCCGCAATTGGACATGGAACTGTTAAAAACAGCTCAAAACATCAAAACTAGGCAAATACCCTATAAAGGTGCTGCTCCTGCCATTTCAGCAACCATCGGTGGTGAGGTCAGCATGACCCTCTCCTCCATCGGATCCCTTCTAGGCAATGTGAAAGAGGGGCGTCTCAAAGCCATTGTTCTAGGCGCGTCAAAGCGATCTCCTCTGTTACCTGATGTGCCCACCATCTTAGAAGCTGGAGGGAATTTAGAGACCCTTCTTCCTACATATTTTGGTTTTGCGATGATGAAAGGCACACCTGTAGCTATCAAGAACAAACTCTCCACCCTTCTACAACAAGAAGTGCAATCGGCTGAGACCCTTAAACATCTAGAAAACCTGGGTATGGAGACAGCAACAGTTCAGTCTGTCGAGATGGAATCAGTTGTGAAAAATGACATTGAACGATTCAAAAAAATAATCACCGCTCTTGATATTCAACAGGAGTGAAGGCATGAAACAAAGATTCGTTCAATCCCTGGGCTATGTTGGTTTGGCCTCCCCGAACATTGACCCATGGAAAAGGTTTGCTCAAGACATGCTCGGCATGGAGGTCAGCACCACGCCAAATGGCTCTATTGCTTTAAAAATGGATGAGAAATCCCACCGCTACCTGATTGAACCCGGCTCAAAATCTGACTTACAGTTCATAGGATTTGATGTTGGTGAATCCTCTCATTTGAATCAACTTCAACAACACCTCACTGAGGCTGGAATTGAAGTTCATAAAGCCTCCCCTCAAGACAAGGCAACAAAGAAAGTCAACGATCTCATTTGGGTCAAAGACCCAGATGGCGTGAGAATTGATTTTTACCTTGGACTTCAAGAGGCAGCAACACCATTTAACCCCATAAAAACCATAGGAGGATTTGTAACAGGTGAACTGGGAATGGGACACGTTGTGCGCTACACGCCCAATTACAAAGACATGTCCGACTTCTACCAACGAATTCTGGGATTCAAATTGAGTGATTTTCATGATCAGCCCTACGCCATTGAGTTCCTGAGAACCAATCCAAGACACCATTCCATTGGTTTGATTGATGACAAAGGGCCCCCTCGACTTCATCACACCATGGTTGAATACCGCTATTGGGATGACGTGGGCCGAGCTTATGATCTTGCACAATTGAACCCCAGTGGCATTGCAGTCACCTTGGGACGGCACTTGAACGATCACATGACGTCTTTTTATGTTTGGACGCCAGATGATTTTTTTATTGAACTCGGATGGGCAGGAAGAAGAATTGACGATAGCACGTGGACAGTGGAAGAACTTTCGTCTCCGAGTCTATGGGGACATATCAGAAATTGGCAGACAGCAGAAAAGCGTCTTCAAACGAAAAAACTAATTGAAGAAATGGGTCATAAAGGAATACGTGCACCGGTTGCAGCCTATGATGAAGAGGCTTTTGTATTTACCCCTTCCACGCGTAAAAACTGAATTTCAAAACGTCAACAAAACAGAAAATACTAATTGTATAAAGTGAAATCACTCCCCTCCTCCAGTTTGTATAATAATGATACAAACTTGCAATTACACGAACAATTACACAGTGACTTTTGGATTTTTAAGTCGTTGATTTTGAACAACTTTTAAGCGTCCCAAGTTTCTGTTAACTCGTTGCCGGTAAGCCTGTGCCGCGTCATCTGGATCAATGTTGATGAGCTCAAGTCCTTTGACGCCAGGCACTTTAACCGGTTGATTACTCAATTCGACATTCAGCATCTCGTCCAAG
>CAIKVH010000008.1 GCA_903830725.1 uncultured Burkholderiales bacterium | reverse complement strand
GTTTTTTTTCGTAGCAGCGTCGGTCACAGATGCGTTCGATTTGACGACCGAGATCGCCTCTTTTTCATCGTCCCTTAACTAATTAAAATTTCATCGCCCCCACCACCACGCTCCATTTCAGATTTCAGCAGTCATTTTTTCTCCCATTGATATCAATACGTAATACCTAGCGATAACTTTTCAAACTTATCACCAATTTCAGTCGCCGATAGCGTATTCGATAGCACTTTACTTTCATTGAAAACTCTCCCTGAGGATGAAGCCGAGGGTCTTTCTTCGATGAGATTTTCTCTGCGATCGAAGGAGACTCACTATTTGCTATTTGCCAGGAGTCTCTCAAAATTAACTTCTCAGTCACAGTGCGAGGCTTACGCAGCGCGTAAAGGTTGTCTTATAACTTATAACTTCTTTGTTGTATATTAAAATATATTTCTGTTAAAAAATCCTGTCTCGGGGTCTATTTCAATCGATGCACTCCTGTGTTTCATCCGATAGGCAACTTCGACGGCGCCAAGAGACAATGAAGTGCAACCCTCGTCCAATATTGTGCAGTCTAAAGCTTGCGAATGGCTGGAGACGATAATTACCGTAATTTTGAGATACTTAGGTCTTAATTGCATGATAGATCCTCGATCTGGCTCAAGGAGGCTGCCAAACTCTTCAATTCGGTAAAATGTAAATGGCAGCTAGTCAGCATGTATCATCGACTCTGATCTAACAGCTCTGTACTTTTGCCACCATTTTAATATACTCATGCAATAGACTCTCCCTAAGTGAATTTTTACGTTTACAGCATCATGCAGTCTTCTACGACAACACCAAATCTAAAAGCTGCTACGACAGATATAGGGCACCAATATATTTATAAATATGGTTCAATTATTCAGGTGATAGCAACTAGGATTACACTAAGGATACAATTTAAGCTCTTTGAAAAGTATCTATAGATTTAAGCGCCTCGAAACAACGCAATATCAGTAGACACAGCACACTCTACTTTGATGTCCTTCCGGCTCGTCAGAAGGGTGCATTCCACGCCAGCGGCATCGATGTTCATGCTGTCAGAAGATTTACTATGCATTTTGTGTTACCAATGTCATCTCCTCGCAAATATACTGTCATCAGAATACTATTTTTAGGCAAGAGACATATCAAAACGTCGCCCAAGAAGAGCAGGTATTTTTCAAGAGAAGAGGGTACCCGACTCAAGATGACCATCGGAATATATATGTCTTCTGAACCAAAATCACACAGTCGTTAGTGAATTCATCCGTCAGATCGTGCACCAGAGGATCAATGTTAATATCACACTCATAAGACTGATAAACGATGTCTACTTTGGGTGGAAAGCAGCCTTTCAATACTAGCAGAATACTCGCGTAAAGAAGGGATTTTCGTGGACGCTATCGCCTTGTTTCCGTGAGACAAGCATTGATTACTTTGTAACTCATTCATAGAAGGGGCTGCGGTCGTTTTAACTGGCCCTTAAGTCCACAACACTGAGGCAGAAGACCATTTTTTCCAATCATGGTATGCGCATATCAAAGTGTTAGATTCCATTTTGGTGTTTTCCCGGAGGTGTGCTACTCCTCAAGAAACACGAAATAGAGATTATTGTCATCAAAAATGAGGAGAATATCAGGAAAATTCTCTTTTTGGAAACTCACAGTGGTTGTAATGTATTCGACGACCAAAGACATCGTTGGTAAAAGATTTATCAAATTTCGATAAAAGACAGAGCCAATGAAGACCTTCCCGGTTGAATTTTCAAAAAGAGAATTTTTCTGGAACTTCTGGAGGTCCACTAAGGCGAATGAAGAAGAAAGTTTTGGTTGATTTGATTGCTTGCCTCGGGAAATCAATGTTATGTCGATGCTAATCTTTACAGCTGAAAAGATCTTTGCTTCACGATGAATTTTTCGTCGCCAAAAATAGCGATTGTCGGCTGGGATTATGAAGAAATGCCTTTCTTCATAATCCTAGGAT
>CAIKVH010000007.1 GCA_903830725.1 uncultured Burkholderiales bacterium | reverse complement strand
GGGTGCAGGTTAAGCCATGCATCTAGTCTAGGATTGTTCTTTAGGCTACCGGGGAGGACTGGTTTGTCATCCGCTGCAACTGCGCTTAGCCAGTTGAATCCGAAACAAAGCGCGCCTGATTGCAGCAGGGCTCTGCGGGAGAGGGGAGGTAGGTCGTTGCATGCAACAGTATGGTTTTGAGGTACTTTATTCATGATACGGCGCCTGAAGATAGTTGTTCTTTAGACTGCGGTTTTATCTGTTGCTGCTCTCTGTGCATTTCTTGAACAACTGATTGCCTAATCTGTTTCGCAGCTCTTTGAACGGCTTTGATAATTCTGCTGTGCGTTCCGCAGCGACACAAGTTGCCCGCCAAGGCTTTGCGAATCTGGGTTTCATTGGGGTTGGGTGTTTTGTCGAGAAAGGCCTTAGCCGTCATGATCATGCCGTTAATGCAGTACCCACATTGAGCGGCTTGTTCCTCAATGAATGCGTTTTGTAGAATACCGAATTCGGAAGTTGTAGCAGTTAGTCCCTCTATCGTTGTGATCTTGGAATTTGCGGGAATATTTTGAAGGGTTGTAAGGCATGAGCGTATGGGGTTGCCGTTCAAAAGAACTGTACAGGCCCCGCATTGCCCGGCTCCGCAGCCAAACTTTGCTCCGTTTAACTCCAAATCATTCCTCAAGACATATAGCAGTGGGGTTGATGGATCCGCAGGAGTGCTGCGTATATCGCCGTTAACGATCAAGGTGGAGTGAGTACTTTTTGTCATTAAATTAAGCCCCGAGAAGGGTTAAGAAAAAAGGAAAATTTGCAAAGAAATATATTTAAAAATCAATATTTGAAAGAATGATTCAAAATAAACTAAAACTAATATAGCTGAAGGAATTCAGTCCTCATATTGTGAGTTCTACTTATATTTACCTTGGGTGTTCTCGGACTCAGTAGAATGTAGTGCTTACGGTTCCTCAATGAAGCTTTTTTTATGCGCAACACATCTTCTGACAATCTCACCGCACTCACTCAGAGTAGTTTTGATAAATTGCCCGATCAACGGCTTCAATTTATTTTAAAGACCTTGGTCTCCCACCTGCATGACTTTGCCAGGGATACTAAATTAACCCACGAGGAGTGGAGGGCTGGGCTTGATTTCTTGCACCAGGCATCGGCAATAACGGATGAATCAAGAAGTGAATTCTCCTTAATGTCAGACGTATTCGGACTCTCATCCCTGATTGATTTGCTGGCGATGGGCTCAGAGCAGGCAACCCCGGGAAGTAACTTGGGACCTTTTCACTCCAGAGGCTCACCCGTCATGCAAAGCCCTGCTAATTTACTGAAAGACAACAAGGGTCAAGCTGCTGTGTTTAGGGGCAAAGTGCTTGACCTGAACGGGAAACCCATCTCAGGCGCCACCGTTGATTTTTGGCAAAACGCAGATAACGGTCTGTACTGGCAACAAGACCCCGATCAACCCCAGGACAACTTGCGCTGCATGCTACATGTACAAAAGGACGGCTCCTTTGAAATCGCAACCATTCGCCCCAAGCCCTACACCATCCCCATGGATGGACCTGTTGGGGCAATGTTTGAGAGATCCAAGCGCTCGCCCTGGCGACCCGCTCATCTTCACTTGATTGTGGAGGCTCCTGGGCACAGAACACTCGTGACAGAGATCTTTGATGAAGAAGATCCCTACCTTGATACTGACGCAGTATTTGGGGTTCGGGAGGTACTCGTTGCACAGTACAGGCCGGTTGTTAACCCGGAATTGCTGAGTAGATATGCGGGGCACAAGAATCTTCTTGAAGTCAATCTTGATTTGGTTTTAGAGTAATTTGTTGAATAATTTTAAAAGAGTAATTAACTATGTCGATTAAATCGGATACATGGATTCGCAAAATGGCAAAAGAGCACGGCATGATCGAGCCTTTTGAGCCGGGACAAGTTAGAAAGAATGCAGCAGGCGAGAAGATTGTGAGCTACGGGACGAGCAGTTATGGATACGATATTCGCTGCGCACCGGAGTTCAAAGTTTTTACCAACATCTACAGTACGGTTGTAGACCCTAAAAACTTTGATGAAAAGAGTTTTGTAGATATTGAGTCTGATGTTTGCATCATCCCGCCCAATAGTTTTGCTTTAGCAAGAACAATGGAGTACTTCCGAATTCCTAGAAACGTCTTAACTGTCTGTTTGGGCAAGAGTACCTATGCAAGGTGCGGGATTATCGTCAACGTCACGCCTTTTGAGCCGGAGTGGGAGGGTTATGTGACTCTAGAGTTCTCTAATACGACACCTTTGCCTGCAAAAATTTATGCAGGTGAAGGATGTGCTCAGGTCCTCTTTTTCGAAAGCGACGAAGTCTGTGAAACCAGTTATAAAGACAGGGGCGGGAAATACCAAGGGCAGGTAGGCGTTACTTTGCCAAAAACTTGATTTGTCCTAGAAAGCACTGAATCAGCGGTATTTTGAGAATTTAGTGTTTTTTTGGGCTCAAACCTCCCTTAGTTAGTGGACTTTTTAGGACTTTTTCGACAATAAGAGTGCCCTGAGTGAGACAATTGGAACATATGAATTCTTTTTCCAATTTACAGTTAGCTGAACCCCTCTCGCGCGCCGTAGCGGAGATGGGTTACGCTGAGATGACCCCCATTCAAGCCCAGGCTATTCCGGTTGTTCTAAGTGGTCGCGATGTGATGGGCGCCGCACAAACGGGTACAGGCAAGACAGCTGCGTTTTGTTTGCCGCTTCTGCAAATCCTCTTAAAGCACGAAAACACTTCGACTTCACCGGCTCGACATCCCGTGCGCGCCCTGGTTCTCCTACCGACGCGTGAGCTTGCCGATCAGGTTGCACAGCAACTTAAGCTTTACGCTAAATTTACGCAAATGCGCACTGCCGTTGTTTTTGGCGGTATGGACATGAAGCCTCAAAGTCTAGAGTTGCGAGGAGGCGTTGAAATTTTGGTCGCAACCCCTGGTAGGTTGTTAGATCACATTGAAGCTAAAAACGTGGTGCTCAATCAAGTGGAGTATGTCGTGCTCGACGAGGCCGATAGGATGCTTGATATCGGATTCTTACCCGACCTGCAGCGGATTTTAAGTTTCTTACCCAAGCAGCGCACGACGTTATTATTTTCTGCGACCTTCTCGCCCGAAATTAAGCGCCTAGCCTCTAGTTATCTTCAAGACCCTGTCACTATCGAAGTTGCAAGACCCAACCAAACAGCCTCAACGGTGTCTCAACACTTTTATAGCGTCGCAGATGACGATAAGCGAAGAGCGCTTAAACAAATTTTGAAAGAAAAAAATATCACTCAGGCTTTTGTCTTTGTGAACAGCAAACTCGGGTGCGCAAGGTTGGCTCGCTCACTAGAGCACGATGGCCTTAAGACCACCGCACTTCACGGTGACAAGAGCCAAGATGAGCGCTTAAAAGCTTTAGAGGCTTTTAAGGCGGGTGCAGTTGATTTGCTGATCTGTACAGATGTTGCTGCTCGGGGTCTTGATATCAAGGACGTCCCTGCTGTGTTTAACTTTGATGTGCCTTTTAACGCAGAGGACTACATCCACCGTATTGGTCGCACCGGACGCGCCGGTGCAACTGGTCTTGCCGTTAGTTTCGCATCGCCAAACGATTTGCGGTTGATCTCTGATATCGAAAAGCTCACCAAACAAAAGATAGATTTAGAGCCCGTAGAGTTTGAGTCTGAACGCCCAAGAGAGCGCATCAACAATGGGCGTAGGACCTGGGAGGAGGAGCGGGTGGCCCGCGAGAGTAGAAACTCCAACCCCTCTTATGCAGTCCCTAAGCTGTCAAAGGATCCTTTCTTTGATAAGCCCTATGAGCCAAGCGTAACGCCAGAGGATGCAAAGCCCTCTTGGGAGAGTACACCTGCTAGAGCAGGGGCTAGAAATATCTCTGCAAACATTAAATCTAAACGCAAAGTAGCAGCGCTTTTTAAAGGCTAACCTAGGCGAACCTAGGTACCTCAACTCACGCCCCTCTCAATAGTCAAATCGCTTCTTGCGCATTTGACTTGGATATGTTCAAACCGTTTTTTGGACTCTATGCCGCTAAACTCAGTTGAGTTGTTTTGGCTGTCTTCTAGAACAACCGCCGTTAAACAGCCTCCCCAAACACAGCCAGTGTCCAGGCTGATCACGTTATGTTCTGCCAAAGCATTTGTTGATTCTGAGATCGCTGTATCCTTGACTGGGTTGAGTGCCGACCAGTGTCCAAAGGCTGTTAGAACGCCTAAGGTCTTGCGGTGTGGGACTGCAAACCACGGATAGAACCCGGGTGGTGCGTTTTGCGCTGCTCCCTTAGTCCCAAACTCCATTTCACCGTTTTCAGAGCAAAATCTAATCCTTGTGAGTGCATTGACGATCGAGCGTGTTCTGTCTGCACCTTGAAGGGACTCGCTCCAATAATTTGGGGTATTGCCAAATAGTGTTTTTAGGAAATCTCCCCAACTCGGACCCCTCAGTTCATACTCCAACTCCTTTGCAAGTTTCAGAGTTGTCTCAAGTGTCCAAGAGGGGTACACACCGGCGTGAACCATGAGACAGTTTTTCTCGAACACTGCGAGCGTTCGCGTTCGAAGCCAATCCACGATCTCATCTTTATTTGGCGCGTTCAGTAAATCGTTAAGTGTGTCCCCGTTCTTTTGGGTTCTGAGCGCTCGCTCAATCCCTAAAAAATGTAGATCATGGTTGCCCAGTAAACAAACCGCGCTGGAGCCGTAACCCATAAGACGGTTTACAGTTGCTAAATTACTAGGACCTCGGTTGATTAAGTCCCCCAGAATATACAAAGTGTCCCGACTCGGCGAGTAATCAATTAATTCTAGGAGTTCTCCAAGAGGGCCATCACACCCCTGGACGTCTCCAATCATATAGCTTGGCATAATGTAGTTATTAGATTACAGATTTTCACAAAATTTGCGACATGTAGGGGTACCATTGTCGTCCAAAACCTGAGAGTTAGAGTTGACGTTATTTTTGTAATTTTGCCCTTAAATTGTTCTGATTGCCCAAATGGATTTTCTTATCATTATTTTGCTAATTCTGATTAACGGCGTATTTGCTATGTCGGAGATGGCGCTTGCGGCAAGCAGAAAGGTTCGCTTGAAAGCGATGGAGGAGTCCAGTGCTGTTGGCTCCAAGGGGGCCAGATCCGCACTTGCGCTGATGGCGACACCAACTGAGTTTTTATCAACCATTCAAATCGGAATAACTTCAATAGGTGTTTTAAACGGCATTGTGGGTGAGGCAGCGTTTAGTGAGCGATTAACACTGCATCTTGCTGGACTAGGGCTGAGTCAGTCTTTTGCTCACGCACTCTCAACAGTCACAGTTGTCACAGTCATTACGCTTGCAACCATTCTCTTTGGTGAACTGGTTCCCAAGCGCATAGCTCAACTCCATCCTGAGCGAGTGGCCTCTTTGGTGTCTGGCTTCATGAGTGTGTTGCTCATCCTCTCTCGTCCCTTGGTGCATTTGCTATCGGGTAGTACATCCATTTTGCTGAAGCTCTTAGGGGTTAACCAAAGTGCGATGGGGACAGTGACAGAGGCAGAGATCAACGCCAGTTTGGATGAGGGAGTAAGTGCTGGCCTGATTGAGGATCAGGAACACCAGATGGTAAAAAACGTGTTCCACCTTGATGAGCGTCAACTGACCTCTATGATGGTTCCGAGTGCAGATATTGTTTGGTTAGATGCCAAACTAAGTGCACAAGAGGCTATAGACGTCTTAAAGCATGAGAAGCAGCACTCATGGTACCCAGTTTGCAGAAATTCGCTAGACGATGTGATTGGGGTAATAGGTGTTAATCAACTCATTCAACATTTGGGCTCACCCAACCCCATTGAGGAGTTTGTGCTCCCCGTTGCTTTTGTGCCTGAGACCCTAACAGGTTTGGATTTATTAGAGCAGTTTCAAAACCCTAGGGGTAATGCGCCAACCCCATCGGGGAATGTCTCAACTCCAGTAGGTAAAGGTTTAGTTAGTCCGAGTGCAACTAACATTCTTCCCCAACCCTCGCCCCAAGGCGTATCAGGTAGGTTGGTGCTCGTTGTTGATGAGTACGGTGTCTTACACGGACTGATCACTCCTAAAGATATCTTAGAAGCAATAACGGGGGAACTGCTTCAGTCCAGCAGTCCGGGTCAAGTTTGGGCCACTATGAGGAGTGATCATTCTTGGTTGCTTGATGGCCTGATGCCCATACAAGAATTAAAGAGTAGGCTTGATATTGATGAGTTGCCATTCGAGGACAAGAAGGTCTACAACACATTAGCAGGTTTGGTGATGGCCGTTTTAGGTCGTATGCCAAAGGTTGGCGATGTAGCGCACTGTGAGGGGTGGAATTTTGAGGTCTTGGAACTCGATCAACGGCGTATACAAAGTGTGGTCGCTAAAAAGAAAATTTCTTAAGCTTAAAAAATTTTTTAAAATATTTTAAAAGTAACTTAGTTATCCCTATCCATACCAAGAGAACTAAGAGCGGATAAGTCTTCGCAAAACGTTTTGTAGACTGGCCAGTCCACTTGGTAGCAAAAATAACAAACCAAGGATCAGTGCGCCAAGACAGGCTCTCCAGTACTCGGTTTCTCGGGTCATGAAGTCTTGCAAAGCCGTGTAGGAGACTGCACCAATCAGTGGACCTAAACTTGAGTTAACCCCGCCCAGTAAAACCATCACTAACGCATCAACTGATCGGGATAGGCTTAAAACATCTGGGGAGATATTACCTTTGGAGAATGCAAAAAGAGTTCCTGCAAGACTAGCAAATGCAGCGCTCAGCGCAAAAGCAATTTGCTGAGCGCCTTTAACGTTAACTCCCAAAGAGACTGCGCGCTTGGCGCTGTCTCTAGACGCCCTTAGAGTCAAGCCGAAGGGGGAATTGACGATGTACCGCAAAGTCAGTAAGCAAAGTGTGACGAGTACGAGCGTTAGTTCGTAAAAATTCTCTCTCTCACTCCAAAACCCACTAGGCCAGATACCCGTTATGCCGTTGGAGCCCCCCGTGAATCCGTCCCATTGAAAGCAGATGGCCCAAAACAGTTGCGCAAGTGCAAGTGTCAGCATACCCAGGTAAATACCAGACAAGCGCGTGCATAGCCAACCTAAAGCGACGCCCATGAGTGCTCCAATGAAAGGCGCTACGCAAAGACATTGCTCCAAGCTCAGGTGAAAGGTTTTAACCAATAAGGCACTTGCATAAGCCCCTATTCCAAAATAGGCAGCATGCCCAAAGGATATCAATCCGCCAGTGCTGATTAAGAAATGCAAGCTGGCGGCAAATAATGTTGCAATCATTATTTCAATGCCAAGCACCAATACATAGCTGTTCACCTGTGTATACACAGGGAGCGTACATAGGCTAACGAAGGCAAGAACTCCAATTAATGTTAGAGCTCTATCAGAGCTTTGTTTTGGGGTGCTGGTGTAACTCTGTGGGTTTGGGTGAAGAGTTAAGGAGCGAGTTAAGGTGCGAGTTAAGGTGTTAGTTAAGGCAGGCGATGTGTGCGCAGATTTATTACCACTCGTCTCTGGTTCATATGCATTCGTACTAAAAAGTCCAGAGGGGCGAAAGATCAAAATGATTGCCATCAGTATGAACTCTGTAACGAGCGTGAGTTTTGAGAACTCAACGGTTAATCCCAAAAAAGTCTGCGCTCCAAGGGTGATGCAAAGGGCTTTGACGAGACCTATTAATAGTGCGCAGACATATGCGCCCGGAATCGATCCCATACCCGCGATGACGACCACCACAAAACAATCTGTTACAACCGATAAATCAGCCCCCAAGTTCGCCGGTGTGCGAGCAAGCTCTAAAGCCCCTGACCAACCCGCCATGGCACAACCGAAACTAAAAACCGCTGTGAAAAGACTCTTTGAATTCACACCCAAAGCTTGTAGTGTTTCCCTATCCGTGCTGGCCGCCCTGATATATAAACCAATTCGAGTGCGTTTGATGGTCCACCACATAGCTCCCAACACGAGTGGTCCAAGCACAATCAGAAACAAGTCATAAGTGGGAACGGGTCTGTCAAAGAGATCCAAGGAGGAGCTCAGTCCTCCCGCTCTCGGTCCGAGTAAATCTTCAGCTCCAAACACAAACAAAGTAGCATCGTTAATGATGAGCACCAGCGCAAACGTTGCCAGCAACTGGACCAATTCAGGTGCTTTGTAGATTCGCCTAAGCACTATGAGTTCAGTAAAGAGTCCGAGTACACCGACTATGGGGCCGGTTGCTAACACAGCAATCCAGTAACTAAGCCCATACGGTAATCCAAACTCAGAGAGTAGGTAGGGCTGAAGAAACTTAATTAGGCTATAAGAACCATACATGCCCAACATAAAAAATGAGCCATGCGCAAAGTTAATGATGCGCGTGACACCAAAGATGAGTGTTAATCCTGCGGCACTTAAGAAAAGACTAGACGCGCTGGCCCAACCATTGATAAGTTGAACGAGGAGGGCATAAAAATCCATATATGAGGTCTAAAAGAGACCTAGGAATTTTAATGCATTTGATCAACCGAGCACGTCTCGTGCGTTCGTATCAATTTTGAGGTCTTAGTTTTTTTACGTCCTGTGGACTGGGCAAGAAATTAGCACCGTCCATGTATTTGTAATCCACCATCACCCCTTGACCATTATCGTTTTTAAGCTTACCCACAAAAGCCCCCATGGTGGATTGATGATCCTCGGGTCTAAATTGAATTTTGCCAAAAGGCGTATTTAGATTTAATCCCGAGAAAGCAGATATAAGCTTCTCCGTATCTGCGTTACCAGCAACTCTTATCCCCTCAGCAATGGATTTAATTAAGATGTATCCGACAACAGAGCCAAGGCGTGGATAGTCGTTGTATTTGTCTTTGTAAAGTTTTAAGAAAGCTTTGTGCTCAGGCGTTGAAACCGTGCTCCAGGGATATCCGGTTACAACCCATCCGCTAGGAGTCTCCTCCTTGAGCGCGTCCAAATACTCTGGCTCTCCGGTCAACAAACTTACAACACTGCGTCCTTCAAATAGCTTTCGCGTGTTGCCCTCTCTTACAAATTTAGTTAAGTCTGTGCCAAAGAGGATGTTGAAGATGGCGTCTGGTTTAGCGTCCGCCAAAGCCTGGGTCACCGCGCCTGCGTCTATCTTCCCTAAAGGCGAGGCTTGCTCAGTTACGAATTCAACTCCTGGCTGTGCAGATTTAAGAAGCTCTTTGAATGTAGCCGCTGCCGATTGACCGTACTCATAGTTGGGGTACACAATTGCCCAACGCTTTTTGTTTAACTTGACAGCCTCTGGGACAAGCATTGAGGCTTGCATGTAGGTACTTGCACGAAGGCGAAAGGTGTATCGGTTTCCGTCTTCCCATACGATTTTGTCTGTGAGTGGTTCACCAGCCAAGTAGAAGACTTTGTTTTGTTTTGCAAAATCGGCTAGGGCAAGACCGATGTTAGAGAGGTAGGCGCCTGCGAGCAGATCGACGTGCTCACGACCTAAGAGCTCCTGCGCCGCGCGCACCGCATCGCCTGGATTCGCGTTGTCGTCACGGGTGATGAGCTCCAATTTCCTCGAATGAACACCACCAGCGGCATTGATTTCCTCCAGCGCTAATTCCATACCTTTTTTGTAGGGGATGAGAAATGCGGGTTGAGCCTTGTAGCTGTTGATCTCTCCAATTTTTATATTAGCCTGTGAGCCCTGCGGTGTCTGAGCCCAAGAAAAACTGTTGAGGCAAAGCGCAGTTAATAAAGTAGAACTCAGTAGACAACATAGATGAGAAGTTAAGTTTTTATCTTTCGACAAAGCGGGTATTTTCATCATAGTCGGCTCTATTCTTGGGGTCGTTTACGGGTGGGAATTGAAGGAGTGTATACCCTCTCTTTAAGTCCCGTGAAAAACTGGGGCGAAACTAGTGCGCAACTTGGGTTTTGTGTAGCCTAATCTTATTGGGGAGCGGCACAGAACGTTTTAAAACGTCCTCGCCCAACCACTGTGCGCATTTTTTTGCCCGGGCTGAGACCGTATCAAGTGGGAGTTGTTGGTAGTCATCGTTGAAGACTTCAAAGCTGTAGTCCCCGCGGTAGCCGAGTTTGTAAAGCCGAGTGACCAAGTCAGCCAAGAACTCGCTGTGCACACCCTCTCCAGGGAAGACTCTGAAGTGTCTTGCAGTCGTAATGCGCTCCTCAACAGAGCGGATTTCTTGCCACATAAAGTCTGCGAGTTGAACTAAAAATATTTTTTCTGGATCAATCATTTCCAGGTCATCCAAGGGGGACTTGGTTGCGAGGATGTGAAAGGAGTCGATACCAATTCCTAGGTTCGGCATGTCTGCACTCTCAATGACGTCCCAAGCCTGAGCGAACTCATTAATCGTTCTCCCCCACGAGAGGCCTTCGTAGGCGACTTTAATACCCTTTGGGATTGCAAGCATGGCCAACTTACGCAAATCTTTGGCCAAGCTGTCAATATCTTGTGTAGCGTGAGTAGATGTAGAGGAGCACACGAGGAGCACTTTAGAGCCTAGTGCGGCGCACATTTCCAACATGGATTTTGCGATATCGATTTTGTAATCATGCAGATGACCACTCAAACCTTCGAAATCTCTGAGGACCTGAAATCCAGTTACACGAAGACCACTACTTTTTACAGCCTCAACCGCAGCGTCTAAGCCGTCTGGGTGACCCACGACATCTTTAGCGTTGAGCATGACTTGATCAAAGCCAGCGGCCTTTATAGCCTTTAATTTTGCATCTAAAGTGCCCGCCAAAGAGATAGTGTCCATCCCAAAATCTGACAGATTTCCGTTCTTAGGATTCATAACTCGAGTCCTTTATTAGCGTTTAACGAGCTCAAAACTAATCGCGCCCATCCATGTGCGCGTCAGCGCACCTTTATCCTCGGTATGAACTGTTGGGGATTCAATGAACTCTACCCCTTTAGACCTTAAATCCTTAACGGCTTCAAAGACACTAGGAGTGCTAAAAGCTACGCGCTGAAAACGCTCATCCTCTTCAACACTCAAGAGTCCAGCCTCAGGCTCAATGAGTTGCAAGAAAAATTGTTGACAAGCACTGCGCAGAATAGTGCCTTTTGGCAAAATACCAAACTTGGTATTTGTTGGGAGCGCTTCAAAACCAAAGAGTGAACAGTAAAACTCACTCCAATCCTCGGCGCGGTCGTTACCGATGTACTGTACGATCCCGAAAAGCTTGACCCCGTGTAAGGCACTGGGGTGTTGGTCTACGGAGGGGATGGGGGTGAAGTCCACATCGTAGATGGAGAATTCTTTGTACCGGTCAACAAAATAAATACGACTCGATCCAACGCCGTGAACCGCTGGAATATTGAGCTCCATCACCTCGACTTGCGTGGGAACTGCCCAGGCTCCGAGCTCAAGGGCGCGGTGGTAGGCTGCCGAGGCGTCCCTCACCCGCAGTGCTATGGCAGCTAACACGGGAGTTTCCGTGGGGCTAGAGCTATGTGATAGTCCGGCGTCGTGGGCGTTAATGATGATGTTGATATCGCCTTGTCTGTAAAGCGTTACCTCGCGTGAGCGGTGACGGGCGATGGGTTTGAATCCCATCATCTCAAGCACTTGCCCTAGCGCTTGGGGTTTTGAGGTTGCGTATTCGATGAATTCAATACCTTCCATACCTAGAGGATTTAAATTGTCGGGTATAGCTTCGCGGGCACTTATTGCTGCGTCTGACATGAGTGAATTCTCCGAAAGGTATGAATGGGGAAGTGTTCGAGTCTGTGGCTACTGGGTTTGAGCCTGCTGCACGGCGCCCAGGAAAAGTCGTTCAATGTGCGGATCCGCGAGCAACTCGGATGCAGCTTTTTGCAGGACCATTTGACCCGACTCAAGCGCAATAGCTTCATCCGCATACTTTAGCGCACTTTTGACATTTTGCTCAACCATTAAGACAGTTGTGCCTTGATCGGTTAATTTGCGAAGTAACTTAAAAACGTCTTGAACCACGATTGGGGACAGACCAATGGAGGGCTCATCAATCAATATCACCTTGGGTCGCAGCAGTAACGCACGGCCTATTTCGAGTTGCTTTTGCTCGCCCCCTGATAAGGAGCTTGCCATGGAGTTCAGGCGCTCCTTAAGGCGAGGAAACAACTCCAGCACCTCGGGTATCCGTTGGTGTGTGGTTTTCATGCCCAGTGTGATCCCGCCGAGTTCTAGATTCTCAAACACACTGAGTTGTCCGAATAAATTTCTACCCTGGGGAACAAAAGCGATACCTTTGGCGAGCAATTCTTTTTGGCTTAAACCTGTGATCTCTTCCCCGTCTAAATAAATATGTCCATACTTGGGTGTTAACAGACCAAAGAGGGTTTTAAGCACTGTAGATTTTCCCGCTCCGTTGGGGCCGAGCAGTAAGGTGATAGTGCCCCGTTTGGCTTGAAACGATAGGTTATTCAGGATCATGAAATCCTTGTAGCCAGCGAGTATGTCCTTGAATTCAATACAACAATTGTTTGTCATTTGTTAGTTCCCCAAGTAAGCATCAAGGACTTCCTTATTCGAACGAATTTCGCTTGGGGTGCCAATAGCAAGAACCCGACCTTCCACCATCACCATGATTCTGTGGCATAGATCCATCACGAAATCCATATTGTGTTCGATCACCACAAAGCTCCCCCCTTGTTTCTTGTTCAACTCTTTGAGGAGTTTGCTGATTCCACCCACAAGTGAGGGATTAACGCCTGCGCAGGGTTCATCCAGGAGCACCAAATCGGGTTCACTCATAAAAGCCATCGCGATATCAACTAACTTTTGTTGTCCGTAGGAGAGTTCGCCGGCTTTTTTATGAGCAACATGACTTAAGTTAAAAAGTCCAATCAACTCATCGGCCTTCAGTCCTAGACCGGAATCTGAGGGAGCAAAAATACGTCCAAGCATACTGCCATGGTGCTCTTGTGCGGCGACGATCAAGTTATCCCTAACACTCATTTTTCCAAAAACTTGCAGTGTTTGAAAGGTACGACCTACCCCCAAGTGGTTAAGCTCTAAGGGACCAAGCTTTGTGACGTCTTGACCTTTGAGCTCAATGCGCCCAGAGTTCGGGGTGATTTGTCCCAGCATACTGTTGAAGAGTGTGGTCTTGCCAGATCCGTTGGGGCCAATTACGCCGAATATCTCCCCTGGCATGATTTCGAATGAAACACCGCCCACGGCTTGAATTGCGCCGTAAGATTTACAAAGGTTTTCTACTTTAAGTAGGGGGTGCGAAGCGTTGTGAGTGTTCATAATGAAACCCCGCTATCTTGGGATGTGGGTGCGCAGATGATTGGGACGCTATCGTTTGAAGGGTGTTGCGCTCTTTGCGCATTCAAAGCGCGAGCGTCAGAGGCTTCCTTGGCTAATTTCTTTGAGCGCAGTCGCTCAGGAATACTCAGCAGTCCATCGGGTAACCAGATCATTAAGAAGATGACCGATGTACCGAAAATAAAGAGATACCAGGCCTGCGCAAACCGCAGCCACTCGGGAAGTATCACGCCTACCGCGCTCCCCAAAACGGGACCCAAAAAGTAGCCCGGTCCACCGACTACGACCATCAAGTACATCATGATGGAGGCGCCTACTGTGAAAAGGCTTGGATCAATAAATTGAACCAAACACGCATACAGGCCGCCAGCAATACCTGCGTAGGCCGCACCAATCGCAAAACTCATGAGTGTGTAGTTGCGAATGTGAACTCCTAAACTCTCTGCGCGAATTGGATTGTCTCGAAGCGCTGTAAACGATTTACCCCAAGGAGATTTGATGAGCCCCCACAGTAAAATCCCAAGCACCAAGGTGATAGAGAGGGCTAGGAAATAAAAATTTCGGTTGTTATCTAAGCTGATATCCCCAATCATGGGTCTGGGGATGTTGTTCATACCAAAGGTACCCCCGGTTAGCCACTCCTCGTTTCGCATGACCAACCAAATGGCCGTGTTAAACCCAAGGGTTGCAAAGGCCAGATAAATCGTTTGTACACGAAGTGCTGGGAATCCAAGCAACACTCCGACAAAGAAACAAATTAATGCGCCCACCGGTAACCCTAGCCAAAAGCTAATACCTAGTTTGAGAAAGATGGCGACTGTGTAAGCCCCAATTCCAAAGAACGCTGCTTGTCCAAGTGACTTTTGACCCGCGTAACCCACTGTTAGGTTCAGGCCCATGGTCGCAAGGATAAAGATGAGCCAAGTGCTCAGAAGATGAACGCCGTAGGTTTTGAGATAGAAGGGCGCAATTAAAAGTGCAGCAAGCACTATGGGCGCAGTGACCCAAAGGAGTGTGCGAGTCTTCCTCATACCTTACGCTCCTCTTTGCGACCTAACAGGCCTTGGGGTTTAAAGAGAATCACAATCATAAAAATGATGAGTGCTACTGCGTCTTTGTAGGCGGGGGAGATGTAAGCAGCAGCCAAGTTTTCAGAAACGCCCACCAAAAGTCCTCCGAGCAGCGCGCCGTTTGAGTTATTAAAACCCCCAATGATGGCTGCAAAGAAGGCCTTGTTACCTAAGGACTCGCCCATATCAAATTTAGCAAGGTAGGTGGGGGTGACCAATAAAGCAGCAGCAACCGCCAAAAGTGCATTGATTGCAAAAGTATAGAAGATCATCCGAGGGACATTGATTCCGAGCACTGCAGCGCTCTCTGTATTTTGGGCGACCGCTTGCATCGCTCGCCCTGTAACTGTTTTTGTGATGAAGCTTTGAGTCACTAAAACAAGTACAAGCGCCATAACGAAGGTGCCTATGTCTGAGTCGGAGATTGTGATCCCGGCAATATGGTGCAACTTCTCGGGAAACAGGGAGGGAAAGTTCAGGGGTTGCGCGCTGTAGCCCGCACGCACGCCGTTTCGCATCGCAATCGACAACCCAATCGTAGCGACTACGATGGGCATCATGCCGTATTTGAAGAGCGGGTCTACGAGGCCACGTTTAAATAGCCAACCCAGCGCCACAACTGCTAGGGTACAGGTCAATGCCACACTACCAATAAAGGATATGTCCATTTGCATGAAGATGATCATGATGAAGGCCGGCAGCATCACAAACTCGCCCTGAGCGAAATTAATGGTTCCAGAGGCTTGCCAGAGCAGGGTAAAGCCAAGCGCTGCTAGGGCATAAATACTACCCGTTGCTAAACCGCTCATCAAGAGTTGGAGGAAGTCACTCACGGTTTTGTCCCCAATTCATAAAAAAATAAAAAAACAAAGTGAGGAGATTTTAGAGAGTTAGCTCAGTATTTAAATTTGCCCGATCGATCATTGTACGCAACTAGGGTAATTACTCAATTGAAATCCATTTAATGGTGAAATTCTCGTGAGAAAAAATAAGAATTAAGATTTGCTATGCCTACCTGCGCGCAAGGGACGGCCGTCCTGTCGCGTCAAGCCAGGGGCGGTGTGGTGTCAACCGTCTCAATGCTCAGCATGATGAGGATGGGCAAGGCAATGCCCCAGCAGATTGCGGTTATTGCGATAGCAATAGTAGATTCAAAGCGGAGAACTCCGAACTTGGCTCCTGCCAAATAAGACAAGGTACCAACGACTGCCCCGATAAGACTGGACCATGATAACAAGGGCTTTAACCAACTCAATGATGCATTGAGTGATGCCCCCAGGCTTAACCAAAGGCAGGTCATCCAAAACGGTTGCATCTTAGAAAAAGATCCAGGATAAGAACCCTCAAAATAAATTAAATGGTTTTGGACAAGCAACGTATCCAGGAGCCAACCCAAAAGAGATACTTTTAAAACCAGAATAATTTCAGTTTTTGGCTTGCCACTAAAGTAAACGTGCTGAAGCAAAAATAGCAAGGTCACGATACAAACCCAAATCACATTATGAGGTGGATTATTTTGTACAGTGAGAGCGCAAGTAAACCAAACGATTTGAAAGCCCGCGGCATTTAACAGTAGTTTGAACAATTGTGTTCTTTCCTTATCTCGTGAATTCAAGTATGAATTGCAACACGGTTTAGAGATTCATGAGCATAAAAAGTATCCACGGCCTTCTTTTGGAACAGGCAGTCTCTAAATCCATTTGCATTTTAAAATGCACCACATGGAGTGACCGTCCCTTTTACAGTACCGAATTTGGGGATCGTTTAAACGCTCCCCAATAACCGCAGTCGATTTACACAGATCTATTTACAGACGCGTAGTTTGGGATTAGTTGTTGTTGGCGTGATACTTTGTCACTAAATCAACCTCATTTTTGGATCCTAGTATCACACTGACTCGCTCATGTAATGCTTGCGGTTGGATGTTGAGAATTCTTTCACGTCCATTGGTTGAAGCCCCGCCGGCTTGCTCTACTATCCAGCTCATTGGGTTGGCTTCATACATGAGCCGCAGTTTGCCGGGTTTGTTGGGTTCGCGTTTATCCCATGGATACATAAAAACGCCACCACGTGTAAGGATACGGTGAACATCGGCGACCATACTCGCAATCCATCGCATGTTGAAGTCTTTGCCACGTAAGCCTTCTTTGCCTTCTAAGCATTCGTCGATGTAGCGCTTCACTGGCGTGTCCCAGTGTCGCATGTTGCTCATGTTGATTGCAAACTCTTTTGTATCCACCGGGATTTGTACTTTCTCTTGCGTTAATACAAATGAGCCCTGTTCCCGGTCAAGAGTGAACATGTTCACACCGTCACCAACCGTCAGAACAAGCGTTGTTTGAGGCCCGTAAACACAGTACCCTGCAGCGACTTGTGATTCGCCCTTTTGAAGGAAATCAGACTCGCTTACACCGCTATTACCTTCTGGTTTTTTTAGCACACTAAAAATGGTTCCAATACTCACATTGACATCAATGTTGCTAGAGCCGTCAAGAGGATCAAAAAGTAAGAGGTATTCGCCCTGCGGATAGCGATTTGGCACCAAGTAAATGCTCTCCATCTCCTCAGACGCCATAGCCGCCAAATGTCCACCCCACTCATTGGCTTCAATCAATACTTCGTTGGCAATAATGTCAAGTTTCTTTTGGACCTCACCTTGAACGTTCTCACTCCCCGCGCTACCTAAGACCCCTCCCAGGGCTCCTTTGTTGACTGCGTGACTGATGCTTTTGCAAGCCCTTGCAACAACCTCTAATAAAAGTCTAAGTTCTGGAGGTATGTGCCCCTTTTCACGTTGTTCTTCCACCAAGAATCGAGATAGGGAAATAGACATTTACAGTTGCTCCGTGTGTGTATGTAATTACTTGATCAATTCGTCGGCAGTTTAATCGGATAGTGCGCGCGTTAAAACCTCGCGTACATCGTTACTGAGGTCTGGCTTAGCAGAGACGCGTTTTAAAGCTTCATAGGCCGCAGTGCGGTAAGGCTCCACGAGTTTTTTCCAACGATCGAGTGCCCTTGCCAAACGCGCAGCGACTTGAGAGTTAAATGCGTCAATTTCTAAAACACGCTCGCTCCAAAATACATAGCCCGATGCATCACTCCTGTGAAAAGCAGATGGGTTGGCTACACAATAACTGAAGATAAGAGCACGAGCACGGTTTGGGTTTTTAATTTCAAAATCCTCGTGCAGCATCAAAGTCCTTACCTTTGCAAGCAAGTCACCGCCCCTAGAGTTAGAACTGGCTTGAACAGCGAACCATTTATCCATAACCAAGGGATCATTTTTGAAGAGTTTATAAAACAGATCCAAGGCCTCTTTTGCCTTGGGATGACCACAACTCATCAACGCATTTAAGGCGTGCATGCGTTGCGTCATGTTATCTGCGTGTTCAAAATCTCTAAATGCGATGTGAGCCCATGTGTCTTGTTGTCCACTTGAGTCTTTGTTGTTTAGGCTCTCAGCCAAACAAAGTTGTGAGAGTGCAAGTCCGCTGAGCGCACGCCTGCCACAACTCAACGGGTCGGGCGAGTAAGACCCTGTTTGGTGATTGGAGTGGTAAGCCCAGTCCCAATCCGCAAATAAAGCAATTGCCATTTCCTCGCGCATTTTCTCTCTGACCTGATGGACTTTGACGGGATCGAGTTCAGCTAACTGCTCAGCAAGGTAGCTCTCACTTGGAAGTGTTAAGACAACCTCCTTGAATGCAGAGTCTAGGGACTCGTTTCTTAGAACCGTTCTGAGTCCCTCGATCAAGTCGGCGTTTAAGATCTGCTGAGGTAGAGCAGGGGATTGAATAGCATTGAGGGCCGTATCCACACAAAGTCTTTGTGCGGCGTCCCACTGATTGAACGGGTCACAGTCGTGGGCAAGAAGTGTTAACAGTTCTTTGGGGTTCAAACCCGAATTGAAAATAACTGGAGCACTAAAGTTTCTGAAAAGTGATGGAACCGGTTCACTTGAGACACCATCAAATACAAAAGTTTGTTCTTGCTCTGTTAATACACAAAGTTGCGTATCCTTAATTTGTTCCCCAGAAGAACTGATGAGGCCTATTGAAACGGGAATAACAAATGGCTCCTTGTGCACTTGCCCAGATGAAGGAGGGCAGTTCTGTGTCAGCGTTAATGAGTATTTCTGCAAAGCGCTGTCATAAGTACCTTTAGCGCTAACAACTGGGGTACCAGCCTGGGAGTACCAACGCTTGAACTGTTCTAAGTGAAGTTTCAGAGCAGTCTCAGGATTTGCATCTGCAATTGCGTTAGCAAAATCATCGCAAGTGACTGCTTGCCCGTCGTGTCGCTTAAAGTAAAGCGCCATCCCCTTTGCAAATCCTTCTCTTCCTACAAGGGTTTGCATCATACGAACAACTTCCGCACCCTTCTCATAAACTGTAACAGTATAAAAATTGTTGATTTCAACGTAACTATCAGGCCTGACTGGATGCGCCATCGGTCCAGCGTCCTCTGCAAACTGAAGGGTCCTAAGGAGTCTCACATCCTCAATTCTTTTAACTGCTCTAGCAGAGGCATTACCTGCCAAGTCTTGGCTAAACTCTTGGTCCCTAAAAACGGTTAGACCTTCTTTGAGTGAGAGTTGGAACCAATCACGACAAGTGATTCTGTTGCCAGTCCAGTTGTGAAAGTACTCGTGGCCCACGACACTTTCTATGTTGGAGAAATCAGCATCGGTTGCAGTGGCTTGAGAGGCAAGAACGTACTTTGTATTAAAAATGTTCAAACCCTTGTTCTCCATCGCACCCATATTAAAATCCGATGTAGCCACAATCATGAATCGCTCTAAATCCAGCGTTAAACCAAATCTTGCCTCATCCCAGGCAATGCTTGCCATGAGAGACTTCATCGCGTGTTCGGTTTTATCCAAATCTCCAGGGCGAACATATATTTGCAACAAATGCTGATTGCCAGTTCGTGAAACAATAGATTGTTCACGTGCAACCAATCTGCCAGCAACCAACGCGAATAAATAACAAGGCTTCTTATGGGGATCGACCCATTTTGCAAAATGACGACCGTCCTCTAAGGGTCCACTCTCGACCAAGTTGCCATTTGACAAAAGAACAGGATAGGCCTTTTTATCTGCCTTTAGAGTGACCGTGAAACTGGCCATCACGTCAGGACGGTCTTGAAAGTAAGTGATGCGTCTAAAACCTTCGGCTTCACACTGCGTAAAAAACGAATCGTTACTAACGTACAGTCCCGAGAGTTGAGTGTTTTTGATTGGATTGCATATGGTGAAGATCTCAAGATCAAAACCGTTGGTATCACTGGGGAGGTTTTCTAGGACAAGTTGATTGCCCTCAATTTTGAAACTGCTGCCGGCACCATTGACCAGAACCCTGGAGAGGCTTAACTCCTCACCATCTAGGCGTAACGTAGACTCCTGGGAGTCTTGATTTCTGCGGACTCGCATTTTATTGAGTACACGGGTCTTTTGTGGATCCAAGTCGAAGGTGAGTTCGACCGTGTCAATCCAAAATGCCGGTGCAGTGTAGTCCTCTCGTTTGATGAGAGGTGAGGCGCCTTCACGATACATTTATTAACTCCGTCAATAATTTTCAATTATTTATTTGAAATATTCAAATAAAGTGATTTAACTCTTTAACTCTTTATTGCTTAAACACCTTGTTTGAGCGAGGCTTCAATAAAGACATCCAAGTCCCCGTCCAGCACGCGTTGAGTGTTAGACATTTCTACGTTGGTTCTGAGATCTTTGATCCGACTTTGGTCAAGCACATAACTCCGGATCTGATGACCCCAACCCACATCTGTTTTGGTGTCTTCAAGTTTTTGTTGAACTTCCATGCGCTTGCGCATCTCAAAGTCATACAGCCGTGACCGCAGTCGCTTCCAAGCGACATCCCTGTTCGAGTGTTGACTGCGACTGTCTTGACATTGAACCACAATATTTGTCGGTATGTGTGTCAAGCGAACCGCAGAGTCCGTTTTATTAATGTGTTGTCCACCCGCACCGCTTGCTCTGTAAGTGTCAACCCGCACATCAGCCGGGTTGATATCAATCTCAACTGAGTCGTCAATTTCTGGGTAAACAAATACACTCGCAAAACTGGTATGGCGTCCACCCGCTGAGTCAAAGGGAGACTTTCTAACTAGTCTGTGCACACCGGTCTCAGTGCGCAGTAAGCCAAAGGCATATTCGCCCTCAATCTTGATAGTCGCGCCTTTGATTCCAGCAACATCGCCAGGGGTTTCATCCTCCACAGTTGCTTTAAAGCCTTTACGCTCAGCGTACTTTAAATACTGACGCAAAAGCATACTCGCCCAGTCGCACGCCTCAGTCCCCCCCGCACCTGCCTGCAGATCTAAGAATGCATGGCTTGGGTCAGCAGGATTGTTAAACATCCGCCTAAACTCCAGGCGCTCAATATCGGCCTGCAAGTTCTTGGTCTCGGACTCAATCGTCAATAGTCCTTCTTGGTCGTCCTCGGCTTTGGACATCTCAAAGAGTTCGCTGTTATCTGCAAGCTCACTCTCTAGGCGAGAGAGCGTTAAAACTATCTCTTCAAGTGCTTTTTTCTCTCGGCCCAATTCTTGAGCTTTCTTAGGATCGTTCCAGACTGTTGGATCCTCTAACGATGCATTTACGGTTCTTAGACGTTCAGATTTGGCATCGAAGTCAAAGATACCTCCGAAGTTCTTGCGTTCTTTGCGTAAGGTCGGCCAAGCTCGTGCCTATCTGATTTAATCTTTCGACTTCCATTGTTTATCCTTATTGATTACATTGCACGGCCGTGTAATTAAATAGATGTATTAAAAGCATCTCTCTAATTTGCGACTAATCTCGTATTTTCGCATGGACTGGCTAGTTTATTTTGACAGGCCTGTAAGCCTTTCAAAATATCTCCAATCACGATGACACTAGGACTGGTAAGCGACTTTTCCTCGATTGTTAGTTGCAATTGATTTAGCGAAGTTATGGTGTTGAGTTGGTCCTTTAGAGTTGCATTTTGAATAATGCCAACTGGCGTAAGCGGGTCCATCGTTTCTAGGAGTCCCCGTTCTATTTCTTTGGCTCCTCTGATACCCATATAGATGATAAGGGTAAGTTTTGCTTGCCTCGCAGTTTGACCAATTAATGCCCAGTCCAGTTTGGAGTCATTTTGGTTTTGTTGATGGCCCGTTAAGAAAATAACGCCCTGAGCGTGATCTCTGTGAGTTAGGCTCACTCCGAGTGAGCTAACCGCAGCCAATCCCGATGTGATCCCGTTGATGACTTGGACATTTACACCGGCTTTTTTCAAGCCTTCAACTTCTTCTCCGCCGCGTCCAAATATAAAAGGGTCTCCACCCTTGAGTCGAACAACATGTCGACCAGATGTGGCCTCTTGGATCATCAGTTTCTCGATGAAAGCTTGAGGGGTTGACTTGCATCCACCTCGTTTGCCCACATAAATGATTCGCGCTTTGCTGCCAATAAGGGCGCAAATCTCTTGACTGACTAAATCATCGACAAGAACTACATCAGCGCTTTGCAGGACTTTAAGTGCTTTGAGGGTCAATAGCTCAGGGTCTCCCGGTCCAGCGCCAACCAGAGACACGAAAGGGGCGAAAGGAGCGAAAGGGGCGAAAGGAGCGAATGGGTCGCAAGGGATGTTGGACATTTTGTTATTGTATGTTCTACTGAAATTCGGGGGGCAAGAAAACAATTAAATTTGAATACTCTTAAAATTTAGAGCTTGCTAATTTAATGATCGCGATTTGATCCAAGATAGGTTTGGGAATTGGAATCAAGCCACTCAACATTTTTGACGTGTAAGCCGCAATGGATTTTGCACTGAGCTCTCCCGAAAATAATTCAGTGGGTGCAACACTTCCTTTTTCAGACTCGCGCTCAAATGCCAACTCCCCGTTCCGAATAACTGCATAGGCTGGGGCTCGCCTGGCATCTGCTACTGCCTCGCCCTCGCAACCTCTCATGAGTACCGCGTTACCCCGCATGAGTTCCAGAGTTTTACGCATCGAAGTTGCATACTCTGGATGCGTGTAACTTGTGATCAAAAAAGCTTTTGGCTGATGGTCTTGCGTAAGATTTAAAGTCAGAGTCAGATGTTTAACAGGCTGCAGTAATTTCACCATACTGTGAGCAGAGTTTCTTAAACCGATCGTGCTTCTTACATCTAGTAATCTTTGTAATTGAGGACTGATCAGATTTGTATCTGCAAACACCAGTTCGCCCGGCTTTAATTCACAAGTTGAAACGGCTTTTGCAAATCCTAACTCCTTTAAAACATCTTGACTGGGTACCCTTGTCAGCTCAGTCGTGCTCCCGTGCATCAGCACAGCAAACCCCTCCCTGGCAAGCAAAATCCCAAGTAACGGCGTGAGCACAGGCAGACGCCTGGCACCGTTGTAGGAGGGAATAACTATCGCAGGATTATTAGCGGGTGGCGCAGTGAAATAGTTAAGGCGCGCCTGAGCAGCGTCCAAAAATCCTGCCATTTCCTGTTCGGTTTCGCCTTTGATCCGCATCGCCAAACAAAATGCACCCAGTTGAAGCTCACTGACTTTGTCGTCAAGAATCATTCCCATCAAGTCAGCAGCTTGCTCCCGAGTCAGTGCTTTGGCGCCGTCTCTACCTCTGCCAATTTCGCGGATATAGGATTGGATACTCATTGTTTAAGAGGAGAGGCTTTAAAAAACAAATTTGTTTGAAAGGAGTCAAAAATATAGACAGTTTTAAACCATCTTAATCACTTTGTCAGGCAGCAGTGGACAATTGTCCTTCATTAGTGAAGATAATATAGTCTATTCGATAGGAAGTTTGGACAATGCTGATTTTAGGAATTGAATCCTCTTGCGATGAAACAGGAGTGGCCCTAGTTGAGTTTCAAGAAAACTCAACCGGGGACACGCAAGTGTGGCCCAAACTCCTAGCGCAGGCTTTGCACTCCCAAATCGCGCTGCATACCCCCTACGGTGGTGTGGTGCCCGAGTTGGCAAGCCGCGATCATATTCAACGCGTAGTGCCTTTGACCCATTCAGTGATTGAAAAATCCAAGCGAAGCTTGGCTGATGTCGACGCAATTGCCTTCACCAAAGGACCTGGCTTGGCAGGAGCTTTGTTGGTTGGCGCCGGCGTAGCCTGCGCGCTAGGAGCGTCTTTGAATATTCCTGTTTTGGGTGTTCACCATTTGGAGGGGCATTTACTTTCCCCATTTTTAAGTTCTGATCCCCCTAGCTTCCCTTTTGTTGCCCTATTGGTGTCTGGTGGGCATACCCAGTTGATGAGAGTTCTTGGTGTGGGGCAATACGAAATACTTGGAGAGTCCATAGACGACGCAGCAGGGGAGGCGTTTGATAAGTCCGCAAAACTGCTTGGAATTGACTATCCAGGGGGTAAAGAACTCTCTGAGCTTGCGGCGTACGGAAATCCAGTTGCATATGCATTTCCAAGGCCACTGCTTCACAGTAAAGATTTGAATTTCTCATTCGCAGGACTTAAAACCGCCGTCCTAACCCAATGCAAGAAGCTGGGTGATGAGATGATGCGCGAACGGGCCAACTTAGCCGCCTCAACCCAGGCCGCTATTGTGGAAGTTTTGGTTAAGAAATCTCTAAAAGCGTTAGATCAAACGGGTCTCAAATGCCTGGTTGTCGCAGGCGGAGTGGGTGCAAACACCGCCCTCAGAAGTGCTCTTAACACTGCCTGTCAGAAAGCGCAGGTTCGCGTTCATTATCCTGAGTTTGAGTTTTGCACGGATAACGGCGCGATGATTGCTATGGCTGGAGCAATGCGCATACAGACACACCGCGAGTTACCCAACAAAGATTATTCTTTTGAGGTAAGCCCGCGGTGGCCCTTAGATCAAATTAACTGATCACTTCATTGAACGGTTAATGTGGTTGCTTGGATGACGGGTGCCTTCTTACTGAGGGTCAGTGTGAGGACTCCGTCCTCTAACTTCGCTGTACTTGTAGTGGCATCGATTTCCTCAGGCAATTCATACCCAAAGCTGTAGTTGCGTTTGGCTTGTTCCGTGGTTTTGATGCGCACAACTTGACCCTCTATTGAGATAATCAGTTGATCCCGCGCAACGCCTGGGATGTCGATTTGAAGTTTGTAAGATTTCTCATCTTGTTCAAAGCTGGGGGCACTTTTAGACTTCAAAACTCCGTCAATGAAGCGGTCAAATGAAGCTGTGTTTGCTCTGCGGTAAGATGGGACTGTGTTGGTGGTTAAAAACATTCGTAACTCCTGGTTTTTAAGTGTTTATGAATTTGTAGATTAAGGCCTCAACTCAACAGCAACTCAATTCTCGTTTGAGATTTAAGTTTTTGTTGTATGAATTGCAGATGGGCTCCTTTCTTGTAAATTCAAGTTAAATTTAGATAATATTTTTTGCTGCTGAGCTTTGATCTGTGAAAAGAGAAAACCATCAAACACGGTGAGTCAGGCAGTCAGCCAGGCCGCTTAATCTAGCCGTATCCTTTCTCGCGGGTTAGGCGTCCAAAGCCGGCACTGTTTAGTGGGTTCTTCTAGACAAGGAGATATTGCGTAGTGATTTCATCAGTCAAGCCTTACGGCATAGAGTTCTTCTGGAGTCACGCAGAACTGGCAGCCGGTCGCGAGGAAAATGTACTCTTGGAGGAAAATGACCCATTTGCAACACAATATTGCCTTTTGAATGCAGGAAATATATTTTTTTAATTTGATCAGTAATTTCGAAATTCCCTTAAAGCTATGCGTCCTCAAATCCAAAACCTTGCTGAATCAAAAATAAGAGAAGTTGCAAATGCTGCAATGGGAAAGACCGATGTCCTTGCGTTTTGGTTTGGTGAGAGTGACGAAGTTACGCCCGAATTTATTCGCGACGCTGCAATTGATTCGTTAAAGAAGGGGGAAACTTTTTACACGCATAACCTAGGTCTGCCGGAGTTGCGTGAGTCTATTGCCCGTGAGATGAGCAAGCGCCACGGTCTGGGCCGATACAGGAGCGAGCATATCGCTGTAACTTCTGGTGGGGTCAACGCGCTCATGATCGCAACTCAAGCGCTCGTTTCCCCGGGCGATGAGGTTGTTGTTATTACGCCTTTATGGCCTAATTTAAGTGCCCAAGCCCTGATCATGGGGGCAAAACTTACCAGCGTTGCTTTGCAGCCAGTAGATGGTGCTTGGACTTTGGATATGCAAATGCTTTTGAGAGCTTTAACACCTAAAGTAAGGATGCTGATCGTTAACGCTCCCAATAATCCAACTGGATGGACTTTGAGTGCGTCAGAGCAGCAGATGATATTGGACCACTGCAGGGTAAATGGAATTTGGATTTTGGCCGATGAGGTTTATGAGAATTTGTACTTTGAGACTACCCAAAACGGGTGTGCACCAAGCTTTTTAGATTTAGCGAGCCCTGAGGACGAATTGATCGTGGTTCATAGTTTTTCTAAAAGCTTTCTAATGACAGGATGGCGACTGGGTTGGATGGTTGTGCCTGAGAAGATATTGGACGCAGTCGGCAAGCTTATTGAGTTCAACACGTCATGCGCCAGTTTATTTACACAACGAGGCGGCGTTGTTGCTCTTTCTCGGATTGATGACGTCACGCCCAAAGTAGTAGCTCATTTAAAAATGTGCAGAGATACTTTGATAGGGCAGTTACAGTCATTGGACTCCATAGAGCTGTCCAGTCCAAAAGGGGGTATGTATGCTTTTTTTAAAATCCGTGGGCAAACTGATTCATTGAATACTGCCAAAAGGCTCGTAACTGAGGCCGGTCTTGGTATCGCCCCCGGGGAAGCCTTTGCCCCCGAGTCTGGTGACTGGTTTAGGTGGTGCTTTGCGTCAAAAGATCCAAAAAGACTCCTAGATGGAGTTGACCGATTGAATGGTTGGATCTCAAAAAATTGGGTATCCGTAATCCGTGATTGATTCTTGATTTTTGCTCTCAAAGTTACTGGATGTTTAAATCGTATTTTATGATTGACTCGCTTCATTTGCTTTGACACATTAATTCGTATTACGCGATTGAATGTTTCTCGCATAGATCTAAAATAATTGGAAAAAGCAGGTGAGGAACGATGTACTGTCCATTATGTCCAACTTGGACAAATTAACCAAAGGTGCCAAGTTCTGGCTGCAGGTGGTGACGGAGCTGAAGAATCGTGGCGTGCAAGACATCTTCATCGCCTGCGTAGATGGCTTGAAGGGGTTCCCTGAGGCGATCGAATCGGTGTACCCGCAAACGGCCGTCCAGCTGTGCGTGGTGCACATGGTGCGTCACAGTTTGAACTACGTGAGCTGGAAGACGCGCAAGGTGGTTGCGGCTGATTTGCGCAGCATTTATGCGGCGGCGACCCTAGAAGCGGCAACGGCTGCCTTGGATGAGTTTGAACAAAAGTGGGGGGCTGACTACCCACCGATCGTGCAGTCGTGGCGGAGAAACTGAGATCGCATCACACCGTTCTTCGACTACCCGCCAGAAGTCAGGCGCATTATTTACACGACCAACGCGATTGAATCGGTGAACATGAGTTTGCGCAAAATCACGAAGAACCGTGGAGCGTTCCCAAGCGACGAGGCGTTGTTGAAACTGTTTTATTTGGCATTGAACAACATTTCCAAGAAGTGGACGATGCCGGTGCAAAACTGGAAGCCTGTGCTGAACCGATTTACGATCCAGTTTGAGGGAAGGATGCCGACGAATTAACACTCGCTCCGTTTACACAAAATTCGGGACACCCTCAAGACTAGATATCAAGACTTCGTTTTCGAAGTTCGCTTGCCTCTTCGTATCGCTTTCGAGCCAATGGATCATCGGACGCATAGGACATATTGTCATCCTCTGTGTTTGCCCCGTCTATTCCAGGAATAGATTTGATTTGCTCAACCCAGTATTTGCGTGCTGGTAATTTTTGCATCAAGGGTTTCAAGTATGAGTCGAGCGCACCTTTATCTGGTGTCCGTAACTCATCGGTTAGTTTCTGCAGATAGTCATTTTTAGTAGAGTTGGGCCAGTCAATTGAAAAATTTGCGCGAGCACATAGTTCTGTGTGCACAACCAACATCGTGCGACCGTTACCCTCTAGAAACGGATGCCCCCAAGCAAAAATCCCCATGACAACACCAGGCTTGGCAGTCATTTTTGTTGGGTCGTTTCCAATACTCAGTCCCCATTCCACGGCTTGTTGAGCTCGTTGGGCTTCCTCAAATTGGACGTTTCCTTTGTCGACTAGGTTGGCAACGCCAAGCTGATGTCTATCTTTGCCTGCCCATGGGTAGAAATCACAGAACAGTATCTGGTGTACATGGAGAAAGTGTTTGTATTCCAGAGGAGCTTTGATTCTTCCAAGGTAGTCAAGCGCATCCTCTAGGTTGGCCTCAAAGAATGTATGTTCAAGAACTTTCAGTTCTTTGAAATCTTTGACCCCTTCATAGTTCTGAAGGTATCCCTTAGTCTCGAAGTCGCCAAATGGATCAAACACTCTGATGCTCTCTCAAGTGATTGGTCATAAGTCGAGCCATTTGTCTTCCATTAATTAGATGTTTTTTCTTAAGCGTTACGAGTAATTTACCTGTGCCATCAAGCTTCACATCATCTCCAGATGCGCGGGTAACTGCTTCCGCCCAATCGTCTAATCCGGATCGTTTGAATTGAATGTGTTTAGAGAGAGCAAATCGTTTGACAAACTCGCTCACATTTTTTTTCGGCAACTCATCCAAATTCTCGGGAAGAGTAGTTAGGAAATTAAATTTGTTTTTAGAGTTCGAATATTCAATCTTCACATAGCCTAGATTGAACTTGCGACTCAGTCGATGGTTGCCGCAATCTACGACAAATACCTCTCGTTTGCTACCTACATCAGTCTGAGTGAGTTCGATGTTAAGACCTAGTTTCTTGAAGACTTCTGCGGCTAGGTCTTTGACCTTTGAAGATGGCTGCTCAGAGTCTTTTAGGTTCATATTTCCTTTGGCGTAAACCCCGGAACTCACACGCATCAGAGTCCCTTCTTGGATGAGAGTATCCAAGGCATTGGTGAGCTGTGAAGGGCTGCACAGATTCGCTAATTCCGATCGAAGAATGACCTCATCATGGCGACGATTGATTGATCTCCTAAGTCTGTCTATTACCTTCATGCAAACCCCTAAAGAGAGAGAAGTTACTTTTTAAGAATTCTACTGAAAAATACATATAAGTCAATAACTTATGAACGTAGAAGATGCCTAATCATAGGTAGGTTCTGTGGAAATTAGGAGTATTGGTTGCTTTTTGTAAGGAATTGAGATTTTTCCATTTTTTGCCACTCCATTTGCGTTTGATCAAGGCCAGCACCATCCCAATGGTGAACTTGAGTTTTCGCATAAGTTCACCAATCAGTTCCTTATCAGTTCTCCATTGATTTTCTGAAATAGAGCCGTTGTCCCTTCTTATTCTGTAACGGAGTTTCATGAAGAGGACCACGACTATCATATTAAAGCCGAGACTAAGCAACAGATAGTCATCTGTCCAAATTGTCACCACATTGAACGTGAAGGATTTGGCCGTCGTGAGCAAATGATTCGC
>CAIKVH010000006.1 GCA_903830725.1 uncultured Burkholderiales bacterium | reverse complement strand
TTTTTGTGATCGAACTTCCAGTTAGGTATAAGGTATTGCATTGCAATCGCATCATCTCTAGCACCCAAGCCGTGCTCAAGGTAGAGTTGATGAGCGGCTTCAACGGCTTGCATATTCAGTTCTACGCCAAGGCCTGGCTTATTTGGGACTTGAACATGTCCACTAACGATTTGAAGGGGCTCTTTAGTTAGTCCTTGACCGTCTTGCCAAATCCAGTGTGTATCGATTGCTGTTACTTTACCTGGTGCTGCGGCCGCAACCTGAGTAAACATGGCAAGGGAGACATCAAAGTGATTGTTTGAATGTGACCCCCAAGTTAAGCCCCAGTCTCTACAGGTTTGAGCAACCCGAACGGAGCCAGCCATTGTCCAAAAGTGGGGATCTGCAAGCGGGATATCAACACTTTGGAGCGACAATGAGTGCGTTAATTGCCTCCAATCCGTAGCGACCATGTTGGTTGCCGTAGGAAGTCCTGTTGCGCGACGAAACTCGGCCATAACCTCTCGACCACTGAACCCTTCCTCTGCCCCGCAGGGGTCCTCGGCGTAAGCAACCACACCGTGCATATCGCGCATAAGTCTAATGGCGTCCTTTAAAAACCAACCCCCATTGGGATCAAGGGTTACGCGGGCCATGGGGAAGCGCTCGTGTAGGGCTTGAATAGCCTCCATTTCCTCATCACCGCTCAAAACTCCGCCCTTAAGCTTGAAATCATTGAATCCGTATTTCTCCCTAGCCGCCTCTGCAAGTCTCACCACAGACTTAGAGGTTAGCGCTTTCTCATTTCTAAGACGAAACCATTCGTTGTCTGCACCAGGCTCCTTACGGTAAGGGAGATCCGTTTTTGCTTGATCTCCAATGTAGAAAAGGTACCCGAGCATTTCCACTGAAGTGCGCTGTTGCCCCTCACCAAGTAATGCTGCGATGGGTAAATTCAAATGCTGACCTAAAAGATCAAGCATCGCAGATTCAACAGCAGTTACAGCGTGGATTGTTGTTCGCAGATCAAAAGTCTGTAGACCTCTGCCCGCAGAGTCACGGTCAGCAAACTGGGTGCGCATTTGGGTTAAGACAGAATGAACATTTGCAACGCTTTGCCCTACGACGATAGCGCTCGCGTCTTCTATGGTTTTACGTATTTTCTCCCCACCCGGGACTTCGCCTATACCTGTTAATCCAGAATTGTCTGTTAAGACAATTAAATTGCGCGTGAAAAATGGGCCGTGAGCACCCGATAAATTCAGCAACATACTGTCATAACCCGCTACGGGGATAACTTTAAGTGATTTAACGATTGGCGTGAAAGAAGTCCCCATTTGATCAATTCCTGTAATTTAGACTTGGATTTTAACCGGACTGTAAAACCCATCTCATACAGTGAAATAGCTAAAGTAGAAAGCGGGCAATTTAAATAACGAACAAAAAGCACCTTGCTCCATTTAATTGGAACTGACCGATTGATTCTTTAGGTTACAAATGACACGACCTAATCAAAATAGCGATAACTGGCGGACACCTAATAGAAAATCATCAACAAACGCACTCAACAGTACATGGTGCTCACGGTTGTGCCAATGTGGGCGCATAATTTTTTTTGTATACCAATTGAAGTCGCTCTCTAAATGACATCCAATTAAACCAAGAGTTCCTTGTACGATTGCCATTGGATCCCCGTTCGCATAACGCGCAACAACTTCAAAGTCTCCACCAATATAAGTTGGTCCATCGTAAAAGTACATCCTCTTTGATTGCCCAAGCCAAGACACAGGAACCGTGGTTCCATATGAGGATCTTACATCGGCTTTGGGACGCTTAATGTATTGGACTACTCGAGTGCCTTTCAAAAGGTCAAAGTAAAACCGATCGGCCCAGTATGCACCCATGCAAATGCCTAAAAACTTGCCCCCTTTGGACATATATTTTTTAACATTCTCTAAATTTTGCTTCATTACTCTTTTAAATAGACTTGCATCCCCAACGCCACCAGGGAATACGATCAACTCTACATCATCAAAGAAGTTTTCAGAAACTTTATTGTGCGTCCAAATTTTTATAAGGTAAGTTGAAGAAAGTGCACGGATGATTCCGTTAACAGAATCAATAGAACATGTAGGATGGTGCAAGAATATAGCAATCGTTTGCTTCTTGCTTGGATCAGTCGTTAAGTGCACTTCTAAAGACCCTTTCAAGACCCTTTC
>CAIKVH010000005.1 GCA_903830725.1 uncultured Burkholderiales bacterium | reverse complement strand
TTTCTGATCCATCAACATATAACCCAGACGCAATGTATGCATCAGAAGTATCGGCCCAACTACCACCCTCGATCACCAAAGATTTGAAATCAACTTCTTTCATATCAACTCCTTTTGTTAAAGTAGGGTTAGTCTACCAAAGTTAATTAAACATTGTCAAACACTTAAATTATATCCCCAAGGTTTACTAGGTTATTTACATTCTATAGGTTCTAAGTTATTATAACCGAATGAACATTGAAACACTTAAAACCAAAGCCACCCTTTATCAGATCAGTCAAATGCTGAAGATAAAGCCCCCCGCAGTCTACAAATGGGCAAAGACAGGAAAGATTCCTGAATTGCGCCTATATCAATTGAGAGAGCTACGCCCAGAGTGGTTTGCTCCCCCACCCATTAATAAAGATGTTTAGTATTGTGATTTACTATCTAACATTGATGATGTTAGTTTGCGGTTTTGTTGCTTTTGTAGCTACATTGTTTCTAATTTATTGGATTAATACTAATGAAAATTACTGAAAATGAATATAGGGACATTTGTGCTGATTTGAATTTCAAGTACAAGCAATGGAATGAAGAGTACGAATCGAAAAAGAACTATTTTGAGAGTTGGGCGTGGTGGAGTTCACCAGAACAGAAGAAGAAACGGAAGATTTACATTGATTATTGGTTAAATGCAAAGGCTACTTATGAGCGAAAACGATGAAAAAAGTTGTTTTGAGTTGTTCTGGGCTACATGGCCTAGTTCACCAAGGAAAGCAAGCAAGTCAAAGTGCTTAGAAAGATGGAAGAAAAAAGCACTCGACAAGCAATGGAAACAAATCCACGCCCACCTCACTTGGATTAAAACAACGGACATGTGGAAAAAAAGCAACGGGGATTTTATTCCTGCTCCACTTGTCTATATCAATCAAGAAAGATGGGATGGAGCAGAGATTCCCACCCCTGTTACGATCAATATCAACTTCAGAGACCCAGTGCTCGACAAGCTTGATAACGATACAAAGAATGCTGCGCCAATGCCTGAAGACGTTAAAAAAAGGATGATGGAGTTAAGACAGGCTCTGAAATCGATATAATGCAATTGTTGCCGTAGGAAGCAATGAATTGAAGCCGTTTACACATGCGTTCTGCTTTACTCAATACCTCGTGGAGTTTGTATTGGATAAAGTTCCTACCAGAATGCAGTTGTAAACGGCTTTTTTTATTGTTCCATCGCATCCGTACTCCACACGATAGTAAGACTTCATCTCGAGGGCGTGGAAGAAAAGAGTACACGGTATGCCGAAAGGCTAGGGGGCAGTTCCCGAATAATCCGTGCGACTGGTCAAATCATCAAGTCGAGGGGCATACGCAAAAGCGTAGCATGATGATCCTGCTTGCAGGGGTAAAGTACCTAATCCTGTCTACTCCATCTCTATGGGGTAGGGGGGTCTTTGGGTAAAAAATAGGAAGGGACGCAAAATGTTGTATTTATTGAATCCTAGAAAGAGAATATCAAAAGCGCATCTTTGGACTGGTTCTGATACTTTTTGTACGATGTTCAATACGGGTGGAATGAGAAAAGAAAAACAACAACTTTTTGATACCCCACTTGGAAAAAAGATTTGTTTAATGTGTAGTAATGTTAAAAAACGCATGGGGAATTATGAATGAGTTGGCTCTTTTCGCAGGTGCTGGTGGAGGAATACTTGGGGGACATCTCCTTGGATGGAGAACAGTCTGTGCAGTCGAGTGGGAGCAATACCCAGCAAGCGTACTG
>CAIKVH010000004.1 GCA_903830725.1 uncultured Burkholderiales bacterium | reverse complement strand
TTGAAGCGCAGCCACTGCGCTCGTATTGAACGCAGCTATTTGTCTTGCCGTTAATGCACTGACTTGTGCAGTTGAAATCGCTGCAGCCAACTTCGTTGTCAAGGCGCCCAACTGTTGAATGGTCAACGCCTGTACATCGCTTGTGTTTAACTGCGCAAACTCAGCCGTCGTCAACGCGTTGAGTAAAGTCGACGTTAGCGCAGTAATTTGACTCGACTTTAACAAAGCAATCTGCGAAGGTGTCAAAGAGGAGATAGCCTGAGTCGATAAGAATGAGATTTGCTGTGCAGATAAGGTTTGTAGTTCATTCGAAGTTAGGCTTTGAATCTGCGACGTAGTTAGACTCCCAACTTGCGATCCGCTTAATCCGATAATCTGAGCCGTTGAAAGAAGCTGTACCTGTGCGGTTGTTAATGCAGAAATAAAACTCGTGCTCAAGCCCTGAATCGACTGCGGACTCAGAGATTGGATAGCTGCGCTATTAATGGTTTGAACCTGCGAGCTACTAAAAGAGTTAAAAGTTAATACTGTCATTTGCTTTGAGATGAGACAAATGCTTAAAGATTAGGCAATTTGAATCATTTTGGCGAATTATCCGGAGATCTTGTTTTTTTACGTTAATTAATCTAAAAGTACTATTTCAATAGGAAATCAGCACTAACAAGCATATTACATGCCCAAATGCGGATAATTAGCGCCCAGTAACCTTAATTCAGGTTATCGGCATGCCCATATGGGGCTAAAACTGCAAATCTTGAGGACTTTGGAATCTACTGACCAAGGAAGAGGTGAAACTCAAGGGCAAGAGTCTGCCACTGTCAATTTTTCCTACATTTGTACCCATTGGTTAATTTCCTTCCTGCCTGAGCCCCAACGTAGGCAAGTCGATCCTCAGGACTAAGCTGCACTAAAGATTATTCGGTTGGTGCCGATAAACTAAATATGTAAGTTTGTTACACCTACCTCACTCCAGGGCAAATTCAAATGAATCTATCAGATATATCTAAAAACACAAACTTAGAGAATGTAATGCTATATTTCGCCGCGATTGTTTTCTTTCCCATCGTAATTGGGTTAATGCTTATCAAGGTCGTCGGGGGAGTTGCTGATGGATTGGCCGACGGGTACACCCTTGGCGCAAAGAAACGAATCATCAATAAATCTTTAAGAGCTGGGAGACGCCCACCCGTTGGGTTTTAATAGGCGGACCAGCCCAGTCGTCATAGGTCATGAAATGAAACCTTTCAAAACGATTGCGAGGAATCAACACACTAATTAGTCCGATTTGTACGTGTGTTATTGAGGTGATCAGATTCTCTAATTTATTCCTAATATCAATATTAGGACTCACCCAAATCACTTCGTCAAAGTCCCCCCGTTTCAGAGCCAATAAGTAGTCACACAATATGGCAGCGTATCTAGGTTTGGACTTTATAGTTCGCTCGCATTCAACACAAACTCTATCTCCAACTGGATTTATTGACCAAGCATCGGGGCGGTGCTGACTCACCAGAATGGGCAAACCGCAATGTTTTATCCCTTCCCTGTGAAAGTCCACAACTTGTCCAGTGTCGGCATTTACCCATTGAGTCCAGCCAGCTCTTTCTGCGCGGATGCGCAACATCTGAATATCGAGTCGATGTGGAATGAAGGTTGGGGACAACCGAGTTGAAAGCAATTTAGGTATTGAATTTAATGCATTAGATGGTTGAAGAGTTAAATAATTCTTGGAAGCGAATTTAACGCCTGAGGAAGTGATACCGTAAAGTAGAACCTCTCCGCCCATGATGTTTACCAAAACTTCTTTAATCATTTTTTTAGATAACATGGCATTTAAGATTTTTCGCAAAGAACGCTTAGTAATTTGTAATAAATCACATAAATTCGTATCGTTTGTCCATGACTCAAAACTCAGAAAATTGAGTATAAGCAGCTCAGTTTCTAAACTATTGAGTTTAACCAGTCGCAGTTGTTTTGTGAGCAAGCTCAAATCAACTCCTCTTCTTTAAGAATGGGTGTGCGGGAATGAAATGGAGCCTCTTTAGGCGGTGCGAGCTCCCCCTGCACAACAATAGGCGAGAGGCTGAAAAGTTTTGCCAATCCAAGTCCGTAAAGCACACCGGCTGTAAAGGGATGAATCGCTTCACTAGGCCTGTGAAGATGCAAAAAGAGATCTGCGCTCATTCTGGGATGCTGAACCTCATTCCAACTCTTTTCAATTTCAAGAGAACCAACTGCAGGTTTGAATGATTCTTTATAAGTTCTTTCCTGTCCCGATTTGTTAGCAAAACCTGTTGCGGCTTGATCATCTCCAATTCGAAAAATTAATTTCAATGTTGCGTTATCAACAACTACAGGCTCTACATCTTTTCGCTCTAAACCAGGACAACCGGCCAAATCTGCTAAGGACTGATGTGCAAGCAGGGCGTGACATCCTAGCTCTCGTACAACTCCCAACATATCCAAAGCAACAGGCGAGAGTAAGTGTTTGAACTCATCTAAAATCAAACAAACAGGTTTAACTGGAGATGAAGTAGGGGTACCCTTTAAAGAGGCCCGGGTTTTGACAACTTGCAATATGCGAATCAAAAGCATAGTTTGAAGCATCTTTACACGATGATTGTCGGTACTACCGCGAATATAAATAACACTGCCCTGCTCTATGTGCTCAAGAAGTCCGATGCCATGTGTAGTTTGTATCACTCGCAGCTCACAGATTTGCCTTAATCGGCGAACAAAATTATCTGCTTTAGAAAGTTGCTTATGAAACTGAGCGATCTCCAAAAGCCTCGGTAAAGAAACCGGATCTGTGAGGACATTTTGTATTGCCATCTTAGATACCTGCTCTGCCGCGTCTTGATCAATACCCCTGTAATAATTAGCGTCACCGCTAGAGGGCTGTAAGCCTAAACCACCGACCAAGAGTTCTTCAATTTCAAATTCATTTGCACCTTCTAAAAGGTTAAACTGAGGTTTTGCATGTGCTTGTAGGTCTAAATAAATAAACGCAGAGCCGCTCCTGAGCGCACCCTGGTTAAGAACAAGGGGAAGTCTGGCGTCGCCTTTAGGGTCGAAAACAATTAATGACTCCTTATTCAATGCAAACTGATACCCTAAAACACCTAGGGCGATTCCTTTACCACTCCCTGTAGATCCCAATATCTGGGCATGAGTTTCCTTGAAAAGTAACCAGGGTACATAAAGAGGCTTGCCCAACTGCTGATCAACTTTCTTTATAGCCAAACTTTGTGGACTCTGTAGGCCGACAAAGACACCTTGACTCACATCCACATATGTCAGTGGGTTAAAAGCGCCCATGGAGTTAAATAGAATATCCATTTCGCTAATATCCCTCAACCCGAAACCTTGGGTGTGTGAATAATCAAACATCGTAACGATTATTTTAGTAATCAGGCCTCCTAATAAGGCTGTCAAAGTAGGAATGGCAAGTCCCATCAGTACATTGCCTTTGGCCTCATAAGATAAGACAGAAGTAATCAACAACAACATTCCGATAATCTGTACACTCTTAAAGAAAATTCGAAATAGACTTTCATTGATTTTTGGCATACTCACGTTTAATGTACTTTTTATACCTCCAAGTGTGATCAACATACCTGCCAATAAGGATGTTGCGATTACCGTGCTTGTTGCAAAAGGATACGCAATCAGCGTGCACACATGTAGGCTTCTCTGGAGGGAGTTAAAACAATTAGGTTCTTGTGAAAAGACATCGTTAAAGCCCAACTCCAAAGGAAGAATAACTGTGTGGCTCAGGTCATTAAATTGAATCAAGTTGAACTTTGGTGGATAGAGATTATAAAGTTTAGTAAGTTATAACTATATTAATAATAGTATCTCGTCCGAATCAATTAAGCAAAAAATTATCACTTTTAAGGTGTAATGTTTGACTTTAAATCATGACAGTTATCAACTTATATGTAAGTAATACAAATAGACGGACAAAAACAATTTCAAAAATGAAAGATAGTTGATTCACATCAAACTCTCTAATCACACTTAATTTATATTTAAATATATTTTTATTCAGCACAATCCCTTTTGGAGTAGCAACTATGTTAGAAAGCCAACTTATAGAATCCCCTGAAGGTTTTAGACAGGATGAACATCAGAGTCTTGGCGTCCTGGTATTGCAGCCCAAAGGGGCATTACAGATGGAGGACTTTTTAAAATTAGCTGAAAAGGTAGATCATTATTTACTAAACCATGAACGGTTTCATTCGGTGGTCATTCATAGCAAAGATTTTCCTGGATGGACAAACTTTTCCGCACTGCTCTCCCACCTAAGGTTTGTGCGGCAACACCATGAGAAGGTAGAGAAAATAGCACTTGTCACGGATACAGCTTTGGCTGACGCTGCAAAGGTCATTCTTGAACACTTTATTAAGGCGGAATTAAAACATTTCGCATACTCTGATTATTCAAATGCATTAGCATGGGCACAACAACGCTGATTAGATTACTTTACTAAGTTATCAATGAGACGCCCTAATTTTCCTAACAATAACCCTCTACTGTGTCAAAGTAGCCAAGCTTGCTGGTTTTGATCTTAAAGTTAAGCTCTGAGCGCCCACTGGCGTGAGGGGGACCGGGCTACAACCGTTAGAATTAGATCTTAATTCGGCTTTGGCCATATTGGCTATAAATAATCCTATCCAATGCAGGAACAATCTAATGAACTCCGTCAATCTACCTCGTAAAGTAAAAATCGTTGAAGTGGGCCCACGCGATGGATTACAAAATGAAAAAGAAATTGTTCCATTACATATTAAGGTGGATTTAGTCAATAGATTGTCTAAAGCTGGATTTCAAAACATCGAAGCGGCTGCATTTGTTTCCCCAAAATGGACGCCCCAAATGGCAGACAGCGAATCTGTGATGTCACAAATTAATAGAACTAACGCCACGGTTTATTCTGCCCTTACACCCAATCTAATGGGCTATGAGCGAGCACTTGCAAGTAAGGTAGATGAGGTTGTGATTTTTTCAGCAGCCTCAGAAGCGTTTGCTATGAAGAATATAAACTGTAGCATTGAACAATCCATTGAGCGATTCAAACCCATCGCCGAAGCCGCCAAGAAGGATAAGTTACGACTGCGCGGAAGTATCTCATGTGCGTTTGGTTGCCCTTACCAAGGACAAGTCAGTGCAGAGGACACAACAACAGTTGTGAAGTATTTACTAGATTTAGGTTGCGATGAAATTGATATATGTGACACGATAGGGGTTGCAACTGCTGGTCAAGTTCAGCAGACGTTTGAAGCAATTTTTAAATTTGCGAGTCCAGAACTTTTCTCTGGCCACTTCCACGACACCTATGGCCAATCACTGGCGAATGTATTTGCAGCCCTTCAGACAGGCGTATCCATATTTCACTCCTCAATAGCGGGCCTCGGAGGTTGCCCCTACGCAAAGGGCGCTACTGGTAATGTAGCTACTGAAGACCTCGTATACCTAATCAATGGGCTGGGCATCGAAACGGGCCTAGATTTGATCGAATTGGTATCAATTGGTGAATTCATCTCAAAAGCAATAGGTAAACAGAACGGCTCAAGAGTAGGTCGAGCGATAACAGCCAAAAATAATCAATCCTAGATACTACTTTTGCAATCAAATTTCTAAACACCTATCTTTTTGATTAAAAAGTATAATAAATCAGTAGACTAATTTAACCGAGGATTTGATTGGCTAATAGTCGATGTAGATGCTTACGGGAATCCATTGTCTCAGTTCTATGCAGTTAGAGCTCAATTTTCTAATATTGGCATTTGGGGATAATATACAGCTAGCGCAAACTTACAAGTCAAATTTGGTAGAAATACAAATGCACTTAGTCGGATGAATAAAACTGAGGTCAGTACTGTGAGACAAAAGGAATGTACAAAGATTTATAATTGACTCTTTGTTTTCTTTATTCTCTCACTTTAGCTTTTTTATTCTGCTGTAATTTTCGCATTAACAACAACAGGTTTCCAACGCTTTATTTCACTTTGAATTAATTTTCCAAATTCTTCCTGTGAAGCATGCATCGGAATTGCTCCCTCTGACTTAAGTCGATCTGTAATTTCTGGTGTTGCAAGACTAGCATTTATCCATTGATTCAATTTCTTAACAACCTCAACCGGCGTTCCATTTGGAGCAACGATTCCATACCACTGATCTGCCTCAAAGCCTTCAAGACCCTTTACACCAGACTCTGCTAGAGTCGGAATTTCGGGCATAGTTTCCATCCGCTTTAAGCTTGAAACAGCGATTGCTTTGAGTTTTCCAGCCCTAACCATGGGAATGATTGCTGGAGATCCAGTAAACACCATTTGGATTTGACCTGCTACAGCATCGGACACCGATGGTGCTGTACCCCGGTAGGGTACATGCACTACAAATGTATTTGTAGCCAATTTAAAATATTCTGTTGCCAAATGCGCCGCGCTGCCATTGCCCCCCGATCCGTAATTAATTTTCCCGGGATTGGCTTTAAGATATTTGACTAGCTCTGATGTTGTTCTAACTGATAGAGAAGGATGCACTGCCAATACATTAGGCACCCGAGCAACCAATGCGACGGGGACAAATGATCTAACAGGGTCATAGGGTAGATTGGGATAAACAGCCGGCGCAACAGCTAAAGTTCCTACATGTCCCATCAAAAGCGTGTACCCATCAGCGGCGGAATTGGCAACTCGATCCGCACCAATAGTTCCCCCAGCTCCAGCGATATTTTCTACAACTACTGCTACCCCACTTGATTCTGCTAACTTTTGGCCTATCGTTCGAGCCAATACGTCTGGACTTCCACCCGGAGTAAAGGGTACAACTATTCGAATTTGTTTAAGCGGATAGTTAACATCAGCTAAGGCACAAGTTTGATATGTACAAACCAGAATTAGGGCTGAGACAACAAATTTTATTTTACTCATCATGAATTCGATAGCTCACCTTTAACCCAGGTTTCTTGAGTCTGTTTACCGTTCTTATCGGTTGTAACGCCTTTCCCGTGTTTTTTTCCTTTTGCCCAAGTCCCCTCAAATAGGTCACCGTCCGGGCTAATTAATTTACCCTTTCCATGCTGCAATCCTTGCTCCCACTGTCCCTCATATATTTGTCCTGCAGCCCAAACCATCTTTCCTAGACCTTGAATTTTGCCCTCCACCCAATTACCAGCGTAATATCCACCATCAGGCCATATGAATTTGCCCTGACCGTGCTTTACCCCGTTTAACCAATGCCCCTCATATATTGATCCATCCGCAGCAACGTATTTACCTAAACCGTTATGGTGATCTTCAGACCAATTTCCCTCGTAGAAATCTCCACTGTTCCAAACAATTTTTCCTCTTCCTTCTTTGACACCATCTACCCAATTGCCCTCGTAGTAAATACCAGATGACCAAACATATTTGCCTTTGCCATTGATTAAATTACCAGACCAATTGCCCTCGTAATACCCTCCATCGGGCCAAGTACACTTGCCATAGCCTTCCCGGTATCCATGAGCGTTCAACTCACCTTCATACACACCAACTTCACTTTCGCTTTCGCCCTCGTCATCATCTTCATCTTCATCTTCATCTTCAGACGCTATTAACTTTTCAAACTCCGCTTTAAGTTCCTCTAGTTGCTTTTCGAGATCAGAATTTCGCTCGCTATCTGAATCTTCTTCGGAATTGTCCTCATCATATTGACGACTCCACTCAGCCTGTTCGGCCTCTTTTTGTTTACCAAATTCGGTCAATACAGTATCGCTTTCGCAGTAAGGACAAATAAGCTTCGGATCATCTAAATGATTACCATCCTTATCTTCCCACTTCCAATCCGCCTCGTGTTTAGCTCCTTTAAATTTACATTTACTACAATGCAAATACGGCGGATCTGGTTCGGGAGTCCTGTGCCAACTGTCCTCATCACCTAATTCGTAGGTAATGTCGTAACCCCCTTTTCGAACAGTCCACCAATCATCGTATTGACCATCCCACTCAATCTCCACATCGTTATTAGATGCTTCAGTCAATATCTCGTCAATCTCAATTTCACCGTCCTCAATCTGCTTCATTAAAGCTTTGAGCTCTTTCTTTTTCATTTCGGGATAAATTTCGCCTAATTTATCCAGATCCAATTCATATACGAACTGCGAATCCACCTGGTGCCATTCATGCTTTACTAGTATGACCATAATTACTCCTTAGAACCTGGGCTTTGCAACTTTGTAGTATAAAAACAGTATATCATTTCTATATATGTTCCGAATACTGATCCAATTGCTTCATACTGTATGAAGGGCTTATCTTACGCAAGTTTCAGGACTAAAAAATAAGCTCCGAGAAGATATTGCACCGTATTTACTTGGACCTAATACGAGTTTTATTGACTTTGCGAATGAGATTTACACCACACTGAATATTTAAATATTATTCATAAATATCAAGTTGAATTATAGGCAAAGACCATAAGAGGTTTTTTGGCTATGTTTATCTTAGATATAACATTTTGAGTATCAAATGATCCAACTTTAGCAGATTGTTGAATCTAATATTTTCAGAGAATCAGATACTCAAGAACGTTTCCAAAACTTCCTTACTATTTAGAAGATTAGCGGGGGTGTCATGGTATTTGATCTCGCCAGCTGATAACACGTAAATTTGGTCCGCAACCCTAGTCGTCAAGCTTGCATTTTGCTCGACGAGGAATACAGTTAGCTCTTGTTTTTTGAGCGACATCAATGCATCGCCAATTTGTTCTATGACGATGGGGGCAAGCCCTAGAGAAGGCTCATCGAATATGCACAGCTTGGGGTTTGACATCAAACCAACCGCAACTGCGACCATTTGTTGTTGGCCTCCAGACATGGTGCCGGCTAATTGCTGTCTTCTCTCTTTCAAAATAGGGAATAACTCAAAATTTCGGTTCAATAATTCATCTAGAAGGCCCTTATCTTTTAAGGAATAAGACCCCATTAAAAGATTTTCCTCTACTGACATTCGTGGAAACAGCCCCCGACCCTCAGGGACAATAGAGAGTCCTTTGTCGATCCGTAAATACGGCTCGGTTTGAACTAAATCTTCATTTAAAAATGAAATTTGACCGGATTGAAATACATTTAACCCGCCAATAGCTCTAACAACAGAACTCTTACCTGCTCCGTTAGGTCCAATCAAAGCAATGATCTGACCTTTTGGGATACTGAGCGATACATTATTAACAGCAAGAAAATTACCGTACCGGATAGTTAGCCCTTTAATTTCAAGCATGCGCAGATCCTAAATATTCATTAATGACTCTTTGATTGGTCAATATCTCAGTTGGTGGACCATCAGCAATTTTCTCGCCCGCAATCAATACCACCACTCTATCTGCAAGTTCTTTAATAACTCTCATGGTGTGTTCTATTACAAAAATTGAGCAATAAGCTTTCAACTCCTTAAGAAGTTGAATCATCTCGTTTACCTCAGAGGTGGCCAAACCCCCTACAGGCTCATCTAACATCAGAAGTTTTGGCTTAAGCACAAGTCGCATCATGAGTTCTAATTTTCTTTGCTCAAATAAGGTGATGTCTTTGGCTAGTTTAGTAAGTATCGGAGTTAGCTTTAACCAATCTAGATACTGGCTGTATTGATCTGATGAAATTGCGTTTTCAACGAGTAAAAGTCGTGCAATATCAATATTTTTTTGAACACTAAGATTCCCAAAAATTCTAACGGCCTGATAAGTTCGACATAGTCCCATCTCAACAAGTTGATTAGAGCTTTTACCAAGCATCGATTGATCGGCAAACACCATCTCACCACACAAAGGCGTGAAATGTCCAGTCAATACATTTACAAAGGAAGACTTTCCAGATCCATTAGGTCCAATCATCCCTAGTGTTTCGTTAGCATGCATCTGAAAATTAATTTTATTTAGAGCGTACAAACCTCCGAAACGTAGGGATAGTTCTTTGACAGAGAGAAGAGGAGTATTAATTGGTTGATTCATTTTTTCGAACTCCTCCATGCAAGGTAAGTCCCGTATATACCACCTGGCATTATTAACGTGACTAGGACAATAAGAATACCTGAGAGGATATCTTTATAAGCTTCTAAACTTTGCAGTAGAAAAGGCAGAGGTGCTAATAGTAAGGATCCAATGACAGGGCCTGCTATTGTTGCCTTTCCACCGAAAGCCACGAATAGCCAAATATTTAAAGAAGATAAAACATCAAAAGACCTAGGAGAAATAAAGCCGATATAGGTCGCGTAGAAGCACCCCCCTACTGCGGCGTAAATTGAAACTATAAAGAATGCAATCACGCGGTTGATAACTACGTTAATCCCAAGAGACTCAGCCAAAACATCGTCTTCCCTGATAGCTATAAATCTTTGTCCCAGTTTGGAGTTGTAAATAAGGTATGCGAAAGCAATGCCAACTACAGCAAGAATCGATAAAATGAATTCAAACGCATACCCTTTGATTGCCTCATCAAACCAGTAAGGCGGACTGATTTGATTAATCCCAGTATCACCGTTTGTGAATTTAGGGAAGAAAATAAACGCCAAGGTCAGCGTACTTTGAATGATCAAAGAACAAAGCGTGAAGTAAAAACCCTTTAAGCGCAGTGACGGTAATCCAAGTAAAACACCAACTAAGGCCGCAAAGAGCGTTGCAATCGGCATTGCAAGCCAAAAACCAATATGCCATTCAGCTATAAAATACAACAAAGCGTAAGCCGCAATACCTGAAATAGCGGCGAACATCAACGGCATTAAACCCACGAATCCATAAAGTATGTTCATGCCCGTAGCCCAAAATACGTTTAAAAACGTAACGCCAAGCACGAATCCTAGAAATCGGTTGTCTTTCGCCAAATATGGCAACACCAAGAGTGCAAGTGTCAAAATCAGGTGATGAGTTTTGATCTTCATTTTAGGAAAAGTCCATTGGGTTTGACCAGTAAGATCAGCAACATCGCGATGAGGTATGAGAAAGTAGCGACAGTTGGGCTAGTAAAGTTACTGACTATTGCTTGAGTAAATCCAAATACCAAACCTATCACTAATGCACCTATTACGGATCCGGGGCCACCCACAATCATGATTGCAAAAGCTGTTATTGACATGGTCCACGCAACGGATAAATCAAAGCTATAAGCTAATGCGTATAACAAACCACCTAAATAAATGATAGTGGAGCCTAGCACAAAAGATATTTTGTAAATAGAGTGAACGTTTACACCGCGAAGCAATGCTGCTTCTCGATTTTGAAATACAGCTCGAATGGCCCGCCCTATGGGATGGTAACGCAGTAATAGGAAAAGAAGAGCGATAGAGAGGTAGGCTACCAAAAGCACCAAAATTCTATTGTTGGTCATCGGGAACGGGCCAATCATCGTTACCCCAGAAATTAGGGGAGGCAGTGAGAATTGATCACTCCATTTGGCAAAAGTCATTGAGAAGATACCCGACATAATTTGAGTGAGTCCCAATGTAATAACGAAATATGAAATATTTCGATCAGGTACGTTATAGAGTCTGCGGAAAAGCAATTTCTCAAAGAGTAGAGATAACAACACACTTGCTGCTAAAACTATGAAGCACGCCGTAAAGCTATTCATGCTGTAAGTTGAGGTGAGCCCCCAAGCAAATAAGCCGGAGAGGATAAAAAACTGTCCATTGCTTGCATTTGGCAACCAAATACACCCATAAACAATAGTCACCCCTGCGGCTACTAGGGCAAATATTGCACCTAGTAGCAGACCCGTAGAAATGGTAGAGGCAAATAACAGCAGGAGTGAGTCCAAGATAAAACTTCTTTATGGTTTATTTAACTAACTCGTAGACTGGAATCACTTCAGGATTCCACTCGAAATATGAGAGTTGTTTAGATTTGTAATTACGCTTACCGTCAACTGAGACGATTTGCATGAAGTACATGTACTCCTTTCTGGCGCCGTTGGCATCAAAATGAATAGGCGTTCCGCTTGTGAGTTCTTTAATATTCATTTTTGAGAACGCATCTCTTAATTTCTCCCTATCCACAACACCAGCACTCTCGATAGCGGATTTAAAGATGTAAGGCGTGTTATAGCAATAGTTCTCAACATAAGAAGGCGGTCTGCTGTTGGCAGCGTCGTATTTGGCAATAAAGTCACGACCTTCCTTAGGAAGGTTATCTACCCCTTGATCAAAGAACGTGCCGTATATGGATCCAACGCTCTTTGATCCCCAGTTAAATACCTGGGTTGTAATACCAAAGGGGTGGATGATTTGCTCTGGTTTAATACCCAAATCTAAGACTTGGTTGTTCAATACAGCATCAAAAGCACCTGCACCACTCACAATAACAAAGTCTGGATTAGCCGCCTTCACCTGGGCTGCTTGTACTGTTGCGTCACTGGAGCCTTGAGGAAAGACAATGTCTGAGACAACTTTAAGTTTTGATTTATCAGCTTGGTATTTGAATCCAGCAAAAATTGCTCGCATTAAAGCTGCATCAGAGTACATCAAAGCAACCGTAGCGCCTGGTTTTCTTTGCTCAATAAATTTAGCCATCGAATAGCCCCACCCTACTGCGTCTGGTTCGATTCGGAATGAATACTTTGTACCGGGCTTGGTTAGCTGGGGGAAGGCTGCAACGGGGATAAGAAACGGCACTTTGTTTTGTTCCGCATATCCATACATAGCAAGTGACACGTCAGAGTTGGTTGTACCGCTGATGGCCAAGACTTTATCGTTCACATCAAAGTTACGAACCGAGGCTAATGCCTGAGTTGGGTTGGTTTGATTATCTTGAACAATAAACTCAAGCGGACGCTTTAAAACACCGCCCTTACTGTTGATTTCATCTACAGCCATCTTTAAACCAGCAACACAGCTGGTTCCAAAAAAGGTCCACGCACCAGTCAATTCAGTCGAGAATCCAATTTTAATGGGGTCGCCCGACGCTGTTTGTGCCGAGGCTGATAAGCACGGTAGTGCAAACACAGCAGTTAGCATTGATTGAATCAATGAATTTCTTAAAAACGTTTTCATGAATATCTCCATTTAAGTTAGTTTCAAATTACCGAGTCTTTATCTTTCAAATTAGCCTTAGACTTCTTTTAACTCACATTACCTTCACTCTAAATTACGAATAGGCCAGATCTTCGCCAACGCCTGCGCTTTCTCAATCAACTGAGGAGCCATCGCCTGCAATTCCCTCTTACTCGTTCTATAAACGGGAGCACCAATGCTGACTACTGCAACACACCTTTTAACAAGCTCGGTATCTGTTATGAAAATTGGGGCTGCTATAGCACCTACTCCGATTTCATTTTCTTCATAACTAAGTGAAAAGCCATTTTTGTGAACAAATTTCCAATCTGCTTCTATCTCTTTTTTGGTTGATTTGGAATGCTCAGTAAATTTTTGAATCCCTTGGTGGTGTATTAAAGCCCACGCGGATTTTGGATCCAGCGTAGACAGCCATGCCTTACCAGCTGCGTGCGTCGTGAGCCCTATATCTAGCCTGTAATTAGGATCAATTTGAAGAGATCTTTTTGAGCCGGCCTGCGCTAGTACCCATGTAATCTTGGAGGAGTTTTCGACTACAGCCAATCTGACCAATTCCCCACTCGTATTGACTAAATCCTTTAGAACCTCACTAGATTGATCTAGCAACCGCGTTTGAGATAATTTCCTGAGTCCGAGATTACTAAGCTTGAATGTCAGTTGGTAAAGTCCGTTATCTGAGCGGCAATAGATGTAGCCGGCTGCAACTAGTTCGTTTAAGAGCCTTAAAACAATGACTTTGTTCACATCTAAGGATCTTGCAAGTTCAGATAAAGACCAGCCTGAATCTCCCTCAGATATTATTTCAATCAGCTGCAAGCCACGGCGCATAGAAACCACGCCAGATGCTTGGTTGGATACTTCAGTAATTGATTTTGAATTTGTTTTCATATCTTAACTGCAACATCTCCAACGCATCAACCCTTCCTCGTTGGCTTGTCGGTATAGACTCTCGGCAGCGAGTCTGACTCTATGCGACTCGCGCTTATGAACAACAATTTGCTCACCCCTCTTGGGTTTAAGAGTCATTTCATCGTTTGGTAGTCGCAGGTCAAACATTTTCTTTCGAAGCTCTACACTTGCATTAAAGTCAAGATTTCCAGTCTTTGCGTCAACAACTGTACCGTAAAGTTGGGCCGCAGCCTCGGTTGATACATAACCATTCTTAACGTCCTGCTCAACGTCCTCTAACTTTCTCTCTAGGGGAGAACCAAATCCGCCCCCGCCTCCAGAGCGCAGTATCCATTGATTGTCCTTTGTGAGGAGTTTTGAGAAGACCTTCCCCGTTGTGTATATTTGTGTTTGGCCGTCCTTGGTAATTCCAACTTGATTGCCCATCGCGGAGAGACCGCCAAATAAGCCCCACGGTCTACACTCTACGCGTTCTATTTGACAGTTAAACATGATGTCAGACTTAACGCGAACAATTTGCTCAGTACCGAGACCACCGCGCTGTCTGCCTGCACCACCCGAGTCATCTCTTAATCCGTACTTCTCAACTATCAAGGGATATTTAGCTTCAACCTGCTCAGAAGGTCCGTTATGGGTATCTCCGTCGTTGATTGCAATCGTGGCACTCATGCCGTCTTCATTGTGTTTGGCACCCCATCCCCCGCCGATCAGTCCACCTAAGTAAAGAAACAGTTTGTTATCTACCGGTGTCTTTCCGTGAACACTAGCAATCACCAGATCTGCGTGATGTCCTGCGATAACTTTTTCCGGTATGGCCGTAGATAACGCCTTAAACACAGTATCAACGACTGTCATAGGGAAAGTCATCCACCAGCGCATTGGGGCTGGACGCGTTGCACTAATCACTTTTCCGGGGGGGAGGATAACATTTAAGGCTTTAAAACATCCGTCGTTTATGGGTAACTCATTCGCAGCCGTCAGGCATTTGAATGCAACCTGCGCGCAGGCGATGCCGGCAGCTTCGCCTGAGTTATAAAAACCTTTAACCTGCGTGCTGACATCTGTGAGGTCAATCGTCATCTGGTCACCACAGACAATGACTTTCACACGGATCGGTATTTTCTTACCCAACTCAACCCCGTCATCATCCATGAAAGATTCAGCAAAATATTCGCCGTCTGGAATACTTTTAACGACCTCTCGCACACTGGCTTCACTTTGCTTAAAAATTTGCTCAATAGATAGATTAACTGCTCGTAATTCAAATTTTTTAAGTAACTCTAAATATCGTCGCTCACCTGTTTTAACTGCGGCTATTTGCGCTCTGAAGTCACCCATAGCTCGCTCAGGTATACGAACGTTCATCTCAATAATATCGAGTAGATCCTGATTTTGTTTGCCCTTGACATAGGCTTTAATCATGGGAACCTGAAGCCCTTCGGAGTAAATATCACTCGTCATCCCATCTAGCGTCCCTCCCACATCCTGCCAATGCGCCATACAAGCCGAGAACGCAACCACTTGTCCTTTCCAAAATATAGGAACAACAAAGGTCATGTGATTCAAGTGACTACCTGTTATGTAAGCATCATTGGTTAAAAGCACATCGCCTTCGTCCAAGCCCTGAGATTCAAATTTACCAATCATGCGTTTAACAGTATTGCTCATGCCTCTGATAAACATGGGTAGTCCAATACCTATGGACACTGTGTTGCCCTTCGCATCAAAGAGTCCGACCGTAAAGTCTAATGCTTCATAAATAATCATGTTGTATGCGGTTCGCATGAGATTGGATTTCATCTCTTCGGTGATAGCCACAACTGCGTTACGTATGATCTCAGTTACCACAGGATCCGGAACCAGCTCAGCATTCGTTGCCTTAGTCATTTGCCACCTCAATACGTAAATTACCCACCTCATCAACTCGGACAACATCATTTTGAAACAATGTTGTAGTTGACGCATACTCCTCAATAAATGCAGGACCTACTGCTTCAAATCCAAACCCTAAATCAGGCCTCCAATAAACAGGCACGAGTTGGTCGCGTCCATCAACATAGGCCTTACGCATGGTTGGCTTCACAGAAGCGTTATGCGCTGCAAGCTTAGTAAGCGTTGGTTTTGGCATCTGTCCCGTTACCGACGTACGTACACTTACGATTTCTGCACTCTCTTTTTCTGAGAAATATCCGTATCGCTGGAGGTGGACTTTATCAAAAGCTGTTTTAATCTCTTGAATATCGCGCTTTTGATAGGCTGACATTGGAATGTCAACCGTTACCGCATGCTCTTGCCCAATATAGCGCATATCTAGCGCTCGGGAGATGGAAACAGCGTCCACAGTCGGTGAGGCATTTTTGATCTCCTCTCCTCCCTCTAATTCCATAGCCTTCAAAAGAAGCTCAACTTGGTCGAAATCAAACTCTTGGAGTTGTGTAAAAAGAGTGCGTACATAATCACGCCTTAAGTTCGCGACCAGCATCCCGTAGGCTGAGAAATGTCCCGGTGCGTTCGGGATAATGACTTCCCTAATTTTCAACTCTTTTGCAACCAACAGGGCGTGAAGGGGTCCCGCTCCACCAAAAGCGACCATGGGAAAGTCACGCGCATCCACACCTCTCTCGGTAGTTACACGCTTTACTACGTTTGACATGGTTGCAGCAGCAATCTTAATTACCCCTTCTGCAGCCTGTTCGACACTTAGGCCAAGGGGGGTCGCAAGTTTGTCTGCAAAAATCTTTTGACACAAAGGCGTATCAAGCTTCATGTCTCCACCCAAAAACCTTTGAGCAGACAACCTACCGAGTATCAAGTTTGCATCTGTTACGGTTGGCTCCTCACCTCCTAATCCGTAGCAAACCGGGCCAGGCTCAGAGCCCGCACTTTGTGGCCCCACTCTAAGCGAGTTGGCGGGTCCAATCCTAGCAATACTCCCACCCCCTGTTCCAACCTCTTGGATATCAATCATTGGGATTTGAATTGGGAGGCCCTCTGTGTAACCGCCAATCATAGAGTTTGAGGTCATTAATACATCGCCGTTTAAGATCACCCCAGACTTTGCAGTTGTGCCACCCATATCAAATGCAATCGCATCTTTAATCCCCACTGAGTTACACAACTCCTTGGTCGCTATCAGTCCAGCCGCAGGACCCGATTCAATCATACGAATACACTCTCGCTGCGCTTGCTCAACACTATAGAGTCCACCTGTTGATTGAACAATTAAAAAATTTCCAGGGAAATGGTGCTCTTTAAGGTGAGAGACCACACCAGTAAGGTAGGACTTAACCCTAGGGCCGATATAAGCGTTTGCCGCAACCGTGGACGTTCTCTCAAACTCTCTGTACTCCTGAGATAACTCACAAGACGCAGAGACAAAAGTGTTTGGAAGTCTCTTTGTCAAAAAATTCTTTGCCTCTAATTCATGATCTGGACTCAAATACGAGTGCATAAAGAGTATGCAGACAGCCTCAATTTGATTTACCTCAAGTTGCACGGCAATGCGCTCGAGTTCGTCCAACTTTAAGGGCCTCAAAATTGATCCATCACTTAAAAGCCTCTCAGAGACTTCAAAGCGCAAATAGCGGTCAATGAGCGGCTTATGCTTCTTGAAGAAGAGGTTATAGGCCTCAGGTCGATTGATACGCCCTATTTCGTATATATCCCTAAAGCCTTGCGTAGTGATCAGCGCAGTCTTTGCCCCGTTGCGCTCTAGCAAAGTATTGATTGCAACGGTTGTTCCGTGTAAAAATAAATTCGCTTTGTCAAATGACTCACCCGCCCGCGTCACACCTTCTTGCATACCCATGACAAGTTTTTTTGGAGTGGTTAAAGACTTTCCGAGTTGAATGCGTCCAGACTTCTCGTCAAAAATAGCAACATCCGTGAAAGTGCCTCCAACGTCGGCAGCAATTCTTAAGTGTGGGGATTGCATGAAATATTTCTTTTAAATGTATCAAAACAAAAATACGTAACGGTGTTACATAATACTGCTTTACGAACAATTTGAAGAGCTTATACCGAGTAAAAATCACTAGGTATAACCCTAAGCAATATTCCAATGTGAAATTTCACAAAATGACTATACTCACCAAGCCTAATCTTTAAGAAGTCATACGTATTTTTTAAGTTTTCTTTTTTAATTTTTCTTTTTTAAGCATCCTTATATAACCTTTTTTATACGCAGTAAAAAATGAAACACTCATACATTCCTCACGGTGTTATTCCCGCAGTTATCCTCCCATTTAATGATGACCTCTCGATTGATGAGCCAAGTTTTCGCTCGCATTTGAAAGACGTTACTTCTGTAAAAGGTATCTCTGCTATTACCATCAACGCCCATTCAACTGAAGTTGCATCATGTACCTTTGATGAACAAAAAAGGGTACTGAACATTACGCAAGACGCGGTTGGTTCGACCACACCAATCGTTCACGGTGTTTACGCTGAAGGTAGCTTAGAGGCAGCGAAAATTGCTGCAATGGCAACAAAAGGTGGCGCGAGTGCACTCTTAGTGTTCCCACCCGGCCCCTTCACACTAGGGCAGCATCCAGGAATGGTAATAGATCACTTTAAGCGCATAGAGGACGCATCAGGTCTTCCAATCATCGCATTTCAGTACCCTCTCGCTGGGGGGCAGGGTTATCCGCTCAAAACGCTGCATCAACTTATTAAGGCAGTCCCCAGTGTTAGAGCGATCAAAGATTGGTGCTCTAATCCCGTTTTACACGAAAAGCACATCCGTGAACTACAAACCTTAAATCCCGCAGTCAATGTGCTTACCACTCACAGTGCGTGGTTATTTAGTTCACTGGTGTTAGGAGCAAACGGGCTCCTATCGGGAAGTGGCTCTGTGATTGCTGACTTGCAATCACAACTCTTTACAGCGGTAAACAATAACGATTTGGCAAAAGCAAAGGCATTAAATGACCGTATCTTCCCGATGTCACAAGTTTTTTATGCTGATCCTTGGGTAGATATGCACAACCGGATGAAAGAGGCCTTAGTGCTTCTTGGTAAATTACCACGTGCCGTTGTCAGACCTCCTCTGGTTAAGATCACAGAGTCCGAGATTTTGCTAATCAAAAATGCCTTAATCCAGGCTGGTCTATTAGATAAATCTGGCAAACCTTTATGAGCCAGAGAACACCCGATCTTACAAAAATTCAGCATTAAACTACAAATCAGAACGGAGAAGCTATGTCAAAAACAATCACCCACGCCATACGTATTCATGAGACGGGGCCGGCCAGTGTCATGAAATTAGAGCAGGTCGAACTTGGTGAACCAGGGTCCGGTGAAGTACTCCTTCGCCAACACGCGATTGGTGTTAACTATATTGACGTCTATTTCAGAAGTGGAATATATAAACAACCCATGCCAGGGGCAATCGGCATGGAGGGCGCAGGAGTGATTGAGAAAATCGGTCCAGACGTGACCCACTTCAAGGTAGGAGATCGTGTGGCATACGCAGGGGGACCAACAGGCTCCTACAGCGAGGCACGCATCATGCCTGCGAAAGTATTAGTTCACCTGCCAGAGCAAATCAGCTTTGAACAAGGAGCTGCCATGATGCTGCAAGGCATGACGGTTCAGTATCTCATCAAGGACGTTTATGCTATAAAAAAAGGGGATACTGTTCTTTTCCACGCGGCAGCAGGTGGCGTCGGACTAATCGCCTCTCAGTGGATCAAAGCGCTAGGTGGCCATATGATCGGTACAGTGGGGACTCCAGAAAAAGCAAAGCTTGCTCAATCGCTAGGATGTGAACACACTATTTTGTATACCCAAGAGGATTTTGTTGCTCGGGTCAAAGAAATCACAAACGGCGCCGGCGTTGTTGCCGCTTACGACTCTGTAGGTAAGGATACGTTCATGAAATCAATGGATTGTCTTGCACCTAGGGGCATGTTAGTTACATACGGCGCCTCCTCTGGAGCTTTAGAACCTCTGGATTTATCGATTCTTGGCGGCAAGGGCTCTTTAAGGGTGTGTCGCCCAACCATTGCGACTTATGTTCAAGACCGCAAATTACTTGAGCCAATGGCCAACGATTTATTTCAAATGGTAGTCAGTGGTCAAATTAAATTACAAATCAATCATAAATACAGCTTAAAAGATGCTGCTCAAGCACATATTGATCTAGAAGGCAGGAAAACTACCGGCAGCTCCATTTTGCTTCCCTGACACTTGAAGGGCATTGTGCAGGTTTAAGTTAACGCAAAATGCCCAAGGTTTAAATCAGTACTTGCGAAGGAGAATTAGGCTTTAGAACCCTCATTGAGCCACCAAACTATATGCTCGCAACAATCTGCACTCTCTAGTCCGGTATGACTCGATTCTTTAAAAGTATTGAGTGCAGTTTGGGTTAATGGTAAATTACGGTGGAGGGATTTCGCATGATTTAACATAGTTTGCACGTCTTTTAAAACCGTAGTCATCGAGACATTAACAGTATTAGCTTTCCCGTCCTTAATAGTTTGCGCAACAAACGCTCCTCTTGCCTTTAAGACATTTGGCCCCCCAGATGTATCGGAGAGAATATCTATCACCCGAGCAGGATCTAAGCCCAACGGTTGAATGAGTGTGAGCGCCTCAGAAAGGGTTTGCCAGTAGACCATTAAAGGCAAATTAATTGCAAGTTTCATGGTAGACCCGGCGCCGTATGCACCGATATGCTCAACTCGCTTGCACAATTGAGACAACAGGGCTTTTTGGTTCTCAAAAGTTTCAAGCGGTCCGCCAACAAAACCAATTAATTTACCCTCCTTCGCCGGTCCAACGCTCCCCCCAACCGGGCACTCCAAATAATTGCCGCTCAACGCAGCAACCTTCGCCGCTAAATCCGTGTGTTTATCAGGACTAATCGTGCTCATTTCGATGATCGTCTTATGTAATAAATCTTTGGATAAAAGGCCCTTTGCTCCAAGATAAACATCATCGAGGGCTTGTTCATTTGCCAAAAGACTCAATACCACATCTACAGTCTGTGCCAATGCTTGCGGGCTATCAGTCCATTTGGCGCCTAAATCCAGGGATGATTTTGCGTTCGATTGAGTTCTATTCCAAACATAAACCTCATAATTTAGTGACAACAAGCGACTGCAAATAGCCGCTCCCATTTTGCCGACCCCACAGATTCCAATTTTCATATGACTCCCTTAAGTTTATAGTTGGTAAGTTTAAATTCTGTAAATCTTTGCAGCCGTGCCGTTTAGGACGGCATTTTGGACAGTTAAAGGGTATTTGGACATGCACTTACGAATGACTGTGATCATTTGACTATAAGTAGTCCAAAGTTTTTCAACGGGAAAATTAGTGCCGAACATACATCTCTCAGCGCCAAAGAGGGAAATCATTTCATCAACAATAGGCTCCCAAATATCGATTTCACACTTGTGAATAAAGGTTCCTAATCCCGAGAGTTTGATATATAAATTAGGGCAATCTAAAAACTTTTTCATCCCTGCTCTCCAACGCTGCAGATCCTCTGGCTGATTGCTCTCAAGCATACCGGCATGAGTCAATATAAAGTTTGTATTAGGAAAAGCCTTAACCAAATCATAGCCATCATTCATCTGATTTGAGAATATTTGTAATTCAAACGTTAATCCTCGATCATCAATTTCCTTAAAGCCCCTGAGCCAATCGTCAGATTTCATTAAATCTGGAGTACTTGCGAATTTGTATTGCGGATTAGGATGCCAATGAAGTTGCTGGCGAATACCTCTGAAGTTTCTACACTTCATCTGCGCGTCCAGTAAGCGAGGCAACTCAGAAGAGGCAACATTGGCATATCCGACTACGGCATGTGGAAACTCTAGCCGATCGGCAACGGATTGAACCCACTGTACCTCCTCAAGTCCCTTGTCGTTTGACCAGTTTGCTTGCACATAAACCGACTTATATACCCCGTGGTTTGATAAATCCTCTTTGAATTGTTCACCCGTGTAATCGCACTTCATGGCCGTATAGTCACCAAATATACGTGGCAACATAGGGCCTTGTAGCCAGGGTATATCCTTAAGCATCCATATATGATGGTGCGAATCAATAATTGGAATTAAATCTGTAGACATGGGATTGATGACCTCGGAGATTAATGAATGGAAAAGGTAATCTACTTGCTTTATTATCACGAGTTTTACAGCTCGTCCGCACCACGCGTTCGTTTTTTTTCATCTTCATATGGCCATATCGGGGGGCTCAAAGGCTTTACCGTATGGGAGTACACATCAAATCCTTGGCAGATGGGAGTGCTGGAAAAGACTATCGCAAACCACAAGCGAGGATTGACTGGATAAATAACTTAATTTGGTTAAAAGAAAAATACTTCAATTCATACAAAAGTAGATTTACTTGGCTAGGGGAATAAAGTATGGAAAATCAACACAAAGAAATAATTTAGTCCTGCACTGGCGAGTTGGGAGCAAATGATCTTGATTTAAATAATCTAAGCAATGATTTTTCTAGAAGATCAATCACCGAAGACCGTATTTTAGATTTGCGATCTTCGCGCATTTAGCAACCCAACCAGGCAAGAAATCATTAAAGAATCAGCTAAGGATCTCATTCAAAAATTACTCTCAGCATGCCCAAAATGCAGTGTTTCCGGGTTTTGGCGCCCAAAGAAAATCTCCGGAATGTTGTTTAGTTTTTGTCATAGTCAGACCCACCTACCCGTAGCGGAAATCTGGCATTGTCAGGTCTGTACTTATTAAGATAAGCGAGAGATCAATTCTGGTCAATTTGCCGATCCGAGCAAATGTGACTTCTGCAATCTCTGACGGCTCAAGTAACGTTGCTCAACAAGAAACTTTCAGAAAAGTAGTGAATTCTCTGCTTCTCGCCTGATCACAAACCCCGGCAGCACTCTGCCTCCTCCGTAAACCCACCGCCGTAAAGCCTGCGCTGCACCTGGCCAGTCACGCTGATTGACCCGCCGCCTAAGCGTCGACGCCTGCAACCGACCGACCAGTTCCCCCACTGCAAGCGTGGGCGGTGTGGCAGTTGATTAGCTAATTTTGAGTCATCTTGTTGTACAATATTCCTGTCCAATTAGAGAAAGCCCACCATGACCATTGAAACCACTTACAGCCAGGCCAGGGAGCAGTTGAAGTCGCTCATGGATCGCGCCGTCGACGACAGGGAGGTCATCGTGGTGCGCCGTCGCACAGGGGGCGATGTAGCCATGATCGCTGCCGATGAACTCGAGAGCCTGGTGGAGACAGCGCACCTGCTGCGCTCTGAGAAGAACGCTGAGCGGCTGCTTTCAGCGCTGTCGCGTGCACGCTCAAAGAACATTGCGCCCACGACCATGGCCCACTTGAGCAAACTAGTGGGCGTAGATGCCTAAGGGCGATCGAATCGCCGTCTGCCACCCAGAGTTTTTAGAGGACCTGCAGCACTGGGTTGAGACGGACCGCCGCACAGCAAAGAGGCTGCTGGAGTTGGTTCAATCCATTTTGCGCGACCCCTTGGATGGCATCGGCAAGCCCGAACCGCTGAAATATCTGGGGCCCGATGTTTGGTCCCGGCGCATTACCCAGGAGCATCGCTGTGTCTACCTGATCAAGTCCGACCGGATTGAGTTCTTGCAAGGCCGCTACCACTACTGAGACGGGCCAAGCGCCAAACAAAACGCCCACAAGGTGCGAACAGTGTGG
>CAIKVH010000003.1 GCA_903830725.1 uncultured Burkholderiales bacterium | reverse complement strand
TCATAACCCAACGCCATACGTTTGTCGATACTGTCGTACGTATTGGTTGTTGACAACCAACACAAGTGCATCCCCGGAATAATCCCCGCAGGAAGATCGGGCAACGCACTATTTGCCCACTTGTCTCTAAACGCATCAAGGCGTTCACGACGTGCTAAATCAGATTCGCCAACGATATCACGTTCAGCGATTACTTCCTGCGCCCGATCAATTAATCGATCATCTAGGTCGCGTTTATTTCTTGGATTTGCCATTTTATTTATTCCTTATTAGAACGATCATATTGAGCATATGCTCTGATCATTTTGTTTCGTTTGTTTACGTCATCCCATGCACCAGCATCTTTAATTGCTTGTACACGATCACGGGAAAGTGTGATTGTTCCGCCTTTAATGCTTGATGGTTCACTTCTTGAAGAAGAGGTTGGGCCTCCCCTACGATTTGAACCACCTTTTGCTGTATAGCGGTGTGGTAAACGTGCTTGTAAACGATTATCTAATTCTTCCCAGTATTCAGGATCGGATGCGTCCCAACCTTCACCGGCAAGTTCTTGGTCAACTACTTTGGCAATTCTACTATCTGTATCTCGAGCTTGTGGATCATACCAAGAGTTTTTCTTTAACCACTGAGTTGCATTTTGTTGCACTTCTGTGGCAATTGGGTTTGGAACATTTTGTCTTGGTGCACTAGCTTGTTCGAGTTGTTGTTTCTTATAATACTGGACTTGTTTGAGGCGCTCTTTTGCCTCTGTTAATTCTTCCAAGTATTCCATTTGACCTGCCGCATCTCCGCTTTGGGCTGCTTGGATCATTTTCATTTTTGCGTATTCTACGCGGGTTGCTTCATCTTCCGCATATTTGTCAATCTGTGCAATCTGATATGATGCCGCGGTGCTTTCTACTGCAGCTAACCGTTTAGCCAAATCTTCGTTACGGCGCTCAAGTGCGCTAATCTTGTGTTTTGCGGAAACTTCACGTTGCTTTTGGAGATCTTTCTTTAGCCTACGTTCTTCACGTCTTGCTTCACGAATTCGCTCTCTATCGTCTTCCGTTTCGTCTGGATCATCGGAGACTTCTATCTCATCTGATTCATACGCGGCTTCAACTTGGCCGCCTTCTTTTAGCTCTTCCGCTTCATCATCAAAACCTTCTGGTTCTTCAACTTTAGCTAAGACTGAGCCGTCTTCTCGTTCCTTAATTGGAACATTTTTTTCATTTTCTGCCATATGTACTTTCTACAAAGTTAATCTACAAACGATTTCATCTTCTGCGCAGCCTCGAAAGACTTAATGCGAGAGATAATTTCACGTGCCTGTAATGTAATGAATACCACTGCTGCGCCTTCATCACCTGCATCTACCACGAATCGATCGCCACCGTACTTGATAGTACGCACTAGATCGCCAACTTTACACCATGGGCCTTCTGGCCAATCAGTTAAGTCTGCATCGAGGTTTTTATACGCCAAGGGGCCTAATTGCACCACTTTAGCTACAGTCTCGTTAAACTTCAACGTTTGTCTGGTTTCATCTACAAGGATGATACCGCCTTTACTGGTTGTCTTTTCCCTGCGTAATTGCACAAGTACTCGGTCTCCAGCTACTTCTAAACCAGGGTCAATATCGGGAAAACATTCCGATTCTGTCCGTAAATCCGGTTCATCTTTACTATTTACATCAAACACTATTCAGTGCTCCTTAAGCTATTCAGCTTCGTCGTCCTCCCGTAGGAGGTTGTTTAAAATATCAAGAGCTTCCATTAAGCCCTCATGCTTACCCACATACTTTTGATATGAATCAAAATCGTGGATATTGACGCCAGACACAATTGCCTGACTCAATTCGTCGCCAGCTTGTTTCAAGCGGCCAATAAAATCTGAAATAGGATCCTTCATATTTATACTAATGCAAATCTATGAAGGAATCCGCCCCAAATCTTAGTAAAAGTTTCCGCCGTCGATTTCGTTAAGGTTTTTACCTGGACCAACTTTTTTGTCTTTGGTCAGTTTAACCTGGGAAGCGCCGATCTTCCAATTGTTGTCGCGGTGTGAGCCAGCTGGGCCAGCATCTAAAGTTTTGTCTTCTGGGCCGCCGCCTGAGCTTTGATTACCAGTTTGTTTGTAGGTTTGACGGAAACCTAATTCGCCTTTTGCCATTATTGTCCTTGGGTAGGTGGTTGTTGTGCTGCTTGGGCCTGTTGCTGTTCCATGGTTTGACCATGTTCTTGCTGGCTTTGCATTGCTTGGTTTTGGGCTTGTTGGCCCTGTTGTGCTATTTGCTGCTGATGTTGCTGATCTGCCAATTGAGCTTGTTGCTGTCCTTCATGGGCTTGCTGCATCATTTGTTGCTGATGCTGTTGGTCTGCCAATCCAGCGTCGTGCTGCGCCTGAGCTTGTTGGTTTACCTGTTGTGCCTGTGCTTCAAAAGACTGCTGTTGAATTGCCAATCCATGTTGACGGATATCTTGTTCTGCAGCTTGAGTTGCTTCCAAAGCTGCTATGTTTTGTTCGTGTTCCATTTGAGCGTCTTGTTGGCTCATTTGAGCTCCGGCGCTAATCATAGCAACACGTTCTTTTGCTGCGTTGTTAATATTGGCCAACGCAATAGTTGTAGCATTTTGCTGGCTGTCAATATCAGATTGTGTCTTGTATTTAGCTGCCAGCTCTTGAACTTGCTGTTGTAGCTGGGCCACTTTAAGCTGGTACTCTTGCTGTTGTTTAGCAGCTTCTGTCTGCATTTTAGTCTGAAACTCTTGGGCTTTACGTTGTGTTTCAGCCATTTGAGTTTTGAGAATAACAGCAGCTGTTGGGTCAGCCATAGCAGCATTTTGTTGCTGTGCTTGCTGAGCTTCTTGAACTTTTTGGGCCAACGCCTGAATCTGTGGCATAAACTCACCAAGAGTCTGCTGAGCTTCTTTGCTAACCATTCCAGAAGCAATAGCTAATGCTTGTTGGTCTTCTTGACTTAATGCTTTTTCTTTATGCAAATCAAGTTCATCTCTACCAGTACCAGCCGCCTTAGCCACATAAGAGCGCATTGTTTGCAAATAGTGCAATGTTAAATGCT
>CAIKVH010000002.1 GCA_903830725.1 uncultured Burkholderiales bacterium | reverse complement strand
GAACTCCTGGATAAAGATGGGAATGTGATTTCAACCATTGAAACCGGTTAACCTGTTACTTTCAATTTTTGTATATATTCAACCTGCACTATATTTACCTTAACTGATTGTGAAAGTTAGTCACAAATGGAGTTATCGAATTTATTGACTGAGTTGGCGGTAGGGGCTGTGGGCGGGATTATCTCTATGCTCCTGTCCTGGGTATTTTTTTTCTTGCTGATACCTCCTAAATTACAGATTAAGCCAACTATCACCAAAGAATTAAATAATGGTTTTGCACCTCAATGGATACCAAACCAATGTCCTGAGTTGCTAAATGCTCCTCCCGGACAATATGCGGGGTGCAGATAACCTCATGGCCATTTTCAGTGTTAACGATCCTCAGAGGATGTCCACTGTCTGTGGAGTAGTTGTTTGTAAACGGGGGTACAAGTGGGGGTGCAAAAATTCTTTGAAAGTGAATAAATCTAAGATTTATATGGCTTTCAAAGCTTCTTTCAATAGACCCCAGCCCACCATATGCAACGTGAGAGATCACTCTCTCACTTTTTTAAGAACCCCGCTGAGGCCCAGTCTCTGCGGGGTTTCGCCGTTTTTAGATGTTGTCTTCGTCCTAAAAGTACGCCCGTAAAAACACCTTATGGGCCTGTTTTTACTCTCCACTCTCCAAAAGTTGTGGACTTGATAGAAGGCAGTCTACAAGTCTGAAGCCATAAAAATCAACAACTTACGCTCTCTCGAAAAGCACCATTCTTTTTGATGCCGCCCATAGGAGAGTTGAGCAATAAAAACAACTCTTCACGGCTGAGTGCAAACGGTTGCTGGTTTGGTAGGTGCTAAGGAGTGACTTGAAAAGTGGGGGCGAGAGTTCTTGTGCATACATATCGACTCTGTGTACCCCCTCTATTTCTCAAAAATATCCAAAAGTAAGAGATAGCGAGCCAATTTATTGAAACTCATAGGTTTCAAATTATTCGTAAATATGGAACTCAAGAGTTTTGTATCTGTTGTCGAAATGGAACCCATGGGTTATTATTAGGCCTGTCTAACGAAACTCATAAGTACCATGGACAAGCAATTTCGTGATCTTCAGCTCCAGCAGATGGATGCTTTGCTCAGCTCTTGGAAGTCGGCGCAACTGTGCGCACGACCGAAATCGGGCTGGGTTCGTGCTGTGCGCGAGACTTTGGGAATGTCGGCAGCGGCCTTCGCTAGGCGGCTTGGTATTTCGCATGCAGGTGTGCGCAAGTTGGAGGCGTCTGAGGCTTCGGATGTCATCACGTTGGCGACGCTTCGCAAGTTGGCGCAGGCGTTGGACTGTGAGTTGCAGTACGCGCTTGTACCTCGAACAAGTCTTACGCAGCAGCTTCAAGATAGAGCACTAGCAGTTGCCAAGGAGCATTTGCAACCGATCGCGCATTCCATGGCGCTTGAGGACCAGGCTGTAGTTGGCCCTTTGAATAAACTTCAATTTGATCTCGCGGTCAAAGAGTTGCTTGAAGGATCGCGTCGCGAATTGTGGTGAGATAGGGCAAATGGAATTTCAGTACGCACCGGGGGCCACCCCTCTTGATCCTGATGAGGCTGCAGGTCTAGTGCCTGTGCACATCACAACACAGGCAGACCTCAACGCTTGGGAGCAGGCCAACATCGTTTTAGGAGATCGCTGGGCAGCTCGCCAGAAAAAACGCGATCTGTTGGATGAAGGTTTTGTGCGAGATTTGCACCGCCAGATGTTTGACAAGACTTGGCAGTGGGCTGGGACGTTTCGTCAGACCAATAAAAACATTGGTGTGGACTGGACTCAAATCGCCGTGAAATTGCGTGACTTGTTGGACAACACTCGCTACCAGATCGAAAACCATGTCTTCAAAGAAGATGAGGTAGCGGTGCGTTTTCATCACCAGCTTGTCTTGATTCACGCCTTCCCAAACGGGAACGGGCGTCATTCTCGTTTGATGGCAGATTTATTGATCACACGGCTTGGGCAACCCAGATTGACTTGGGGTGGTGCCAGTGCAGCTCTCACGCCTGTTGGAGCAATTCGTGACCGTTATTTGGTGGCCTTGCGTGAGGCAGACAAAGGGCAAATCAATGGGTTAATTGAATTTGCCCGTAGTTGAGAACGGAGTTGTGGCCGGTCAAGACAGGCGGGCGATTGCTTCGTGAAGCATAAAACCGGACACAGCTTTTGGTGGGACTGGCTTGTGTACATCGGGGCGTTGAAATCGGCGCTCGGATTCGAATGCTTCGATGTCAATCAGTCGGTACATTACTTTGCCGCCAATTTTTAGATAAACTGGACCAGTGCCATCGCAACGGTAACGTTCGATTGTGTGGACTGATTTGTTCCATCTGTTGGCTAGGTCGTTTTGAGTTAGGTGTTTCACGGAATCTGTCATGTGTTTTTCCTCTTTTTTGGGAAGACCATTGACGCGTAGATTCGAGAGAAAAGCCAGTTAATTCGAGAGGTAGCGGCGGAAATTTGTAAGTTATGCACTGCATACGCAACTACCGGTCAAGCAATATTCAAGTGCTGTTGGTGTGGAATTGAACCAGGGTCCACAATGCACCACCAATAAAGGAAAAACCAACCCTTCGGGGTTGGCTTTTTTTGCCTACTACCGCGTGTTTACGCGGGTTCCTGCGGGTTCTTGCGGACTGCGGAGAGAGTCATTTCTGCCAGTAACCGGCAGGTTTTACTCTCCGTTTGCGTATTCTCTCTCCGTCCCTCCTCACCCAGTGCAGGTCGAAGTCCGGAAGGCTCATCCACCAACTCTATATAAATCAACGGGTTACGCGCGGACGAATCAATCGGTTTTTTTGTGGCATTGGTAGGCAGGGAGGACCATGTCGTCCGGATGCCTAGGCCATCCGCCTTGACCTTTGGCTTTGTGAAGTGGATAATGCGTTGTATTACACATGCACAGGAGTGTTACGACATGACCGCCAGAACCATCAACGTACGCCTGCCCGAGGCGCTTTACAACCAGATCGAAGAGCTGGCCAAGGCTACAGCCCGGACCAAGAGCTTTCTGGCCATCGATGCGCTGACCAACTATGTGCAAAGTGAATCCTGGCAGATTCGTGACATTCACGAAGGCATCAAGGAAGCTGATGCAGGCGAATTCGCAACCGATAAGCAGGTCAAAGCGGTATTTGCCAAATACGGCGCTTGATTCATGTTGATCAAGTGGACCAAGACAGCGCTTGCGTCTGTTGATGAAATCGCTGGCTTCATCGCCAAAGACAACCCGACCCGCGCCACCAGCTTTGTGCTGGAGTTGCAGGCCGCTGTGACCAAACTTCAGGCCCATCCAGGCATGGGCCGGGCTGGCCGCGTCCCTGGCACGCGCGAGCTGGTCCTGCACAAGAACTACATCGCCATTTACCGCGTTCGTGGCGAGGATGTTGAAATTTTGAGATTGCATCACGCAGCCCGAAATCTATGATGAACCGGGTCAGCCCCTGAAGCTGACTTTTGACCGCAAGCCAACCCGCCCCTGGCTTAAACCTCGGCGGTTTTTTTCATTTCTGGAGTACCTATGACATTGCTTTCTAAATCCGCGATCCACAGGAAGAAAGTGTCTACAACGTAGATACTTTTAAGGAGAATTTTCATGGAAGCCGTCATCCGTAAATGGGGCAACAGTCCAGCATTGCGTCTGCCCAGCGCGGCATTGAAAGCAGCTGGATACGCTCTCGAGCAAAAAGTGGAGCTGGTCGTTTCACGCGGGCGCATTGTGATCCAGCCCTCAGAAAACGTGACTTACAGCTTGGACAACCTGCTGGCAGGTTTGTCCTAGTGATACAACAAGCGATGACCTTCTGACCTAGCGGTGATAGCCATGACGGCCTTTATTTACTTGCTGCCGCAAAAGCGGTGGCGGCAATCCGGACCATGCTCGGATGCAGAGTTCCGAGTTTTGGGATTTGGCCGTACGGTGCATGCGGTGGGACCGAGAAGTAGGCGTCATTGAACGGGAGCTCAAGAACGTTTCTCAGGTCAAATTTGGTGTCGTAGCTCAAACCGGCGCCGGTATATGCACTAGGTTGCTCGCTCTTTGCGATTCTGAATTCCCCGCTGTAGAGGCGGTCCGTCTTTTGGCTGGTCCCATACGCCAAGCTCACGAAAATCATGCCTTCGGCGTCTTCCTTGGTCGAAACAATGAGGCCGGGGCGTGGCTTTGGTTTGGGGTGAATGTTGTCAGGGAAATGGCACCAGACGATTTCGCCAGCCGTGGGTTCCGGCCACCAGCGCATCAGGCGTTTTCCAATTCAAACAGACTGCTGCGGACAGTGCCGCCTTTGGCCTTGGGGGCTGATTTTTTAACCTGATTGAGTTGGGCTTTGGTCAAAGCTCCCTCATCTGCCTCGTATTGAGGCAGGAACTTGGTGGCCAGCTCATGCAACGCCAGGTGAATCACTTGCGTTTCGTCAACACCCAATACATCAGCCAGACGTTTGGTCGTTGTGCGGGTCACGCCAGTGGCGCTGTCTTGCAGGCGATAACGGAAGGCGATCTGGGCTGCTGCAGCTTTCATTTCTGGCTCCTTTGAAATTAGATATCTTAAAGATATCAGAAGAGCGGGGTGTTGTCAACAAGGTGGGTGGTCCGCCTGGTAAGCAGTGCTGAATGGAAAATTGAAGTCTGTGGTCGTTGTTTCAATAGTGTTTTACGGATTTGAACCGCTGTCCGCAAATCGATAGAGTTGGGTGCATTGAAATGGCTGTTCCCAGTGTGAATTGGCGTAAGAATTGGGGATAGCTAGCGGTCGCCTAACTAGACCGGATTGTCAACCAGAATAGACCCGAATAAATGGTGGTTGCTTGCTATACGTAGGCCTGAAAGGTGACCTGATTAAGCCTGAATAATGTGACGCTTCGACTATCGTGTCCAGGACATCTCAGCATTACTCATGAGTTTCATTTAAAATTTATTAATAAAACTCATGAGTTAAATTATGGCTACATAAATGGAATCTATAGGCTAAAGTTAGTTATATTAAACGAAACTCATAAGTACCATGGAAAAACAATTTCGTGATCTTCAACTCCTGCAGATGGATGCTTTGCTCGGCACTTGGAAGTCGGCGCAGCTGTGCCCACGACCCAAATCGGGCTGGGAGCCACCCCTCTTGATCCAGATGAGGCTGCAGGTCTAGTGCCTGTGCACATCACAACACAGGCATACCTCAACGCTTGGGAGCAGGCCAACATCGTTTTGGGGGATCGCTTGGCATCGCGTCAGAAAAAACGCGATCTGTTGGATGAGGGTTTTGTGAGAGATTTGCACCGCCAGATGTTTGACAAGACTTGGCAGTGGGCTGGGACGTTTCGTCAGACCAATAAAAACATTGGTGTGGACTGGAGTCAAATCGCCGTGAAATTGCGTGACATGCTGGACAACACTCGCTACCAGACTGTACTTATTAAGATAAGCGAGAGATCGCAAATCTAAAATACGGCCATGGCGCATAATGAGCATTTATTAAATAAAGCATTTTTAGAAAAATATGAATATGGAATGGTTCATAGACTATAAACCTATCATTTTTGCGGTAGCTTGGGGTATGGTCTTAGCCATTGGAGGTGCCTGGGCAACGGATATTGGCGAGTGGTACAAAAAACTCCAACAACCTCAATGGAAGCCACCCGATTGGCTCTTTGGTCCGATGTGGACAACGATCTTTATATGTGCGGGAACTTCTTTTGTAATGGCATACAACCGCGCACCAGATGAAGGAACTATTTGGACATTGATGATCCTCTTCATCATAAATGGCTTGTTTAACATCCTCTGGAGTATTTTGTATTTTCGAATGCGCCGACCTGACTGGGCACTATTTGAGTCAATTGGCTTATGGATATCGGTATTAGCAATCCTCATTGCTCCACAATCATATTCTCCTATTTCCAGTTGGTTGATCGCACCTTACCTAATTTGGGTATCGATTGCCATATTCTTAAACTGGACCAACGTGAAAGTAAATGGACCATTTAATAAACAAAATGAAAAAAGGCTTAATTTCGATCAAAGTATTTGATCGGGGTTCGAGTCCTTTTAAAGGACATTTCAGGTTCAAAGTCGTATTAAAAGACAAGATTGAGTGCCTAGTAAAATTAATTAATTATGCTTTCAGGACTAATACAAATTCTTTTTTTTCAAAGTTTAGGAGAATTAATTTCTAAACTTCTACTGCCCTCATTGCCGGGGCCAGTGATTGGTTTGGTTCTTCTTTTGTTTTGGTTAATGATTAAAAAAGAAATTAATCCTTCTCTTGCCTTGGTTAGTGATGCATTAAGTCAGTATTTGGGATTGTTGTTTGTGCCGGCCGCTGTTGGTGTTGTTTTATTTCTTCCGCAATTAAAAGATAATGCCCTTCCAATAATTTTTGGATTAATTGGCAGTGTTGTTTTAACCATTGGTGGAAGTGCTCTAACGCTAAAACTGTTTAATCAAGGAAAAGCCTCCAATGATTAAACCTCATTCCATAGTAGAAATATGGGTTTATTTATCAGGTAGCCCATTAGTTGCCTTATTCGTTACTTTGGTCGCATATCAAATTGGGTTACGGGCCTATCAAAAAACGAAACAAAATCCTTTAGTAAATCCTGTGGCGATAGCAGTCATCCTTGTAGCAACTTTTATTGAGTTAATTGAAATGCCATATGACAAGTATTTTCAAGGTGCCCAATTCATTCATTTTTTATTAGGATCAGCTACTGTAGCCTTAGCAATACCAATTTATCGTGGTATTGGTAGTTTGAAAAATAGAGGAATCCCTTTAATGGTGGCACTGCTCGTGGGAGGCGTTATATCTATTGCCAGTGGTGTTGGCATTTCCACTATTCTTGGAGCTGATAAGAACATTATTGGAGCTTTTTATTCAAAATCAGTAACTGCCCCAATAGCTATGGGTATAGCCGAAAGGATGGCGGCCTCCCCAACTTTGACAGCGATTTTTGCCGTCTGTACTGGAATACTGGGAGCAATATTAGCGCCATATGTATTGAACCTGCTGAGAATCAAGCCTTGGTGGCAAAGAGGATTTGCGATTGGGGTGGCATCGCATGGAATTGGAGCATCTAGAGCACTTAGCATTAATGGTGAGGCAGGAACGTACGCCAGTTTGGCAATGGGACTTCATGGCATCACAGGATCTATAGCGATACCGCTAATATATAAATTATTCAATTAGTATTGCCGTTCAAAGAGAAAGTCTCGGGGTGGATCAAGTCACTTAGTCGCCAATCTTAGATTTGTCGACATGAGATTTGCGCTGATGATTTTTTCGCATAGTGTCATCTACTTTGTTGCAAGTTGTGTTGTTGACCGTCGTTTTTCTTGGGAGCATATGACGGTTGAGAAGATGTTGGACCCAATCATCGCTGCGTTATAAGATAAAGTTGTATTTGAAGCTAACTCTGAACCCCTGCCTGACCACCACGAAGTGACTGTAATCATCGAGATGAAAAACGGACGGGTATTTTAAAATACATGTAAAGCGCCCAAAGGCTCTTTCCCAACAGGGTTGGATTGGGCCGATGAGGATGATAAATACCTGACACTAACTGGAAACTTCGGCTTGTCTCAAAGCGCTATTAACTCAAGTTTAGGAATTATTCATGATTTGGATAAACAGCCAAATATGCAAGCCCTGATGACATCGATAACGAAATTCTAAGTATTTTCTATCTTCCTTGATAGTTATCCTTTGTGTTTATTTAGTGGAGAGTAAATATGGAAAAGACACTTCAAAAAAATCCCGTGACTTGGTTTGAAATTTACGTTCACGATCTCTCGAGGGCCAAGACTTTTTACGAAACTGTTTTTCTCTGTTCCTTAATTCCTGAGAAGACAGATGGTAGTTTTGAAGCGTACCGATTTCCCGGTGGTATGCCTGGGAACGGAGCATTGGGTGCTTTAATGAAGCATCCAATGCGCAAGCCCTCACAAGAGGGGACAATGGTCTATTTTCATTGTGACGATTGTGCAGTTCAGTCGGAGATTGCTTCCCAAAGTGGCGGTCGTGTTTTTAAATCAAAGTGGAGGGTTGGCCAAGACGGCTTTATTGCCATAATTGGAGACACCGAGGGCAATGCTATTGGCCTACATTCATTTGGGTGAGCAAACCTGTAGAAGAGTTCGTGACCTTGCCTGATTGCATGGGTAAGGAGTTAGGCCTAGGTATATAGATTCAATAAAACGGGAGACATATTGTGAACATATCTAATTCATGGCTTGTTTGGGCTTTGTTGTCTGCTGTATTTGCTGCAATGACTGCTATTTTTGCCAAGGTGGGTATTCAAGGTGTGGATTCAGATTTTGCTACCCTTGTACGAACGGGCTTCATTCTTGTCATTCTGTCAGCCTTCGTCTGGTTTACAGAGAAGTGGAGCAATCCCTTTGCCTTGCCGAGTAAAACATGGCTCTTTTTAGGACTGTCGGGGCTTGCTACTGGAGCGTCTTGGGTTTGCTATTTTCGAGCTCTCCAAATCGGCGAGGCGTCCAAAGTGGCTCCAGTGGATAAGTTAAGCCTTGTGCTTGTTGCGATATTCGCGTTTGTATTTTTAGGTGAGCGACCCATTATGCGAGAGTGGCTTGGAATCGCGATGGTGGCAGGTGGCGTTCTGGTGCTAGCTTTAAAGCGCTGATATATTTAATGCCTTGAGAGTCTTTACCTGTTTTTTAAAATCTTAAAGTTGGATTTGCCCGAAAGGCTCACTCCATGAGCTTTTACTGGACTAGGATTAAAAAAATTTGAAAATTTTAAATATCAAATAGGACTGACTATGTTGCCCATGAAACTAAAGTTGAGATATTTTACTTATTCATTAGCCGTGGCGTGCTTTTCGTTTGTCGTCATTAAACTCTACTTGCAATACAAATTAGAAGCACAAATCGTTACAAGCTATCAGGGGATTTCTTTAGGAGATACCAAAGACCAGGTAGTCTCTGCTCTTGGAGTCCCCGCTCAAGTTTTGTTTCCTCCCAGGAAACAAGATTTAATACTTGAGAATAAAGTAATTATTCCGGACGTCGAAATTAGCACCGTTGCCCTTAAGAAAGAAATTGATGAAAATCCAAAAAAAGAAAAGGGATTTGATTATTGGGAGTACGAAAGAGCGGGTCACAGATTGTTCATCAACTTTTACCCAGGATCAGATAAGGTCAATCTAATTAGCTGTTATGTCTTTGATAATACGAAAATAGATTACAAGACATGCTCCTTAGGTGAAATAAAAGTGTTGGATTCTGAGGAGCAGGTCGTTAATAAATTGGGTAATCCTGATGCCTCAGAGACTAAAGGGGCTGTGAAAATAATTTCCTTTTCCAAATTGAATGTGGTGATATCGTTAGAGAAGAACTCGGTCTTTAATATTCAAGTTAAGAAAATAACTAACAGTTAGACACTACCTTTGGAGGGAGACTAGGCGGCGCACTGGGCGAACCAGAAAGAATCTTGCGCTAGGCATTTACGTTATTATTAGAGATCTGTGTGGGTATCAATAAAAATTTGATTGCCGCATCAATTTTCAATCAAATTTATTTTCTCCTACAAACTACCTCACATGATCTCCAGCAATGAACTCCCCCGGGGCATGCACTTTTTAGAGCGTGGATGGCTGTCCTCCAATAATTTAATCTTAACCAGTCCCGCAGAAACTTGTATGGTGGACAGTGGTTTTTGGAGCCACTCTGCACAAACCATTCAATTGGTAGAGAGCGTATTAAATGGACGTGCGTTAGACACTTTAATTAATACCCACTTGCACAGCGATCACTGCGGGGGGAATGCTGAGTTACAAAGGGTCTGGCCTAGTTTACGTATAGGAGTAGGAGCTTCTCAATTTGAAACTGTGAACAACTGGGATTCGAGTCAACTAAGCTATGACGTAACCGGTCAGTATTGCCCCAGGTTTGTTCCAAATTTTTCGTATCTCCCAGGTCAAACGTTGAATCTCTCGGGTGTGAATTGGACTGTTTATCTTGGCGCAGGTCATGATCCTCATTCATCGCTTCTATTTCAGGAAGAAGAGCGATTATTGATTACCGCGGATGCTTTATGGCAAAACGGGTTTGGAGTTGTTTTTCCAGAACTCGAAGGTGCTAGTGCTTTTGAGGATGTCCTAGCGACCTTGGATTTAATTGAATCCCTAAACCCCCGCATTTGTTTGCCTGGACACGGGCCGATGTTTGACGACATCAAATCAGCCCTTAAAGTTGCCCGCTCTAGGGGAGAGTTCTTTATGGCCAACCCAACAAAGCATGCCGTTCATGCGGCAAAAGTTCTAATTAAATACCGTTTACTAGAGCTACAAGCTTGGGACATCAATGAGGTCCAGTTATGGGCCAATCAAGTGCCCTACTTAATCCGAATCAAGGAAGATCATTTCCCAAATATTAATTTTCAATCGATGATTCAAAATCTTTTGGCTGGACTCGTTGATTCAAAAGTCGCCAAGATAGAGGCAAACATACTTTACAACCTGTAGTATGTGGTCTCAGTAATTTGATGTGAAAATAAGAAAAAAGCCAGTGAAGATTGACTTCACTGGCTTGCCTTAAAAAGCGTTACTGATTCAGCGTTAGAACTAGTTGGCTAGGGGGTTGGGTCGCATCTGAACTTTATAAACCTTTGGATAGTTATCTACCCCTCCCTCGCTGTGAAAGCTCGCCCGAGTACCTGTGGTGCTCCACAAACCGCGTCCCTTCCAACCTGTCTTAGGATCATCAATTCGACCGTCAACATTCTTAGTAAAGAAACCCAGTGGGTAGGGCATACGTAAATTTACTAATTTATTGTCCACAACTGCAATGAGAGATTCGCTACCGTTTGCAGATGCAATGGGGACATTTGGACCGAGTCCGAATGTATTCAAACGGTCAACCCAAATGTAGTAAGCGTGGTTTGCACTGCCTGGCTCTTTGAGGTTTTTAAACTGTGGACCAGGGAGTTGGAATAGTTTCCAACCCTCGGGGCATTGTTTACCCTCTGCTGTAGTAGGTCCGTTCAAGGGTCCCTTACAAAGCTTGCGATCAAAGCTTGCAAGTTGACCGCTTGACAGTGCAGTCCACACCACACCGTTGGTGTCGATATCTATGCCCCTAGGACCAAAGGTTCCCTCTGGGGGAAGATAAATCTCTGCGAGAGCGGTGTTACTTGGATCACTTCCAGGATTCAAGCGAATAATGTAACCGGGCTGATCGATACGAGAAAAACCCCTGTCCATAGACTGACCCCAGATAGAGTCATCAATGGGGCTAGGTTGAATGCCGTAGAAAGCGGCAGTAACTCGCTTATCTTTTGTGACGTCTAAAGGCTGATTTGCCTCCACGTATTCATCTCGCTTACCGTTGCCATTGGTGTCAATGATGATGGGTGTCCAACCTTGTGACTTAACCTCATCGTGTGTTTCTAGATACATTTTCGTATTTAACCAACCTACGACACCGCTTTGGGGTGGCCCACTACTGGTCCACAGTGTGTTGTTTGCATCGTGTCCGAAATAAACGTGATGTGTGCTGAAACACGTATTAATCAATTCCCATTTCTTTGTAGCAGGATCGTACACAGAGAGTTGACGGGCTGAGGTATTGAGCGGCACGACCATCGCTGAGGGATGTGTAGACCCTTTTTTACAAAAATCTGGGTTTGCTTCTGGCCTGATTCTCGCTGCAAACCAAACCTTCTTTGTCTCGTCCATAATTAAATTATGGATACTTGTGTGTCCATCCCAAATTTGCTCCATCCCCCAGTAAGCGGAGTCTCCGTGAGCCAAGTTTAGAGAGGACGGTGTGTTTGGGTCGCGGTAGGGATGCGTGATTGTTGATGCCACATGCTTAATGGGGTCAAGTGTAGGGACGAGATCGGTACTTTCCTCGGGGGAGCCGTAGATCAAGCCATTGGCGTTGATGGTTGGGTTGCGTTTGTCGGTAGAAATTGCATCGTGTTGGTAGTGCTTCGGAGAAGCCCAATCCCATAAAGAGTAAACAACATTGCGTTCAACACCCACGGGACGCTCTGGTTTGGCGAATGGGAGCTCCCCGCTAGCAATTCGGTCGGTCCAATTTGCAAACATCGAAAGTGCTTTCTCTGGCCCCATACTGCCAAGCACAGTTGCCATGTACGGCTGCGCTTGGCCGGCTTGTGTGCGTACCGCCCAAGCCGTGAAGGAGTCGCCCAAGACGTGAAACTTTACGGGCATTTCGCGGATACCTTGTGATCCAAGAGCGTGGCAAGACTGGCACATGTTTTTTACTGTATCAATCCATGCGGATTGTGATTTCATGGTCGGCGCCATGCCTGCGTTTTTTGGAGCACCTGCAACGAAATCTTCCTTTGCTGGCATCTCAAGGAGTGAGTACCAGTACATGCCGGGGTAGTACTGAGCAGCTTCCTTTTCAGAAGGCGCAGATACCGCACGAAGTTTAAGAGTCTTACCAGGTTTTGAGGGTGTTCTATCTGAGTCAACCAACCCGTATCCACGCACCCACACTTGGTAGTTCGCGTTGGGGAGTTCAGGGATAACAAATTGGCCCTTGTCGTCAGTGACAACTATTTTTGCAAATTTTGTTGGTAAATCCCTAGTCTCTGCAATGACCCATACTCCCGCTTCAGGACCGTGATCGCCGATGACTTGACCGCCAATGTCTTTTGAGGATATCTTGACTGTAGCAGCTAACAAGGCAGTTCCCTGCAGGAGTGATGTAGCTAGCAGGGCAGCGCTAAAAATACGGACAAAGCTAAGACCAACTTTGCCTCTCACATTATGACCATTTAAGGTGCATTGTTTTATTTCTAAGTATGATTGTTTCATGATATTTCCAAGAGAATAAGGATTGATTTTCAAACAACTTTTAACGAAATGTTTGGAAGCCCATCAATGTGTCCTTCCATTGTGTCACCCGCAACCACTGGTCCCACATTCTCCGGTGTCCCCGAATAAATGATGTCGCCAGGCTTAAGCTCAAAGGCCTGCGAGAGTTGACTGATTTGCTCCGCAACGGACCAAATCATTTGAGATAAATTAGCCTCTTGTTTGATTGCTCCATTGACCTTTAGCCATATTGATCCTTGCTTGATGTGACCAAACTTCTCAACCGGATGTATGGGGCCAATGGGGGCTGAGGAGTCAAAACTTTTACCAATTTCCCAGGGCTTCTTTTGGTCTCCCATGGCCCTTTGTAAATCGCGCCGAGTCATGTCTAATCCAATGGCGTAACCGTAGACATATTCCAGCGCTTTCTCAACAGGAATATTCCGCCCTCCCTTTGATAACGCCGCTACAAGCTCAATTTCGTGATGATAATTCTTGGTCAGCGCAGGGTAGGGGTGGTTAACGGTTTGCCCGATGGGCACGAATTGAATGGCATCGGTTGGTTTTTGAAAATAAAAGGGAGGCTCCCTGGTTGGGTCAGAGCCCATTTCCCGAGCATGGGCCTCATAATTTCTACCAATGCAGTAAATGCGGCGAACGGGGAATACCTCGTTTGAACCGACAATTGGGATTGTCGTCATCGCCACCTTAAAAGGTGTTTGTATTGCATTGTCTGCTCGCGCAGACTGACTGTAGGTTGCCAGTGCTGTGGCCCCAACCACACCAGCTTTTGTAAAAAGCTTTCTTCTTGCGAAATCCATTGATATACCCTGTGAATCAAAAAGAATCGATTCTAGGTTTTACAAAGACATTTCACCATGGTATTAACTCCTAGAACATCAGACTCAAGGACTCCTTAAATAGGGTTTTTTAACAACCCTTTTAGCCCGTCCCAACTTCAAAGTCTCAGAATCTAAAAACTGAGAATACAATTACTGGACAATTTTTCGAAAGCTTAATCAAGATGTATGCTTTTCAATACCAACAAGTCAAGACTGTCCCAGAGGCGACCTCCTTAATCGCCGCCGGCGCCCAAGCCTTAGCTGGTGGACAGACGATGCTCGCCGCTATGAAGCAGCGCCTCATGGGGCCTGAGAAACTAGTGGACTTGGCGGGTATTAAAGATTTAGTTGGCATAGAAGTTACCCCCTCTAGCTTAGTGATTAAAGCGATGACGACCCATCAAACTGTGGAGCTTAGCGGCGCAGTTCAGCAAATGATCCCTTCATTGGCAATACTTGCAGGGGGTATCGGAGACCGTCAAGTCAGAGCCCTAGGAACCATTGGAGGCTCACTCGCAAATAACGACCCCGCAGCTTGCTACCCCAGTGCAGTTTTGGCCTTGGGGGCGACGGTCATGACGAACCAGCGTGAGATCGCTGCAGATGAATTTTTTCTTGGCATGTATGCAACTGCTTTACAAGAGGGGGAGTTGATTACAGGAGTACGTTTCCCAATTCCAAAGCGCTCTGGGTACGCCAAGTTCAAACAACCCGCCTCACGCTTTGCCTTGGTAGGTGTCTTTGTGGCACAAACCGAAGGGGGCGTGAGAGTTGCAGTAACTGGAGCTGGAAACGGTGTATTTAGACACTTAGAACTGGAGCACGCTTTGAGCCAACGGTTTAGTCCAGATTCTGTTGAAGGGGTGCATATTGATCCGACGGAACTCAACAGTGACATACACGCAAGCGCGCTGTACCGCGCAAACTTAGTATCCGTTCAGGCCAAAGAGGCAGTGCGCAGGGCATTAGCTTAATTGAGCGATCCCCAAGTGCGCCAGTGCGCCATCGCCGTGCAGCACACACTGCACGGGTCGCGCTTGCAAATTAATAAGAGCGGGGCATTTTTAAAACATGTTCGCCAATATAGGACAAAATTAAATTAGTAGAAATGGGAGCCACCTGGTACAGGCGTGTTTCTCTAAATTTTCTTTCAACATCGTATTCAGCCGCAAAACCAAATCCACCGTGTGTTTGAAGACACGCGTTCGCTGCTTCCCAAGAAGCATCTGCAGCGAGCAGTTTGGCCATGTTTGCTTCTGAACCACAGTTTTGTGATGCATCAAAGAGTCTAGCCGCCTCGAACCGCATGAGAGAGGCGGCTTCGGTGTTAATGTAGGCCTTGGAGATCGGGAACTGTACGCCCTGATTTTTTCCAATAGGGCGATCAAAGACAATTCTCTCGTTGGCGTACTTAACCGATCTCTCAGCAAACCAGTAGCCATCCCCGATACACTCTGCGGCAATCAAAATGCGCTCAGCATTCAGTCCGTCTAATATGTATTTAAGTCCCTTGCCCTCTTCTCCAATTCGGTTCTCGACCGGTATTTCTAAATTATCGATAAACAGTTCATTGGTCTCATGATTGACCATGTTTTCAATGGGTTTGACTTGAATGGACTTGCCCACCTCTGTACGAAGATCAACTAGGAAAACCGATAGACCCTCTGATTTTTTAGTGACTTCAGCGATAGGGGTCGTTCTAGCAAGCAAAAGCATAAAGTCTGAGTGCTGAACCCTTGAGGTCCATACCTTTTGTCCGTTAACTACGTAACGGTCACCCTTTAAGACTGCATTGGTTTTAAGTTTCGTGGTATCCGACCCGGTAGAAGGTTCAGTTACAGCCATTGACTGCATACGAAGCTCGCCCGTCGCGATTTTAGGGAGCAAAGCCTCCTTTTGACTCTTTGTACCATGACGCACAATGCATCCCATGACATACATTTGTCCGTGACATGCACCCGAATTGCCACCAGCGTGATTGATCTCCTCCATGATCACACTGGCCTCAGTCAGCGAAAGGTTGGATCCCCCGTATTCCTCAGGGATAAGAGCAGAGAGCCAACCTGCGTTAGTAAGAGCGGTCACAAACTCCTCTGGAAACGCTTTTTGTCCGTCAATGCGTTGCCAGTAGCTTGAATCAAATTGAGAGACTACAGATCTTACGCCGTCTCTGATATCTTGAAACTCGTCACCGCGAACCATATTAATTCCTTTGTTTATGAAGTTTGTGTCTGGGTTGATAGATCGCTATCAAGGTTTTTGTGTGTTACTTATTTTTAGCAACCATTTTCTCAATGATCTTTGCCACGTCACCGAGTGAAGTTGCAATTTGTCTGGGGTCCAACTCCTCCTCAGGGATTCTGATGGAGAAACTGTCCTCTGCCGCGAACACAAACTCCATCAAAGAGAGTGAATCGAGTCCTAGAGCGTTCAGCGTAGTGCTGGGTGTAATATTCTCAACAGAAACTCCAAATTTATTTTTAAGGAGATCGATTAATATTGCAAAGATTTCTGAATCGTTCATTAAATTCTCTTTTTGATGAATTTGTCAATTTAGTATGTTAAAAGTATATAAAAATAACTCAGATTATTATCGCCAGCATTTCGAGGGTTCCCCATAGAATTATCAACAAAAGTACCTCCGCCTAGAAAGGTTTTGTAATAGGTCTGTTGATAAACCATGTGGACATATGGAATGGGGTCAAAGTAGAGCTCAAAACCAGCCCCTGAAGTGTTGGGCGAGCCGTTAGAGGAGCAGTAGGTCAATACCGAGTAAGTTTGGTTACAAGCACCAGTCACGATCGATTGATTTTGGTTATAACTCCAGTACAAATTATCAATGGTTCCTTTAGAGGAGAATTCAAAAACGCTTAGGCCGTATTTGCGCAAGTAATCGTATGTGACCTTCGACTTTAACGTCACTAAATTACTCGTCAAGTTGTCATGACTGCGCGTAACTGATTTGGGGCCCCAATTGACGTCTTCGTAGATGATAGTTGCTTGCGCAGAGAATGAATGAGTGTTCGTAATGTGTTGAAATTGCGTGTCAAACCCATAGTCAAAATACGTCCCAGAGGCAGAACCCACAACGTAGGGATCTCTAAGTAGGTGAGAGTTCATTCCAAATGTACCCACCATATATGAGTTCTCGCCTTGGGTTTTGTTCCAAGCCAGTCGCCAGTAGGGATTGTCGCCTGAACTAATCGAATTGTTGTTCGTACCAGCCACAGATATTGTGCCCCACCCGGGGTTACTTCGGTGGTAATCGGCAAGCTCAAGATAGAAAGTATCATCGATCATAGCGTAGGCACTGAGCCCTACAACCTGAGAAGCTAAGCCACCATCAATCAAACTTGTGGGTCCAAACTGACCGATACCCCAGGCACTTTGCAAGGAAGAGGTCCGGTAGGGGAATCCAAATCCAACACTGGTTGACCATAAGTCTTGCACTCCAGGGGCGTTGTTCAGACTCAATCCCCAAGTAGCAGTGTGAGTGCCAAAACTAATCTGTTTGGACATTCTCACTTCACTGGTGTCCAAGAAAGTGTCCTGTCCTACCTTTGTTCCAGTTTGGATGCCGCTGCTCGCGTAGATTGGATTTGTATTGGCTAAGTTGGCTGTCCATTTTAAATAGCCGCCAATATTTTCCCAATATTTACCCGCGGCGTAGAGGTTTGCCTCCTCAAGTATGGGCTGGTCGTTTTTAGCTAGGAATATTTCAGGCGCTGCACTTGATGAAGTGCTTTTGATTTTAGTGATTGAAGCGGTCGCAGTCATTGAAAAGGGTAGGACGCTCTTGCCCGCTGTATAACCCGTTAACTTGAATTTGCGCCCCTCAGGCGTTAACTCACCCACATTTAAATGACAAGCTGTACAGGGTTTCTCAGTTTGCCGAGAAAAAGTGGGTAATGCGTTGGCACCTTGTGCGGATAACAGAAAGATTAAAAAGGGCGTTAAAAAACGTTTGAACAAATGACTAAAGAAAAGATTGGCTAATCG
>CAIKVH010000001.1 GCA_903830725.1 uncultured Burkholderiales bacterium | reverse complement strand
CTGTTGCTGTTGCTGTTGCTGTTGCTGTTGCTGTTGCTGTTGCTGTTGCTGTTGCTGTTGCTGTTGCTGTTGCTGTTGCTGTTGCTGTTGCTGTTGCTGTTGCTGTTGCTGTTGCCCCACCCCCTGAAAAACCCCAGTTGTGCAAATTCCCCTTTACGATTAATCTTGGCTCCTTCTCAAAGTCACGCTAAAAGTTGAGTTTATTTGGGGCAAAGATGATGAAAGCAAATGTAGGCGAAGCTGATCAGGTCATTCGTTTAATGGTGGGAACACTATTGTTAACGATGTCCGCTACAGGTCAACTAGGCATAGGGGGCTGGATTGGAGGATTGCTTACCCTGCTGAGCGGCACTTTCGGGATTTGTGGGGTCTACAGTTTGTTAGGTTTAAACAGCTGCACAAGTAAAGAGGAAAATGACTCACCCTCAAACTGAGAACTTAGTAACAAACATAAATCGATTACAAGCAAAATTTAAGTTGATGAGAACTTGATCCACTCACCCCAAACATCCATTAACGAGCTACATTGAACTCCCAATTAGAGTTCACTTCAATAATTTTTTATAAATAAATTCAATGAAATCACCTATCACCTCTATTAGAAGAAGTATTTTTATTGGCCTGATTGGCTTTACAGCTTTAAACGCATCTTGGTCGCAAACGCCTAGTTGGCCAACGCATCCAATTAATCTCATTGTGCCGTTTACCGCGGGAAGCGCTACCGACGTACTGGCCAGGGTGTTTGCAGAAAAACTCGGCGCCAAGTTAGGCCAACCCGTGATCGTTGATAACCGTGTAGGCGCAGGAGGTACCATTGGCACCAGTATTGTGGCCAAATCGGCCCCAGATGGATACACCCTCGTCGTAGTGTCAGCCGGACACGTTGTAAATCCAGTTCTATATACTAAATTAAATTATCAACTCAAAGACTTAACCGCAGTTAGTCCGCTTGGAACGCAGCCTAATGTCTTGGTCGTTGCTCCTAAAAGCGGAATCAAATCAATTAAAGAATTAGTTGCCCGAGCAAGCTCCAACCCTGATGGACTCACCTTTGGAAGTGCAGGAGTTGGAAGCGCAACTCACACGAATGCTGAAAAATTCGTGCACGGCTTAAAGCTCAAAGCAACTCATGTCCCCTACAAAGGTACACCGCAAATGTTGATGGACGTCACAGGGGGAAATGTAGATTTTGCTTTCGGCCCAGTTGTCTCCGCTTTGAGCTTAATCAAGGACGGGAAAATCACTGCCTTGGCCGTCAGCTCAGACAAGCGAATAACAGCACTCCCCAATGTACCCACGGCCGCCGAGGCCGGATACCCCCAAGGACAATTTAATTTCTGGATCGGTATGCTTGCACCCGCTCAAACGCCAAAAGCAATCATAGATCGGCTGAACAAAGAAATCATCTCCATCATGGACCAACCCGATGTCATCGCTAGGTTCGAAAATTTAGGGGCCCTGCCTTTTAAATTAAGCGCATCAGAGTTTGATCATTTCATCAACGATGAAGCGGTCAATCTTGGTGACGTTATGCGCAAAGCTGGCGTCACATTAGATTAACCAATTCGCTCTATCCAAACAAAGGAGAGGTCTTGGATTTAAAAACTACAGCGATTAAAACTCTTAGCGTGCCAATTAAATTTGAATAAGCTTTTCAATATATCCCATCTCTTGTAAAGCGAAGAAATACTCGTTGAATTTATTATTTGCAGTATGGTCGTCAGTTTGACCGCAATTAATGTACCCCGTTTCATACTCACCGCGCTCATAGCCTTGCATGACCAAAAGGTCGTCGCTTTCGCCGAAATAGACAATAGCCTCGCAATCTAGATCAGCATTGTGGCTGAACTTGAGCATTTCTTCATCTGATGGCCTAGCTTTAGATTCATCACAAATCAGGGTGACGGAAATTGCCTCTAACTCACTTAATACAAAATTAAATTGACTTGCATAATCTGCAAGAAAATTCTTAATGTATTCTTCGCTCTTGCTAATTGAAGTTGTTCCATGAGGATCTATAAAGTCAAAAGCGTATAGCTTTTCATACTGCTCATTTAATAAACCTAAGTAAGACTTCTCGATATTCCAACCTAACGATTGAAAATTATGGGCTACATTGTTAGCCAATTCCCATATGGCTTGAACATTACCTTTAACAACTTCTACCTCAGATTTATCATCACCTTGATCTTCAAGGTTATAGAATTCCGTATTAACAATTAAAGTAAAAACCGTTTTCATGGACCAATTTCCTTTGCTATAGCCTACGCATGAGCCTTTTAGCTACCAACACAAGCATTGAATAATCTTTTTATGCCTAGCCATTGCTGAGTCCAAAAGCCTTCGCCGTATTCAACCCCGCTCTCAACTTGGTCTCGAATCCCCGTTGCTTCAAAACGATCCACAAACAACGCGGTGCCAAATATAACATCCCAAATGGGAAGTAACACACTGAAGTTATGCCCCCCCAAAACATCTCTCTCAAATTCATGTCCAGTACCAATTGAATGATGGATTCTATGAAATCTTGGACTAACCCAAAGATACTCGCCAACCCGTCCAAAGGAGAGTTTCAGATTTGAATGCTGAAAACTTTCAGACAGTTTAGTGATCACAATAAGTTCAACATACTGAGCGGGTTCAATACCAATGAGAAGTGCCACCACTGCAAATATGCAGGAATGAACTACATCATCCAGCAAGTGATTGCGATCGTCACTCCACATCGTCATTTGACGTTGGGAGTGATGAACGGAGTGCAGTGCCCACCAAAAATTCCACTGATGCTGGGCTCGGTGAATCCAGTACCCCAACAAATCAAATACGACCAAGTAACATACAAAATTTATCCAACCCACATCCGTTAGCCCGGGAACCAAGTCATCTAGTTGAAATGCACTGATTCCTTGGGTATGAAACCAACCGAAAAGATCATCAAAATAAGGTTGGATGAGAAAGAAGAAGAAAAGCCTAAATAGACCCAGCCGATGAATGGCCGTATAAATCATGTCCACATAAATAGCTTTTTTATTAGTTATAGGCTCTACAGGCATTAACCGCTCAATCGGCGCGAAAATTAGTACCATAATCAGGACTTGGAATAAACCGGCTACGATCCACCCACTCGCTTCGTAACCATCTTCCATCAGCCCTCCCCAACCGAGGTAAAAGGCGATGGGTTGTAAGCACCGCTCATATACAAAGGACTGGGTGCCAACATAAATATCGGATGCGGCATTTAATAAAGAGTCAATCATTGTGAACTAAAAATTTTACTCATCCCATTTTAAACTTTAACGCCTTTAATTACTACAAATACATTGCGCTAAACCCTAGTTCTATTGTGCTCTTATGGCGCGGTTACCGTATTGACGTACCCAATCCATTAGATCCGCCATTAACATCGAAATAAATACCCTAGCCCATGAAGATTAAATCAATCAAACCTCTCGTTTGCGCCTCCCTTGGGAGTCTGCTCATAACGGCTCAATCGGCCACCATCTTCTTCCCAGATATTGCTCCAATTATCCGAAAAGCGGAAGCCCCCGATTGGCTCAGGGAGGGGCGTGAAGGGGATGGGTACATCGCGATTAGTTCTCAAGTGATTGCCGAAAATACCTGCGCAACTTTATCTGACCATGGTTTTTGGGGAAGTGAAAAAACTCAGCTAGTCATCTCAGTTACTACATCTGGCTTCAAATCGAAGCTTAACAAGACAGAGATTCCCATTGCAACCTTTGACGGCAGGGAAAACGGATCTGAATGTGCATCGCTTTCATCAACTCCAACCCAAATTGTTCCCCTCACTTTATTGGGATCTGGATCAAATCTTAATCCCGGTAATTTATCTATCTTTTTAAATGTAAAAAGTTCCAACGATTCAAATCATGATTTTGTTGGATCCGCAAAATTACTCCTGGGCGCAGCTGCGATGGTTGTCTCCGGTGGTTCCGCAACCGCTATTGGAGGTATAACCGCCACGGTTGGGGGGTCTGTTGCAACTGAGACTCAAAGCCGAGCCAACAACCTATTAAAAGGCATGGTCGATACCAAAGTGCCTATCAATCTTAACTGGATGGATATACGCAGTCGCATCAATACGATTGACGTGGGGGTCTACCGTTCTGATAAAAGCATGGGGGACGTGACGGATAAGAGAATCCAACAACTACAAACTAATCCAAAAGCTGAAAAAGTAAAGCTTTTCACAGTTCGTTTCACTTTCAGTTTTATCAGAACACTCTTTAATCCTGATGTAACCAATATCGACCATCTAAACCTGAGGGAGGATCTATCTAGCGTTCGCGTCTTGAACTATCAAATGCAAGGCGCCAACCAAAACTTTTTACAAATTCTTAACAGTACATCACCAAGCTTACTGCAATCTATTGCGCATGCTAACGCACAAGGTCTTGCCAATGCCTGCGCTCTTGGTTTTGAAAAACTTAAAAAATACGATATCAATGACCTTGATACCGCCATTATTATGAAATCTTTTATCGATGAGGCCAAGGGCGATAGTCTTTGGTATAGCAATCCATCGAATGTTCGTTTTTGTTTTGAACAAGCCCCCAATATACAAAATTTCTTAGAACGTGTTTACGGTGTACCTGAACCACAGTTTATTGTGGGGGATGTACAAAACGGAACAGGACAGGCTTACGAAAAATGGCGGACCGTCAGCGGACCTTTATTATCCTCACTGCGAAAGGCGTTTATTGCAAAAGAAAATCGAATAGAAGTACTCAAAAAATTCAATCACGACAAAGACATAGCAGTGAGCTTTTCGCCTGAAATAACTCCCTGGGGAACTCCGGGGGATTCGATCTTTAGCGCATCCTCAGATTCCTCAGCAGAGACGCCAACAACCTACCCAGGGCTGAGTCGATTGGTATCAAAGAAAATTAAACAAATGGGGTGCTATATCTACAAGGACAACATCAATTTGGACCCGGCCTCATATGGAGCCTACTTTGTGCTCAAAACCGAGGATAACGAGTCCTATGTCGTACTTGGTAAATTTGCAGTTACTGACACTATCAGTATTCAAAGTCTCCATTTCTCGGAGTTAAGTGCGGATTGGTTGCATCATTTCGCCTCCTACTCGTATCCGGGGGGGGAGTGCAAGTCAATTATTCGCTGAAATATGAAAGACCAAAGATATTCATTTTGAGTAGAAATAAGAATTCCTGCGCACCAAATTCTTCTTTTTTTATAATAAAACTGTCAAAAAATCGTTTACCCAAGTTCTAAAGCATACGTTTTTGCATCTTTTGCACCATCATTGGGCGAATTAAAGCTTATGAATTGGCACTTATTTTGCTTAATAGTTTATAGGGATAACTAGTTTTATAAGGAGCAAAAATGAACAAAAACACCAATTTAAATAATCACGGCCCCTCAGTCAAGCCGTTGGCACTTTGGTTGTCATTGGTTGCCTTGAGTTGTGTTTGTACCGTCTTAATGGCACAGCCAAGCATTTATTAGTTGGATTAATTGAATTACGCTTGTTTAGAGAAATCTAGGCAAGGGTAAAAAGATTGCCAATGTCTAAATCCTCGCAGTTTTAGCGAAGAGCAAGGCAATAATCTCTACATTTTAAAAATGGTAGCCTAACCCACCTACAAGATTGTAGGCGCTACCCCCCTGAGTCATTGCTCCAAGTGTCAGATTGTTAATTAGATTTGTAGTGCTTATAAATTTAATATAGTTCAACTCGGCAAAAGGGTAAAAATTACCCGTATCAATTCGCATACCCAGACCCAAGTTATATCCGTTTAAATACCCAGACGAATTAGCGGATGCATCATTTGATGTGAATATTGCTGAGGCATTTGTATAACCCAGTTTTGCATAAACTAGGTGTGCGTTATCGATTGCATACCCAGGGACAAGCGAGAGACTAAATACATTTTTAAATGTCTCGTCATACGTACTCACGGTATAGGTTGTTGGGGGATTCGTATTCGTCGATCCAGCTTTTAGTTTCAAAGGATTAGATTCGAAAATAGCCCCTAGGGTAAATTGCTTTTGCACAGCGGCTGTATAACTAATGCCTAAAGTGGTTGCAACCGAACCTGAACTCGCAGTAGAAATGGTACCTACGCCGTCAGTAGGGTCAGTGATTTTTCCTGTTCCCGTAGTGGATTGATAACCCAACCCTACTTGCACATCTACCCCCTGAAAATTGAGGGCCTGAGCGCTTGCAACGGTTGAGATAATACTGGGAGTAAGTAAAAGAGTGAAAATCAAATGCTTCATATCATCTTTCGTTGGTTTATTGGTTTATTTGGTTTATATTGATTTAAATATTTCGAAACTCATTTAGTGAACTACCAATGCATCGCTCTTTGGTCATAACTCACAAAGGATCCTGTGTTTTTAGAAGTCAACTTCCCCATGACTCCTAACATCTTTGAGACACTCTCAGTTACTGGTGTGGGTGCCTGACTTCCCCCCATTTGAGTTTGAACCCAACCAGGGTTCATTGCTGAAAACACTGCATTTGGGTATTCTTGAGCCGCACTTTTAACGACCATATTGAGCGCCGCCTTGGATGCTCTGTAAATCCACCCAAAACTACTTTGCGTGTCTGCAATACTTCCCATCAAACTACTTATAAAAATAAACGTGCCCCTTGATTCCTCCACCATAGGGCCAATAACAGGAATGATCTGCATTGCGCCAAGAACATTAACATGCATGACTTGATCAAAGTCACTCTGACTAGGAACGTCTCTGGCTCCTATATTGGGTCCGTAAACTCCAGCCACATAAATAGCAAGATCAACTTGCACGCCGTCTAGCGTCCACCCTAGGCCAGCGAGTGAACTAGGAACAGTTACATCTAGCAATAAGCAGTTTGCGTTAAGAGCGTTTAATGACGCCTGATCATGTTCGCTCCGGGCTGTTGCGTACACACACCACCCCTGGCCCAAGAGTTGTCGGACGAATTCAAAGCCAATGCCCCTGGAGGCACCGATTACTAAAGCGTTTTTCATATAGATTGAACTTTTAAATCAATAGTTATTTTGATAAATCGTACTCACCAATCACTCATCGGCCAACGAATGTACGTTTAATTCGTCGTCTACTGGATTAGAGGTGGGCTTTGGTTGTTTACTCATTTGTGCACCCACGTCGGTGATTACGGTATTTGTTGTTCCGTCTTCAAATCGATATGTAGTAGATTTAGTCTTTCCATCTTTAGACCAAGTTTCATCCTTGGAAATTGCTTTATTTGTAGCTGTTTGAGTTTTGCCGTTACTTGCTGTCATCGTAACAATTTGTAGTCCCTGCAGATAAACAGGCTTTTGTATTTCAAATTTAGCATCTGGTTTTTTGTCACTTGCTTTGTCTGCTTGAGATGTCTTGGCTGTTTGGGCCGGCTGGGGTGACTGAACAGTTTGAGTTGATGAGCCCAGGGCTGCTGGGGCTAACAAAAGAGGTACGTCATTTACAGATCCGTCCTCAAATACAAAACGATTCATTTTTGCCTGCTCATCTCCGCCTAAGATGACTTTTTTCTCAACAGCTTTCTTCCTAATCGTCCTCGTAGTTCCATCAGCATAATGAACAGGAATTATCTGCGTGTCATTGTCGTAGTAAGGCTTCCCGTATATCTTGGGTGCTTTTATTTCTTCCTTATGGGTCGTCCCGTCTGCAAATTTATACAAAATGACTTTAGATTCATGGTCACTCGACCACACCTCTTTTTGACTAATAGCTTCATAGGTAAAGACTTTTTCAAATCCGTCCCCATATATTTTCTTGATACTCTCAACTCCCATCTTATAAGTGGGTGGGAGTATTTGGTTGGGAATCGACACAACAACTTGATTTGTTGACCCATCACTAAATTGGTAACTGATCGTTTTATACAAATGATCCTCTGACCAACTGACATCCTCACTCATTGCCTTGTTTACAACATTCGTAACTGTCCCATCGCCGTACTTAGTCGTTATGATTTGTGTATCCTTGTTGTAGACTGGCTTAGAAACTTCCTCAGCAACGCTGACGACTACTTTATTTACCGTTGCGTCTGCAAAAATATATTCAGTTGTTTTTACTAAATGATCAACAGACCATGAGACATTTTCAGATATTGCTTTACTAACCAGAACAGTTTTAACTCCGTCCCCGTAGGTGAAGTAAATGGTTTGCAAATTATCCTTATATATTGGATTGCTCGCTTTCCTTGGTACTTGGACTTCTACTGAAGTAGTGCCTCCGTCAGCAAATGTATAAAGTATTGTTTTCCTTAAGTGATCAGTTGACCAGCTTACCTTTTCATCAACCGCCTTTGAAATAACTTCCTCCTTAAATCCGTCGCCGTACGTAATCACTGTTTTCTGTTGATCAGCTTCGTAAATTGGTTTTTCGACTTTTTTGGGTACATCAATGGATTCTTCGTAACTTTTTCCATCATCGAATATATATGTAATTATTTGTGTCAAATGATCCTTTGACCATCGAACCTTTCGATCAATGGCTTCATTTTCAACTACTCTTTGAGTCCCATCTGGATAGGTTACTGTGATTTTCTCAAATCCATCTTTAAATTCAGGTTGGCTGTACTTCCTTGGAAAAGATTTAATATCTATATTCGTAGTCCCATCACTGAATTTATAAATTGTTGTTCTCGTACTGTGGTCCTTTCCCCACTCGTATTCTTCACTATTGGCTTTTCTTGTAATGATTGATTTAACACCGTCGGCGTAGGTCATAGGAATCATTTCAAGATTCCCTTTATAGAAAGGCTCACCTGCTATAGGCTCAACTACGTCAGTTTGCGTGTCCGTTGTTCCATCACTAAATTTTTTAACAATGTTTTTAGTTTTATGATCTTTTTCCCAACTGACGTCTTCACTAATTAAAGTTTTAGTTTTTTTAACTTCCTTTGGCGCAGGTTGTTCAGATAGATTTGATTTTTCAGACTTTATAGATTGTGTTTCTTTTTCTTTTTCTTTCATCACTCCTGCTTCTGATCCTCTCTCCTTTTCTGCGCCCATTTCCTTAAATTTATTAATTTGTTCAGTCATGTTAACCGCAGCTCTTGGGGGATATTGAATCCAGTTATCGCGCGCGTCAGCACAATGTGCAACTCCTTGCAACATTAAAGTAGTTATAGCAACAAAGTTAAATAGTGTTAACCTATTCAGCTTGTGATAACTTATATTTTTTGAGAATTTGAACAATAGTTTCTGCATAATTCAATTCTTCGTTTTTCGGAGTTTGTATCGATCTATATGAATCGACTCGACAAGTTTCGACTTTAGAAGTAATATGAATTAAAGCAAAATGTAATATATGAGTTGAGTAAACTCATATTAGAGGTTGCTCCCGCTTTGAAGCTTAAGTTATATTTTGCCTATTGCTAGGGATAAAACTTATACACCGTTCCCTTAGAGTTCGCGCCACCAAGAGTAGTTGTCCCGTAATAATAACCGTCAGACCCTAACATTAGACCAGCGAATGGCTGAGCACCATCTGAAAGCAGTCCAAAGGAATATACTGGACTAACGACTCCCGTTGTTGGTTTATACGAGTAAATTAAACCCAAATCATTCGATCCACCTAATTGAGTAGTACCGTAAATAACGCTGTTAATTTCTACTAAATTTCCGTAAGGCTTAGACCCATCAGAAGTTGCCCCTGCAAATTCATGTAATACTTGGTAATTTAACCCAGAAGTGGATAGCGAGTAAATAGTACCTAAACCATATTGTCCACCTGTACTCGTAGTTCCGTACAATTGTCCATCAGATGCTAAAAGCAGCGAGCTTTCAGGGTTTATTGCGTGAGTATCAGCATCAAAGGGGTGAATTACATTTTCCACACCAGATGTTGAAACACTGAAAACGGTCCCCGTATCGCTAGCACCACCAGTCTTTGTAGTTCCGTACATCATTCCGTTGGAATCTTTAATAAGGGTTGATTGCGGATTTGAACCATCACTTCCTAAAAAACTATGGATAACGCTCTCTTGTCCTAGTAGTGTTATTTTGTAAACAGTTCCTAAATCTAAATTCGAATCCCCCCCTGCTGAGGTCGTCCCGTAGAGTGCTGTGTCTGTCCCAGTACCCTGGATTAATCCACCATATGGATTTGCTCCATTCGTGCTCAAGAATACATGAACCTGAGAGTACGTTGGAGTTCCGGATGAAAGCGATACTTTAAAAACAGTGCCGTAATTATTTGAACCACCATTAACTGTAGTTCCCCATAAATTACCATCACGTGCAACCACCAGACTAGCAAAAGGGTTAGCCCCGTCCGTACCACCCGCGAAGGAATGAATTACAGTAATCTGTAAGGAGGAATTTATTGAGAACACAGTTCCCAGGTTAGCCGAACCACCTGATTCAGTCGTCCCGTAAAAGATCCCGTTAACTTCTACTAATCCTGACTGAGGTCCAGTTGCGCCAGTGGACTCAGCATTCATTGATTTATATGTGGTGTACGTTGAAGTTACACTTGATGAGCTACTTCCACTGCTACCCGAAGATGATCCGCTGCTGCTTCCAAGACACGCGAGTCCTCCAACTGCAAGAGTACAGGCCGCTTTTCCGCCTCCACCTCCGCATGAGGTCAAGATGAAACATATAAGAGTTACTATCAGTAATTTATAGAAATGTTTCATTGGATCGAACACCCAGGAATTGCCATATCAAGTTGCTTGCAATAGGAAACTGGCTTTGGCTTTGCTTGCTCTCTTTGGAGCGATTCGACCTCTGTTTTGTCGCTATTTTTTGAAGACTCTGATTTGTTTACTTCCGCTGTTGCAAGACCTCGCTTAACAGCGTAAGATTTAGCTGATTCATCATCAGCCTCTTTTAACTTTGATTTCTTGCTTGCCTCTTCTAATTGAGGCTTACCAGCTGGACAGGATTTAACAATAAAGGTGATCTTTGTAGGATAATCAAATCCCGCGCGCGTTTCAATATCTGTAAAAACGCCAATGCCCCCGCCAAGTAATGCGTTTCCATACAAAGGAAGATTACCGGAGGATGTGAAATTTACTTTGTGGGGCTCAAAATTATCTCCTTGGCACTTCAATACCAACTCGTCATAGCCCTTGTGCAAATGCACTGTTCCAGGTGTATTGACACTCCACTCACCAATTTCGTTGCTGACACTACATTCCGCTTTAACAGGCTTGTCACCACATTTAGTTTCAATGAAGATATCTTGATAGTTCCCCATCATGATAGAAGCACACCCACCCATCATCAACAGCAATGGGATGCATAAAGATTTGATATTTTTATAAAGCTTTTGCATATCAATATCTACTTCTAATGTTTAAATGGCTTAGCCACTTGGTGTTTGGAACTGATTAAAAAATAGGCCTTGTGCAGGCCGTATCAATAAGCCGATCTCATTTTTGAAACACAACTTATTGCCCGCTTCCTATCAAATCGGCTTTGAATAGGTTTACTTTAATAAAATGGATATAAATTAAATACTCATTAAGTATTAATAAAAATAATATAAACCAATTAATGTGGTATTAAGGTATTATTTATATTAAATCGTAGCGCAATCGAACCAATAAGAAATTGGCCCCAACAAGCTGCGATGGCCCCCATTAACTCCAGTATCCGTAAACGCTGACCGCGTTGTCAGATTACTAAAAGCTTAAATAGCATTAGCTAGAGGTTTGGGGCGTATTCACTGCAAGTGGAGTTGTATTGACTGCGCCAGTGTTTGTAGCAACCAGGGGTGAGGGCCCTGCGATCGGCACAATACTAACTGAACTCACAGCAGCGCAATTGCTGTACTGAGTTAAAGCAGTTCCCAGTGCAGTGGTCATGACAGCACTTGGAACAGTATTAATTGACAAAGAAGTGCCTACTGCGCCTGTGGTTCCGCTCGTACCCAGTGTTGAAGGCATTCCTTCAGTTGCTTTGATCTGTGATGTGGATGAGGTCGTATATTGCGTTAGCAACTGCGCCAACTGAGAAGTAGCGCTACTAGTGCCAGCTGTTGAGCTAAACCAAACATCAGCCAACTCGAAGGTTTGACCACTCGTTTTCGTGTAACTAGAAATCATACCTATCGTATTGCCATTGCTTGACTGATTCGTCACAACAGCATTGAGATTTAAAGACTGAATATTTAACTGTGACAGTGAATATAAATTACCTGTTGCTGTTGTTCCGCTTACGCCAGTATCCACCCAGACCTGAAGTTGGGTAAACATAGGATCACTGGCATTGATGACACCGTCACCATTAACATCGAATGCGGATAGCGCAGCAAAACCATTTGATGCAGACTGCCCGTTTGGCAAAACAGTTGCAGTTCCAAATAGCTCAGATCCATTGCTAATAGTCGTCGCACCCGTAGGTAAATTAACAAGAAAACCCTCCCCCGGTGTTATCCATCCCACTCTAGCAGCAACGCCTGAGTTGTCTAAATCAAAGTTAATACCAGATTGAGCAATTCCTACAGTTTGAATACCCGAGCCATTTAGGTCTAGGACTAAGGGCGAGATACTATTAAAGGCTGCCTGCTGCGGACCAGTTAAATAAGTCACCTGTAGCGCTTGCATTTGAGCGGGCGTTATATTGGTGATTTGACTTGTTGTTAAGGACTGCGTTTGTGCAGAGGTCAAGTTAGCAATTTGGTTCGTTGTCAACGCTTGAAGGGTTGAACTGTTCAATGTAGCAACTTGCGAAGTCGTGAGTGAACTAACCTGAACAGTAGAAAACCAACTTATTTGATTTGCGGACAGAGCCGCTATGTCTGTCGAGGTCAGCACGGCAACTTGAGATGTAGCAAGGCTGAGGATTTGACTATTTTGAAGGACTTTAACCTGCGATGTCGTTAGCAGCTGTACCTGTGCAGTTGTTAGGGTACCCAGTGCAGTTGTGGTTAGGAACTGCATTTGCAGCGAACTTAATGCACCCATACTACCGGTTGCTAAATTCGACAATTCATCTGAATTAATAGATTGAATGTCTTGGATACTTATCGCAGCGACTTGTGAGCTTGTTAAGGACCCAACCTGAATTGGCGTAAGCGCCATAAACTGCGTAGGATTCAGCAACGAGATCTTGGACGTGTTCAAGTTTGCAACTTGAGAAGTGGTAAGTGTTGAAATTTGAGTAGTTGTCAATGCGCCAATAAGCGCGGAACCAAGTGCATTCAGCTCAGACTTACTCAACGCCGAGGTAAGAGTAGTTGATAGTGAAGTAACGTCCACAGGTGATAGTGCAGAGACCCAAGTGCTCAAAGCAACAATCTGTGAAGTACTAAATGAGTTGAGTTGGTCAGTACTAAGATTTGCAATTTCTGAAGGTAACAAACTGTAAACCTGCGCGGTTGTAAGCGCTCCAACTTGTGTTGTTGTGATTGAGAGAATTTCTAATCCAATGTTATTTAGCTGTTGATCCCCTAAATGCTGGATTTGAGATGTGGTCAATGCAGCAATTTGCGTAGTTGTTAAGTTAGCAATATTTGCACCAAGATTAGCGATTTGAGATGTTGTTAGCGCTTGTATTACGCTCGTAGAAAGCACTTGAGCATCAGGTGGTATGGTCAATATCTGATTGATCTGTGCATTGGTTAAATTAGGTACCTGAAGCGTGGATAAGGCGTTAACCTGCGAGGTTGTTAATGCCCCAATTTGTGTAGATAAAAGACTTGGGAGTTGCAAAGAAGAGATAGCTTGAACTTGCGTAGTTGTAAGCGCCGAAATCTGAGAATTATCAAACGAATCTATGGCAAGAGCAAAAGCAGAGATTTGAGCTGTCGTTAAATTTTGAACTTGTAAAGTCGTAAGTGCATTGATCTCGCCAGGAGTGAGTGCCCCAATTTGCAAAGTCGTCAATGCAGCTGTCTTATAGATGTCAAGATTTGCGACCTGTGCAGTACTCAGGTTCGTAATTTGATCTGTTGTCAAACTTTGTAACTGGGCAACAGACAAAATTGCAAATTGATCAGTTGTTAGAACCGATATTTGTGCTGGACTTAAGCTTGCAACCTGCAGGGTTGTCAAATACTCAATCCCCAAAGTTCCCAAGGCATTTAATTGATCCGGTGTGAGGACTGCATTTTCAACAGTAGTTAACGCCGCTACATTAGATTGGGACAAGGCACTAATCTGAGTTGTTGTAAGAGCAGATATATTGGCAGTCCCTAAACTAACTACCAAATTAGTCCCCATTGAGTTCAACTGGGCAGGGTCCAAAGTATTGACCTGAGAAGGGGTCAAACTTCCCACTTGATTTGTAGTCAGAGCATTGATTTGACTGTAAGAAAGTGTATTCAACTGCACCGGACTAAGGCTTACAACCTGTGCAGTCGTCAAGTTTGCTATCTGATTGGTATTCAAAACCTGAATCTGTGAAGGCGCAAGACTTGAAGTCTGAGTTGTTGTTAGCGCCTGTATCTGTGCGGAGGACAATAACTGCACATCACTAAGTGGCAAATTAAGCAATTGAGTCGTAGTTAAAGCAGCAACTTGACTGGACGTTAATTGATTCAGTTGACTTGTACTTAGATTATTAATTTGTTGTGTTTGTAAACTTTGAATTTGTGTAGTTGTTAAAGACTGCAACTGCGTAGAATTCAATGCCTGAATTTCGTAAATCGTTAAAACATTTAAATTGTTTGAATTAATGCTTGCCACTAAGTTAGTCGTTAAACTTGCGATTTGACCCGTAGTTAAAGCACTGGCTTGAGCCGTTGACAATCCGCTAACTTGAGTGGATGTAAATGCCTGTACTGCTGCCGTAGTGAGCATTATTAAATTCGAGCTGCTAATTACATTTAATTGATCTATAGATAAAACAGAGGATTGACCTGAAGTCAAAACACCAATTTGACCCGTGACCAAAGCAGAGATTTGAGCAGTAGTTAGATTAGATACATTAGAAGTACTTAGGGCAATGATCTGCTGCGAGCTCAACAAAGGTATCTCTGTACTTGTGAGGCTCTGTGCCTGAGCTGAGGTCAAGGCATTTACCTGCGAAGTCGATAGCGCAAGCAACTGCGCACTCGTTAGATTTTGTAAATTCACAATCCCTAGGCCTTGCACCGCTGAAGTAGTTAAAGCACGCACCTGGGATGTAGACAACACGCTGGTTTGGGCGCTGGTTAATGCCGCCAATTGAGAACTACTCAGCGTTGACATTTGCGCGATCGGGACAACCTGCAAGGCAGCCGTCGTCAGTCCCTGAATACTACTGGCTGATAGGGCCTGCGCATTTGTAGTACTTAGCCCAGCTAGAACAGTTGGCAACAAACTCTGGACCTGAGTTGAAGTCAATACACTGATCTGCTGTGTATTTAATGCATTGATTTGGACACTACCCAAAGCTGAAATTTGTGCTGTTGTTAAGCTCTGAACTGCGTTTGTATTTAGTGCAGCAATGTCCAGCGTTGTAAGCGCAAGAAGTTGTAGAGAAGTAAATGAGCCAACTTGAGACGAGGTAATAGCACCAATATCATTTGTTGATAGACTGAGTATTTGCTTGGTGCTGAGTGCATTAATTTGTACCCCTGTGAGTGCGGCAATCTGGGTCGTAGACAATGCTGCCAACTGCGACGTGCTAAGCGCCAATATATCTGCTGTACTCAATCCAATGATATTGTTTGCATTAAGCCCTGCGATGTTTATTGTCGTAAGCCCTGCAGATTGCGTCGTGGTTAGGGCCTGTAACTGAAGACTTGAAAGGGCATTAACTGCCGAGCTCGATAGTCCAGCAATCTGTGAAGTGGTAAGTGATGCCACATTTGCAGTGGTTAAGCTCAACAGTTGTCCCTGCGTCATGGCATTCAATTGTGCCGTGCTCAGAGCTGCTGCCTGTGACGTTGAAAGCACTTGTACGTCCGATGTACTCAGTCCTGGTACTGCACCCGCAGAAATGGCCAGTATTTCTGAGACCAGAAGCGACTGAATTTGAGCTGTTGTGAGTCCGCTTAAAGTTGAACTGTTCAGACCTGATACTTGCGTCGTAGTGAGGGCAGCAATATCAGATGAACTTAATATTGCTAGTTGCTCAGTTGTCAGTGCATTCAACTGAGCTGGGCTCAGCGCTGCGACCTGGGATGTCGAGAGATCAATTACGTTGGCTGTATTCAGTTGAGATACGTTAGCCGTACTCAGTGCCTGTAGTTGTTGGACGGTGAACGCATCGCTTATTGTGACTGTTAATCCAGCAACTTGGTTTGAG